>CAYZZW010000113.1:0-1704 GCA_964482955.1 uncultured Treponemataceae bacterium | reverse complement strand
CTCGCCCTGGATGAAGTTGTAGGGCCTGCGGATGCCCATGACGCCGCCCGGGGACAGCCGCTTGGCTTCCTCGAACATGGCCATGGATTTGTCCAGTTTCAGCTTGGGCATTTCTTTCGCCAAAGGTCTCCGTCCTTCCCAGGGAGCTCGATCGCTTGGGCGCGTCACGCGTCGCGCGGGTTCCCGGTCACCGGCTCAAGGTATTCCGGGATTCGCGCGGGCGGAAACGCGCCGGGTGGTCTCGTCCACCCGCCGGGGTGTTGGCCCGGCGCCCTGGCAGCTTCCGGCTCGCGTCCGCTGGTCGCCGTCCCGCGAAGGACGACGCTGCGGGCGTTCGCCGCGCCGGGGACGGGGAGCCCCCGGGGTGAGGAACGGCGCGCCATTCGCGCCGTCCGGTCACGTTGATTCGAACCAAAAACCGAAGGATCCCGGAACGGAGGGATCCTGCCGGTGGAAGTCGGACTGCCCCCGCCCCGAAACGCGCCGAGACACGCGTTATCGAAGCTCGCCGACTTCCCGTCGTATGTCATGCCGGGCCGTGGCCGGCCAGGCGATCTCGCGTACGCGTTTCCGCCCCACGCTGCCCGAAGCGGTACGCGCCAGGGGCGGAAGCGGAAAGCCCGCAGCGAACGCGGCTTTGACGCGTTCGCGAGGACTTGGAGCGGACGACCCGACCCGCCGCGGCGCGCGACTACTGTCGCGGGGCGCGGCGGGGGACGCCCATCAAAACTACTTCGCGGAGCTTCTTACTTGACGTACTGCTCTTCGAAGTACTTGCGGAGCTGGGCGTTTTCGCGGAGCTCCCAGAGGGTGATCTCGGCGTGGTCCTTCGTGTAGCCGTTGCCGATGATCATGAGGCAGTCCTTGCCGATGCCTTCGGCGCCGAGCGCGGCGCGGGTGAAGCTCGTGGCCATGCTGAAGAAGTACACGATGCCGTCGTCGCGGACCGGGAGGATGGAGGCCATCTCCGTGCCCTGGATGTTGACGCAGTTGATGCAGAGGTCGACTTCCTTGCCGCCGTTGGCCGCGAGGACCTTGTCGAGGATCTCGGTGGGCTTCGTGGCGTCGCCCTGGATGATGACGTGGGCGAGCTTGAGTTCCTCAAGGGTCTTGCGGGAGCGCTCGGAGTGGATGACGGCGATGACGCGGCCGGTGGGGCCGACGCGCTTCATGGCCTCGTAGCAGCAGAGGATGCCGGACTTGCCGCCCGCGCCGAGGACGAAGACGGACATGCCGGGGCGGGCGAGCTTGGCGGCCTGGGCGGGAGCGCCGGCGACGTCGAGGGCGGCGAGCGCGAGACCCTCGTCCATGTCGGCGGGGAGCTTCGCGTAGATGCCGGACTCGAAGAGGATGGCCTGGGCCTCGACCTCGACGCGGTCGATCTCGGGGTGGATCTTGATGATGCGCTTGATGTTGAGGGGGGTCAGGCTGAGGGACACGAGGCTGGCGATCTTGTCGCCGACCTTGAGGTCGCGGTCCTTGAGGGCGGAGCCGATCTTGGCCACCTTGCCGATGAACATGCCGCCGGAGCCCGTGACCGGGTTCTGCTGCTTGCCGCGGGCGGAGACGATTTCCATGATCTTCTTGCCGATCTTGTCCGTGTCGCCGCCGGCCTCTTCCTCGATCTGGGTGAAGCTGGCGGAGTCCACGTTGAGGGCGATCACGTCGAGGAGGATCTCGTTGTCGTAGACGACGGACATGTCG
>CAYZZW010000112.1:0-2276 GCA_964482955.1 uncultured Treponemataceae bacterium | reverse complement strand
ATTCAATAGATACAAAGACGGGGCTGTCTCGGAATTACTTCCAAGACAGCCCCTTCCCCCGGCGTCCCCCTTTCCAAAGCGGGACGCGCCCTCGGAATCCGTTCTTGACAAGGCCCGGGAATCGGATACAGTGGAACAGGTAAATCGGTTTATCTCTGCGGTCGCGCCCGAACGGGAACCGCGAAACTACGACGAGGCATCCAGCATGCGGGTCACCATCACAGATATCGCCCTGAAAGCCGGCGTCTCAAAGACGACGGTGTCCTTCGCCTTCAACGATCCGTCGAAGATCTCGAAGGCGACCCACGACCGCATCATGAAGATCGCCGCGGAAATCGGCTACGTCCCGGATCCCATCGCGCGCACGCTCACCATGAAGCGCATCGGCGCCCTCGGCATCCTCATCCCGCAACCCATCGCCGAAGGCTTCGAGAATCCCTACTTGAGCGAAGTGCTCCGGGGGATGGGCACCGCCTGCGCGCAGGCGGACCTTTTCCTGAGCATCCTCCCGCCCGTCCGCGGCCACATCATCGAGGCGGCGCGCCGCGCCATCGTCGACGGCATCGTGACCATCGGCGTCGGCCCCGACACGGAGATCATCAAGATCGTGCGGAAGCGGCACCTGCCCTTCGTCACGGTGGACGGCAAGGCGGCGGACGGCGTGGTGAACGTCGGCATCGACGACGAGCAGGCCGCCTACGAGCTCATGCGCCACGTCGCGGGGCTCGGGCACCGCTCCCTCGCCGTCGTCGAGCTCAAGTCGTCCGACTTCAACCTGCCCGAAGACCGCTTTTCCTACGTCCGCGACCGGCGCATGGCCGGGTTCGAGCGGGCGCTGCGCGAAGTCGGGCTGTCCTTCGACGATCCGCGCGTATCGGTCCACGAGACCGAGTGCACGTTGTCGGGCGGCGAACGCGCCGGCGAAGCGCTCATCGCCAGGGGCACGAAGGGCTTCACGGCGGTCGTGGCGATGTCGGACATCGTGGCCATCGGCATCTGCGACGCGTTCCGCCACGCCGGCGTCCGCGTGCCCGAGGACGTTAGCGTGGCCGGCTTCGATGACATTCCCATCGCCCGGTTCAACATCCCCCCGCTCACCACCGTGCGCCAGCCGGGCTACGACAAGGGCTTCGAAGCCGCCCGCCTCGTGCGCGACGCGATGGCCGGCATCCACGGCGCGGACATCACGCTCCGCACCGAACTCGTCGTCAGGGAATCGACGGGGCACCCCCGGCCGTCCTGATCCCATGGATCCGCGCGAATTCGAAGCCTTCCTCGCCGCGAAGGACCGGCTGTCCTACCTCGAGGCGTGGCTCGCGGCGCGGGGCGTCCGGGGCACGCGCGCGAAGCTCGGGCCGGCCACCCACTTCGTCGTCCGGTTCGATCGCGGGCGATACCGGCGCGGACGTCCTCCCCGCGTCTTCGCGGCCCACTACGACCGCGTCCCCGGCACGCCCGGCGCCCTCGACAACTCGGCCGCCTGCGCCGTCCTCGCGCGGCTCGCCGTGACGCTCTCGGACGACGACGGTTCCCGCTTCGGCAGGCACGGCGCGGTCATCCTCTTCACCGATGCCGAGGAACTCGCCGAAGGCGGCCTCGTCGAACAGGGCGCCTTCGCCATCGCGAGCGCCTTCGCGGAGCGCGACGAGGCGCCGGAGGTCGTCGTCCTCGACGTGGCGGGCCGCGGCGACACGGTGCTCGTGTCCGAGTCCGCCGTGGCGCTCGCCCGCGAGCGCGCCGCCCGCCTCGGCGGCTCCGACGAAACCGCGGCAGCCACCGAGGAGCTCCGCGCGCGAACCCTGGCCGCGCTCTCGGAAGCCGGGCTGCGCGTCCTGTCCGCGCCCCTCCCGTACTCGGACGACCTCGGCTTTTCCGCCGCCGGCGTGCCCTGCGTCGTCCTGTCCGTCCTGCCCGCCGCCGAAGCCGACGCGTACGCCGCCGCCGTCCGCGCCCGCCCGCCGCGCCGTTCCGACTGGACTTCCATCCGCGCCGCCGCCGGTCCCGCCTTCCCCCCGACCTGGGAACTCCTCCACACGCCTTCCGACACCGCCGACAAGGTCGACCCCGCCAGCCTGGCCCTCGTCGCCCGCTCCCTCGAAGCCCTCATACAAAACGCCCGCTAGGGCGTCCATGAGAAGAATTTGCCACGGAGGCACGGAGGGCACGGAGAAAGAGGGGGAAGAGGGAAATGATCTTGAGAGAAGAAATACAATTTATTACTCGTAACCGTCAATTCTCCCCAGGTCTCCACAAAATCGGCTAATGAGCTTTGGAGC
>CAYZZW010000111.1:0-2304 GCA_964482955.1 uncultured Treponemataceae bacterium | reverse complement strand
GAGCTTGCGGAGGTCGTCGATGAAGCCCATGTCGAACATGCGGTCCGCCTCGTCGATGACGAGGAACCCGACTTCCTTGAGCAGCATCTTCCCCTGCTGGATGAGGTCGATGATGCGCCCCGGCGTCCCGATGATGAACTGGACGTCCGCCCGGAGCATGTCCACCTGGGGGCCGTAGCTCACGCCGCCGTAGAACGCGCCGATCGACAGACCGAGATGCTTCCCGAGCTTCTTCGCCTCCGCCTCGATCTGGACGGCGAGCTCGCGGGTGGGCGCCAGGATGAGCACCTTGCGGTTCCGCGATTCGGGATGGGTCATGATGCGCTGGAAGATGGAGACGAGGAAGGCGGCCGTCTTGCCGGTGCCGGTCTGGGACTGCGCGTAGATGTCCTCGCCCGCGAAGGCGTGCGGAAAGGTCAGTTCCTGCACGGGCATGCAATCGACGTAGCCGGCGTCTTCGATGCCGCGCGCGAGGTCGGGATGGAGCTCAAGTTCGCTGAATTTCACGGTACTCTCTGTGGGTCGCGGCTACTCTGGGCCGCGGAAGGTGTGGATGCGGGAGCCGCGCCGGGGCGCGGTTCAACCAGGCTCATGATACTCCGAAACCAGCCCGGGTGTTAAGGGTGGAGACAAAGCTCCGCGGATTCACTTCGGAAGGAAACGAACGCCAGGGACGGAACCGAAATGCCCGTCGTGGGTGATCAACCCGGCGCCATGGGCCAGCGCGGTCGCGTAGATGACGCTGTCCGCCAGCGGCAAGCCGTACTCGCGCCCGACGCGCGCGGCATGCAGCGCGATCGAAGTGTCCAGGTCGGCGACGACGCCCTGACGCATGTGGGCGATCGCGCGGAAGGCCTTGTCCTCGTCGGCTTCGGCCGCGACCTTCTTGAAGACTTCGTACAGCACGATCGTCGGCACGATCACTCCGCCGATCGATTCGATGACGGCGGCGTACGCGTCCGACGCCGGGCTTCCGGCGAAGTATTCCAGCCAGCACGACGAGTCGACGACGGTCACGACCGGTCGTCCTCGCGGTCTACGGCCGTATCGATCCCCTCGAGAAAACCGCGCAACCTCTCCAACGGCTCGATGGGGATGAGCTCGATGCGGCCGCCGTAACTCAGAATCTCGAAACGCGATCCGGCCGTGATGCCGGCTTCATCGCGCACTTCCTTCGGGATGACGAGCTGGAATTTCGACGAAAGTATCGCGGTAGCCATATCGATCTCCTTGTCGTCTTACAAGATAACGATCGACGGATAATTCGTCAAACGAAAAGCCCCCGGCATTCCGCCGGGGGCCGATGCTGCCGTCGAAGGGCGCCTTACTTGTTGTAGACTTCCTTCTTCGTGTAGTGCGTGTGCAGGAGCTCGTGCGCCTTGTGCGAGTTCGGCTTTTCGAGGAACTCGTCGTACACCTGCTTGATGAACGGGTTGAGGTGCGAGCAGCGGTAGGTCGACTTCTCGTCGTCCTGGTAGATGCCTTCCATGCGCTGGTGGCGGACCTCGTCGGTGCAGCCGTAGGGTTGGCCGCCGCCGGCGATGCAGCCGCCGCGGCACGCCATCACCTCGATGAAGTGCCAGGGCGTTTCCTTGCCCTCGGCCTTGGCCTTGCGGACCTGCTCGAGCACCGCGGAGATGTTGCCCATCTGGTGCGCCACGGCCACGCGGACCTCGGTGCCCTTGATGTTGACCCGCGCCTCCTTGATGCCGGAGATGCCGCGGACGCCCGTGAAGTTCACGTCCTTGAGCTCCTCGCCGGTGACGAGGGTGTAGGCGGTGCGGAGGGCGGCCTCCATGACGCCGCCGGTGGCGCCGAAGATGACGCCGGCGCCGGTGTTCGGGCCCATGGGGCTGTCCGGCTCGGACTCGGGGAGGTTGACGAGGTCGATGCCGGCCTGCTTGATCATGCGGGCGAGCTCGCGGGTCGTGAGGGTCACGTCCACGTCCTGCTGGCCCGAGGAGAACATGGTCTTGTCGCGGCCGTTCTCGTACTTCTTGGCCGTGCAGGGCATGATCGACACCGAGTAGATCTTGGCGGGGTCGAGCTTGGCCTTCTCGGCGTAGTAGGTCTTGATCATCGCGCCCATCATCTGCTGGGGGGACTTGGCCGTGGAGAAGTTCGGGATCATGTCCCCGTAGTACTTCTCCATGTAGTCGACCCAGGCAGGGCAGCAGGAGGTGATGAGGGGCAGGGGGCCTTCCTTGCCGGTCGCGGCGTTGGTGAGCCGCTTCACGAGCTCGGTGCCCTCCTCCATGATGGTGAGGTCGGCGGAGAAGTTCGTGTCGAACACCACGTCGAAGC
>CAYZZW010000110.1:0-2976 GCA_964482955.1 uncultured Treponemataceae bacterium | reverse complement strand
TTTCTAGCAGAAAAATTCCGCCGTAATTCGTTCGACGTCATTGTCGTCGTGCGGCACTTCTGGAGTTAGCCGGCGTCCGATGCCGCACCGCTTTCGACCGCCGGGTGATATCCTCTGGCGGTTTCTAGCAGAAAAATTCCGCCGTAATTCGTTCGACGTCATTGTCGTCGTGCGGCGCTTCTGGGGTTAATCGGCGTCCGATGGCGCGCCGCATTCGACCGCTGGATGGGGCATACAAGTACCCATGGCGAATATTGCGAGTACTCTCGCCTATTCGCCATGGGTACTTGTATGCCCCATATCCCGGTCAAATCCGTTGAACACCCGTCTGCCGCACCCTCCCGAATCGCTTCATGGACGGTGACAGCTCCGCGAATTACCCGCGGGGACCCTTGTATTTCTTGAACGGCTTGTCCCCCGACTTCCCGAACGGCTTGCCGTGGGGCGCGCCGTAGCGGGGCCGGTCGAAGCCGCCGGAGCGCGGGGCGCCCTTCGGCGTGGCGGGGCGGACGGCGGGGAAGCCGCCCGATCGGCGCGCGGCTTCGAGGATGCGCTCGGCTTCGCCGAAGGGCACCGTGACGAAGGAGCAGGCGTCGTACACCTCTACCTTGTCGACCAGGCGGTCGGGCAGGTTCGTGAGCTTCTTGATGTAGTCGGCGACTTCGCGCTTGCCGAAGTTGTCGCGGCGGCCGGCGCCGACGTAGAGCCGCGACACGCCGCGCGCGTCCACGGGGCGGAGCTCGCCGTAGCGGCCGGCGTCCAGTTCGCCCTCGAAGCCGGCGGCGAGCGCCGCGGCGATGGCGTCGCGCGCGTCGGCGAGCGCGAGGAGCTCGTCGGCCAGCGCGATCCAGGGGGATTCCGTGTCGCCCTCCGCCCTGGATGGCGCGGCTTTCGCCGACGCGGCGTCGGACATCGCCTCGCTTTCTTCGCCCGGCGACGAAACGTCGCTTTCGAGTTCTTCTTCCGCGGCTTCGGGGCCGCGCAGGAGAGCCAGCTCGGCGAGCACGCGGGCCTTGATGCGGTCGCGCTTGGCGCCGAGCACGGTGTCGATGTCGGGGATCTTGCCTTTCTTGAGCGAATCGCCCTGGTTCTTGCGGATGAAGAAGAGGCGGCGGTTTTCCTCCGGGGTGACGAAGGTGATGGCCGTGCCCGTGTTGCCGGCGCGGCCCGTGCGGCCGATGCGGTGCGTGTACGAGTCCGGGTCGTGCGGGAGCGTGAAGTTGATGACGTGCGAGATCTTGTCCACGTCGATGCCGCGCGCCGCGACGTCGGTGGCGGTCAGGATGGTCGTGAGCTTCTGGCGGAAGCGGCCGAGGGTGCGCTCGCGCTCCACCTGCGAGAGGTCGCCGTGGAGGGCTTCGGCGCCGTAGCCGGCGGCCTGCAGCTGCTTGGCCAGGTCGTCGGTGTCGACCTTCGTCGCGCAGAAGACGATGCCGTAGAAGTCCTCTTCCGCGTCGACGATGCGCCTCAGCGCCTCGAGCTTGTCCGACTCGTGCACTTCGAGCCACAGCTGCTCGGTGAGGGACGTGTCGTCTTCCTTCGAGTCGTGCTGGATGATCTCGTAGTCGCCCAGGCGGTTCCGGGCCACGTGCAGGATCTCGCGCGGCATGGTCGCGGAGAAGAGCAGCACGCGCTTTTCGGGATTCGAGGTGGCGAAGACCTTTTCGATGTCCTCGAGGAAGCCCATGTCGAGCATTTCATCGGCTTCGTCGAGCACGAGGTACCCGATCTGAGAGAGGTCGAGGCTGCCGCGCTCCATGTGGTCGATGACGCGCCCGGGCGTGCCCACGACGATGTCCACGCCCGTCTTGAGGCGGCGGAACTGGTCGCCATAGCCGGCGCCGCCGTAGATCGGCGTGACGATGGGATAGCGACCGGTCCGGTACGACGTGATCTCGCCGCATACCTGGATGGCCAGTTCGCGCGTGGGGACGAGGATGAGCGCGCGCGGTTTGCCGTCGCCGGCTTGCCTGAGCTTCTGCACGAGCGGCAGGCCGAAGGCGGCCGTCTTGCCGGTACCGGTGCGGGCGCGCGCGACGATGTGCTTGTCGCCCTGGAGCAGGCGGGGGATGGCGAGCGCCTGGATGGGCGTCGGTTCTTCATAGCCCTTTTTCGCCAGGGCAGAGAGCGTCTCGGCGTCGAGGCCGAGCTCTTCGAATGTCATGGCTACAGTGTACGCCGGAATCGCCCCGATAGTCCAGCCGCCGCCGCGGAATACCGCCAATTCCGCGGAAAACGATGGCGTTTGCGAAATGTAAGGTGCCAAGCTGCGGTGCCAGGCACCATGACGGCCTATCGACGAGCGCAGCTCGTCGCCGCGAAGCTGGAGGCTTCGCGAGGTGTCAGACACCCGCCACAATTGACAGATTTTGCGCGAACGCTCCCCCTTCCGTATACTTGAGAACACGAGGAGCGAGTATGGGCGAATGGTTCGCGGGACAAGGACACGTGACGCAGGCGTTCGTGGCGACGCTGTTCACGTGGGGGATGACGGCGCTCGGGGCCGCCATGGTGTTCTTCTTCAAGGCGATCGACCGGAAGGTGCTCGACGGGATGCTCGGCTTCGCGGCCGGCGTCATGATCGCGGCGAGCTTCTGGTCGCTGCTGGCTCCTTCCATAGAAATGGCGGAATCCATGGGCGTGCCCGCGTGGCTGCCCGCGGTGGTCGGCTTCGTGGCGGGCGGGCTCTTCCTCAAGCTCGTGGACAAGCTCATGCCGCATCTCCACATCGGCGCGCCGTCCGAGTCCGCGGAGGGGCCGAAAACCCAGTGGCAACGCTCGGTCCTGCTCGTTCTGGCGATCACGCTCCACAACATTCCCGAGGGGCTCGCGGTGGGCGTCGCGTTCGGCGCGATCAACGCGGGCATCGGGTCGGCGACGCTGGCGGGCGCGGTGGCGCTCGGGCTCGGCATCGGCATCCCCGCTCGTGAGCGGTCTGCGCTGGGTGCCCAAGCAGGGTGAGGGCGTGTCGGTGGG
>CAYZZW010000109.1:0-3194 GCA_964482955.1 uncultured Treponemataceae bacterium | reverse complement strand
GGCCCCTTCCATCCCGCCCCTTCCTCCATTATTCTTACCCCCGTGCCACCGTGCCTTCGCGGCAAAATATTCGCAAAGGAGCCCATCATGGATATCTCCCCGCTACAGAAAGCCCGCTACGGCTACCAGCCGAAGCTTCCCGCCGTCCTGCACGGCAACGTCGACTCCATCGGTCTCGAGCTCGGCGACCCGACCGAAGCGATCGACGACCGCGACGCGCTCAAGGCGATCTTCCCGCGCAGCTACGGCGCGCCCATCGCCACCTTCGCGCCGAAGCCCAACCACGGCAACCGCCGCAAGCTCACGGTCGGCGTCATCCTCTCCGGCGGCCAGGCGCCCGGCGGGCACAACGTCATCGCGGGCTTGTTCGACGGGCTCAAGAAGGGCAATCCCGGCTCGCGCCTGATCGGCTTTTCGGGCGGGCCGTCCGGCCTCGTCGAGGACAAGTCGATGGAGATCGACGGGAAGCTCGTCGACGAGTACCGCAACACGGGCGGCTTCGACATCATCGGCTCCGGCCGCACGAAGATCGAGACGCCGGAGCAGTTCGCCGGCGCGCTGGCCACGGCCAAGAAGCACGGCCTCGACGCCGTCGTCGTGATCGGCGGCGACGACTCGAACACGAACGCCGCCCTCCTCGCCGAGTACTTCCTGTCGAAGGGCGAGAAGATCTCCGTGATCGGCTGCCCGAAGACCATCGACGGCGACCTCAAGAACGAGTACATCGAGGCGAGCTTCGGCTTCGACACCGCCACGAAGACCTACGCGGAGCTCGTGGGCAACATCGAGCGCGACGCCAACTCGGCGCGCAAGTACTGGCATTTCGTGAAGCTCATGGGCCGCTCCGCGAGCCACATCACGCTCGAAGTGGCGCTCCAGACGCGGCCGAACGTCGCCCTCGTCTCCGAGGAGATCGCGGCCAAGGGCATGACGCTGGCGCAGGTGGTGGACGCGGTGTGCGATCCCATCGTGAAGCGCGCGGACAAGGGCCTCAACTTCGGCGTCGTCCTCGTGCCGGAGGGCCTCGTCGAGTTCGTCCCCGAGTTCTCGACGCTCATCGCGGAGCTCAACGACCTCCTGGCCAAGGAAGCCGCCGCCTTCGGCGCCCTCGCGGACAACGGCGCGCGCTTTTCGTTCGTGTCCGGCAAGCTCTCGCCCGCGGTCAAAGCCGTCTTCGATTCGCTCCCCGGCGAGATCAAGGCGCAGATGATCATGGACCGCGACCCGCACGGCAACGTGCAGGTGTCGCGCATCGAGACCGAGAAGCTCCTCATCGGCATGGTGGAAAAGCGCCTGGGCGAGCTCAAGGCCGCCGGGACCTACAAGGGCAAGTGGAGCGCGCAGAACCACTTCTTCGGCTACGAGGGCCGCTGCGCCTTCCCCTCGAACTTCGACGCCGACTATTGCTACTCGCTCGGCTTCTCCGCCTTCGTCCTCATCGCGAACGGGCTCACGGGCTACCTCTCGTCCGTGCGCAACCTGACCGCGCCGGCAGCCGAGTGGGTGTCCGGCGGCATCCCCCTCACCATGATGATGAACATGGAGCGCCGCCACGGCGAGGACAAGCCCGTCATCCGCAAGGCGCTCGTCGAGCTGGACGCGGGCCCCTTCAAGTCCTTCGCCGCCGCCCGCGACGACTGGGCGCTCGGGACGCGCTACCGCTATCCGGGGGCGATACAGTATTACGGTCCGGACGAGGTCTGCAACGCGGTCACGGAGACGCTGAAGCTCGAACGGAGGTAAACCCGGCCGCGGGGGATCGCACGGCACAACCGGGAGGGTGCGGCATTTTATCTGGACCGAACAGGTCGGGTCCTGTCGCTGAAAAAAGCATGGTATCAATCGGAGTACCTCACGATACCATGCTTTTTTCACGCCACCCGACCCGACGCATTCGGTTCAAACAAGCTGGCGCCACCTTACGCCCGTAAGGCCGCACAACCCGGCGAAGACCAGGTTACATACGTATAAAGCACCACGGCTATCCGTGACGGGGTTTTCGGCTGGCTAGGGCACGATCAGAAGGCTCCACCAGGCGGGCGCATCGGGTGCGTCATCGGTCGCCGACTGACCCCAGTCGCGCCGCACGATCAGCGGGGGCTGCTTTACGTACGTGCGCGGGACAGCGGCGATCCGTGGCGGGGTTTTCGTCTTGCTAAGGCACGATCAGAAGGCTCCACCCGGCGGTCGCAGGTGGTTCGTCATCGGGCGCTGACTGACCCCAGTCGCGCCGCACGATCAGCGGGGGCCGCTGTACGGGCGTGCGCGGGACAGCGGCGATCCGTGGCGGGGTTTTCGTTCTCTAAGACTCGACCCGGCACTTCTTCTCTAAAACCTACTCCCCCATTCTCCGTGCTCAACGCTCGGGTACTCGATAAGCTACGCTCGTAGTCACCTCTTCTCTTCCTTCGTGCCCTTCATCCTCTTCGTGCTCTTCGTGTCCTCTTCCCTCTCTTCTCCGGGAACTCCGACTTTCTCGGTGTCTCAGTGGTCCCTCCTGCGCGGGACGCTCAAGAGCCGAAGCCGTGAAGGCCGCAATGCAGGAGGCCATTGGGCCGTCGTTACGAGGAGCGGAGGCACCACGATGACAGATTCTTTCAAGTTGCTGGACGTGTTCGTCCGCTGGCTTTTCTCGCGGAAGGGAAACGAACGGATCCTTCTCGCGTTCTTAAACGCCGTCATGCGCGACGCGAAGGAGACGGAGCTCGCGGCGGTCAAGGTACTCAATCCCTTCACACCCGGGAACTACCAGGACGACAAGGAGTTCATCCTGGACGTCGCCGCGAAGGATTCGCACGGGCGGTTCTTCGACTTCGAGATCCAGTCGTATCGCGAGGAGGACTATGCCAAGCGCGCGGTCAGCTACTGGGCGCGGCTCCACGCGAGCCAGCTCCGGAAAGGAGACGACTACCGCCACGTCCATCCGACGGTCGGCGTCCACCTCTGCGACTACAACAACCATCCCGAGATCGAGGACAGGCACTTGGTCGCGGACGCGACGTTTCGGAACCATCGCGATACCATCGTGTCCGAGGATTTCCAGCTTCACTTCGTCGAGCTGCCGAAGTACTACGAGCTGGCGCGCTCGCGGGGACTCACGGACTTGGAAAAGTGGGCCGTTTGGTTTACTTTTAAGCCAGAGAAGGACGACACCATGAGCGACCGCCCCTGGCTCCCGGAAGACCTCCGGGACG
>CAYZZW010000108.1:0-3351 GCA_964482955.1 uncultured Treponemataceae bacterium | reverse complement strand
GTCGAGAACGCCGTCGCAACCGAGGACGTCCTCGAACGAGTAATGGTGCACCCCGACGCCCTCGAGCTCGATGGAGCAGACGTTGATGCCCTTCACGTCGAAATCCGCGGTGCCCTTGATCGCGACGGGCAAGTAGCCGCACGAGTTCACGTTGAACGGATTCGAGCACGACCCCGGCTTGATGTCCACGGTCACCGCGATCTCGTGGTAGACGGTGATCCGGACTTCGTGCTCCGCGTACAGCGCGCCGTCGCCGACGAAACCGACGTGGAAGACGTGTTCGCCGTCGGGCGTGCCGGCGGGAACCGTGAAGCCGACGTCGAATCCGAAGGTCTTGTCGCCGTCGAGATAGACGTCGCCGTAGGAAGCCGGCGTCACGGAATTCATCCAGCCCTTGTAGGCTTCCTCGCGCACTTCGAGCCCGACGGACCCGATGTGCTTGACCTGCTCGGTGATGAGCCCGGCGATGAACGGCCCGATGGGCGTGCCGCCGGGGATCGTCCCGTCGTAGTTGACGGCGAAGGCCGAGCCGCCCGTGCGCTCCGAGTAGGCTTTCCAGAGCGGGAGGAGGCTGGCGTTGGAACAGAGGGTGATGAGGGTGACGTTGTTGGCCTTGAGGCCGTCGAGGACGTCCAGGATGGCCAGGTCGTCCGCCGTGCCGACGACGGCGTCGCGGCCGGGATCGGTGCCCGTGGAGCCCTTCGTCACGCCGAGGATCGCGTTGTAGTCGTAATCGTGCGGCATCGCGTCGGCCCAGGCGATGAGGATCTTCTTCGAGCCGGTACGCCATCCGACGTTCGGATCGGCGTAGGCTTCGTACAGCGCGCGCGAATAGCATTCCGGACCGTCGTTTCCGTAGCCGAGGGCGAGGGCGTTGATCGCGTTCTGCACGGCCGTCGCGTCGGACGTCATCCCAAGCCCGAGGCGATACGGATAATCGGGCCCGGAACCGTACGACGTGAGGGCGCCCGGGTTGGCGGGATTGTAGGGATAGCTGCCGTTGTAGTCCATGTGCGAGATGACGCCGAAATCGGTGTCGGGAATCTCGCCCCTGACGGACGCGATGATGTTCTGCGCGTTCGCCTTCATGTTGTTGAGCGCGCCGCCCATGGACCCGGTGAGGTCGAAGGAGATGAGGATGTCGCCGCGGCGCGGCATGACTTCCGCGGGGAGCGTTGCGGTGAGCTTCTCGGCAACCGACTGCCCGGGCATGAGCCGCGCGGCGAACGAGGCCGGCTCGAGCGTGGCGCCGGTACCGGCGGATTCGACGCGGGCGGCGGGGGAGACGATCGATCGCGACGCTTTCGAGGCGGCCGGGATGCCGGCGACATCGACGGTGGCTTCGGGAACGGCCGCGCCGGACGGATTGTCGACGAGCCCCTTCGCCGGCGCGTAGTTCGGGACGCCCTTGTTGAACGCCTCGGAACCCGCGGCGGCGTCCATCTGACAACCGGTCAGTCCGACGAGCAGCGCGATCGCCGCCACGGCGACGATCCAGACTTTCTTCATGGAAACTCCTTTGATCCGGACTTTTAAAAACCGAAACCGGAAATTCCGGTTCCGCCCGACGCTGGGTCGGACGGAATCACGTTTCATTGTAGGGTAGAATGAATAACCGTCAAGCATCGATTACATGGAAACGTCCGAAAACACGGCGCGAAACGATGCTAGTGCCGATCTCTCCTTCCGATTTCGACGGCAAACCGGTTTACCCGTCGCCGAACGGCTCGTCCCGCCTGCCGGACCGGGCGCGAACCGGCGGATGGCCCGGCGCGCGCCGGCGAACGGGAGCGGCGGTGGAAATCGGCGCGGCTTCCGTGCTATGCTTCCCGAATCACCGCACGCGGGGGGCTCAGGGACGTTCATGGCCAGGACGATCGTATTCGTGAACCAGAAAGGCGGCGTCGGCAAGACGACGAGCGCCATCAACCTGGGAGCCTACCTCGCGCTTGCGGGCAACCGGGTCCTCCTCGTCGACTTCGATCCCCAATCCAACCTGACGAGCGGCGTCGGCGGCAAGAACGGCTCGAAGGGCATCTACGAAGTCATTTCCGGCACGGCGAAGCTCGACGAGATCATCGTCGCGACCAAGATCGACCGGCTCGAGCTGGCGCCTTCATCCATCGATCTCTCCGGCGCCACCGTGGAACTCGTCGACCGCGCCGACCGCAACAACTACCTCAAGAACGCCCTGGCCGCGGTGTCGGACCGTTACGATTTCATCCTCATCGACTGCCCTCCCTCGCTCGGCATCCTGACGTTGAACGGCCTCTCCGCCGCCGACGAGGTGCTCATCCCGCTCCAGTGCGAATACTTCGCGCTCGAGGGCCTGTCGCTCATCCTCCAGACCATCAACCTCGTGCAGAAGAACATGAATCCGCGCCTCAAGGTCGGCGGCATCCTCTTTACGATGTACGACTCCCGCACCCGGCTCGCGCAGGACGTCGTCCAGCAGGTGACGCAGTACTTCAAGGACCGCGTGTTCCGCACCATCGTGCCGCGCAACGTCCGCCTGTCCGAAGCCCCGTCGCACGGGCTTCCCGTCTGCCTGTACGACGCCGACTGCATCGGGGCCCGCAGTTACCAGAAACTCGCCGCGGAGGTGATCGAACGTGGCTAAACACGGTCTCGGGCGCGGCCTCGGAGCCCTCATTCCCGAAAGCGAACTCGAGATACCCGTTTCGCCCCCGAGGGACGCCTCAGGCGAAGCGCAGGCCTCCCTCGCCCCGACGGCCGAAGCGCCGGGCCCGGCCGGGACCCGCACGCCGAGCGGCGTCCGCATGGCTCCGCTCGGCCGCATCAGGCCGAACCCGCACCAGCCGCGCAAGACCTTCAACGACGATTCCCTGAAGGAGCTCGCGGACTCCATCGCGCGGCACGGCGTCATCCAGCCCATCGTCGTCGAGGACGACCACGCGGGCGGCTTCGTCATCGTCGCCGGCGAGCGCCGCTACCGCGCCGCCGAGCGCGCCGGCCTCCGCGACGTGCCCGTGGTCGTGCGCTCGTTCACGCCGGAGATGAAGCTCGAGATTGCCATCGTCGAGAACGTCCAGCGCGAAGACCTGAATCCCATCGAGGAGGCGGAAGCCTACCGCTCCCTCATGACCCTCACCGGGACCTCCCAGGAGGAGGTCGCCGAGAAGGTCGGGAAGAGCCGCTCCGCCGTCGCGAACGCCCTCCGTCTCCTCAAGCTGCCGCCGGAAGCCCTCGGAGCGGTCCGCTCCGGCGCCATCACCGCCGGCCACGCGCGCGCGGTCCTGTCCGTCCTCAATCCGTCCGACCAGGTCGTGCTCTGCAGGCGCGTCGTCGAGCAGGAACTCAGCGTGCGTCAGGCCGAAAGCCTGGCCGCCG
>CAYZZW010000107.1:0-3584 GCA_964482955.1 uncultured Treponemataceae bacterium | reverse complement strand
CCTCACGGCCGTCGTGCTCGCCGTCGAGGCCCTCAAGGCCGCGAAGTAATCCCGCCCCTCCGGGAGCGAAAAAGGGGGCGGCCGCGGCCGCCCCCTTTTTTAGTCCGCTTCCTTATCGGCTCCGCGCCATCCTGAAACCGACGTCGACGAAACGATCCTCGGGATGCTCCCTCGGACCGTGCGCGTAGGGCCTCAGGAAAAGGGTCCCGTCGTACGTCGCCTGGACGAGGAAGGAGCCGCCCTTGAGGATCCTCTGCCGGGCCGGACCGCTACCCGGCCCGCGGTAATCCTTGGAGGGAGGCAGATCGAAATTGAACCAGTCCCAGACCCATTCCGCGGCGTTGCCGGACATGTCGAACAACCCGAGCTCGTTGGCCGCCTTGGTCGCGACAGGCTGGAGTCTGCCGCCCGAATTGGCCGCGTACCAAGCCACGCCCCCGGGTTCCTGCCCGCCGGCGTAGTCGAAGGCGCGGCCGTTCGCCGCCCCGCGGGCGGCGTACTCCCACTCGGTCTCGGTCGGCAGCCGATACCCTCCCTTCGAGAAATCGGCGGCGACGGAAGCGCCATCGATGGCGTAGACTTCGGGCAGCCCCGTGGACCGGCTCATCCAGTTGCAATATGCGACGGCCTCGAACCAGCTCACCCCGGTGATGGGCTGGGATTCCGCGACGGATCCCAGGCCGGTTATGGCGCTCCAATCGAAGCCGAGGCCCGCGGCCGAGAGATAGGCGCGCCAATCGGCGACCGTGACCTCGGTCGCTTGCAGAAGGAATCCGGAGACCGCCATTCTCGTCTCGTTGACTATATAGGGGCTCATGCGTGAGGAACCCATCACGAAGGCGCCGCCGGGCACTTCGACCATCTTCGGCTGCTTCGGCGGCGCCGGCCTCGACGCGATGACGGGCGCGGGCGCGGGTCTTGGGATGACGATGGGCGACGATGCGGGCTTGGGAACGAGGATGGGCTCCCGGGCAGGCCGTTCGACTTGGATGGGCGCGCGATCGGCCATGGGACCGAAGCCGTCCGCGGAGGAAGGCCTCAGGGCGCTTGCGGGTGCGCCCGACGGCGCCGGCGCGGCGGCGCTCGATACGGCGCGGAACGCGAAATCGACGCTGAGATTGCTGCTCGTCCACGGGCTCTGCGCGCCCTTGGTCGCGGCGCGAACCGCCGCCGTGACGCGTTTCATCATGACCGCGACGTCCTGTCCGGGGACGCCCATCTGGTCGATGAAGGCCCTCGTGAAGGGGCTGTTCCGGCCCTCCCCGTCCGCGGCGACGGAGCCGGGGTCGGTCGCGTACACGATGAGCGATTCGGGCACCTTGACCTTGACGATCGCCAGGCCGCGCTCGGCCGACTTGGTCGAACCGGGGAAGGGATTGTTGCGGCAGGCGTCGAGGACGACGATGTTGAGCCTGTTTCCGGCCGACCGCATCTTCGCGAGGACCGACTCGGCGTCCACGGCCTTGTAGCGCAGCTCGTCGGCGTCCTGGATGTCGGAATCGACGGGCAGGAGGAAGTTTTGCCCCTCGCACTGGGCGCCGTGGCCGGAATAGTAGAACAGGCCGACAGCTTCGGGATCCTTGAGCGCCGAGCCGAAGTCGCGGATCGAACGCTCCATGGCCTCGCGGCCGGCGTCGACGAGCGTCGTCGCCGCGAAGCCCGATGCGCGAAGGGCCTCGGCGACGTCGGCGGCGTCGTTCGGAGGGCTGCGGAGCGTCGTGTTGAAGCGATAGGCGCCGTTGCCGATGACGAGCGCGACCCGCTTCTCGGCCCGCGCCTGCGGCGCGAGGGAAAGCATCACGAGGCAGAGCGCGGCGGCCGGGGTCGGGATCCTCATCGCATCTCCTTTCGCCTGGCGCGATGAATCGATTCTAGCCTCGCGCCGGCCTCCTGGGAAGCGCGGGCCGATCCGGCCGCGCGGAAGGGATGGGCCCGGGCGGAGCGTGCTATACTCGAGCGCGAACCGAGGAGGGAAAGCCATGGTCCACAGCTTCGAGGGTAGGTCGCCGAGCGTCCACGAGTCCGCGTTCGTCGCCTGGAACGCCGAAGTCGAGGGCGGGGTCGAGCTCGCCGAGGGCTCCTCCGTCTGGTATGGGGCGACGCTCCGCGCGGACGTCGCCTCGATCCGGATCGGCGCGCGCACGAACGTGCAGGATGGGGCCGTGGTCCACGTGGACGCGGGCGTGGATTGCGTGATCGGGGACGAGGTCACCGTCGGCCACGGCGCGATCGTCCACGCCTGCACCGTCGGCGACCGCTGCCTCGTGGGCATGGGGGCGATCATCCTGGACCGGGCCGAGATCGGGGCGGAGTGCATCGTCGGGGCCGGCGCACTGGTCACGCAGGGCAAGAAGTTCCCGCCGCGCTCGATGATCCTCGGTAGCCCGGCCAAGGCGGTTCGGGAGCTCAGCGCCGAGGAGGTCGCGGGCCTCGGCGAGCACGCCGCCGCCTACGCGGCCCTGGCGGCGCGGACCAAGGCGGGCTGCGCGGAGCGGTAAAGGAATGGAGCGTTCTTCCGATACTCGGAGTAAGGGAGAACGCTCATGAAGCAGTACGCGATCAAGTCAGAGGGCAAGGCCGTGGGGCAGGAGCCCTCCCTCCTCGAGCTCATCGACGAGACCGAGGGCGGGTACTACGTCCGCATCGTGCACCGCCACGAGGACTGGGAGGACGTCAGCGAGGACTTCCTGCCGCGGGAGCTCTTCGACACCTGCCTCCGCACGGGATACATCGCGGAGATGACCGCCTAGGAGCCTGTCGGGCTCGCTCCATAGCAAAGAAACAGGGCCCCGGAGCGGCGCTCCGGGGCCCGATCGTCCGCGGCGGCCGCGGGCCGTCACGCGGAGCGGAAGCCGGCGACCTTGATGCGGTTGTGGGCCCGCTCGGCGGCGCTCTTCGCCCGCGAGGCCAGCCATTCCTGGGTCTCCGCGGCGAGGCGCTTGGTGGCGCGGCCCAGGGCCCGCTCGGCCCGCTCCCGGTCGATCTCCTCCGGCCACTCGGCCGCCCCCACGAAGACGTCCACCTTCCCCGCCCTCACGCGCGCGAAGCCCTCGGTCACGGCGGCGACGCGGTCGAGCCCTTCGCCCTTCAGCCTGATGGCTCCGACGGCGACGGGCATGACCATGGGCTCGTGGCCGGCGAGGACCTCGACCTCGCCGTCGTGGGTCGTGAAGACGACCGACTCGACCTTCCCCGAGTACAGGCGGCGGTAGGGAGTAAGGATCTCGCAGGTGTATTCGGGCATGGCGCGCCTACAGGTTCTTGGCCCGCTCGCGGACCTCGTCCAGGTCGCCGACCATGTAGAAGGCCTGCTCGGGGATCGAGTCGCAGTTCCCGTCGACGATCTCCTTGAAGCCCGCCACGGTGTCGGCGAGGGGGACGTAGCGGCCCGGAAGGCCGGTGAACTGCTCGCCGACGAAGAAGGGCTGCGAGAAGAATTTCTCGATCTTGCGCGCGCGGTACACGGTGAGCTTGTCTTCGGGCCCGAGCTCGTCCATGCCGAGGATCGCGATGATGTCCTGGAGCTCCTGGTAGCGCTGGAGCGTCTCCTGCACGCGCCTCGCCACCGCGTAGTGGTCCTCCCC
>CAYZZW010000106.1:0-3642 GCA_964482955.1 uncultured Treponemataceae bacterium | reverse complement strand
GGCTTTGACCCCACCCAGCCGGTGAAGGATGGCAATACCAAATATGACGGATATTCCGCGCTTTTTCGCGTCGGCCGCGGACGGCGTCCTCTCCGTCTGGGATTTCGCCAAGGGCGAGCGCCTCTGCTCGTTCGCCTCGTCGAAGGACGGCGCCGCCTGGCTCGCGTGGACGGACGACGGCTACTGGGACGGTTCGGCGGACTGCGGCTCGCTCGTCGCCATGGCGCGCGGCTCCGAATCGTGGAACATCGACCAGTTCGCCGTCAGGAACAACCGTCCCGACATCCTGCTCGAGCGCCTCGGATCGAAGGACGCGGCGCTCGTCGCGCATTATCGCGAACAGTACGCCCGCAGGTCGAGGCGGCTCGGCCTTTCCGAAGCCGGCGATGTCACCGACTATCGCGTGCCGAAGGCCGAGCTTGTCCGTTCCCGCGTCGACGGAACAGCGGTCGAGATCGAGCTGCGCTTGTCGTCGGACGGAGCGGACCTCTCGCGCTACCAGGTGTACGCGAACGACGTGCCGGTTTTCGGCGCGTACGGAAAGCCCGTCGCCGGGAAGAAGGCGTCGGTGGTCGAGCGGATCGAACTCGTCGCCGGGCAGAACAAGCTCGAGGTGTCCTGCATGGACGCGCGCGGCGCGGAAAGCTTCCGCGTACCGGCGTATTTCCGGCGATCGGGTACGGACAAGCCGAATCTCTATTTCATCGGATTCGGCGTATCGCGGTATCGCGACCGGAATCTCGATCTCGGGTGGGCGGCGCAGGACATCCTCGATCTCGAGGCGCGCTTCAAGTCCATGGCCGGCGCCGGTTTCGGCGCGGTAACCACTCGCACCTACATCGACGCGAACGCGACGCGCGCCTCCCTCGCGGAGGCGAAGGGCATTCTCGCTGGCGCCAAGCCGGAAGACGTGTTCGTGCTCGCCATCTCGGGGCACGGCCTCCACGACAACGACGCTGAATCCACCTATTACTACCTGACCCACGAGACCGACCTGGGCGATCTCAAGGGCACCGCCGCGAACTTCGATCTCGTCGAGGAGCTCCTCCAGGGCATCGCGCCGCGTAACAAGCTGTTCCTCATGGACACGTGCGAATCGGGCGAAGCCGACGAAGCGTCGATCGCCGCCGCGCAAACGGGAGGGAAGGGCGTGTCCGCGCGCTCGGTGAAGACGCCGGATCCGGCGCCGGGCGGCGGAGGGAAGGGCGTCGGCCTCCAATCGAGGTCGGTCAAGGAAGCGCTGCGGACGAAGGACCGCTACGTCTACAACGATCTCGCGCGCCGGTCGGGATCCATCGTGTTTTCGAGCTGCAAGGGCGGGGAGCTGTCGTACGAGTTCGACGAACTGCGCAACGGCGCTTTCACCGAAGCCGTGCTCTCGGCCCTGTCCTCCAAGGTCGCGGACGCGAACGGGGACGGCCGCGTCGACACGAAGGAACTCCGGACCTACGTCGAGCGCCGGGTTCCCGAGCTGACGCGGAACGCCCAGCACCCGACCGTCGACCGCGACAACCTGAGCGCGCTCTTTTCCTTCCCGCTCCGATAGGCTTTAATTGACCACGCGCATGCGTCGGGCGGCCTGAATCGAAACGTTGGGAAAGGAGACGGGAAAACCATGTTCATTCTGACATTTTTCTGGAAGCGCACCGAGCCGAGATATTACGGTCGCATAGATCGTGACATGATCCAACCGGATTCCGACGATTGCTGCGAGCGCAGCCTCCGCATGAAGTGCGAACGCTGCGGCAAGCCCACGAAATTCGTCATTCTCGAGTCATGGAAGAAGTGGGATCTTTTCTTTATACCGCTTGGAAAGAGCGATTACGAATACGACGTCTTTTGCGAAGAGTGCGGTTTGTTCCAAATGCGTTTCGGTTCTCGGGAACTGTTTCCGCTTCTGAAAAAAGGCGTCGTCATCGAAGAACTCGAAAAAACAAGCTGACGATCGAAGATGACCCGCCGTTGAAAGGCAACCACGGACCCGCGGAGATCTTGAAGACACCCGGCGACCTATGACGATCCAGATGTGACAGCCGGGTGGGGCATGCAAGTACCCATGACGAATATTGCGAGTACTCTCGCCTATTCGTCATGGGTACTTGCATGCCCCACCTCCGATCTCTTCGATCCGACACCGGTCCGCCAGGCCTTCCATGAAATCCTCAAGAGGGTGCAAAGTCCTCGCCACGGAACGTGGCGCCGAATCTCCGCCCGTGTATTTTTTATGGGCGAAGCCCGCGATCCGTGCTACAATCTCCGCCAATATCGGAAACCGCAGCGGAGGAAACACATGGCTGGAAAGACGACGCTCATCAAGGCGAAAGTCCTGTACGACGGCAAGTCGAAGACGGAAAACCGCTTCATCGCGATCGAGGGCGACAAGATAGCGGACGTGTCGGCATCGTCCCAGGCGAAAGCCGATTACGAAGGCTGGGTCACGCCCGCCTTCATCGACGCGCATTCGCACATCGGCATGTTCCGCGAGGGCGAACCGTCCGAGGAAGCCGAGGGCAACGATTCGGGATCGCACATCCTGCCGTTGGCCGATCCGCTCAACTCGATCTACTTCGACGACCGCGCCTTCAAGGACGCCGTCGACTTCGGCCACCTCTACTCGTGCGTCGTGCCGGGTTCCGGCAACCTCGTCGGCGGCAGGGCGCGGATCATCCGCAACTACGCCGATAACCGCAAGGACGCCCTCCTGCGCGACTACGGCTTCAAGATGGCGCTCGGTTTCAATCCCCGTTCGACGACGGAATGGAAGGGCGAGCGCCCCGACACGCGCATGGGCGTGTACCAGCTGCTCGAAAAGCGCTTCGACGACGTGCTCGCGAAGAAGGCAAAGGCCGACCTGGCGCACGAAAAAAAGCTCCGCGACCTCAAGAAAACCGCCGCCGAGAAAAAGCTCACGGTCAAGGAGATCGAAACCGAGGAGAAGACCGCCGCCCTCGAGCGCGAACTCGAGCTGTCGACCGAGGACAAGGCCCTCGTCGAGCTCCTGTCCGGCACGAAGACGGTGAAGATCCACGTCCACAAGGAAGACGACGTCCTCTACCTCATCGACTTCGTGAAGCGCTACGGCATCAAGGCCACGGCGGATCACTGCGGCGACGTGCACCACAAGGCCATCTTCGACGAGCTCGCGAAAGCGGGCATTCCCGTCGTCGCCGGTCCGCTCGGATCGCTCGCGTACAAGGTCGAGCTCAAGCACGAGGATTACCGCAACGTCGGCGAACTCATGCGCTCGAAAGCCGCGTACGGCCTCATGACCGACCACCCCGTGATCCTCTCGTACCAGCTCCGCGACAGCCTCAAGTACTTCCTCGTCCAGGGCATGTCCGACGCCGACGCCATCGGCATCGTCACGAAGCGCAACGCGGAGATTCTCGGCATCGACGACATCCTCGGCACCGTGGAAAAAGGCAAGCTCGCCAGCGTGGTCGTCTGGGACCGCGATCCCCTCTCCCTCGGCGCCTACCCGCTCGCCGTCTACGCCGAAGGCAAACAGGTCCGCAAGGGGCTGTAAGCGACAAGGGCCCAGGAGCCGGTACGGCTTCGGCTCCTGGGTGCCCCGCATCGGAGGGACTACGGAGAAAGTTTTAGTGCTGTCAAGCGCAATCGCGTTTTGATCTTGCACCAGGA
>CAYZZW010000105.1:0-3915 GCA_964482955.1 uncultured Treponemataceae bacterium | reverse complement strand
GCTCCAAAGCTCATTAGCCGATTTTGTGGAGACCTGGGGAGAATTGACGGTTACCCTTTTTGGTCGGTTCATAGCCGAACAAAGCCCGCTGCGATTCGTTCGGCGTGGCTGCCATCGTGCGGCATTACTGGGGACACCCGGTGACCGATGACGCGTTGCATACGACCGCCGGGTGGGGCATACCAGTATCCATGACGAATATTGCGAGTACTCTCGCCTATTCGTCATGGATACTGGTATGCCCCAGGCCCCGGTCGCTCCGCTCCGACATCCGCCCGCCGCACCATGCCGTATCGCCTCATTACGGTTCGCCGATCCACGAATCGCGGCCCGCGTTTGGTCCTCACTTCAAGCAGTTTCTCCACACGACCAAAGCCGAGACGCCCGCCTGTCCGTCGAGGACGATGTCGAGGTCGCCGTCCGCGTCGAGGTCGACGAGAAGCACGTCGCAGTTCTGCATCGCGTAGAGCGGGGCGATGCCGTTCGGCGCGTTCGTCTGGATGCCGTTGGCGGCCTTGGTGAGCGTCTTCGGGACGAAGATTCCTTTGACGTTTTCGTAGATCCGGAACGAGCGCGTGTTGTCGTTGCCGGCCGCCACGAGGTCGGGATCGTCGTCGCCGTCGAGGTCGCCGAGCGCCACGTCGCCGCTCATGAGCGGGATGAGGTCGGCGTTCGCCGTATCCCGCGAGAAAGTTCCGTGGCCGTCGTTCTTCCAGACTTCGAGACGCCGGCCGCCCGTCTTCGCTTCCATCGTCCCGACATTGCCCGAGAGGACGAGATCGAGGTCGCCGTCCCCGTCGATATCCGCGCACGCGATCGCGCCGTCCATGAGCCCGGTCAGGCTCTGCGCTGATCGGAAGCCCGCGCCGCCGCGGGACAGGAGCACTTCGGTGACCGGGACCGGATCGCGCTGGGATTCCGCGGGGTACAGGTCGGGTTCCGGATCGGCGTCGGTGTTGTTGGGATTCGCGCCGGAATTTTTCTGGCCGGACACGACGAGGTCGACGAAGCCGTCGCCGTCGAAATCGCCCGAGGCGGAGGCTGACCGGTTCGCCTTGAGCACGCCGAACGCGCCGTACTCGGTCGAAAACGCCCCTTCTTTCGCGGGGGCGAAATGGCCGCCCGAGTTCAGGAAGACGCCGCCCGTTTCCCAGTCCCGCACGGTGACGGGAAACCCGAAGTTGGCCGGCCGCGACTCCATGCCCTTGCGTCCCGAGTAGACGATGTCGATGTCGCCGTCGCGATCCGCGTCGACGAGTTCGAGCGCTCCGTCCGAAAAGCCGAGATGGTTGTCGAAGCCGAGCACCTTCGCGTCGTCGGTCGGCCACGATTCGGCGCCTTCGCCCGCGTCCCGGTCTTCGCGCGGAAGGAGCGGCCCGAGGTCGGCCATGAGCGTGAAGGTCCCGTCGCCGTCGGATTTCCAAACCTGAAAGAGGGCTGCGGACGGATCGACGCCCGTGTGTCCGGCCAGCACGAGTTCCTTCGCGCCGTCGCCGTCGAAATCCGCTGCCTCGACGAGGGCACCCGCGTCGAGCGCCGGCAGCCCTCCGTCGCCCGCCTGCGCGAGCGCGTAGTCGCCCGCGCCTTTCGAGCCGAGATACACGAGGGCTTTTCTCGCGCTTCCCTGCTGCCCCGCGAGGACGAGGTCGAGGACGCCGTCCCCGTTGCAGTCGAAAACCGCGAGGCCGCCCGATTGCGTGCCGTTGTGCTTCGGGTACGGGTAGTCGACGATCGGCGAGAAGGTCCATGCCTGGGCGGAGAGGGCGATCGGGATGATGAAGACGATGGCGACAATAACGAGTCGGGCGTGGCGCATGAGTATCCCCCCTTGCTCTCGAGGAAAAGCGGTTCGATAGTCTTTCATACTGTAGAATGGATCTCGACGGGTTGCCAGTTCGGCTGGCGAAGCGTGGATGGCCGTCGATTGAAAGATGCCCTCTCATTTCATTCGGTGCGTTCGGAGGACACGATGAAAGCAGGAAGCGGAACGGGATTGAAGCGGGGCGTGGTGGCGCTGGCGATCGCGGCGCTCGCTCTGTGCATGACGGCCGCGACGAAGCCCGGGGAAACGCCCCGTCTCGTCATCCAGGGCGGCAGCCTGTTCGATCCGGATTGCATGGCGTTCTCTCCGGACGGAACCAGGGTCGCGTTCGGTTCCGGCCAGAAGATGATCGGCGTCGTCGACATGACGACGAAGAAACTGTACGCGTCCTGGCTGGCCCATGTCGGCGCCGTGACGGCCGTGGCGTTCTCGAACGACGGCTCGAAGATCCTGTCGGGTTCCACCGACATGACCGTGAAACTGTGGGACGCCGCGACGGGTTCGCCCGTGCGCCGCTTCGAGAAGCACCAGGGCGACATCACGTGCCTCGTCCCGCTGCCCGACGGGAAGCGCTTCGTCTCAGGCTCGCGCGACGGCACTCTCGTCGTCTGGAACTACGGGAAGGACAAACCCGAGCGGACGCTCTCGGGGCATGCCGGAGCGGTTCTCTGCGCGGTGGTGTCCCCGGACGGCGCCACGCTGCTCTCCGGTTCGTCGGACAAGACGGCCCGACTCTGGCGCCTGTCGGACGGCAAGGAGCTCAGGCGCTTCGAAGGGCATGCGGGCGATATCCGCGCCGCGGCGTTCGCTCCGGACGGCACGGCGGTCTATACCGCGTCCGCGGATTCGACGGTGCGCTCGTGGGACGTGTCCGGCGCTGCGGCTCCTCGGACGATTCGTCCGCATCGCGGCCCGCTCGTCTCCATCGCCTTGTCGAAGGATGGAGCAACTGCGTATTCGTGCGGCGCCGACAATACCTTCAGGATCTGGGACGCCGAGACGGGAGCCGAGCGGCGTTCGGCGAACCTGAACGTGATCGGGGCGTTCGCCACGGCGTATTCGATATCGGCGTCGACGCTGATGGTCGAGTTCATGGACGACGGCCTCATCAAGACCTTCAGCCTCGACACCGCCGAGGAAACCGGCGCCGTGCGAGGCATGAGCGACGAGGCGAGGTCGGTCGCCTGTTCCCCCGACGGCTCGCTGTTCATGTCGGGAACGAACGGCGCGGCGGGCAAGCTCTGGAACGCCACGGGAATCCGTCTCGAGCGGGCGTTCGCGGGCGACGGCAGTTCCGTCTCGTCGGTCGCCTTCCTTCCGGACGGGCGGCGCGCGCTGACCGGAAGCTCGAAGGGATCGATCAAACTGTGGGATCTCCGCTCGGGCGCGTTGCTCAAGGAGCTGGCCGGCCACCAGGGAAGCGTCTCTGCCCTCGCGGTGTCGCGCGACGGGAAGCTCGCCGTTTCGGGATCCGGGTCATCCGTCGCGGTATCGAAACCGTCGGCCGGTCCGGGCGGCGTCCCGTCGATGTCCGGCCTTTCCGCGGCGCTGGTTCCGGAGAACGCGGTGGGATTCTGGGATCTCGCGTCGGACGCCCCGCCGCGTTTCGCCAAGGTCCATGCCGGCAAGGTGAACGACGTCGCCATCTCCCCCGACGGGAAGCTCGCCGTCTCGGCTTCCGACGACAAGACACTCGTCGTGTGGGATGTCGCCGCGGGGAAGCCGCTCCGGACGCTCGCGGGCCACGGGTACTTCGTGACGTCGGCTTCGTTCTCTCCGGACGGCAAGCGCATCGTGTCCACCGGCTTCGACGACACCATCCGCGCGTGGGACGCCGCGTCGGGCAAGCAGCTCAGGACGATCGAGACGGGGGCGTACTTGCTCCACGACGCCGCGTTCGCTCCGGACGGACGCTCCGTGCTCGTGGCGGCGGTGAGCGACGAAATCGCGCTGTGGGACATCGAAAAAGGGAAAAAAACGCGCGTGTTCCGCGCCGACACGCCGCTCGTCAATTCCGTCGCGTTTTCCTCCGACGGAACGCGCTTTTTCGCGTCGGCCGCGGACGGCGTCCTCTCCGTCTGGGATTTCGCCAA
>CAYZZW010000104.1:0-4169 GCA_964482955.1 uncultured Treponemataceae bacterium | reverse complement strand
GAAGGGGACGCGGGCCTCGAGGGTGGCGGCGTGGGCCACGATGGCCATGTCCATGATCTCCTGGACGTTGTTGCCGGCGAGCATGGCCCAGCCGGTGGCGCGGGCGGCCATGATGTCCTGGTGGTCGCCGTAGATCGAGAGGGCGTGGGCGGCGACGGCGCGAGCCGCGATGTGGAACACGGCCGAGGTGCACTCGCCCGCGATCTTGTACATGTTCGGGATCATGAGGAGGAGGCCCTGCGACGCCGTGAAGGTCGTCGTGAGGGCGCCCGTGGTCAGCGCTCCGTGGACGGCGCCGGCGGCGCCCGCCTCGGACTGGAGCTCGGCGACCTTGGGAACGGTGCCCCAGAGGTTCTTGCGGCCCTGGGCCGAGAACTCGTCGGCGAGTTCGCCCATCACCGAGGACGGCGTGATCGGGTAGATCGCGATGACTTCGGAACAGGCGTGGGCGACATGGGCGGCGGCGGTGTTGCCGTCGATCATGACCATGTTTTTCGTGTCGGGCATATGTTCCCTCGAGGTAAAAATGGTGGAGCTGAAGCCGGATCGAAGACCCGGGTCGCGGAGCGCAGGTGCGCTTGAGCGCAGGAAACGCAAGGATAGTACGGCCAAATCGACAATTTTGCAAGCAAGGGATACCGGCTTTTAGCCTTTTTCGATATTTTTTTATCTAATTTGGTGTCTGGCACCTTCTCCCGTAACGGTGTCAGACACCACTGGTGGTCTGTCCCCCGGAAGGGCTTGGGGGTCTGTCCCCCGGAAGAGCTTGGGGGTCTGTCCCCCGGAAGAGCTTGGGGGTCTGTCCCCCGGAAGGGCTTGGGGGGTCTGTCCCTCCCGGGTGGGCACCTCCAGGGGACAGACCCCGAGATTTGCAGACCCCGAAGGCATGCTTTAGGCTTTTTAAGGAAGGGATCCGTAGGATCCCGGCGCGCACGATGCGGGCCATTCGGGGTTCGCGAAATCCGGAAACGTACGACGGGGGCAAACATGTACAAGATCGAACGGACGGACTACGGCGTCAAACTGACCTTCGGCGGCACCATCGAGCGGGCGGAAATGGCCGCGTGGGTGGCCGAAAGCGAAAAGAGCCTCGTCGGCATGCCGGCGCAATTCGGGGTGTTCGTCGACATGCGCACCCTGCACCCGCTCTCCAAGGAAGCCGAAGCCGAAATGGAGAAAGGGCAAAAGCTGTTCAAGGCGAAGGGGATGATCCGATCGGCGGTGATCCTGGAAAAGTCCATCACCACCCTGCAGTTCAAGCGGATCGCCAAGGAAACCGGCATTTACCAGTGGGAACGCTACATCAGCGCCGAAAACAATCCCCAATGGGAAGAAAAGGGCTTGCGCTGGATCACGAAAGGCGTCGATCCGGACGCGTGACCGCTCCCGCGCCGCCGCGCTTTCGGTATACGACCGGTCGTACCGCATGATATAATCCTCCCCTTGGCGCCACGCATCGTCGCGCGTGCGTCGATACCCGGATTGATGGAGAGGCGATGAAACGCATTCGGTTCACTATTGTCGCGGTCCTGGTCGGCGTCTCCCTGGCCACGAGCGTCCTCATGCAGGTCTTCCTCGGGATCTATTTCGAGAAGGACCTTCCGGGCACCCTGTCCAAACTCGCGTACTTCGGCATCGTCGTCGGCATCCTGGAGCTGCTCGCCGCGCTCTGGATGGCGGTCGTCCTCGCGCCGATGGCCAGGGCGGCTGGACGCCTGTCGGCCGGCATCGTCCTCGACGACGACGAGAAAGCCCGAGCGCGACGCGCCGTCGGCAACGCGACGCGCGTGATCGTGACAGTCGTGACGGGCGGCTTCCTCGTCGGCCCCGTCGCCACCATCGCCGTGAACGTCCTGAAAGGCATCGCCGAATACGCCCCCGTCGACATCGCGCTCCTCATCGCGGTGAACGCGACGATCGGCTTCATGACCGCGCTCCAGACCATCTTCCTCGTCGACGACATCCTGCAAAAGCCCGTGGAAGCCATGGGTTTCCGTGACGTGGACCGGAACGAGCGGACCTTGGGACTGCGCGCCCGCATCCTCCTCACCGGCATCGCGGCGTCCGCCCTCGCCTGCGCCCTCGTGGCCACGGCCGGCTACGGGTACATCCGGAATTTCAACGACATATTCATGAGACCCGAAACCTTCGTGATCCAGTTCCTCGTGGAAATGGCCTCGCTCGTGGGAGCCGTCCTGCTCTGGGGAACGATCCTCTTCGCGACCGTGGCGCGAGGCGTCTCCGACCGCGTGAAAGGCGTCGAAATCCGGATCGCGAACATCGCGGAGGGCGAAGGCGACCTCACGCGCCGCGCCCGCATCGTGCGGAACGACGAGATCGGGCGGCTCGCCGCCACCTTCAACCGCTTCCTCGACTCGCTCCAGGCGCTGGTCGCCGGGACGGGCAAGCTGGCGGACGGCGTCGGAAATTCCGCGGCGTCCCTCGTGAAGGGATCGGACGAAGCCCGCGCGTCCGTGAACGTCCTCGAGCGCTCGCTCGACGGCGTCCGCGCGTCCATCCGCCGGCAGAACGAGGTCGTCGGCGAGACGGAACGCGGCATCAACCGGATGCTCGACTCGATCGAGAGCGTCGCGGACCAGGTGAGCACGCAAGCCGGCTTCGTCGAGGAAAGCTCGGCGGCCATCTCGGAAATGGCGGCGAACATCGCGGGCGTCGCCAAGATGGCGGACAGCGCGGACTCGGTGGCCCGCCGGCTCAAGGACATGAGCGAGTCGGGCGGGGCGGCGTTGCGCGATTCGCTCGCGGCCATCGCGGACATCCAGGCGGCCTCGGCGTCGATGCGGGACATCGTCGGCGCCATCTCGCGGATCGCGGCGCAGACCAACCTCCTCGCCATGAACGCGGCCATCGAGGCGGCGCACGCCGGCGAGGCCGGTGCCGGCTTCGCGGTCGTCGCCGACGAAGTCCGGTCGCTCGCCGAATCGTCCTCGAAAAGCGCCAAGGAGATCGTGGCGCTCATCGCGTCGATGTCGGCGCGGGTCGAAAACGGCTCGGCCCTGGCCGCGAAGGCCGGCGAGTCGTTCGACGGCATCCGGGAGGGCGTCGACCAGACGAGCGAGCTCGTCCGCACCATCGCGGCGTCGATGACCGAACAGCGGGCCGGCGTGGAGGAGATCCTCGCGAGCACCTCCTCGCTCATCGAGGCCACCGAGACCATCAAGACCCAGGCCGCGGACCAGAAGTCCAAGTCGCGCGAGATGGAACAGGCGATGGTCGCCATCGTCGAAGCGTCGAACAGCATCGTCACGGCGGTCGACGACGAGGCGGCGAGCACGTCGGCGCTCGCGGGCATCGTCGCGCTCGTGGACGAGGAAGCCTCAAAGAACCGTTCGAGCGTCGAGGAACTCAGGAACGCGGTCGGGAAATTCAAGGTTTGACGGCGACGCGGGACGGTCCCCGCCCTTCCGTCGCGTTCCCGGCCTTCGACATCATCCATCCCAGCGAGGAGACAGGACGTGAACAGGATCGTTTCGACCAGACGACTTTCGGCGGAAGTGTATCGCATGGAGATAGCCGCCCCCCTCGTCGCGCGCGAGCGCAAGGCGGGCCAGTTCGTCATCGTGCAGACCGACGTCGAGTGGGGTGAGCGCATTCCGCTCACCATCGCGGACGCCGACCCGGCGAAGGGCCTCGTCACGCTCGTCTTCCAGACCGTCGGCGAGTCCACCCACCGGCTCGCGGCCAAGCGGGTCGGCGACGAGGTGGCGGTGCTCGGACCGCTCGGCAATCCCACGCACATCGAAAAGGTCGGGACGGTCGTGTGCGTCGGCGGCGGCATCGGCACGGCGCCGCTCCACCCCATCGCGCAGGCGCTCAAGGCCGCGGGCAACAGGGTGATCATCGTCATCGGCGCGCGCACGAAGGAGCTCCTCGTGATGGAAGACGAGATGCGCGCCATCGCCGACGAGCTCGTCGTGGTCACGGACGACGGCAGCTACGGCCGCAAGGCGCTCGTCACGGAGCCGCTCAAGGAGTTCTGCCAGGCGTCGCCTAAACCCGATCTCGTCGTGGCGATCGGCCCCGCCATCATGATGAAATTCTGCGCGGAGACGACCCGCCCGTTCGAAGTGCATACCGTCGTGTCGCTCAACACGATCATGATCGACGGCACCGGCATGTGCGGCGGCTGCCGCGTCACCGTGGGCGGC
>CAYZZW010000103.1:0-4367 GCA_964482955.1 uncultured Treponemataceae bacterium | reverse complement strand
GGCTTGACGGGGATCTCCAGCTTGGGCACCGCGACGCCGAGGAACTCGGCCGTCAGCTCCTCCGTCCCGATGCGGTCGTAGACCTTGTCGGGATCCCACTCCTCGAGCCCGCAGACCAGCTGGATCTGCTTCTTGTCGCGGATGGCGCCGACCCCGAAGAGGTGCGTCACGTTGATGATGCCGAGGCCGCGGATCTCCATGTGGTGGCCGATCATCTTGTTCGCGCCCTGTCCCATGAGGATGTTGCCGGCCACGCAGCGGATGTCCACGACGTCGTCCGCCACCAGGCGGTGGCCGCGCTCGATGAGCTCGAGGGCCGTCTCGCTCTTGCCGACCCCGGAGTCGCCGAGGAGGAGGATCCCGATGCCGAACACCTCGACGAGGACGCCGTGAACGGTCGTGCGCGGCGCGAAAATGTCGGAGAGGACGCGGATGAGGCGGGCGGTGAACTCGTTCGACGGCAACGAAGTCTGGAGCACGGGGCAGTCGGCGGCCTCCGCCACGCGCATGAAGCCTTCGTCGGGCGTCAGTCCGCCCGTGAAGATGCAGCAGGGGATGGGAAAGCGGAACATGGCTTCCACGGCTTCGAGCCGTCCGGAGGAAGCGAGGGTTTGCAGGTACGCGGATTCGCCCCGTCCGAAGATCTGGATGCGCTCGTTCGCGAACGATTCGAAAAACCCGGACAGCGCGAGGCCCGGGCGGTTCAGGTCGGGAATCGTTATTTCCCTCGGCAAGCCCTTGCGTCCGCCGATGCAGCGCAGGTCGAGGGCATCGTGCTCCTTGAGGTCGAGGTCGAGGAGGTCCAGCACGGTAAAACGTTTGTCGTCCATCGGTAGGCGGAGTTTACTACACCCCCGCCCCCTTGGCAAACGGCCTTTCCGGAGGGGCGCGCCAAGGATATGGCGCGTGATGAAGGGAGGGAGGAGGGCGAAAACGAAGCCCCCGACCGATGACGGCCGGGGGCTTCGTTTCCCTATCTTGGCGATTCTCCCTCTTCCGCGCCTCGGGGGCGAAATTCTTACTTGTAGTGGTCCTTCATGCGTTCCTTGTCCTTGGCGATCTTGATTTCCATCTTGTCGACGAGCTTGTCGATGCCCGGGTCGATGTCGAAGTCGTGCTCGACGACATGCGCGCGCTCGCCCCACTTGAAGTGGATGGTGGCCTCGCACTTGAATTCCTTTTCGTGCGTGAACGAGAACGAGAGATCCTGGATGGAGTCCTGGGCGAAGTGGAGCCGTTCCAGTTTCTTGTCCAGGTACGCCCGCGATTTCTGGCTCAGCTCGAAGTGGTTGGCCCGTACGTCGATGTTCATGCATTCCCTCCTCGGAAACGTATTTGGCGGCCGCCGCGCGTCCGCCCTGCCCGGTTGCCCGGTTCAGGGCTTGTCGCGTTTCCGGCCGAACGATGAATCCATGTTGAGCTCGAGGCGATATTTCGAGACGGTGCGGCGCGCGAGCTTGATCCCGCGCCGGGCGAGGATTTCCGCGATATCCTGGTCGGACATGGCCGATTCCTCGTTCTCGATGATCTCCTTGATGACCTGCTTGACGCCTTCCTTGGAAAAGCGGGAGCCGGACGAGCCGGCGCCCGAGATCGAATTCGTGAAGAAGTAGCGGAGCTCGAAGATGCCCCAATCCGTCTGCACGTACTTGCGGTTCGCGATGCGCGACACCGTCGTCTCGTGCACGCCCACCTCGTTGGCCACGTCCTTGAGGGTGAGCGGCGCCAGGTGTTTCGGGCCGCGGGCGAAGAACGCGCGCTGGAACTCGACCACGACGCGCGCCACCTTGAGGAGGGTCTTGTTCCGCTGGTGGATGCTGTGGATGAAGAAGCGCGCCTTCTTCACGTTGTCCTTCACGAACGCGTCGGTCGCCTTGTCGTGCTTCTCCGCGGACAGGCGGTCGAAGAAGGGATTGATGCCGAGGACGGGGATCTCCTCGTCGTTGAGGACGATGACGAACTCGCCGTCGCGGAGCTTGATGAGGATGTCCGGAATGACGAAGCGCGGGCTCTGGGACGAAAAGAGCCGCCCGGGGAACGGATTCAGCGTCTTCACGAAGGCGAGGACCGCGGCGAATTCGGCTTCGTCGAGCTTGAGACGCTTCTGGATCTCCGCGTGCTTGCCCTTTTCGAGCAGGTCGAGGCAGTCGCGCACGACTTCGACCGAGCGGGGCGGGGCGTCCGGCAGGAGTTCCGCCTGCGTGACGAGCGATTCGCGATAGTCCTTCACGCAGACGCCGACCGGTTCGAAGCCGCGCACGAGCCGCATCGCCTCGTCGACGGACTCGCGCGGGGCGTCCTTGCAGACGACGTACGGGTCTTCCTTGTGGAACCCGTCCGCGTCGAGGTTGTGGATGAGGTTTTCGGTCACGAGACGCTTGCGCTCGGAGATGGGCTGGAGCCTGAGCTGCCAGACGAGGTGGTCCTGGAGGGTTTCCGGCATGGAAATGGCGCCCTCGAGGAACATGCGCTTGGAATCGTTCCCGTCTTCCCAGGAGCGGCCGAAGCCGGGATCGGAGGCGTTCTCGAAGCGGCGCGCCTCGTCGGAATCGGATTCGCGCTCTTCGGGAATCGTCTCGAGCGAGACGGTCGACCGGTCTTCCATCACTTCGAGGGCCGGATTCGCCTCGATCTCCTGCTGGATCTCTTCTTTCAGCTCGATGAGGGGCAGGGCCATGAGCTTGATCGATTGGATCATCTGGGGACTGAGCTTTTGGCGTTGTTCCTGTATTAAGGAAGGTCGCTGACTCTGCAAACCGCTTCGCTCCTCTCCCCGTGTTCCGCGCGGCGCGTTCCGTCGCTTCGCGTTCCGTCGCTTCGCGTTGCGTCGCTTCGCGTTGCGTCGCTCCGGACGTCGCCTGGCTGATTCAAATTTAGGTCTTTCCGGCGGGTTGTCAAGTTGGCCGGTTTTCGTCAGAATCACGAAACGTTCCGCCGGGCACCCGCTTGTCCTTGACGATAAAAAACGTATTTTATTATTTTACCGTAGATCGACCGGCTTCGCCGGCGTTTTGACCGCGAAACGGCCGGTTTCAAGCCGCGTTTGGCGGATTACGGAACCGCTTGCGCGGGTTTTGCCGCGAGAACGAGAGCGGAGCGTGGCCGGCAGGCCGTCGTTTGGCTCAATATCATAGAAGTGGAAGGTAGCATGTCCAAACATCACCCCCCGACCGATCACGACGGCGGTCAGCCGAATCCAGAACGCGGCGCGCCGGACGAAGCGTCTGCGGCGAAGCCCGGCGACACCGCGCCCGAAGAAGCGGCGGCGGTTCAGGGAGAGGCCGCGGCCGGCCCCGCGCCGGACCAGGCCGGGCTCGCGGAACAGGTGGCGCGCCTGACGGCGGAAAATTCCGAACTCAAGGATCAGTACCTCCGGAAGCTGGCGGACTACGAGAATTTCCGCAAGCGCATGTTCCGCGAAAAAGAGGAAACCGCGCTCTACGCGAATTCTGGCATCATCGGGGACTTGATCGGCGTCATCGACAACTTCGACCGCGCCGTGCAGAGTTCCGAAGCCTCGAAGGATTTCCAGGTATTGCACGACGGCGTCGTCATGATCCGCCAGACGCTCCTCCAGCTACTCGAGTCGAAGTACGGCCTCAAGCGCTTTGATTCGGCCGGGGCGGATTTCGACCCGAACGTGCACGAGGCGATGATGAGCGAGGCGGGTGAGTGCGCCGCGCCCGTCGTCGTCGAGGAGTTCATGAAGGGCTACAAGCTCCACGACCGGGTGATCCGCCCGGCGAAGGTGAAGGTACGGATGCCGTCGGGCGGCGCGTCCGCCCCGCAGGCGTAACGAAGGCAACAGGGCCAGGCGCGCGGAAGCGGCCGACGGCAATCGGATATACGGTAAAGGAGACAATATGGGCAGGATCATCGGCATCGATCTCGGAACCACGAACTCGTGCGTGGCGGTCATGGAAGGCGGCGAGCCGCTCGTCATACAGAACTCGGAAGGGCAGCGCACGACGCCGTCCATCGTCGGCTTCACCTCGAAGGGCGAGCGCGTCGTCGGGCAGCCGGCCAAGAACCAGATCATCACGAATCCCGAGAATACGGTCTACTCGATCAAGCGTTTCATGGGCCGCCGCTACGGCGAAGTGACCGAGGAGATGAAGCTCGTGCCGTACAAGGTCGCCGACAACGGCGGCGACGTGCGGGTCGACATCTCCGGCAAGATGTACTCGCCGCAGGAGATCAGCGCCTTCGTCCTCCAGAAGATGAAGAAGACCGCGGAGGACTACCTCGGCGAGGCCGTCACCGAGGCCGTCATCACGGTGCCGGCGTACTTCAACGACGCCCAGCGCCAGGCCACGAAGGACGCCGGCAAGGTCGCGGGCCTCGAGGTGAAGCGCATCATCAACGAG
>CAYZZW010000102.1:0-4404 GCA_964482955.1 uncultured Treponemataceae bacterium | reverse complement strand
GCCGTAGGAGCCGGACTCAATTAGCGGACTCTCCGGCAAACCCGGGGCGGTTCACAGTGAGAAGATTCGCCACCGTTGGAAGATTGGCGACAGAGCGAAGCCCGGCGAGTACCCGAGCGTTGGCACAGAGACACAGAGAAAGAAGGAAAAAGATTTTGAGATACGGTAGTGTGTCTCCCATCCTGGATCTAGCTTTAGCGTTCCTACGCACACAAGTCCCCAAACCCCATTTCCTCTCCGTGCCTCTGCGCCAAGTCCAGAATCCGCGTCCGTGCGGATTCTGGACATCGCCGAAAGAGGAGCGTTCGGCTGGCGACGGTTCATGCGTCCCTGCATGAACCGTCGCTTATGGCGCTGCGCGCGCGCCAGCTTTCGCCGTGGCAAGATTCTTACATCAAGTCTTCCGCGGGGCGTAGTCGGTGTGCAGCAGTTCGTGCGACAGGTGTCCTAAGGGTTTGCCGAGGAAATCCTTGTAGAGCTCCTGCACGGCAACGTTTTCGTGCGACTTCCGCACGGACAGGCGGCGATCTTCCTTGTAGATGGCCTCCTGCCGCGTCTTCCGCTTGGCCGTGTCCGTGAGGAGTGGCTGGCCGCCGCCGCCCGCGCAGCCGCCGGGGCACGACATGATCTCGATGAAGGCGTACGGGCTCTGACCCGCGGCGATCTCTTCGAGGATGACGCGCGCGTTCTTCAGCGTGTGCGCCACGGCGAACTTCGCCTTCGTGCCCTTCAGGTCGAGCTCCACGGTCTTGATGCCGTCGAGGCCGCGGATCGGCTCGATCTCGAGCGTGGGGATGGGCGATCCCGTGACGAGCTCGTACGCGGTGCGCGCCGCCGCCTCCATGACGCCGCCGGTCGTGCCGAAGATCACCGCGGCGCCCGTCGACTTGCCGAGGGGATCGTCGTAGTTCTCGGAGGGCAGGTTCGCGAAGTCGATGCCGACGCGCTTCACCATGCGGGCCAGCTCGCGCGTCGTCAGCGCGAAATCGACGTCGCGGTACTGCGCGTCCTTCCGGCCCTTGTCCTTCCACCACTTCCACGCGTCCGTCATCTCGGGGCGCCCGGCTTCGTGCTTCTTGGCGGTGCACGGCATGATGGATACGACGACCAGTTTCGACGGGTCGATCCCGTTCTTCTCCGCCCACCAGGATTTCGCGAGCGCGCCGAACATCTGCTGCGGCGACTTGCACGACGAGAGGTGCGGCAACAGCTTCGGATAGAAGGTCTCGATGAAGTTGATCCAGCCGGGCGAACAGCTCGTGATCATGGGGAGCACGCCGCCCTTCGTGAGGCGCTGGATGAGCTCGGAGCCTTCCTCCATGATCGTGAGGTCCGCCGTGAAGTCAGTGTCGAAAACCTTGTCGAAGCCGAGGCGCCGGAGGGCCGCCACGAGCTTGCCCGTGTTGAGGTCGCCGGGGGCGGCGCCGAGCGCCTCGCCGAGGCTGGCGCGGATGGCGGGCGCCGTCTGCACCACGACCACCTTGTCGGGATCGGCCAACGCGGCGAAGACTTCGTCGGTCTCGTCGCGCTCGGTCAGGGCGCCCGTGGGGCACACGAGCGTGCACTGCCCGCAGGACACGCACACCGAGTTGTGGAGCGCGGCGTCCAGGAAGGGCGACACGCGGCTCCGGATGCCGCGGCCGTTGAACTCGATCGCGGACACGCCCTGCACGTCGCGGCACACGGACACGCAGCGCCCGCAGAGGATGCACTTCTCGTCGTCGCGCACGACGGCGGCGCCGGTCTCGTCGCGGTGGTGGAGCTTGCGGGTGTGCTTGTACGGGTTCTTGCGGACGCCCAGTCGCTCGGCGATGCCCTGCAGCTCGCAGGTGCCGTTCCGCTGGCACGCCAGGCAGTCGGTCGGGTGGTTCGCCAGGAGCAGCTCCACGACCGTGCGCCGGACTTCGTTCACGCGGACCCCGGTCGTCTTCACGACCATGCCCTCGCCCGCCGCCTGCACGCAGGAGCGGACCAGGGCGCGCGCGCCCTCGACCTCGACGACGCACACGCCGCACGACGCGTTGGTCGACACGTCCTTGAGGTGGCAGAGCGTCGGCACCGCGATGCCCGCCGAGCGGCACGCTTCCAGAATGGTGGAACCTTCGGGGACCGACACCTTCATGCCGTCCACGGTGAGCGATATCTTCTTCTTTTCCATGGCAGTCATCCTTTCCCCGGGCGTCAGCGCCACGGGCTCCTGGCGTTCTTGCGGACGTCGCAGCGGAGGCAGCGGTCCGCCTCGTTCGCGGCCTGCTCGCCCGAATACCCGCGCGCGATCTCGATGAAGTTGCCGCGGCGCTGTTCCGGCGGGATGCGCGATCCCTTGTTCATCGCGCACTTCGGCGGCTCCTCGGGCACCGACATGTCGTACTTGAAGTCGCGGAAGAGCGTCCCGAAGCGCTCGAGCCCGGTCAGCGCGCGGTCGATCTCGCGCGCGGCCGTCTTGGCGCGTCCCATGGCTTCCGCCGCGGTGGCCGGCCCCGTGACCGCGTCACCCGCCGCCCATACGTTCGGCAAGCCCGCGAGCCCCGTGAAGGGATTCGCGTTCACCGTGCCGTCCTTGCGGAGCGACAGCCCCGACTTCGCCAGGTCCTTCGCGTCGACGACCTCGCCCGCCGCCACGATCACGTCGTCGCAGGGGATGTCGATCGTCTTGCCGGTGGGCACCGGCGCGGGACGGCCCGAGCGGTCCACGCCGCCGGCCTTCATCACCGCGAAGCGCACGCCCGCCACGCGTCCGTCCTTGCCCGCCAGGATCTCCTCGGGGGCGATCATGAACTTGAAGTCGATGCCTTCCTCGAGGGCTCCGTTGATCTCTTCCTCGTTGGCCGGCATGTCGGAGCGCGTGCGGCGGTAGGCCACGAGCACGTCCTTTTCGAGGCGGAAGAGCGTCCGGGCCGCGTCGATGGCCACGTTGCCGCCGCCGATGACGATGACCTTCTGGCCGGGCTTCGGCGCCTTGTTCATCGCGTACTTTTCGAGCCAGTGGTAGCCGGGGTGGACGCCGGGCAGTTCCTCGCCCTTGATCCCGAGCGGCCGGTCGCCTCCGGCGCCGACGCACACGAGCACCGCGTCGTGGTTCTTCGCCAGCGCGTCGAGCGTCACGTCCTTCCCGACGCGCGCGCCGAACACGAAGCGCACGCCGAGCTTCTTCCAGAGCTCGAGTTCCTTGTCGAGCACCTCGTTCGGCAGGCGGTATTCGGGGATGCCGTAGCGGAGGATGCCGCCGGCCTTTTCGTGGGCGTCGTACACGACCACGTCGTGCCCGAGCCGCGAGAGGTAGTACGACGCGGAGAGCCCCGCGGGGCCGGCGCCGACCACGGCGATCTTCCGCCCGGTGGCGGGCGCCTTCTCCTTCACGAGCCGCGCCCACACGTGCTTTTCGCGGCCCATCTTGTACATCGTGTCCGCCAGGTAGCGGTGGATCTCGCCCTGCGCCACCGGCGAGTCCATCGTGTCGCGGCGGCAGCGCATCTGGCAGTGGAAATGGCAGATGCGGCCCATCGAACCGGGGATCGGGTTGTCGCGGATCGTGAGCTCGAAGGCCTCCTCGATCCGGCCTTCCTTGAGGAGCGCGAGGTAGCCGGGGATGTTCATGTGGAGCGGGCAGGAATTCTCGCAGAGCGCCTCGTAGAGGTCCTCGCAGACGCCGGCCTCGCAGCGCTTGTCGCGGATGTGGTGCTCGTACTCCTCGCGGAAGTACTCGAGCGTCGTCAGGATCGGGTTGGCCGCGGTCTGCCCGAGCGCGCAGAGCGCGCCGTCCTTCGCCACGCGCGCTAGCTTTTCGAGCTCGTCGAGGTCGGCCATCGTCGCCTCGCCGCGCGACACGTCGTTCAGGATGCGGAGCATCTGCGACAGGCCCTCGCGGCAGGGCGTGCACTTGCCGCACGACTCGGCCGACGTGAAGCCGACGAAGTAGCGCGCCACGTCCACCATGCAGTTGTCGCGGTCCATGACCACCATGCCGCCCGAGCCCATGATCGCGCCGATCTTCGCGAGCGACTCGTAGTCGACGCGGGCGTCGAACTTGTCCACGGGGATGCAGCCGCCCGAGGGGCCGCCCGTCTGCACGGAGCGGATCTTCTTGTTCGGGCCGGCGCCGCCGCCCATGCCGTACACGATGTCCTCGAGCTTCGTGCCGAGCGGCAGCTCGACGAGGCCCGTGTTCCGCACCTTGCCGACGAGCGAGAACACCTTGGTGCCCGGGCTCTTTTCCGTGCCGATGCCGCGGAACCACGCCGCGCCGCGCGACAGGATGGCCGGCACGTTGCACCAGGTCTCCACGTTGTTGATGTTCGTCGGCATGCCCTTGTAGCCGCGCTGGGCGGGGAACGGGGGACGCGGGATCGGGCGGCCCGACTTGCCCTCGGCGCTCGCGATGAGCGCGGTCTCCTCGCCGCACAC
>CAYZZW010000101.1:0-5214 GCA_964482955.1 uncultured Treponemataceae bacterium | reverse complement strand
CCAGTACCCATGGCAAATAGGCGAGAGTACTCGCAATATTTGCCATGGGTACTGGTATGCCCCGCCCGGCGGTCGCATGCGGTGCGTCATCGGGTGCCGGCTGTCCCCAGGAGCGCCGCACGACGGTTCGCGGGTCGACGAATCGCGGCGGGCTTTGTTCGGCTATGGACCGTTATGGAGGGTGCGGCGGACGGTTGTCGAACCGGATCGACCGGGACTGGGGCATACAAATACCCATGACGAATAGGCGAGGGTACTCGCAATATTCGTCATGGGTACTTGTATGCCCCAGCCGGCGGTCGCATGCGGTGCGTCATCGGGTGCCGGCTGTCTCCAGGAGCGCCGCACGACGGTTCGCGGGCCTCGCCACGGAACGTGGCGCCGAATCGCGGCGGGCTTTGTTCGGTTATGAACCGTCATGGAGAGTGCGGCGGACGGTTGTCGAACCGGATCGACCGGGCGGTCGCATGCGGTGCGTCATCGGGTGCCGGCTGTCTCCAGGAGCGCCGCACGACGGTTCGCGGGCCTCGCCACGGAACGTGGCGCCGAATCGCGGCGGGCTTTGTTCGGCTATGGACCGGTCCGCAACTTCCTATCTGAGACCCTCTTCCCTTTCTTCTCCGTGAACTCCGATTTTCTCGGTGCCTCCGTGGTCCCTCCGACACGGGGTGGCTTCTTCGTGCCGAAGCCGGGATGGTCCGAGCGTTGCGGCGGGCGGGGGCGTTCGGGTAGTATCTGGGTATGTCAGACCATATCGAAATGCCGCGTTCGACGTTGAGGCGCGCGATCCACGATTACATGCATCTTCCGAAAAGCATTTACGTCCTCTTCGTCGCCACGATCGTGAACGGCGTCGGGGTGTTCGTGTTCCCGTTCATGACGCTGATCCTCACGAAGCAGCTCGGCTTCAGCGCCAAGACGGCCGGCTTCATCATGATGCTGATGTCGCTCGCGTACGTGCCCGGCAGTGTGATGGGCGGGAAGCTCGCCGACCGCTTCGGGCGCAAGCGCGTGATGATGGTCACGCAGCTCGTCTCCGTGGCGGCCTTCATCCCCTGCGGTTTCCTGATCGGCTCGCAGACCACCATCGTCTTCATCATGATCTCGCTGTTCTTCGACGGCATCACCGATCCCGCGCGCGGCGCGATGAACGTCGACCTGACCACGCCGGACAACCGGCAGGCGGCGTTCTCGTTCCTCTACCTCGGCCACAACCTCGGTTTCGCGCTCGGGCCGCTCATCGCGGGCTTCCTGTTCAACGCGGCGCCTTCGTGGATGTTCTGGGGGAACGCGATCGCCGCGTGCCTCGCCATGATCCTCGTGCAGTCGTTCGTGCCGGAGTCGAAGCCGACCGCGGAGCAGATCGAGGCGAGCTACCATACCGATTCGACGGAAAAGGCAGTGAAGGGCAATATCCTGACCGCGCTCCTTTCGCGGCCGTTCCTGCTCCTCTACGTCTTCATCACCACTTGGTACGGGTTCGTGTACGCCCAACACCGCTTCCTCCTGCCCATGCAGACCGAAGCCTTCCTCGGCTCGGGCGGCGCGCCGCTCTACGGCGCCCTGATGACGGCGAACGCGCTCATCGTCGTCGCGTTCAACATCCCCGTGATCGCCCTGTTCCGCCGTTTCGGGCCGGTCGTCAACACGGCCATTTCCGGTTTCCTCTACGCGGTCGGCTTCGGGATGCTCGCCTTCACGCGCACGCCGCTCCTCTTCTTCGTATCGACCTTCGTGTGGACCCTGGGCGAGATCCTCAACAGCGTGAACTCGAACGCGTACGTGGCGAACCACACGCCCATGTCGCACCGAGGCCGCTTCAACGCCGTCCTGCCGATCATCTGGGGCTTCGGCTGGGCCATCGCGACGCCGGTCTCGGGCGCCGCCAAGGACGCCTTCGGTCTCGAGATCACCTGGATCGCCATCGGAATCATCGCTGCGCTCTCCGCGACGGGCGTGCTCGTCCTCAATGGCGCGGAGGCGGCGTACCGGGCGCGCACCGGCGTCGATCCAACCGCGGGCTGCGATTCGGAGGACTCGAAAGCGTAGGCGATACAGAGGGTGCGGCGGACGGGTGTCGGACCGAATCAACCGGAGCGGTGGTGGTATAGCTATCCACGCCGAATAGGCGAGAGTACTCGCAATATTCGGCGTGGATAGCTATACCACCACCCTGCGGTCGCATGCGGTTTGTCATCGGGTGCCGCTTCACCCCAGTAGCGCCGTACCACGGCTCCGAGACCAACGAATCGCGGCGGGCTTTGTTCGGCTATGGACCGGCTGAATAAGCTCGCCCGGCGGTTGTAGGCTCGGTTCGGTGCCTGGCACCGTGGTGCGCTCAGTTCTGATCTTCACGTTTGAACCCAACTTGGTTTGCGGCTGAATCAAACTTGGTTTGCGACCGAATCCAACATGGTTTGCTTCTCCCAGAGGCGAGGATTACAGGAAGGTGCGACGGGCAGGTATCGGAACGGAGCGACCGGAGCGGTGGTGGTATGCGGTTCTTCATCGGGCACCGTGCGTCTCCCAATAGCACCGTACGACGACAAGTAGGCCGACGAATCGCGGCGGACTTTCGTTTGTTCAGTACCGGCCCGAAGCTACCTCTCTTAAAACCCTCACTCCCCTCTTCTCCGTGATCTCCGTGGTACGAATCTCCGTGATCTCCGTGGTGAGTCTTGCACGAGAATGCCTCTTCGTGTCGAAGCCGCGAAGGTCACCGCTCGAGGGCGGCGAGGTAGGTGTCGGGGATGTCGCGGTCGCCTGAGGTGCGGCCGAGGAGGCGCTCGGGGCGGGAGGTGCCGTGGAAGTCGCTGCCGGCGGTGACGCGGAAGCCGAACTCGCGGCCGAGGCGCTCCAGGCGCGCGCATTGCCCTTCCTTGGCGGTCGGGTGCCACGCCTCGATACCGTCGACGCCAAGCGCTTTCCATTGCTCGGCGAGGACGCGGAGCTTCGTCCACGACACGAAGAGCGAGAGGGGGTGCGCGACGAACGAAAGCCCCCCCGATTCGCGGATGAGCGCGAGCGCTTCCGGGAGCTCGAGGCAGTCCTTCGCCTCGTACATCGGGCGACCCTTGGCGAGGTACTTGTCGAAGGCTTGCTGCTTCGTGCGGACGGCCTTGAGCTCCACGAGTTTCTTGGCGATGTGCGCGCGGCCCACGTTGGCCGATCCCGACTCCGCGACGAGCGCGTCGTAATCGAGTTCGATGCCCTCGTTCCGGAGCCGCCACACGATGCGGCGGTTGCGCTCCTCGCGCGATCGGGCGAGACGGGCCAGGGCTTTCCGGAGCGCGGGCGACACGTCTCCCAGGTCGAGACCGAGCAGGTGGAACTCGCCGGGCTTGAAGGCGATCTCGATCTCGACGCCGCGCACGAGGCGGATGCCGAGCTCCGCCGCGCGGCGGCCGGCTTCGTCGAGGCCGGCCACGGTGTCGTGGTCCGTCAGCGCGAGCGCGACGAGCTTGCGGGACGCTGCCATGTCGAGGAGGGCGGTCGGCGACAGGACGCCGTCGCTCGCTGTTGAATGGGTGTGGAGGTCGATCAACGCGCGATCCCGGACGCGTCCATCTCGCCCCGCTCGTCGAAGAGCCTGATCGGTATGCGCCGGGCTGGAAGCCTGGCTTCCAGCCGGGCTTCCAGCTTGGCTTTCAACCGGGCGGCGACGCCCCGCAGGACGTCGCCCCCGACGGCGGACGTCCGGTGTTCGGGCGACGGACGCGCCTGCGTGTACAGATGGAACTCGGTCACCTTTCCGCCTTCCCGCGCGATGCTCGCGGCGAGCGCCACGTAATCTTCAAGATCGGCTTCGGACGGTGGCACGCCGTCGAGGGCGCAGAACATCGACTGAACCACAGTATCATGTCCTTTCGAGAAGGTCCGGAAACCCGCGACGAGATCCGCAAAGGGCACCGCCGAGCGGTTCATGCGTCCATAGGCGGCTTCGTTGCCGGCGTCGAGCTTGGCCCACACGCGTACGCGGCTCTCGTCGACCCGCCTCCCGAGCTCCGGCGCGAACGCCGCGTCGCCGAGCCTCGTGGAGTTCGTGATGACGACCGCGTCCGCTTCGGGCGCGTATTGATCTCGAGCGGCGATCGCCGCGTCGAGGGCTTCCATGAAATGCGGGGACAGGGTGGGCTCGCCGTTCCCGGAGAGGCATATGTCGCGCACGCGTTCGCCGCCGAAACGGGGAAGGCCCCGTTCGAAAAAGCCGCGCAGGCCGTGAACCAAGTCGTCGACGTCGAAACGGACGCGCGCTTCGAAGGGGAACACTTCGCAGTAGGGACAGTCGAAGTTGCACGCCTTGCGGTCGGGAAAGAGGTTCACGCCGATCGAAAGACCGCCGGAACGACGCGAAAAGCAGGGATACACGATATGTCCGGTTTCGCGGTCGCGCCGGTGGTCCGCGGGTGAGCGGTGAACGGGGTCGTCCATGCCGCATTGTACCCCGCCGCGTCGCGCTCGGTGAAGTGGACGGCGGAAAGAATTGTGTTGCGACGACTTCCATACTATACTTTCCGCGTTCCGCGCGTTCCGCGCGGCGGAGGTATGCATGACGTTCGACACCGCCCTCGTCTTCGCGGGCGCGGGAGCCTTCGCGGCCCTCGCCTTCGCGATCGTCACGACACGATGGATCTACGGCCGCTCGCAGGGCAACGCCGAGCTGTCGCGGATCGCGGGTTACATCGCCGAGGGCGCCTCGGTGTTCCTGAAGCGCGAGTACATGGCGCTCGGGCCGTTCATCGCGGTCGCCGCGCTCATGCTGGCGCTGGCCAACACGGGGCCGCTGCGCCTGCAGGCCGCGGCGTTCGCGCTCGGGGCGATCTGTTCGGCGTCGTCCGGCTACTTCGGCATGAAGGTGGCCACCGCCGCCAACTCGCGCACCGCCGCGGCCGCCATGCGCGGACCGACGGAAGCCCTCGGCGTCGCGTTCGCCGGCGGCTCGGTGATGGGCATGACCGTCGTCGGCCTCGCGATGGCCGGGCTCGCCGCGGTGATGGCCGGAGCCGCCTGGTTCGCGGGTTCGACGGTCGACGCGCTCGAGCGCGCGGTGTTCCCCGTGCTGTCCGGGTTTTCGCTCGGCGCGTCGGGCGTGGCGCTCTTCGCGCGCGTGGGCGGCGGCATCTTCACGAAGGCCGCGGACGTCGGCGCGGATCTCGTCGGCAAGGTGGAGGCGGGCATCCCCGAGGACGACCCGCGCAACCCCGCCGTGATCGC
>CAYZZW010000100.1:4431-5891 GCA_964482955.1 uncultured Treponemataceae bacterium | reverse complement strand
GGTTCGATTCCCCTAGGGGCTAAAAAAAACCTGGCGAAAGCCAGGTTTTTTTTAGTCCCTAGGGGAATCGAACCGGAGCGAGCGCCGAGCGAATGCGAGGATGAGCGCGCAGGGAGGCGCGCGGAAGCGAGCGCAGGCGGCCCGGAAGCCGAGAACACGATGTTCGAGGCTGGAGGGCGATTCCCCTAGGGGCTAAAAGACCTGGCAGTTCGCCGGGTCTTTTTTTTGCCTTACGTGTCCGGGCGACCGAAGGATGAAGACCGCGCCAATGGGCGAAGCGGATAGCCCGGAGCGGCGGGAATACCGTCGGTGTTCCCGCGACGAGCGCCGCGGCAGCGGCTTACAGGGGGTGCCGCGAGGACTTGGAGCGGAGCACATGGCCGCCGCGCCGTCGAGGCGCGGCGGGGCGCCCACATAATCGAGAATATCGAGCTGCCGCAACTTTAATGGTTTCCAAATATACGGGCTGACGCGCGTAGTGGTAGTGTTGGCGTATCATGGAGACGGCGGATCCGCGGCGGAGCGGGGGGGATCGGGACGGTCCGGCGGACCACATAGGTCCGTACCTCGTGGCCGTGAGCGGAAGCGGCAATTCGGAGTATCTCATCCGGTGGACGAGCGAGGCGGCCAAGCGCTTCGCGACGTCGTGGGTGGCGCTCCATGTCCGCGCGCCGGTGGACGAGGCCGATCCGGAGGCGCTCGAGCGGAATCTGGCGTTGGCGCGGCAGCTCGGGGCCGAGGTGATCCATGTGTCCGGAGAGGACGTGGCGCACGCGGTGATCCGCTACGCGCGCATCAAGCGGGCCCGCGCCATCGTCATCGGGAAGTCCGCCGCGCGGAATCCCACCGTGCGCGGCGCGCCGGGCGCGATGGAAGCGATCATCCGGGAATCGGGGGACGTGGACGTCATCGCGCTGCGCGGCGGGGTCCTGGCGGCGCCTCCTGAGCCCACGCGGAGCGGGGTGCCGTTCCGGCCGCGCCGGAGCGGCGTCCTGGTTGCGACCGGGGCGATCGCGGGGGTGACGGCGCTCGGGCTGGCCGCGCTGCCGGTACTCGGGTACCGGGCGGTGTCGATCGTCTACCTGCTCGTCATCATCGCGTCGTCGCTGTGGTGCGAACGCTTCACGGTGCTCGCGGGAGCGGTGGCGTCCGCCCTGCTGTGGAATTTCCTCTTCATCCCGCCCACGTTCACGTTCTCGATCGGGAGTCTCGAGGATTTCCTCATGTTCGCCGCGTTTTTCGTCGCGGCGCTCTCCGGCGGCGCGCTGACGTCGCGGCTCCGCGAACAGGAGGCGGCGTTGTCGGCCCGGGAAGAGCGGACGGCGCTCCTGTACGGCTTCACGCAGGCGCTCACGCGGGTGCGCGGCGTCGACGGGGCGATAGAGCTCGGTTCGTCGTGGGTGGCGGAACGGTACGGCGGCCCGGTAGCGGTATGGCTCGCCACCGCGTCGGGCGCGCCC
>CAYZZW010000100.1:0-4331 GCA_964482955.1 uncultured Treponemataceae bacterium | reverse complement strand
AGTGACGCGGCGCACGCGCCCAGTGACGCGGCGCACGCGCCCAGTGATGCGGCGCACGCGCCCAGTGATGCGGCGCACGCGCCCAGTGACGCGGCGCACGCGCCCAGTGACGCGGCGCACGCGCCCAGTGATGCGGCGCGCGGGCTCGGGGCCGCGCGAGTGTACGGCGGGGCGGAGGCGGGCCGGACGGGGCGTTTTTCGGACGCCCAGGCGCGCGCGGCGTTCGACTCGGACGACTGCGTCGAGGACGGGGAGGGGGCGATCTACCTGCCGCTCCGCTCGGCCGAAGCCGTCATCGGCGTGCTCGGGGTGGCGGCGCGGGAACGGCGCTGGCTCCGCGGCGAATCGCGCGAACTCCTGTCGACCCTGGCGGGAAACCTGGCGTTGGCGCTCGAGCGGGAACTGCTCGCCTCCGAGAACGAACGGCATCGCCTGCTCGACGAGTCGGCGCGGCTTTCGCGCGTGCTGCTCGACCACGTCTCGCACGAGCTCCGCACCCCGCTCACGACCATCAAGGGTTCGGTGAGCGGCCTGGTCGAGGCGGAGGTGGACGACGATCCGGAGCTGCGCGCCGCCCTGCTGTCGGTGACGCTCGCGGCCGCGGACGCGCTGGACACCGTCGTGGGAAACCTTCTCTCGATGTCGAGGCTCGAGTCCGGCGCGCTCACGTTGCGCAGGGAGACGGTCTATCTCGTCGAGCTGCTCGGGGTCGCGCAGGCGTCGGTGGCCGCGGAGCTGGCGGGGCGAACGGTGTCGGTCGCGCCCGCCTGTTCGGACGCGGAACTGGTCGCCGATCCTGCGCTCATGGTGCAGGTTTTCCGCAACGTGATCCGCAACTTCGCGTCGTACACGCCGCGCGGCTCGACGCTGGCGATATCGTCGGGGCGGGTCGGGGAACGGATCGAGATCCGCTTTTCGGACGACGGTCCGGGCGTGCCGGAGCGCGAGCTTCCGTCCTTGTTCGACACGTTCTTCCGCGGTTCGAACACGCATTCGTCGCAGGGCTGCGGCCTGGGGCTTTCCATCTGCCGCGGCATCGTGGAGGCCCACGGCGGAACCGTGCGCGCGGAAGCCGCGCCCGGCTCGGGGCTTTCGATCGTCATATCGCTTCCGGGGAAACCATGACGCCGGTGCTCGTGGTCGACGACGACGCGCGGATCCGGAAGCTGCTCCGGATCTGCCTCGAGAAAAGCGGCTTTGCCGTGGTGGAAGCCGATTCGGCGGCGGAGGGCTTGAGTCAGTTCGCGGGCGCGAAGCCGGAGCTCGTGCTGCTCGATCTCGGGCTTCCCGACGCGGACGGCCGGACGGTGCTCGCCGACATACGGTCGCGCGGAGCCACGCCGGTCATCGTGCTGTCGGTGCGCGATTCCGAATCGGACATCATGGACCTGCTCGACGCGGGGGCGGACGACTACCTCACGAAGCCCTTCGGGACGGGAGAGCTCCTGGCGCGCATCCGGGCGGCGCTGCGGCACCGGATGCCGGAGAACCTGACGGGGCGCCGCGTCCGCGTGGGCGCTCTCGAGATCGACGCCCAGACGCGCGAAGCCTTCCGCGACGGCGTCGAGGAAAAGCTGACGCCGACCGAATGGTCGATCCTGCTCATTTTCCTCCGCAACGCGGGCAAGATCATGACGCGGAACCAGGTCCTGCGCGAAGTGTGGGGGCCGAACATGGTCGAGGAATACAACAACCTCCGGGTGTACATCAATCAGCTCCGGAAAAAGCTCGAGATCGACCCGTCCGCTCCGACGGCGCTCGTCACCGAGCCGGGCGTGGGATACCGCCTCAAGGCGGAGGCGTGACATGGCAGAACAGGATTCGTCGGATACCTTCTATTTGCTCGGGTTTTTCGTCGCGGTGATCGCGGTCGGGACGCTGCTCCTGGCGCTGCCTGTTTCGCGCGCGGATCCGACGGCGGGAGGCCTCTCGATCGTCGACGCGCTCTTCATGTCGACCTCGGCCGTCTGCGTCACGGGCTTGACCACGGTGAATACCGCGGAGCTGAGCCGTTTCGGGCAGTTGACCATATTGGGGCTCATCCAGGTGGGCGGGCTCGGCATCATCTCCTTCACGTCGCTCCTACTCCTCGTGCCGGGCGCGCGCATGCCGTTCCGCCGACGGGCCACGATACGCGGCATGTCGATCGAGGGCGTCGAGCACGACCCGGCGCGCATCGTCCGCGACATCGTCGCGTTCACGATCGGCATCGAGGCGCTCGGGGCGGTGGCGCTCGGATTCCTCTTCTCGGCCGCCGGGGTCCCCGACGCGCCGTTCGCGGCGGCCTTCCACGCGGTATCCGCCTTTTGCAACGCGGGCTTTTCCGTCTTCCCCGACAACCTGAACGGGTACGCGCGGAATCCGGGCGTCCTCGGCGTGGTCGCGTTCCTCGTCGTGTCGGGCGGCATCGGCTTCATCGTGCTCCAGGACATCGCCAGGCGGATCCGGGGCGCGCGGAAGGGGCTGAGTGACCACACGCGGCTCGTGCTCGGGGTCACGGCTTTCCTCGTCGTCGGCGCGGCCGCGGCGTTCTGGCTCCTCGAGGGAAAGGGCGCGTTCCGGGGGATGAACCCGGTCGACCGGATCGCCAACGCCCTCTTCCAGGCGATCACGCCGAGGACGGCGGGCTTCGATTCAGTGCCGCAGCAAAACCTGAGCCAGCCGTCGAAGGTGCTCACGATCATCCTCATGTTCATCGGGGGCGCGCCGGGCTCGATCGCGGGCGGCATCAAGGTGTCCACCGCCTTCCTCGTACTGCTCGTGGCGACGCGCCGGGCGAACCCGTACGGCGAGATCACGGCGTTCCGGCGCCGCTTCACCGCGGAGTCCACGGGCGCGGCGGTGACGTACTGCCTGAAAGCCGCGTGCCTCCTCATCGCGGCGGCGGGGGCGCTCAGCCTGACCGAGGGGCTCCGGGGCGCGGATTTCGGGAGCATCGTGTTCGAGTCGGTGTCCGCCTTCGGCACTGTCGGTCTGTCGCTCGGGATCACCGGGTCCTTGAGCGTCGTCGGGAAGCTCGTGATAATCGGTACCATGTTCGCCGGCCGCGTGGGGCTCGTCGCCCTGGCCTTCCCGACGAAGCGGACGCGCGCGTCGTACATCGTGCGGCCCGAAGCCCGGGTGATGATCGGCTAGGAGTTTGTCGGACTTGTCCGCGAAATGAATGAAAAATCGCGGGAACGCGATTTTTCTACCCTGCAAACTCCGAAAGGAGCCTACTTGAATAGAGATTTTTCACGCTGAAAGCGCGAAAAATCTACAAACCCGACAGGCTCTTAGGGACGGATAGGATATACTATGGAAATGAAACAATTCGCGATCATGGGCTTGAGCTACTTCGGCCGCAACGTCCTCGACGAGCTCCTCGAGCTCGGCGCGGAAGTCCTCGTCATCGACCGCGATCGGGAGCTGATCGACCAGCTTCCCGACAAGCGCGTGACGGCGTACGTGATCGACGTGCTGAACGAGGCGAGCCTTAGGCACATCCTGCCTTCCGACGTGGACGGCGTCGTCATCGACATGGGCGCCAAGATCGAGGCGTCCATCCTGGCTACGAGCTATTGCCGCAAGATCGGCATCTCCCAGATCATCGTAAAGGCGGAGACCCAGGAGCACGCCGAGATCCTCGAACTCGTCGGCGCCACGCGCGTCGTGTTCCCGAACCGCGAAGCCGCGAAGCGCATCACGCCGCTCATGGCCTCGTCGGCCCTCCTCAATTACCTGCCGGTGTCCGGGAAGCTCGTCATCGCCGAGATCAACGTGCCGGAGCGCTTTTACGGGCAGTCGGTCGTCGCGGTGGATCTTCGCAAGAAATTCGGGCTCAACCTCATCTCCGTGAAGAACGGCGACGCGGAGGAGTACGGCCTCTTCTCGCCCGACTACGTCTTCCGCCCCGGCGACGTGGCGCTCGTGTCGGGCACCGACGAGCTCCTCGAGGAATTCTGCGAGACGGCCACAAAGGACGAGCGCCGCGTTCGCAAGGAACGCTTCGGCGGCCTCGGCAAGCTGTTCGGCGGCAAATCCTAGACTTACGGAGGGCGACATGGGGTGGGTCATCTGCATTCACGGGGGCGCGGGGGTCATCGGCAAGGATCAGCCGGCCGAGCGCGTGGCGCTGTATCGCGCGGGGCTCGCGGCGGCGCTCGACGCCGGCAGGGTCGTGCTCGCCGTCGGCGGAAGCGCGCTCGACGCGGTGCAGGCCGCGGTCTTCACGATGGAAAACGACCCGCGCTTCAACGCCGGGAAGGGCGCCGTGTACAACGCCGCGGGCGGACACGAGCTCGACGCGGCTATCATGGACGGCCTCACGCTCGCCTGCGGCGCCGTCGCGG
>CAYZZW010000099.1:0-6041 GCA_964482955.1 uncultured Treponemataceae bacterium | reverse complement strand
CGGGAGCGACGGGGCTCGAACCCGCGATCTCCGGCTTGACAGGCCAGCGCGATAACCAGCTTCGCTACGCCCCCGTGTCGAAAACGACAGGCGTACTATACGAATCGGCGGTAAACGTGTCAAGGGACTCCGGATCAAGAAACGAACAGGACGGCGCCGGATTTTTCGTCGCGATCCAGGCCCCGGGGCGCGGCCAGCTCCACGAGCCGGCCGGAGGCTTCCTCTGCGGCGGGTCCGGTGACGAGCGAGTAGCCCTTTTCCGAACAGGCGTAGCGGCCGGTACCGAGCATGGGGATGCGGATCGCGTCGGAGATGAGGCGCACGGGCAGGTGGTTCGACGGTTCCCGAGGCAGCTTCGCCTCGTCCCGGCGGATCGGGTTCACGTGCAGGTACGACAGCGTGAGCCGGTCCTTCGGGAGCCCGGCCCGCTCGGACAGCGCGTGAAGGCGCGGCGGGGCGATGTCGAGTTCGCAGACGAAGTGGCACCACGGCATCTTGGCGCGCCGGCGCGGCCGGTGGACCGGCGGCAGCGACGAGCGCGGGTTCCCCTCGTCGTCCGTCGCGAAGCCCCGGAACACGCCCGACACCGGACACGAACGCGCGTGCGGGCAGGGCGCGGCCGGATCGGAACCCGAGAGGATGAAGGCTTCGCGGAGCGCGGCGATGAAGGCGCCCGAGCGCGGCTCGCCCGGCTCGACGACCAGGGCTCGGCCGCCCTCCTTCCTGAGCTCGTCGAGATCGGCGACGTATTCCACCGCCTTTTCGCGGACGGGCCGGCGATCCTGCCAGAAGGTTTCCGTAAAGACGTTGACGGCGGTAAGCAAGTCGGCCTTCGGCAGGTCCGAGGGCGAACGCTTCCTGCCGATGACATCGCGCTTGATTTCGACCTGCCACGCGAGTTTCTGCCCGGCGACCTTGAGCGCGAGCACGTCGAGAATCGCCTCGCCCGCCTCCATCGCCTTGGACACGCGGTCGACGCACACGAGCTTGATCGACCTGGTCCGGAGTTCGGGGCGCGCGATCCACAGGGCGATGGGCAGCGTGAACGGCCCGGAACCCAAGTCGACGAGGACGGCGTTGTCGGGCAGGTCGATGCGGAGCTGGAACAGGAGCGGCACGAGACGAACCACGTTCCACGGCATGAAATAGCGCGCGTACGCCGAGAGCGTTTCCGGCGTGCGCATGTAGTCGGCGGAACGCGCGGAGCGCTCGCTCGTGAGCGAAGTCCACAATTCGCGGACCGCCCGGGCGACGCCGTGCGCGCGGTTCTTCGGCACGGGCAGGGCTTCGTCCACCGCGTCGAGCAGGAGCTCCAGGCAGCGCTTGGCGTCCGCGGGCGGATTCCCGGTTTCGAGCACGCGGTACGTGCTGGCGACGTGCGCGCGCGGCGCGGGTTGCGAACGGAGAAGCGCGTCGCGCGGGTCGCAGCCTTCCATGACGGGCATCGGCGCGGGCTTGGACGCCTGTCGGGGCCCCCGGCCGGTCGTCCCGCGTTTCCGGTCGGAATCTCGCTTCGGGTCGGGAGCGGCCCTCCGGTCGGGATCGGGCTTCGTCGCGGATGCGGGCTTTCTCTCGAAAGGCCGCTTGCCGGCTGAGCCGGGTTTCCTGGCCGAATTCGAGTCGCGTCGCGGCGTACGTCCTGGCTTGTTCGCGTCCACGCAAGAAGTGTCGCACGTATCCCGCGGCACGCGCAAGGAGGCAAGGCTCGCGCGCGACGCGCGAACCGCACCCGCCGAACGCCACGCGTTCGGCGATGTCAAAAATCTACGGGGACGTGGATTCTTGACCAGGAGTTTGTCGGACTTGTCCGCGAAATGAATAAAAATCGCGGAAACGCGATTTTCTTCCCCGCAAACTCCGAAAGGAGCCTGCTAGAACAGGGATTTTTCAAGCTGCAAGCGCGAAAAATCCACAAGCCCGACAGGCTCCTAGGGCGCCTCCGCGCGAACGTGACTCGATACGATCGCGGGACGTGCCGCCTGCCGCCGTTCGCGCGGACCGGGTGCTCCGCTTCAAATCCTCGGCGCGTCGCGTCGTCACTCCGCGGCGCGCCTCCGGGTTTTCCGCTTCGCCCCCTGGCGCGGGGCGTCATGCGAGACGGCGCTGAACCATGAAATGCGCTTTCAGCATTACCAGCTGTAGTTCGCCCGCCACTTGTACGCTTCCGCGGGATCCACGGGTTGAAGCACGGCTACGAACGCTCCTTCACCGGCGGAAACGCGCACGATCACGGGATTCTTCGCGGCCGTCGTCATGTTGGTCAGGGTGAGCGTCACCTCGACCGTGAGTTCCTTCCCGGTGCCGTTGTCGAGGAAGAGGACCACCGTGTCGTCCACGGTTTCCGAGCGCAGCTCCGGCTCGTCGGCGGGAGCGGCCTTCGCGCGGTAGTCCGCGTAGTCCGCGGCCGTGAGCTCCGCTCCGAGCTTCGCGTCGGGCGCGGGCATGCCGGGGTGGGCCGAAAGGTACCACGCGCCTTCGCGCGGATCGACGGCGAGCCCGTTCCGGTCCGCGAACGCGAAGGGAACGGATTCCTGCTCGCCGCGGAGCGTGGGCAACATCACCGCGAAGTGGAGGTGGGGGGTGTCCGAAAAGCCCGTGTTGCCGGAATAACCGATCAGGTCGCCGCGCTTCACCTTCTGCCCGGGCGACACGGCGACGCCGTCCTTCCGGAAGTGGATGTACACGCCGAAGCTGCCGTCGTCGTGGAGCACGTAGACGTAGTTGCCGTCCTTGGCGAAATCCCGCGTCGGGCCGCCGCGGTCCGAATCTTCCTTGACCCGCGCGACGAGCCCTCCCCGCCCGGCGCGGATTTCCGTGCCCTCCGGCATGTCGAAGTCGACGGCGTAACGCTCTGCGCCGAAGTGCGAGAAACTCCCGTCGAACGCCTGGATCATCTTGAATTTCATGCCGTGCGCGAAGGGCGGCAGGTATGGCCCGTCCGGCGCGTGTCGGGCGCCCGTCGCGTCGCCGAGTTCCCAGCGCCAGCGGTAGCCGAACGCGGTGCCTTTCTTCGGATCGACCGCGGCGAGCTCCGCCACCGTCCGGCCGCGCGCGTTGGCTGGCACCACCGCCACGAGGGGAACGGCTCCCGGCGGCGCGACGTTGTCGAGCTTCGTGAAATCGAGGAGGACGGTGACCGGGCACGCCAGGTCGTTGTCGGCGACGAGGACGGTGCGGCCGGATCCTTCCTTGGTGTCGACTCGAACCGGTTCCGCGCCTTCGGCGAAGGCGACGCCGGCCAGGAACAGGGTGGCGGCGACCGCGGCCGCCCGGATCGTGCTGGATTTCATGCCCCTGAGTGTAGCGCGCTTTCGGCCGCCCGCGCCACGACCGTCCGACGTTTACAAACGCCGGACGATGTGCTAGCCTTCAAGGACGTAATTCGACCACGCCGATTCCAAAAACGGTCACCCGGAATCGGGTACTCCCGGAAGGAGGACTTTCGCATGAAAAAGCTCGCCGTCGCCCTCTGCGCCGTCGCCGTGGCGCTCGCCTTGGGTTCGTGCACCGCCCGGACCATCCGCTATGACAAGAACACGCAGTCCGGCTACGACTACATCCTCGACAACATGAGGATCTCCTCGGGTGTCTGGGCCAACAACTGGGGCTCGACCTTCAACGACGCCACCAAGGACTTCGTGCCGAGCGTCACGTCGCGGAAGTACACGGACCTCCAGATCTACCTCGGCGAAATCCACGCCAACGAGCTCGTCTTCGACGTGGGCAAGCCCGACGACAACGTCTACATCGAAATGTACATGATCTACGCGGACGCCACGGGAGTCGACGTCGCCCGGCTCCTCACCAAGGCGGACGAAGGCCTCGTCTACAAGCTCCGCCGGACGGGCTGGAACCTTACGCTCGACTTCGACAACATGCCCCCGACCACCAAAGCCCTCAAGATCAAGATCCAGAAAGGCCACGCCACGAAGTACGTGGACGCCGAATACCAGGGCTGAAGCTCCGCCTTCCGATACGATGACGGCGCCCCGCGGGGCGCCGTTTTCGTTTTGCCCGGGGGATTCGGGCGGGCCGGGCCGCTATCTGGACAATTCCCGTATGCCTTTCAGCTCGTCCATCTTGTCCTTGATCATGACGTAACGTTCGCGGATGTTCGCGATCCTGCGTTCGAGCATGACCCCGTTGAGCATGTCGAGCTCCTCGTCGGCGAAGGCCGAAAGACGGCGCAGGATCTCGGTCTTGACGACGGTGAAGGAGATGGCCTGCAGGACGTTTTCGTAGAAGGTGGCGCCGCGCGCTGGCTCTTCGCGCCCCTTCGCGAGCTTCGTGATCACGCCCTTCGGATTGCGGATCCGGCCCTGCGCCTTGAGGAAGGCGCACAGCTCCGAGCCCTGCTCCAGCCCCTCGGCGAACAGGATGGACGCTCCCACCTTCGTGTCGAGCCTGGCGAGCAGCGCTTTCATGAGCGGCGAGTTGACCTTCTCCGCGCGGAAGCGCGAGGCGTTGACGACGTCGAGCATCTCGAGATTGTTGATGACCTCGAAGTAGTAGGCGCGGAGGTAGTTGGCGGCCGAAAGCTTCCGCTTCCGTACGGAGTCGATGCGGTTGAAGATCTCGTCGAAGATCCCGAGGGCCCCGCTCGCCGCCTCCTTCGCGTCCACGGCGAGCGAAAGGGCCGCGCCGACGTCCTCGATCATTCCCCGGTCGCGGCGCTCGTCGCGTCGAGCTTCCAGAGGACGTACTTGTCAGCGAGCTCTCCCGTGACGGGTTTGTCGCCGGGGCCGAGGAGGATGGCCTTGCCGGCTTCGAGCTTGTACGACACGGGGTCGAAGTCCTTGCCGGTCAGGCGGACGATGCCGCCCTGGCGCCACGCGAAGGTGCCGGTACTTTCGAACACGCCGTCCGTTTCTTCCAGATACTCCTCTCGGAGGGACCAGGTCCGGTCCTCGTTGAGCGTGAGGCGCGTCTTGATGCCCGGGCTCGAGGCGGCCGGGATCGTCCCTTCGTAGGTGCCGACGTAGTCGAGCCCTTCCGGCGCCGCGGCCGGAGTCGAGGAGCAGGCGACCAGCGCCAGGGCGACCAGCGCCAGGGCGGCGAGCGCCGCCCCGACGAGGGCGGCCGTGATCATGCGGTGTGCTTTCATGCGTTCATGATGGAACGGGCGGCGCCGGATTGTCAACGCGGCGGGAAAAGGCGGCGCCGAGCCGAGCGAGGCGGAAGGGGGGAGCGGAAAACGCCGGGAGCGGGAACCGCGAAGCCAATGCCTCGGGCGGTTCCCGTTCCCGGCGTTTGAAGCGAGGGGGAAGGCTTTCCCCCTCTTTCATCATGCTGCAACTGCTTTCTTCGCGGTCCGTCAATCGAAGGACAGCACCACTTTTCCGGATTCTCCGCTCAGCATCGCGGCCGAATCATCGAAACGATGAATCGGCAATCCGATAGGAAGGATTGACGGCGCCGCCATTCGGCGGCGCTCGGAAACGAAGCCCTTTCTGGAACCGTCGTTGCGCCGCCTGCGGCGACGCTTTCGACGCGGCCCTGCCGTCAATCAAAAGACAAGACTACTTTCCCGGACTCTCCCGATAACATCGCGTCGAAACCCTTCTGGAAATCGTCGAAGGAGTAGCGGTGGGTGATGACGGGGCTGATGTCGAGGCCGGAAAGGAGCATGGCCTGCATCTTGTACCAGGTTTCGAAGATCTCGCGGCCGTAGATGCCCTTGAGGAAGAGCCCCTTGAAGATGACTTTGTCCCAGTCGATGCCGGCGCCGTTCGGAAGGATGCCGAGGAGCGCGATGCGGCCGCCGTTGTACATGTTCTCGAGCATCTGCTCGAAGGCCTTCGGGGCGCCGGACATCTCCATGCCGACGTCGAAGCCGCCGACCATGCCGAGGTCCTTCTGCACGTCGTGGAGGTTTTCCTTCGTGACGTTGACCGCCCTCGTGGCGCCGAGCTTGAGCGCGAGCTTGAGGCGGTAGTCGTTCATGTCGGTGATGACGACGTTGCGCGCCCCCACGTGGCGGGCGATGGCGGCGGCCATGCAGCCGATGGGGCCGGCGCCGGTGATGAGGACGTCCTCGCCGA
>CAYZZW010000098.1:0-6063 GCA_964482955.1 uncultured Treponemataceae bacterium | reverse complement strand
CAGCACCGCGACACGGTCAACGTGGAGCCGGACGCGCGCGTGCTCATCCACCTCGTGCCCCTGCAAGACGGCCTCAAGGTGTCCATCCACGTCCGCCCGCTCGGCGACAAAGGCCCCTGCCTGAGCACCGGGCAAGGCGTCGCGTTCGTCACCGCGCGCGACGACGGCAAGCTCTACGGAACGACGCGCGACCTGGCAGCCGAAAAACGGGCGCGCGCGGCTTTCGAGGAAGCCTGCCCATCCTTCGTCGAGTGGCTCGGCGACGCGGACGAAGCCGACATCCTCGACCCCATCGGCTGCCTCACGGCGCTGGCCGAACTCCGCGACGCGGGCGACTCGATCCACGTCGAGTGGCCGAAGGGCGGCGCCCTGGCAGTGCGGAAACGCGGCTCGGGCAAAACCGGCTTCAAGCTCAAGCGCCGCGGCGAGTGGTTCGAGGCTTCGGGAGGCGTGACACTCGACGACGGTAGCGTGCTGGCGCTCGAAACCCTGCTCGGCCTCGTCGGGACCGCGCGCGGCAACTTTGTGAAACTGTCCGACGGCGTGTTCCTCGAACTCGAGGCGCGTTTCCTCAAACAGCTCGACGTCCTCGCGGCCCTCGGCGAAAGCGGCAAGGGCGGTCTTCGCCTGCCGCCACTCGCGCTGGCCGCCTCCGACCTCCTCCGCGACGACGGCGCCGTCGGCTCGTACGACGACGAGACCGCCGCCTTCCGCGCGCGCGTCGAAAAAGCCTTCGCGGACGACTACCCGATCCCCGAGACCATCGTCGCCGAGCTCCGCCCCTATCAGATCGACGGCTACCGCTGGCTCTGCCGTCTTGCCGACATCGGCGCGGGCGCGTGCCTGGCCGACGACATGGGCCTCGGCAAAACCCTCCAAGCTCTCGCGCTCATGGCGCGGCGCGCGAACCAAGGTCCGTCCCTCGTCGTGGCGCCCACCTCCGTGTGCGGCAACTGGATGGCGGAGATCGGCCGCTTCGCGCCAGGCATGACGCCCGTCCTCTTCGGCGACAGCGACCGCCAGACCACGATCAAGGCGCTCGGACCCGGACAGATATTGGTGGCCAGCTACGGCCTTGTCGTGAGCGAGGAGGAACTCTTCAAGAGCGTCGAGTGGAACGTCCTCGTCCTCGACGAAGCCCACGCCATCAAGAACAAGGGGACCAAGCGCTTCAAGGCCGCGCTCGGTCTCTCGGCTCAGGCCCGCGTGGCCGCCACCGGCACGCCCGTGCAAAACCACATCGGCGAACTGTGGACCCTCTTCCAGTTCCTGAACCCAGGCTACCTCGGCACGCAAGCCTCGTATACGCGCCGCTTCCTTCAGCCCGTCATGGAAGACCGCGACGAGACGACCTGGAAGCTCCTCCGCGACATCGTCCGGCCTTTCATCCTCCGTCGCACCAAGAGCCAAGTGCTCGCGGACCTGCCGGGCAAGACCGAGATCACCCTGAGCGTGGAACTCAGCGACCGCGAACGCGCCTTCTACGAATTCCTCCGTAAGCAAGCCGTGAACGACATGGCCAAACAACGCGACGACGACGAAGGCAAGCGGCAGATCATCGCGCTGGCTCACATCACCCGCCTCCGGCGAGCCTGCTGCCACCCAAGCCTCGTCTCCGGCGTCGAAGGCTCGAAGGAACTCTTCGCCCTATCCGAACCGTCCGCCAAGCTGGACGCCCTGTCCGAGCTCATCGAGGAACTCGTCGAAAACGGCCACCACGCCCTCGTCTTCAGCCAGTTCGTCGACCACCTGAGCTTGATCCGCGCCACCTGCGAGCGCGAGGGCGTGTCGTACGAATACCTCGACGGCGCCACCCCCGCCGCCGAGCGCGACGCCGCCGTGAAACGCTTCCAGTCCGGGAACGCCGAACTCTTCCTCGTGAGCCTCAAGGCCGGCGGCGTCGGCCTCAACCTGACCGCCGCCGACTACGTCATCCACATGGACCCGTGGTGGAACCCCGCCATCGAAGACCAAGCCTCCGACCGCGCGCACCGCATCGGCCAAACCAAACCCGTCACCGTGTACCGCCTCGTCGCGAAGGACAGCATCGAGGAACGCATCGTCGCCCTCCACGCCCAGAAGCGCGAACTCTCCGACGCCCTCCTCGAAGGCGCCGAAGCCTCCGCCCGCCTCAAGGCCGACGAACTCCTCGCCCTCGTCACAGGTGATTAAATTTATGTTTCATATGAGCGCCCCTCGGCGCGGAATGTCTCCGTCATCCCGCGCCTGCGGGCTTTTCGCTTCGCCCCTTGGCGCGGGCTAACATACAAGCGTTTAAAACATTCTCAATAATCAGAACCAGGCTTCCACTTAACTTCATACCTGACGACACGCTCTTGACGCCGCGATCATCTGCGACCATGGTCTCTCAATCCAATCCAAGACAGGAGGCCTCGAATGAAACGGATTTCCACAAGGTCGCTCGATGATAGATCTACCGGAGGCACGAAAAATACCGACTAAACGATATCGTCCGTGCCTGTCAATCGAAACCAGACAAAGGACGGAATATGCTTGAAATCAGGACCGATATCCATGAATCGGAATGGGACGCTCTCGTTGATCTCTACGATGAGACCAACATGTTCCTAGACTTGGGAAGGGCCAGCGAAATAGACAAGATACGCAGGGCCTATCAGAAAAGCTTCCGGTTCGCGATAGCCTGGGATTCCGGGAACGTAGTCGGGGCGGGACGGATGATTTCCGACGGAGAATGCTACGCCTGGGGTAGCGTACAATATCTTTCGCACATTCGCGGGTAGTTGAAAAAAGGCGTCCCCGTCTGGTTTAGTTGAGTTACCGCTAACCAACAAGACCAAGGAGGACGCCATGAGCGCAGAACGCCCACAGGGAAGCATTATACGGATCGACGAGGGACTCGTGAAGAGCCAACTCGGAGACGTCGTACGGGAAACCGTCGAGGAAACCTTGAACAAGATGCTCGATGCGGAAGCCGATGAGCTCTGCGGCGCCAAGAAGTACGAAAGAACCCGAAAGCGGCTCGATACGCGGGCAGGGCACTACGAACGGCAGCTCCATACCACCGCCGGCAAGGTTACCCTGAAGGTCCCGAAACTCAGGACGATACCGTTCGAAAGCGCCATCATCGACCGATACCGGAGGCGGGAATGCTCGGTCGAGGAAGCGCTCATGGAAATGTACTTGGCGGGCGTCTCCGTCCGCCGCGTCGAGGACATCACCGAAGCGCTCTGGGGCACGCGGGTATCCGCGGGTGTCGTGTCGAAGCTCAACCAGGAGCTGTACGACAAGATAGAAGTATGGCGGAACCGGCCGATCGAAGGCGATTATCCCTATGTCTATCTTGACGGCATCGTGCTCAAACGGACGTGGGCCGACGAGGTACGAAACGTTTCGATACTGGTCGCGTTCGGCGTCAACGAAGACGGTTACCGGGAAATCCTGGGTGCTGCCGAAGGCGCCAAGGAAGACCGGGCTGGCTGGGGCGCGTTCGTCGCATCGCTCAAGGAACGCGGGCTCAAGGGGGTGCGGCTGTGTATCAGCGACAAGTGCATGGGGCTCGTCGAATCGCTCGCGGAGCATTTCCCTGAGGCGCGGTGGCAACGGTGCGCGGTGCATTTCTACCGGAATGTCTTTTCAAGCGTTCCTTCCACGAAGGTAAAGGAAGTCGCGGCGATGCTGAAAGCGATCCATGCGCAAGAAGACCGTGATGCATGCATCGAAAAAGCGGAACAGATCATCGAGAAACTCAAAGCGATGAAGCTTCCGAACGCGGCGAAAACCGTCGAGGAAGGCATTCGCGAGACGCTCGCGTACACCGCGTTTCCTCGGGAGCACTGGAGGAGCATCAGGACGAACAATCCAATGGAACGGATCAACCGGGAAATCCGCAGGCGTACGCGCGTCGTCGGCAATTTCCCTGACGGCAGATCCGCGCTCATGCTGGTCGTCGCCCGTCTTCGCTACATCGCCGGCCGCGAGTGGGGGACGCGACGGTATATGGATATGAACCGGTTAACAGGCATGATAGAGGTTCAGGTCATAGACGCGTAGCTGTCGGGAGCTGGACGGGGGCGCCTACGGGATTGTGCGAAAAACTGTTGACGTTATCACGCCTGGATCCATGACGTGGCTGTCCTCCTCCTGTTTCGGAAACAAGGCATCGGTCGCAAGATCATAGAAAAACTGCTCGAGGGCAATGAGGAGCTTCTGATCGGGTTGACTTCGTCATTCGAGGCGGTCAATTTCTATGCCGAATTGGGCTTTAAAAAGCACAAGACGGCCATGGCGAAGTATCCCGGACATTCGGATTATCTGTTCTATTGATTGACCGGACAACAGAGTAATCGCATTTGTGAAGTGCCCAAGTTCTAAGGACTTGGGCACTTCTTTTGTATTATATAGATCTAAAGTTCATAGCGCGGGGGGGGGTGTTTTATACCTGCTAGTATGTAAAAAGGATCCTAAATGTAAGCATACTCGGATGATTTCAATTTCTAACCTCTAAAAATCCCCTTCTCAATCTCTGCATGCTCATCACGAGTTACCCATAACAGATTGCACGGCCTATTGTCATACCCGTTATTTGTTATGTGATGAACTTCCAGATCTGAAACAGTAAATCCTTCCGGCTGTTTGCACCAGAGGCTGGCAATGATTCTATGTACTGAAACAGAGGGGATGACTGTATTGATATATACTATCAGGTAATCTTGGTGTTCTGGGTCTCTAGCTTTCTGGGCAAGAATTTTTCCCTGCAATCGGACTCGACCGAAGTTACTTCCTTCGGCTTCAAAGAAAACCTGATTCCCATCCTTACCGTATGAAACCTGGCCTTTCCTGAATACCTCTCCGGGAAGTTCTTCTGGGGTCATCACAAGGTGGATAGGTGAATCCTTGAAGAAGTTCGCTGGAATATATCGTTCCGGACGGGTTATCATCCGGCGCAAATCTTCTGCTGTGTATTCAACCACAAAGCTCTTTCTAGTTGTCTTTTCCATTTCCTGATCCTTCCTTCGACGTAGAGATAGTACTCAAGAATAAACCTTACACCATGCAAAGGCAATAGAAGCTGGTTTGAGCAGAAGCCGGTAGATACTGCCTCTTTGCAACATGTCATTCTCCATCAACTCCAGAATCGGGAGGCCATTGAGTTTCCATTCCGGACATAGCACCGATCTAGATGATTCATGTTTCTGATAATCTTTCAGAATCCTTGATGGCTCGTCCCTATCCTGCGTGAAGAGCCTGAGAATATTGGTAAACTGGAAGTCCCAGAATAACCAACCATTGGTATCTTTGAGTAAAGCAGCGTACTCTTCAGATACATGATCGTTCATCACACCATCAAGGACCTTTCTCAGACTTTCGCCATCACCAGCTTGACTGTTATACAAAGAGAGGCAAAATGCGAAGCTGTAGATATCCCGAGGCTCCAGCAGGCTACATAGCGTCCTGTATGAATATTCGAAGGTCGTGTCCGGCTTTTCCATGCGATAAAGTGAATGCACATTGATATACTCGCAACCGATCCTGATCGCGGATAATACCGTATCCCTTGAGTAATCGCCGCCATCGCATAGATGCCTCAATGCAGGAGGTGCATCACCATATTTTATTACTAATTCTTCAATACGCGTAAGGTCAAACATATTGCCTCCAGGCAAGCTATCTTCTCGGCTGTAATTCCTGAACATTCCACCAGCGTTTGAGTTTTTTGGCGTACGGAGCAGGTATGCCGTCCTCTGCGAATCCAGAATCCTCGACCATGGACTTGCCCCAAACGACGAATAGCAAAGGGAGTCGGAAACCAGCAAGAGTGGAAAGAACGCTATCGACATCAGTTGTAGCGTCAAGGCGGGTCAAGACAAGCGCATCGAATTGACCCTGGCTTGAACTCTGTAATGAAGCATCGGAAAGTCGCACATATCGGGAACAATCAACCACCAAAACCTTCTGACATCCAAAGAGCGTAATTTGTGTATCTGATGCATGCACAGACTCTCCCATGTATACCAGCGATGATTCCTTGAACCGCCCCGGGTTTGCCGGAGACCGTTTTGTGTGAGAGGATACGGTCATGGG
>CAYZZW010000097.1:0-7909 GCA_964482955.1 uncultured Treponemataceae bacterium | reverse complement strand
AATAGGCGAGAGTACTCGCAATATTCGTCATGGGTACTTGCATGCCCCACCCGGCGGTCACATCCGGTTCGTCATCGGTCGGCGTATGCCCCCCAGTAAAGCCGCACAACGTCTATCACACCGAACGTATCGCGGCGTGCTTTCGCTTCATAAAACCCGCCCTGAAGTATCCTGTCTTAAACCTACTCTCCCCTCTCTCCCTCTTCTCCGTGACCTCCGTGGTTGCCTTTAAGCGGTGGGTCGGTTTCCTCGGCGGTCGGGTCAGCGGGCCGGAATGGCGGCTTCGAGGTCGATGCGTTTGAGTTTCTTGCGGAAGTTGACGGAGTCGTCTTCGAGGATGGTCTTGAGGTAGCTCATCTGGCGCTCGATGGATTCGCGGTAGAGTTCGCGGTCGATGCCGTAGCGTTCGCGGAAGTGGACGCGCTCGTAGTTCCGGAAGCCCTTGAAGCCCACGTCGAGCCGCTTGACGGTGCCGTCGTAGAAGTCGAGCGTCTTCCGGAGTATGTCGAACTCGGTTTCGTAGCCGGGAAAGCCGGCTTCGCGGAATTCATAGTAAAGGAAGAGAAGTTTTTCGAGGTACGCGCGGTCGGCCATCTGTCCGAGGATGTCCGCGGTACCCAGGATGTAGCCTGCGGTCTTTTCCTCGTCGGAGGCGAACTCGTGCTCGTCGGCCCCCAGCTTCATGTCGGTGCACTCGATGACGCGGCAGATGGAGGCGATCCGTCCTTCGTCGAGCCCCAGGGAGGCGCCGTGGCGCTGGACGAACTTGATGCTGCGGCCGACATGGGCTTGCGTGTACTTCGCGCCGGTGCCGGAGACGTCGTCGATCTCCTGGATGTAGCCGCAGTCGTGGAGGAGCGCGGCCAGGAGCAGGTTGACCGAGGCATCCATCCCCATCGTCACGCCGGACAGCGCCGCGCCGTCCATGAGGCGCGCCGACGCCAGAAACGCGTCCATCGTGTGCTGGAAATCGTGGTAGTTCGTGTTGCACGCCCGGTAACCGGGAAACAAGCCGGAAAACAGGAGCCGCACCGTGGCGAAGGCATGCGCGACCGGCGCCCACGCGGCGTCGTCAAACCAGAAACCGAGGATGCGCCGGCCTTCGGCAGCGGCGGTGTCGATCAGCGCGTTCGGGTGCGTGTCGGCCGGGTTGAGGATCTTCGATAGCTGGACGTCGTTCGTCTGCATACGATGCCGCCCATAGTATAGCGCTTTATTTGGATAATCCACATTTTCCGGGCAGTATCGGAATAATTATTCGATGCGTCCTCCCGGCGAAGTAAACCGGTTAAACGTCGAGTCGGGTTCGGTGTCAGACACCACGAACGCCGCGACATAAGCCGTTCGCCGATCCTCAGTGCGCCAAAAGAAACCGCCGGCTCCGACACGGGATCGGAACCGGCGAATATGCGATTTCGGTATCGCGGAAACCTGCGGCTACCCTTGCTTTTTGGCGGGAGCGGGGACGTCCGGCTTCGTGATGGCTTCCAGGGCGCCCGCTACAAGGTCGTTGCGGGCCAGCGCCACGGCGTCCGGATGGATGGCCGACAGGGGGCCGTGCTGGCCTCCGACGCCGGTCACGACGGAGACATGCTTGGCCGGATAGTTCCCCAGGGTGGCGGCGAAGGGCATGAACAGGCGGTCGAAGTTGTCGACGAGCCACGCGCGGCGCGCGTCGGGGCCGGATTCGGCGATGGTCTTCAGGGTCAGGCCGAGCTGGTCGAGCTCCGTCTTGGCCGTGGCCAGCATGCGCGCCACGTCGGCTTTCGCGTCGAGCACCATCTTGTCGCGTTCGGCCATCGCGGGCGTCACGAGCTCGGCCTTGAGGCGGTTGCGCTCGGCTTCGATCTTCTGCTTTTCCGCCTCGATCTCGGACGCGATGCCGGACACTTTCGCCCGCGCCTGCGCGGATTCCTGCTCGACGCCGACCTTCATGCGCTGGGTTTCCTCCGCCAGCTTCACGCGGGCGTCGGCCTTGAAGCGTTCGAGCTCGTTCTGGATCGACTTGACCTCCGTCTCCATGCGCCGGCCTTCCGCCTGCTCCGCGCTCGCCGCCTTGGCTTCGGCCTGCGCCTGGCGGGCCTTCGTCTCCGCGGCCACGGACTGCACGCGTTTCAAGAGCGCGATGTAGAGGTCGGGCTCCTCGACGCCGGGCAGGCGGTGGTCGTCCACGTCCGCGATGTTCATGGTGGTGATCTGTAGCCCGATGTTCTCGAGGTCGTTCTTGCAGACGTTGATCATCTTGGCCACGAGGATGTCCTTGTCCTTCATCACCTGTTCCGGGGTCATGCTCGCGATGGAGTCGCGCAGGTGCCCTTCGATGATGTCGCTCGCGACGCGCTGGAGATTGTCGCGGTTGGCCGCCAGGCTCAAAATGCGCGTTACCGCGTGGTTGCGCCCCGCTTCGTTGGACGCGATGGCGAACGACACGGTGGCCTTCACGTTGAGCGGCACGATGCCGGCGGCGATGGCCGAATCGACGACGACCTCGATCGTGACGGGCGTGAGGTCGATGCGGAAAAAGCGCTGGAGGAGCGGGATGATGAACGCGCGGCCGCCTGAAAAGGTGCGGAATCCCCGGTGGGAACCGGCGTGCGAACCGGAAACCACGCCGAGCTCGTTGCCGCCGACGATCTTCATGTTGGAAAGGAGCTGGATGAGGACCGTGAGTCCCACGAGGCTCCCGAGGGCTACGATGAACCAGATCATGCCTTGCCTCCCTTGGCGGCCGCGGGAGCCTGCCCGATGCCGGACGCGAGTTCGCGCACGTCGATGCCGAAGGCGTCCGCGAAGGACTTGAGCAGGTCCGCGAAAGCCTTCGGGCCGCGGTTGACCGCCCCGGAAAAGCCCTCCGCGTCGTTCATCACGACGAGGCTGTCCACCGTCCGCCCTTCGGACGACTTCGCGTAGGCTTCGAAGAGCCCGGGCAGCTTCTGCTCGACGAACATGACGCTCGCGGCGTCGCGCCCGTATTTCGCCACGAGGTCGGACTTGGCCTTGAGGACGTCGTTGCGCGCCTGCTCGCGGATGCGGAGGGCCTCCGCCTCGCCTTCGGCCACGATGCGGGCCGCCTCTTCGCGGGCTTCCGCGTCCACGGTCACCGTGGAGGCGTTGCGGAAGGTCTGCAGTTCCGCGAGCCGCCCTTGGATGGCCGCCTGTCCGCGGTTTTTCGCCTCCGAGATGGACTGGTCGGCCTTTAGGGTGGCTTCCTGGATGAGACCCTGCGTCTCGCGGCGGACGACCTCGAGTTCCTGCCTGGCCGCGATGATTGCCTCGTCGGCCTTCGACTTGGCCACCTCGATGCGGCGCCGGGCGTCGCTTTCGGCCTGCGACGCGATGGCGCGGAGGCGGGCTTCCTCGATCTCGACGACGCGGCGCTTGTCCGCGAGGGTCTTCTGCGCCAGGTTGGCGATGTAGTTCGACGTGTCCCAGATTTTCTGGAGCGACACGGACACGACCTTCATGCCGAAGGAGCGGAGATCCGAGTTGATGTCCTCGAGGAGGTCGGCGCGGAACTGCGCGCGCTCGCCCAGCTCGGGATTGTTGTCGTCGCCCGCGTTGTCCTCCATGCCGATGGCCTGGAGGGGCGACGCCTTGTTGAGGGCGCCGCGGAAGTTTCCGACGAGGGTCTGCTGGACCTGGTCGTAGATCTGCTGGGATCCCTTGCCCATGAGGCGCTCCACGGCGCTGTAGAGCATGGCGTCGTCGTCGTCGTCGATGCACACGCACGCGGTGGCGTCGGCGCCGATGGTGATGCCGTTGGCGCTGTTGACGCCCTCGACGCGCACGTTGACCGGAAAGACGCCCAGGTCGAGGCTGCCCACCGACTGGAAGTACGGCAGGACGAAGGAGCGGCCGCGCTCCACGCTGAAGCCGAAGGCCTTGCCTTCGCGCCGGGTCCGGCGTCCGGTGACCACGAGAATGCGGTCCGGATTCGCCACCTTGATCGTCGCCTTGAGCAGACCGACGAGCGCCAAAAACGCCAGGACGCCGAGGCCGCCGGACACCACGCCGACGATCCCCGGGCCGAAGGCCCCGAGCAACGTTTCGAACATCGCGTTTCCCCCTTGAAATGCGGATCGATGGATAAACACGTCATGCGAGCGCGCGTTACGCCAATTCGGACGGAACGCCTCATCCGGCGGCTTCGACCTTGTAGGACTCGTCGTCGAAGTCCACCACGCGGACGCGGGCGCCCTTCGGGAAGGCGGTCGCGCCGTCGGCGGCGCGCACGTAGATTTCCCGCTCCGCGCCGTAGCCGCGCACCGTCGCCGCGCCGAGCGCGCCGGACGCCACCGGCACGGAGATCACGGCCTCGGTCATGAGGAATTCGTCCGGCTTGAAGCTCGAGTCGCTTTCGGATCTGACGAGCGTGCGGACGGCCCGCGCCACCGCGGCCACGAAAACGCCCCCGACCGCCGCCCACGCGAGGCTTCCGAGGATTCGGGCGCCCGTGAGGAGGGCGACGATGCCCGTGGGTCCCGCGCCGAGCGCGAAGTACACGCCGAGGCGGGCCCAGCCGATGAAGCGGGCGACGGCGCCGGCGGTCGCCTCCGGCGTCGCGAGGATGCGGCCCGCGCGGTCGGGATCCGAGCCGTGCCGCATCCCGATGTCGTGATGGTCCCCGACGTGATGATGGTTTCCGTCGTCGGCGCGGTCGGAACCGCCTTCGCGGTCGGCGTCGCCGGCATGGTCGTGGGCGGCGGCGTCATGGCAGGAAACGCCTTCGTGGCCGGAATCGCCGCGGGCGTCCGCGGAATGCGCGACACCGTGATCCCCGTCGTGCCCGACGAAGTGGCCGGTATCGTGGCCGCTGGCGTGATCGCCGCCGCCAACGTCATGGCCGTCCTGGCCGCCCGGGTGGCCGGACGAATCGTCGTCCCGATCCTGATGGCCGGACAAGCCGAGGAAGTCGACGACGCTGACGCCGAGCCCGAAAACCGAAAGCGCGATATAGACGCCCCACAACACGTTCATCCCGTTTACCTTTCCTTTCGATGGCTCATCAGTATGGCGGGAAGCCATCGGCCGCGCAAGGCTTTTTTCATGTCAAAGAATCTTCGCCGGATTTGAAAAGTTACGCGCCTGGCGCTACACTTCACGCCATGAACAAAGCCGAACAGAACATCCTGGCTTCCCGCACGCCGGAAGCCTACGTCGACTCGTCCCTCAAATCGAACCTGTCGCCCGCGCGCAAGGCGGCGCTCGCGCGGGAATGGATGCGGAAGACCGGATTCACGCGCCAGGACATTCTCTACGCGCGGAACCGGCATCCACACTGGAAAATGAAGAAGATGGAGAACTCCGCGGAACGCGCCCAGCGCCGTCTCGAGCTGCACGACTATTCCAGGGGAAAGGCCGTGACGTGGACGGCGGAGCTCGTGGAGCGCTTCCTCGACCTGAGCGCGTCCGACGGCGACGGGCATTACGAACACCGCGACTGCGACCTCGCGCGTCTTTTCAAGACGACGATTCCTTCCATACAATACATGCGCCGCAAGCTCAAGCTCGTCCGGGCCATCCTCGGCGCCCGGGCGTCGAAGGCGAAGCTGGTCGAGTACCTCGGCCGCAGCGAAGCCCTTCTCAAGCAGGGTCGCCAGGCCGTGGAGCGTTTCGTCGCGCGCGAAGCGGACCGGAACGGACAAGACCCGAAGCCGGCACCGCGCGCCCGACGTGCCGCCCCGAAAAAGGCCGCCGCGAGGAAAGCCGCCAAACGCTGACCCGATCCCCCGCCCGCCCCCGAACGGCCCGGAACTTCCGGGCCTTTTTCATGGCTCCGCGCGTATCCCGCCGGTCGGTTCGAGGCGATACGAGACCGGCACGAACGGTTCGCAGACGACGGCGTCGCTCGTCACGGTCGACAACGCGATCCATGGCAGGGGCGCGCCGGATTCGAGCGCGAAGTCGAGCGGCGTCGGTCCGGACGCGAAACGGTGGAGCGCCCCCGTCGCCGCGTCGCCGTACGCCCGAAGGCGGTAGCGTTCGGCTCCGAAGCAGGCGCCGAAGAAACCGCGAAGGCTCAGGCGATCCGCGACGAGGGCCGCCTGAGCCGAGGCGAAGTCGACGGTCGAGAGGATCGGAACCCCGTCCGGGATCGGTACGGAAAAATCTCCCGCGGTGCGCGCGGGTGAAACCGCGTGGGGGACGAAGACCGCGACGGGTTCTCCGGGCGCGGCGACCTTGAAGGCCGCCGCGGCGGACCCGACCAGGGCGAGGGCGGCCAACGCGCACGCGGCGGCGGGCAGGCCGAACGCGCGCGGGAAGAACGCTCCCAGGATGCCGGCCGCCGCGAGCGCGCATCCCCAGGCGACGAGTTCCGCTCCCGAAGCCGCGGACGCGGACGGGACGGTCCGCGTCGCCCCGAACGCGACGAGCGCGAAGGCGGAGCCCGCGACTCCGACGCTCAATAGCGCGAAGCACCAGGTCGCCAGGCGGGACGACGCGCGCTTTTCGCCCGCGGCGGAGGCGACCATCGCCTTGACGCCGCACGCGAGAGCCGAGCCCGAAGCGAGTCCGGCGACACCCGCGCCGAGCCAGAGAGGGAATCCGTCGCCCATCGATCCACGCGATCCTTTCCGAAAGCGCGAACCGAGCGGCGCTTCCGAAACTTCAGTATAGCGCCATGTCCCGGGCAGGTCGACACGGCGCGGGCGTCTCATTAAGATGATGGCAGCGGGCGCCCGTACGGCGCCGACCATGGCCAGCACTGCGAGGAACCACCATGAGCGACACGCCGAACGACCACGACCTGCCACCCGCGAGACCGGACGCCGCGTCTTCGACTCCCGTCGAAAACGCGGCTCCCGCCCCGGCCGACGTTCCCGCCGGACAGTCGGCCGCGCGAGCGACGCTTCCAGCCGATTCGGCCGCCGTGCCGAACGGGATTTCCGGCGACGCGGCGAAACCGGCCGGCGGAGCCGCGGCCAAGACCGGCGGGCGCAAGAAGCGCCGGGTGCCCCTCATCCTCAAGGCGATCGGCATCCTCCTCCTCCTGCCCGTCGTCGCGCTCCTCGCGCTCGTCGTCGTCGCGCTCGTCGTCCGGACCGATCCGCTCGACGCCCTGCCGCCCGGCTTCAACGCGTACGTCCGCGTCCAGTCGGCGTCCACGTTCTTCCAGCAGGTCATCGACCTCGAGATCGCGGACGCGGTGCTGGCGTCGCCGGACTTCGCGCCCGCCCGCGTGGCCTTCCGCGCCGCCCGCTCGCAGGACGCGCTCCGCTCGGAGCTCTTCCGCAAGATCGCGGACATCCGCTGCGACGCGGCGCTCTACGGCGCGTCGTCCGTGGTGGCCGTGGCGGACCTCGGCATCCGCTCCGCGCTCACGCGGCTCGCGCCCTTCGTCGTGCCCCTCGTCCACGTCGAGGGCCTGTCGGCCGAATCGGTCGACGGCGTGACGGTGATCGCGTATAAAAAGGACAATTCCGCCATTTACGCCGGCGTCCGGAACAACCTCGTCATCGCCTCGACGGACAGGAAGCTCCTCGTCAAGGCGATGCGGACGACCGAAAAGCTGCCGAAGGAAACGCGCGACGCGCTCGGCGCCCCGGGCGGCAAGGACCTCCGCGTGATGGTCGACCCGCGCGTGTTCGCGGACGCCTTCGCCGCGGGAGCGGGCTCGGGCAGCCCGGTGGCCCGCCTCGTGCGCGCGGTCGACTTTCCCGCGCTCGCCGTGGCGGACGCCTCCGCGACGAACGACGCCATCTCGCTCGAAGTCCGCATCCCGCTCACCGTGCACGACGTGAAGCTCGAGCCCGTGCTCGAGCGCGACTCGAAGACGCCGGCCGTCCTCTCGGTCCTGCCCGAATCCACGCAGTACGCCAGCATCCTCTCGGCCGGCCGCGTGTCCGAGCTCAAGGAGGCGGTGTTCCCCTACCTCGGCTCCGACGTGAAGGGAGACCAGCTCTGGAAG
>CAYZZW010000096.1:0-8165 GCA_964482955.1 uncultured Treponemataceae bacterium | reverse complement strand
ATGACCTTCACCACCGCGCGCTCGCCGTCCCAGAGGGTCAGGGCGGCGACGTCCTTCGAGCCTTTCACGAAATGGTAGCGCGGTGCCGGCAGGTCCAGCGCGGCGAGGAGCCCGAGGCCCTCGACTTCGGTCAGCGCGTCGCGGCCGTCGGCGACGACCTTCGCGACGACGTCACGGATTCGCTTTTCGTCCATGTTCAAACGCCTTCAGGTTGGCCGCGACGACCGCCTCGCCCTTGCGGGCGAAATTGTCGGCGATGGCCTTTTCCATGGCATCCGCCTTGAGCGGAAGATACTTGGCGGCGGCGCCCACGAGCACGATGTTGGCCGCGCGCGCGTTGCCCGCCTCCTTGGCGATGGCGTCGGCGTTGATGAGGATCGCCTTAGGCAGCGCCTTGAGCTCGGCGAGTATGTCCTCGACGTTCTCGGGGTAGGTCGGCATGTTCTTGAGCGGGGCGGTGGCCGAGACGACCGCGCCCGTCTTCGAGAGCCAGGGCAGGTAGCGCAGGGCTTCGAGCGGCTCGAAGGAGAGGATGAGGTCGGCGCGGCCCTTCGGGATCGTGGGGCTCGCGATGGGGGCGTCCGAGATGCGGAGGTGCGCGAGGACTTCGCCGCCGCGCTGGCTCATGCCGTGGACTTCGGACTGCTTGACCTGGAGACCGGCCGCCATGGCCGCGCGCGCGATGACGACGGAGACGGAGATGCCGCCCTGGCCGCCGACGCCGCAGAGGACGATGTCGTACTTCATGCCTTCCTCGCTTTCTTGAGCGCCTCGAGGCACTCGCGGACCATGATGATGACGGACGGGCCCTCGTAGGCCAGCTCGCGCTTCATCGCCTCGACGTTCTTCGCGTGCTCGTTCTTGTGCGCGCGGAGCACGACGACGTGCTCGGGGTCGATCCCGACGCCCTTCACGACCTCGGTCAGGCGCGACGAGGGCAGGATGGTAGGCTGGGCGCCGGTCATGCCCGTCGTGTCGTTGTCGAGGATGACGACCGTCACGTTGCTCTTGTGCGACACCGCGTCGATGAGGTTCGTGAGGCCCGAGTGGTAGAACGTGGAGTCGCCGATGACGGCCACCGCCGGGGTCAGGCCTACCGTGCCGGCGCCGCGCGCCATGCCGACGCTCGCGCCCATGTCGACGACGGATTCGACGAGGGAGTAGGGCGGCAGCGCGCTCAGCGTGTAGCAGCCGATGTCGGAGTTGACCGAGTAGTTCGGGAAGTCCTTCAGGGCTTCCTTGAGGCCGTAGGCGCTGTCCGCGTGCGGGCAGCCCTGGCAGAGCTGGGGCGGGCGTCCGGGCGGCACGAGCTTCTTGACCGCGAAGCCCTCGACGGCCGGCAGGCCGAGCGCGGCGCGGACGTTGTCGGAGGAGAGTTCGCCGTCGTAGGAAAACTCGCCGGTTTCGCGGCCCATGATCTTCAAGTTGCCGACAGGCAGGATGCCGCGGAGTTCGCGCTCGACGTACGGATAGCCGTCCTCGACGACGAGGATCTTCTCGACGTGCGCGGCGAGCTTCCGGAGCTTGTCCTTCGGCATCGGGTACATGCCGACGTGGAGGAGCGACGGCTCCTCGCCGAGGGACTTCTTGAGGTCGTCGAGATTTTCCTTGTAGTAGAGGAGGCCGTTGCCGGTCGTGACGACGCCGAGCTTCTTCGACGCGAGCGACAGCGGATTGACGTCCGCGCCCTCGGAGAGCGCGTTGAAGGTCTTCTGCTTTTCGAGGACCTCCTTCCAGCGCCTGCGGGCGACCGCCGGCATGAGCGTCCACGACATGTCGTTCGCGGCCTTCTTGACGGGATTCTGCGGCTTCGCGGCCGCCGTGTTCACGAGCGAGCGCGCGTGCGCGAGGCGGGTGGTGATGCGGATCATCACGGGCGACTCGTGCTTTTCGGACAGCTCGAACGCCTTCCGCGTCATGTCGTAGGCTTCCTGCTGGTCCGAGGGCTCCAGGCAGATGACGCGGGCGAAGTCGGCCAGCCAGCGGCTGTCCTGCTCGTCCTGCGACGAGTGCATCGACGGGTCGTCGGCCACGACGACCACGAGGCCGCCGTTCACCTTGACGAGCGCCGAGTTGACGAAGGGATCCATCGCCACGTTGAGGCCGACGTGCTTCATCGACACCATCGTGCGGCGGCCGGCGAACGAGGCGCCGAGCGCGGACTCGTACGCGGTCTTCTCGTTCGCGCACCATTGGGCGACGAAGGGGCCGCTCGGGCCCGCGTTCTTCGCGGAGATTTCCTGCAGGGTTTCCATGATCTCGGTCGAGGGCGTGCCCGGGTAGGCGAAGGCCCCGCTGAGTCCGGCATGCACGGCGCCGAGGGCGATGGCCTCGCAGCCGAGCAGGGTTTCTGTAGACATCGATACGCTCCTTGGCGCGCGGCGGGAACGCGGATCGTTTCCGCGCGGCGGAGCCCCGCGCCGGGGCGTCCGCCTGGGTTGCGGGAAAATCAGAAGTAGAGTTCGTACTCCTGCGGGGTCGGGGCGTTGTACACGTACTCGGCGTCCTTGGTCTTGAGGGCGATCCAGGACTCGATGAGTTCCTTCGGGAAGACCGGCGTCAGGTAGTCGTTGTCCTTCTTGAGACCCTTGAGCACGAGGTCGAGCCGGGTCGGGAAGGTGTTGCGGGCGCTTTCGTGGGCGGTGTTGTAGCCGGCCTTCACGGGGTCGAGCTTGCGCTTGATGCCGTCGATGCCGGCCATGAGCATGGCCGCGAGGAAGAAGTAGGTGTTGGCCGTCGCGTCGCCCGTGCGGAACTCGATGCGGGCTTCGCCCTTCTTGAGGTAGCCGGGGATGCGGACGGCCGCGCAGCGGCTGCCCTTGGCGAAGGTGGCGGAAACCGGCGCTTCGTAGCCGGGCACGAGGCGGCGGTAGCTGTTCGTGCTCGGGTTCGAGAAGGCCAGGAGCGAGCCGGAGTAGGCGTGCTCGAGGAGGCCGGCGGTGTAGGCGAGGCCGTCCTTCGAGAGGCCGTAGATGTCCTCGCCGGGGAAGATCGACTTGCCGCCCTTCTCGACGAACTGGTGCACGTGCATGCCGGATCCCGCGATCTTGTACATCGGCTTCGGCATGAAGGTGACGTGGAGCCCGAGCTCCTCGGCGACGTTGCGGAGGATCCACTTGGCGACCGTCACCGCGTCCGCGGCCTTGAGGATGGAGATGAAGTTGAGCTCGATCTCGAGCTGGGCCGCGCCGACTTCGTGGTGGTGGTACTTTACCGGGATGCCGGCTTCCTCCATGAGCTTCACCGCGACGTTGCGCAGGCGCCCGTACTTGTCGTCCGGATGGACGCGGTGGTAGCCCTTCGCGAGGCCGAAGCGCGGCCTGTCCTCGGAGTCCTCGCCGATGCCTTCGCCGGATTCGACGAAGTAGTACGAGTGGTCCACGGTGGACGAGTAGCGGACGTCGTCGAAGACGTAGAACTCGAGCTCGACGAGCATCTTGGCGTCATCGCCGATGCCGCTCGCCTTGAGGTGCTCGAGGGCCTTGCGGGCGATCGCGCGGGGATACTGGTCGAAGGCCTCGCCGTCGGTGGTCTCGACGTCGCAGAAGGCGTGGAGGATGCGGAACCCGTCGCGCGTCTCGACGAACGCGGTGGACAGGTCGGGGATCGCCACCATGTCGGAGGCGTGTGTCTGCGCGAAGCCGAAGTTGGACGCGTCGAAGCCGATGCCGCCTTTGAGCACCTTTTCGGTGATGTAGCCTTTGGGAAGCGATACGGAATGCATGACGCCGTGGACGTCGATCACCAGCATGCTGAGATAGTCGATCGACGACATATCGTTCGAGTATTTGGACAGCTCCATCGAGTAACTCCTTTGTCGGACGTGTCCGGGGATGGTACTCCCATTTTCGCGTTCCGGCAAGGAAAAAGCTCGGAAATTCATATAAGCTGCTGAAAAACCCGGGGAAAGTGTCGGAAAAAGCCAATTTTACCGTGGAAAATCGTCAAATATTCACCTTTTGCATCATTTTTATGATTTTCGATGTTCGATGCACCTCCCTTGCCCGTCTTAAATTGCGGCGGGTGTCTGACACAAAGGGAACTATATAGCATAAGCCATATATGGAGAGTGTCCGACACCGCGGCTCGCGTTGACTTTGCCGTGTCGGTATGCAATTCTTTGCGCCAAAGGCTTTCAAGGGCATTCGCTTTCGGGAAGCCGGATCAATCCGTTACGCGAGGTGCGCGATGTTCAAGAAATCCGTTTTCTTCCTTTTACTGGCCGTTTCCCTGATTCTGCTCGGCTCCTGCGAGTCCATGAGCGTCAAGCGCGTCGCCGGCGACGAGCAGATCGACCTGAGCGGACGCTGGAACGACACCGATTCCCAGATGGTCGCCGAAACCATGGTCGAAGACCTCATCAAGCGGCCCTGGCTGACCGATCACCTTGCCAAGGCGAAGAAGAAACCCGTCCTGATCGTCGGCGTGGTCCGCAACCGCAGCGACGAGCACATCGATTCGACGGTCTTCATCACCGATATCGAGCGCGAGCTCCTCAACTCGGGCAAGGTCTCCTTCGTGGCGAGCGAAGCCGGACGCGAGGCGGTCCGCGAGGAGCGCATGAGCCAGCAGCTGCAGGCCAATCCCGACACGGTCAAGCGCCTCGGCCGCGAAACCGGCGCGGATTTCCTCCTCCAGGGCGTGATCACCTCGGTGACCGACGCGATCCAGGGCAAGCGCGTCGTCTCGTACAAGGTCGACCTCGAGCTCATCCAGATCGAGACGAACGAGAAGGTGTGGATCGGCACGAAGCAGATCAAGAAGTACGTCGAGCAGGCCGGTTGGAAGCTGTGATTCCACTCCTTACGGCCATACGATGCGACCGGACGGGGAGGTGCCGGCCATGATCCGAAGCGTCAAGACGATGGCGGCGCTCCTCGCGTGCGCGCTGTCCCTCTCGGGCTGCATGACGACCCGCAACTCGGTGTTCGTCGAAGTGAACAACCGCGTGATGCAGCGCGACTACGCGGGCGCCATCGACGAACTGGGCGGCCCGAACCGGAAAAAATACTATAGCGACAACGACGCCGTCCTCTATCACCTCGACGTGGGCGTCCTGTACCAGCTGGCGGGCGACCAGCAGCAGAGCTCGGCCAACCTAGGCGAAGCCGAGCGCCTCATCGAGGAAAACTACACGAAGAGCGTCACCGGCGCGGCCGCGTCCTTCCTCATCAACGACTACGCGATGGCGTACGCGGGCGAGGCCTTCGAGGACATCTACCTCAACGTCTTCAAGTGCCTGAACTACGCCAAGGAACGGAGCCTGGACGGCGCCTTCGTGGAGATGCGCAAGGTCGGCAACAAGCTCAACCTGCTCGAAGACCGGTATGGCAAGCTCGCCAAGGGCATGAACTCGTCTAAGGACGCGGGCGGCGCCGTCAAGGTCGGCAAGACGGAATTCCACAATTCCGCGCTCGCCCGCTTCATCGGCATCGTGCTGTACCGTGCCGACGGCAAGCAGGACGACGCGGCGCTCGAGCTCAAGAAGCTCAAGCAGGCCTTCAAGGACCAGCCGAACGTCTACAATTTTCCGGCGCCGAACCTGGACGGCATGCTCGCGGCCACCAAGAAGGCGCGGCTCGACCTCGTCGGCTTCACGGGGCAGTCGCCCGCGAAGCGCGCCTACACGGTCCGCATCATGACGTCGCCGAACCTGTTGACGATCACGTACGAAAAGGAAAACACCGTCGGTCGCATGGAACTCCAGGCGGCGGTTCAGCTTCAGATTCCCGGCATCGACGGCGGTTACTTTTTCAAATGTCAGCTGCCCGAAATGATCGCCCGGCCGTCCGCGGTCGGAAAGATCGCGGTCCTGGTGGACGGACAGCCGGCCGGCGAACTGGCCCTCCTCGAGAGCATCGAGAACGCGGCCATCGAGACCTTCAAGCTGAAGGCGGACATGGTTTTCACGAAGACGGTGATCCGGACCGCGGTCAAGGGCATCGTAGCCGCCAAGGCCAAGGAGGCGATCAACAAGCAAGCAGCCGGCCAGGGCACGGCGGGACTGCTCCTCGGCTTCGCCGCCGGCCTTGCGACCGACGTGGCCGTCGAGGCCAGCGAGCAGGCCGACCTCCGCTGCGCGAATTTCTTCCCGGGAAACGCGTGGGTCGGCGAAGTGCTCGTGGATCCCGGTAAGCGGACGGTGAGTCTGCAGTATTTCGACAAAAACGGCGCGCTCGTCTACCAGGACGATCTCGGAGAACGGGACGTGGGCGCCAAGACGCTCAACCTCTTTCCGTCGTACGCCTTGTTCAAGTAAAGGGGAGAGACCATGAAACGACCGATACGCGTATTAATCGCCGCGATCCTGCTGATCGCGGCCTCCTGCGCCACCTTCGCCGCGGACACCAAGCCGCCAAAATGGCTGCTGGAGCTCGGCTCCGTCTATCCGGACGCGAAGTACCTCGCGGCCATCGGCTCCGGCGACACACGCCGCGGCGCCGAGTCGGACGCGGCCGGATCGCTGTCCATGGTCTTCAACTCGAAGGTCACCCTGGACTCCGAGGCGCAGCAGCGCTACTACTCGATCACGTCCCAGAACAAGACCCTCTCCGAAAAGGAGATGGCCGTCGTCCAGAACGTCGGCATCCAGTCGAGCACCGACTTCATGGGACTCAAGTTCAGCGATCCGTACACGGACAAGAAGGGCAAAGTGTCCATCGTCGCGTACCTCGAGCGCGAACCGACGGCCGCCTTGTACAAGAACATCATCAACAAGGACTTGAAGCTCATCGACGCGCTCAAGGCCAAGTCCGCGAAGGAGACGGGCGTGATGGCGAAGTACGCCTACCTGGACAGCGCCGTGCAGGTGAGCGCCAACTCCGACCGCATGCTCGAGCAGCTCCGCATCATCCACCCGATGAGCGCGAAGATGCTCGAGACCGAGGTGGATACGGGCGCCCTCAAGATGGCCCGGAACGACGCCGCCAAGAAGATCACCTTCGGCGTCTCCATCCAGGGCGACAAGGACGGCAAGGTGACCGCGGTCGCCAAGGCCGCGCTCGCGGAGAAGATGCTCACGCCCGCGGCCAAGGGCGCTCTGTCGCTCACGGGCGTGTGGACCATCGAGCCGGTGGACGTGAACCCGCAGTGGAAGTCGGTGCGCTGGACGCTCGACTTGAAGCTGACCGACGAAGCCGGTACCGAAATCGCCACGCTCTACAAGGACGTGCGCGAAAACGCCGTCTCCGACGCGGAAGCCCGCGCCTTCGCCTACAAGACCGTCGAGACGGTCATCCGCGAGGACTTCATGCAGGCGCTCTACGACTATATGACGAAGATCTCCCGCGTGAACTGACGGAATTCGGTTCATGCGATCGAAGCCGGAGGCCGCGCGCTTCCGGCTTTCTTTTATTTACGAGGAATCGCGGGACGTGTCCGAAATCGCGGAGGAGGAAATGAGTGGGTGGTTCCGTAGCCGTGCACGTCACTGTCCTGATGGTAATGATAGCCCTCGTGCGTTTGCTGGCGTTTTCGGATGAATACACGAAAAAGAAGCGAAAATTCCTGAAGGATACGGTCGAAAAACACGGCTTGTTCTCCGTGGCGACGGGTTGGTATGTACTGGCGCGTGCCCGCGACGCGAAACCGTGGGCCAGGGTTTCGGCGGCATGGGTCATCATCGGCCTTTCGTTGGGATGCATTTCCGTCGCTATTTGCGGCGTGTCGTCATTCTTCGCGGGAATCGTCGCGGATGAAATGGTGATTCTGGGATTGCGGGGATATATCGCCCTGACTTTGGTTTTCCTGGCGTTTCTTTCGATAATCTTGAAGAGAGCCGAGTAACGGTCAAACCTATTGCCTGCCCGGAAAAACAAGCGGCCGCCCCCACCCGGGAGCGGCCGCTTGTTTTTACGGTAAACGATTACTTCCTGATGCTGTAGAACGCCTTCCTGCCGGGGTACTCGGCAATGCCCTCCATGGCGTCCTCGATGCGCATGAGCTGGTTGTACTTGCAGATGCGGTCGGTGCGGGACATGGAGCCGGTCTTGATCTGGCCGGTGCCGAGCGCCACGACGAGGTCCGCGATGAAGGTGTCCTCGGTCTCGCCGGAGCGGTGCGACACGACGGCGGTGTAGTCGGCCTTCATGGCGGTCTTGATGCACTCGACGGTCTCGGTCACGGTGCCGATCTGGTTCACCTTGATGAGGATCGAGTTGCAGGCG
>CAYZZW010000095.1:0-8542 GCA_964482955.1 uncultured Treponemataceae bacterium | reverse complement strand
TCGAAGATGCCGCCCGGCGATTCCCGGCTCAAGACGGGGTTGTTTTGACGGTTACCAAAAAGGCGCCACCCGACCCGGCGCATTCGTTCCTATAAACTGGCGCCGCTTTGCCCCAGTAAGGCCACACGACGGCTTGCTAACCGGCGAGTCGCGGCGGGCTTTGTTTGGCTAGGTACCAGCAATGCGAATTGCCTTGCCCGGCGGTCCCATTCGATGCGTTATCAGCTACCGCATGTTCCCAGTAGCGCCGCACGACGGTGTGCAGGTCAACAAATCGCGGCGGGCTTTGTTCGGCTATGAACCGACCAAAAAGGCGCCACCCGACCCGGCGCATTCGGTTCAAATAAGCTGGCACCGCCTTACCCCAGTAAGGCCGCACGACGGTTCGCTGACCTCGCCACGGAACATGGCGCCGAATCGCGGCAAGCTTTCGTTTGCTAGTACCGGCCCGAAGCTACCTCTCTTTAAACCCTCTTTCCCTCTTCTCCGTGTCTCTCTGGTTGCCTTTCCGCGAGACGCCGGAGAGCCGAAGCCGTGACGTCCCATGGTTGGCTTTCAGCGGTGGTCGGGTTCGGCCAGGGCGGGGCCGTTCGAGAGGTCGGTGGCGAACCAGGCGATGAAGGCGCGGGCGGCGGGAAGCTTGCGCGGCGCGATGCCGGCGTCGAATTCGGCGAACCATTTGACGAGGGCCTGCTTCGTGAACGCCATGGGCCGACAGTGCCACGTGCGCATATTATAGAAGATGAGACGCAGCTTTCCGAACAAAGGATTGTCGATGATGTCGTCGCCGCGGAGGGCGTAGAGCTCGCGCTCGATCTCCGAGAACGGCGTGCCGGGAAGGGCGCCGTACGCGTCGAAGGATTCGGCGAAGTCGCGGACGCGATCCACGTGGAACTTCGACGACGCGCGCACGGACAGCGCCACGGGAAAGCCCGAGTTGACGAGCGCGAAAAAATCGGAATACAGCTCGTCGCGGGTCGGGGGCTCGACAGGTTCGGGCGCGCCCTTCGGGGCGGCCAGCATGCCGAGCGCCGCCTCGTAATCCGCGCGGAGTTTCACGAACGCGGCGTTCGAGCCCGCCTCTCCCGTGGCGTCCGGATGGAGCTTCCGCGCGTATCGGCGGAAAAGACGCTTGAGATCCGAGCGGGTCAGCACGACCCCGTCCGCGACGGGCTTTTCGAAGACGTTCACCGCGGCTCAGTTTCCGGCGGGCGCCGCGGCTCCGCCGTCCTTCGCGTCCGCCGCGTTCCGCGCCTCCGCGGCGGCTTCGGCGAGCAATTCCGCGATGCGCGCGAGCGTGTCGGCGGGCAGGTCGTCCATGCGGGCCTCCAGCTCCTTGACGAGGGCTTCGAGCTTCGCGACGTTCTCGGCGGCCCTGCGCGCGTCGTCGGTTTTGACGGTGAGCACGGCGATGTCCTTGCGCACGGCCTCCATGCGCTCTTCCACCGACTTTTCCGTCGCGACGCCGAGCGTCTTCCAGAACGACGCGCACCCCGCCATCAAGGCGACGAGCGAGGCGCAGGCAAATATGCGAACGACTTTTTGCATGGCGACACCTCCGGGACGATCACCTTTTAATACTAGTCTCGGGAGCATGCCGGCGACAACCGTACCGGGTCGCCCGCGTTTCCGCTTCCTTTGGAAGGGCGAGCGCAAGAGGGGAACCTTTCGGGAAAGGTTCCCCTCTCGTTCACTCGCTTGACAGAGGGAAAGGGAGCGCGCGATAACTCCGTCGGACGCGGCGCCGTGCCACGTTCGGGGGGAACGCGTGGATTCGATCAGGAAGATCTTCAACATAGGATACGGACCGTCGTCCAGCCACACGATGGGACCGCGGAACGCCGCGGAGCGCTTTTCGCTCGACCACAAGGACGCCGCGCGCTTCCGCGTGACGCTTTTCGGGAGCCTGGCCGCCACCGGCAAGGGCCACCTCACCGACCAGGCCGTCGTCGGGGCGCTGGCGCCGCGGCCGGCCGAGATCGTCTGGAAACCGGAGGAGTTCAAGGAATTCCATCCGAACGCGATGACGATGGAAGCCCTTTCGGACGCGGGCGCGGTCATCGGCGCGGCGACGGTGTACAGCGTCGGGGGCAGCAAGATCGTCTGGGAGGGCGAAGGCGCGGCCGACGGCGCGGGCTCGGGGATCTATCGGCATTCGACGATGGCGGACATCCTCGCGCGGATCGGCGAGACGGGGCAGACCTTTTGGGAGTACGTCGAGGAAACCGAAGGCCCCGGCATCTGGCCGTTCCTGCTCGACGTGTGGAACGTGATGCGCGAATCCGTCGAGCGGGGCATCGAGACCGAGGGCGTCCTTCCCGGCGGCCTCCGCCTGCCGCGCAAGGCCGCGTCGTACTTCGTGCGCGCCAACGGCTTCCGCGGCTCGCTCAAGCGGCGCTCGATGCTCTTCGCCTACGCGCTGGCGGTGGCCGAGGAGAACGCCGGCGGCGGACGCATCGTCACCGCGCCCACCTGCGGCTCGTGCGGCGTCCTGCCCGCCATCCTGTACGGCCTCCACACGAATTACGACTTTTCCGACACGAAGATCCTGCGCGCGCTGGCCACGGCCGGGCTCGTCGGGACCATCGTGAAGACGAACGCGTCCATCTCGGGCGCCCAGGTCGGCTGCCAGGGCGAGATCGGCACGGCGTGTTCCATGGCCGCCGCCGCCGCCGCCCAGCTCTTCGGCGGCTCGCCGGGCCAGATCGAGTACGCCGCCGAGATGGGCCTCGAGCACCACTTGGGCCTCACCTGCGACCCGGTCGCCGGGCTCGTGCAGATCCCGTGCATCGAGCGGAACGCGTTCGCGGCGTCGCGCGCGCTGGACGCGAACACCTACGCCTTGCTGTCCGACGGGCGGCACCGCATCAGCTTCGACACCATCGTCGACACGATGCGCCGGACCGGCTGCGACCTGCCGCGCATCTACCGCGAGACGTCGGAGGGCGGCCTGGCGATCAGCTGCGTCGACTAGACAGACCGAACACGCTCGATACCCGACGATCCCGGACGCGCCAGGGGGCGCAGCGGAAAACCCGCAGCGACTTCTCCGGTCGGCGTACGCGATGCGCCGACACCCGCGAGGATTTGAAGCGCAGCACCCGACCCGCCGCGAACGCGGCGGGGGCGCCCGCGACACTCCTACCTGGCTCCAAGAGGGACAGACCCCCGAACGAACGAACCGAAAAATCCCGATTCCACGCGGGGACAGACCCCCAAACAGCTCACGCTGGGGGTCTGTCCCCAGATTTTCACTTTTTTCAACAATTCGTGTAAATAGTCTGGACTTCACGAACCGAAGTGGGTAAAATTACACGTGAAAGTAGATTTCGTGTAACGAGGAGTTTCTTCATATGGAAATGTCCGAACGGATCATGGACGTGGCGATGTCGTATTTCCTCCGCTACGGCTATGCCAAGACCCGCGTCGAGGAAATCGCCGACGACCTGGGGATCAGCAAAAAGACCATCTACAACCACTTCGGCGACAAGGACACGCTCTTCGACCGCACGGTGGCGACCTACGTGCAGGCCAACGTGGAGGAAGTCGCGGCCGTGGCGGGCGATTCGTCCAAGGACCTCATGACGCGCATGCAGGCCACGCTGGCCTTGTCGATGCGGAAAATAGGCGGCAACGCGGGGCCCTTCTTCCTCGATCTCCAGCGACGCAACATCGCGCTGGGCTGCAGCGTCCTCGCGTACCTCCAGAAAAAGGCGTTCGACATCATCTCGAAGCTCGTCGAGGAGGCGAAGGCGCAGGGACTCGTGCGGAGCGAGATCCCCACGGTCAACATCGCCTACGTCTACCTGAACATGCTCGCCGGCATCTCGTCGTGGGACGATGACGACGACGACCGGCCCGTGTCGCGGCGGGACATTTTTCGCGACAGCGTGCAGGCCGTCCTCGAGGGCGTCCTCACGGTCGAGGGGCGGGGCCGCCTCATCGAGTCCATCGAAACCGGCCTCAAGGACGCGTAATCGTGAAATTCGTCATCAAGCATCCGGTCATCGCGCTCGCCGTCATCCTGGCGATCACCGCCTTGGCGCTCGTCCAGATCCCGAACGTGAAGATGGACAACGAAGTCTTCAACTTCCTGCCGGAGGGCTCCAAGGAGCGCCTGGCGATGAAGCGGACGAACGACCTCTTCGGGGATTCGATGCCGCTCATCGTCGACGTGCGGTCGGAGCGCGGTTCCATCGTGTCGAAGGAGGGCGTGGAGCTCGTGACGCGGCTCTCGAAGGCGTTCGAGGCCGTGACCGACGTGACCGAGGTGCAGTCGTTCTCCACGATGGACTTCATCGAGGGGACCGCGGAGGGGCTGTCGGTGAAGCCGCTCGCCGACGGGTTCGACGGAACGCCCGAATCGGTCGCGCTCCTGTCCGAGCGGCTCAAGTCCTGGGACCTCTACGACCGGTTCCTCGTCTCGCGCGACGGGAAAAGCACGCAGATCGTCATGGACGTGAACCTAGACGCCGACGCGGAACGCAAGGAGGCGGTCTACGACGCGGTGAAGGCGGTGCTCCGCGACAACCCCGAGAAGGGATTTTCCTATTACATAGCGGGGATTCCGTCCGTCTCGGTGCTCGTCAACCAGAACATGCGGAAGGACGTGGCCGTCCTCATTCCCTTCGTGTGCGTGGTGGTGGTGCTGGCGCTGTTCCTGTCGTTCAAGCGGCTCGGCGGCGTGCTCCTCCCGCTCCTCACGGTGCTCATCTCCACGATCTGGACGATCGGCCTCATGGCGGCCCTCTCGGTGCCGCTGTCCCTGCTCGGCACGATCATCCCGGTGGTGATGATCGCGGTCGGCAGCGCGTACGGCATCCACGTCATCAGCGACTACTACGACAAGGTGGCGGAAGCCGGCGCGGAGCTGGACGCGGAGACGCACCGCGAAATCATCTGGAAGACGCTCAAGGCGGTGGGCCTGCCCGTGTTCCTGGCCGGCGAGACGACGATCATCGGCTTCGGCTCCATCGCGGTCAGCACCGTCGTGCCCATGCGCGTCTTCGGCATCTTCACGGCCATCGGCGTGGTGTTCGCGCTCGTCGTGGCGCTCGTGTTCATCCCCGCCGCCCTGGCGCTCCGGCACCGCGCCCTCAAGGGCGCCAAGGAGGAAGAGCGCAACGGTCCGGTCATCGGTTACCTCGTCGATCGCCTGGCGGCCGCGGCGACGAAGCACAAGGCGCCGGTGCTGGCCGGCTTCGTCGTCCTCTTCGCCGCCTCGGCGTTCTATACGACGAAGGTCGTCATCGACCAGAACATGGTGGAGTACTTCAAGGAAGGCACCGAAGTCCGGGTGGCCGATTCGTTCATCCGGAAGAATTTCGCGGGCACGATCTACTTCGACATGGTGGTGCGCGGCGGCGCCAAGGGCGATCTGAACGACCCGCGCGCCCTGGAGGCGATGGAAGGGCTCCGCAACCACATCATGGAGACCTACCCCGAAGTCGCCAAGGTGATTTCGTACACGGACTTCCTGAAGCGCATCAACCAGGCGCTGCACGCCGACGCTCCCGCGCCCGCCCTGGCGCGCTCCGAGCCCCAACGGGTATACGGCGGCGGCACCGGTTCCGGTTCCGGCTCGTCGGGTACGGCGGAACCGGACTCGGGCTCGTTCTGGACGGAAGACGGCGAAGCCGAAGCGTCCGGCCCCGCGGAGCCCGCCGTCGTCGCGTCCTCGGGCGGCGGCGACATGGCCCTCGAAACCGCGATGGCGGCCTACTACCGCGGCTCGCGCGGCGACCTGAGCGCCGCCGAGTTCATGGGGAACCTGGCGCGCGTCACGAACTACCGCGGCGCGGACTTCTACGAAGTGCCGACCGATCCCGCCAAGTACGGCCTGTCGTCGGAAGCCGAGCTCAAAGACCTCGTGGCGCAGTACCTCCTCCTCTTCTCGGGCAACCTCGGTTCCTGGGCGGACGATTCGCTCGAGCCCATGACGGCGAAGATGACCGTCCAGCTCGACGATTCGAGCGCCCGGTCCGTGGACCGCATGGCGCCCGACATCGAACGCTGGGCGCGCGACTGGTTCCCGGAAGGCTACACCCTCGAGCTCTCCGGCTCCGCGCTTGCGCAGAGCGAGCTGAACAAGCTCATCGTGAGTTCCGCGATCTGGAGCATGATCACGTCGATCGTCCTCGTGCTGGCGACGCTCGCGATCGCGTACCGATCGATCGTCGCGGGGCTGGTCGGGTCGATTCCGCTCGCCTTCACGGTGATCGCGAACTTCGGCGTGATGGGCTTCCTCGGCATCAAGCTGGACATCTCCACCGCGATGATCGGCAGCCTGGCCATCGGCATCGGGGTCGACTACTCGATCCACTTCCTCGCGAGCTACCGCCGCAACTACCTCGTCCACGGCGAGCGCGACGGGGCCACCTCCGCGGCGCTCCGCTCCACGGGCAAGGCGATCATCTTCAACGCCGCCAGCGTGGCGCTCGGTTTCGCAGTGCTCATGTTCTCGCAGTTCAATCCCATCGTGTTCATGGGCTTCCTCGTGACGCTCACGATGTTCACGTCGTCCCTGGCCGCGATGACCCTGCTCCCGGTGCTGCTCAACGTGTTCAAACCCAAGTTCATCGTCCGCCCCGAACGGGCGGCCCTCGCGTCCGCGTGACGCGCGAAAGGAGTTTTCCATGAAGAAACGATTTCCCGGCACGTCCGCGTCCGTCCTGGCGCTCTGCGTCCTCTTCGCCGTCGCGCAGGCGGTACACGCGCAAACGCCGCCCGACGCGTACGCGATCATGAAGGCCGCCGACGAAAAGGCCGGGCCCAAGACGACGCACGCGCTCGTGAAGCTCGAGCTGGTCGACGACAAGGGCGGTATCAGCGAGCGGGTGGTCGAGGAATGGTCGGCCGAGAACGACAAGGGTCTTTCGTCCACCGTCATCGTCTTCCACGCGCCGGCGTCCGTCAAAGGCAGCCGCTTCCTGACCGTGGCCAACGAGGGCCGCGACGACGACACGTGGATCTACCTGCCCGCGCTCAAGAAGATCCGCCGCATCGCGGCGTCCGAAGGCGGCGGCAGCTTCTTCGGCACCGAGTTCAGCTACGACGATCTCGGGTCGCGCGAGCTGGACGACTACACGTACAAGTACCTGGGCAGCGAAACCGTGAAGGGCTACGACTGCCACGTCATCGAGTCGACGCCCAAGGATCCGAAGGGCAAGCAGTACTCGAAGATCGTGAGCTGGATGGTGAAGGACCCCGAAATCCTCCTCCCGATCCGCGTAGACCTCTACAAGGACGGCCCGAAGCCCGCGAAGACGATGAGCATGAACGAACTCAAGAAAATCGGCGCGTTCTGGACCGTGACGAGCCTCACGATGAAGAACAACGAAAACGGCAAGGCGACGAACATGATCCAGCAGAACATCGAGTTCGACAAACCCGTGAGCTCCGCGCGCTTCACGACGAAGTTCCTCGAAACCGGCCGCATCGACTGAGGGAGGACGGCATGCGATTCAACAGCAAAGTCATGGCCCTCGCGGCCGCGTTCGCGGTCCTGGCCGGCGCGGCCTTCGCGCAGGGCGACGATTCGTTCTATCAAGGCGATGAAACCGAAACCGACGGTTCGGGCGTCGAGCTGTCGGGCACGCTTTCCGGCACCTTGCAGTACTTCGCGTCCGCCGACTACTTCGATGACGAAGACCGTCTCTTCGAGCGGACGACGCTCGACCTCGACCTCCTCGCGAAAACCGGCCCGTTCGAATTCTTCTCGTCGCTCGGCGTCGAGCCGGGCTTGTACCCCGACGAAGCGGTCGCGCGCTTCGACGAAGCGTACGCCCGCGTCTACCTCGGCGCCTTCGACGCGCAACTAGGCTGGCTCGCGACCGAGTGGGGCAAGGGCGATTCCCTCCACGCGGTGGACGTGCTCGCGGCGAACGACCTTCGCTGGTTCATGGACCGCGACGACCGCACCCTGCGCGTGCCTCAGCTCGCGCTCAAGGGCAACCTGTCCGTGGGCGACATGGGCAAGCTCGAAGCCGTCTACCTGCCCTTCTTCACGCCGGACACTTACGCCAAGGAAGGCGCCTGGATGTTCGCCGAGGCGAAGAGCAACCAGGCGGCCATCACCGCGGCGCTAACGGCATGGGCTGGACAATATTGGGCACAGCAAGTCCTTTCACTTGGCGGAATCCCGGCGACACCCACGCCGGCCGAAAACCTGGCCGCGAGTTTGGCGACTAGTTTGGAATTAGCCAAGCGCAAGGAAAACATCGAGCGCCCCGCGGACACGAAGACCTTCGAGTACGGCCAGGGCGGACTCCGCTTTACGACGACGAGCGGCTCCGTGGACTGGGGCGTCACGCTCTTCACCGGATATTTGCGGGATCCCATCGTAACGCTCGTGGACGCGAACCCGGCGACGATCACCGCCGCCTCGGATCCGCACATCGAGATCGACTACGAGCGCATGTTCATGGGCGGCGTCGAGTGCGCCACCGCGATCGCGGGCTTCAACCTTCGCGCGGAAGGCGCCGTCCGCCTCACGAAGGACCTGGCGGGCGACGATCCGGACGTGAAGAACGGCGTCGCGGGC
>CAYZZW010000094.1:0-8781 GCA_964482955.1 uncultured Treponemataceae bacterium | reverse complement strand
CTTCCGTGCCAGGAGCGTGGCTTTATACCTTCGTTCGCTTCGCTTTGTCAAGCGGCCCGAACGGAAAGTTCAGCGTTTTTTCAAGGAACACCGTCAAAAGCGCGCCGCCCTCACAAGGGCATGAAGCGCTAGTGTAGTTTAGCGATCAAGCACGCCCCATGTCAATGACTTGCTCGCTTTTTTTTGCATTTCGTTCCGCTTCACCCGGGCGATTCGGCCACCCTTGCGAAGCCCGGGTGTTATACATTTGGGAAACTTCTTCTGTCAAGCAGGCTATCGCTCGTTTTTCAATCAAATTCGCGATTCCGCGACGAATTCAACAAAACAGAAACGCCTTCGGCGAATCCGTCCCCGAATTCGCTTTCGGTAATGTACGCGGGAAGCGATTTCATGAGCGATCCATAGCGTCGGACGTTCGCCACGCCGACGCTCACGGGAAAGGCCTCGAACATCGGTTCGTCGTTGGGCGAGTCACCGAAAAACATCGCTTCGATTCCCAGGCGATCCCCGGCGAGCCCGTAGCGCTCGCCGAGCAGAAAGCGGGTCATCGACAGTTTGTCGTACGCGCCGAACCAGGCGTTCACGTGGATCGAGCTGATCTTGGCGGTCGCGCCGGCAGCCTCAAAGGCGGCCTTTATCCGCTCGGCCGCTTCCAGGGACAGAACCGGCGGTTCTTCGGCGAAATCGACGGCCACGTCGTAGAGACGGCAAAACTGGTCCTTGGCCATCCGCGAACCGGGTACCGACCGGAGGACTTCCGACGCGAGCGCGCCGAGCCGTCCTCGGACCTCCTCGGGATCCGGAGCGGCGGGATGCCGCAGGACGCGAAGCCGATCATCTTCCATATAATACGCGAAAGCGCCGTTTTCCCCGACTATCGCGTCCACCGGCCATTGCCGGGCGATGCAATCGCACCAACCGGCCGGGCGACCCGTGACCGGAATGACGCGGTAACCCGCCTCCCGGAGCCGCCACAACGCGGAAAACGACGACTCGAGCAAACGGCCGTCGCGCGTGATGGTGTCGTCGATGTCGAAGAGGACGAAACGAAGCCCCCGGGCGGTCCCGGGGGACAGGTCCGCGATCGGCTTCATTCGCCGGCGCCGGGAAGCGGAACGCGGATGGAGCGGTAGTACACCACGTAGTCGACGAACGAGATCAGGGACAGGGCGCCGGCCAGGCAATATACGCCGAAGCTGACGCCGGCCACGATCGGCGAAACCGCGGGCAACCATCCGAAGGCGTTCAGCGTGAGCATGATCATGGACAGCGAACCGGCGACCATGTACACGACGGCCTTGAGCTTGCCGCCGGGCCGCGCGCCCATGGCGACGCCGCGGCGGATCGCGAGGGTCCGGATGAAGTTGATGCCGTACTCGCGGTAGAGGATGAGCATGAAGACCCACAGCGGCATGAGGCCGGAAAAGGCGAAGCAGACGAAATAGGTCAGGCGCGCGAGGACGTCCGCGAAGGGATCGAACAGCTTGCCGAAATCGCTCACCTGCTTGGCGCCGCGCGCCGCCATGCCGTCGAACAGGTCCGAGAGCTCCATTGCCACGAACAGGACCCACAGGACGACGACCGCCACGCGCGAATCGAGCGCGACGTGCGAAGGCGCGAAATATATGAGGAAAAACACGGGAGCCATGACGAGGCGGGACGCCGTGATCTTGTCTGCGGTGGTCATCGGCGCGAGTATGGGGTTTGACACGCCATCTGTCAAGGTTGTACATTTTCGCTTCGATGGATGTACCGCAGCACGTGAAACGTTTGACCCGCAGCATTCACGCCACGTTCGAATCCTTCCTCGCAGGCCAGTTCGCCCTTTTCGGCGCGTTGTGCGCTTTCTACGGCCTGTCGGCTCGCTTCTTCCTCGTGTTCGCGGTTTCCACGGCCTGCTTCCACGGCTTCGTGCTCGTGGTTCTCATGCAGTTCCGCGCCGATTTCGTCAACGTCGAGACGGGCGAACGGCTCGAACGTGTGAACCTGGCGAACCGCATCACCCTCGCGCGGCTTTCCACGCTTCCGACCATCCTGTTCCTGCTCGTGGCGTGGAACGACAAGCCCGTGGCCGTGCCGGTCGCCGCGCTGGTCGCCGCCGTGTTCCTGACCGACTTCATCGACGGCTACATCTCCCGTTCGCGGCACGAAGTCACGCGGATCGGCAAGATCCTCGATTCGGTGAGCGACTACAGCCTGCTCTTCTTCGTGGCGATCGCGCTCCTGTACCTCGGCGTGATTCCCTGGTGGTTCTTCGCGATCCTCGCCGGGCGGCTGGCCACGCAGACGGTCCTCATGGCCGTGCTGCGCCTGACGCGGGGTTCGATCGAGCCGAAATCGAGCCTCTGGGGCAAGGGAGCGGTCGCCTCGACGATGCTGGTGTTCGGTTTCGACATCCTGAAACGCCTGCTCGGCTCGACCTCTGACATGCCCTATCTCGGCATCGAGATCGGCGGCGCCACGGTCGTCTTCGTCTCGGTGTTCGACAAGATCGCCATTTTTCTGCGGAATTTCCGCACGGGCGCGGAACCGGTCCGGTCCGGGTCCGGCGCGGCCGCCAAGGAGTGACGCCATGGCCCAGATCAAGAGCGCGCTCGAGATAGCGCTCGAGCGCACGAAGTCCGTGGAAATCGACAAGAACGCCATCGAGGCGGCCGAACTCAGGCAGGCGGGAAAGAAGCTCGCGGGCGACTACCTCAAGGATCCCGAAGCCGTGGATCTGGCCGCGGCGCTCGGGAAATTCGGCGGCGACAAGGCCGAGCCTGTCCGCGGTGGAGCCTTCGAGGTCTTCGCGAGCCGGCTGCAGCTTCCGGTGTCGCGCAACGCGGACCCGGAAGCGTCCTTCCAGCCGGTCGCGGACGGACTGGCGGCGCTCGGCGCCCCGCGCGAGGCGAAGGCCGTGACAGACATGGTCGCGCAGGTCGCTGCTTTCATGAAGCGCTACGCGGACGACATCACGCGCCTGGACGCCCAGCTGCGCAAGCAGTACGAACCCAAGCTGAAGCAGAAGGAACAGGCGTACGCCGCCCGCACCGGACAGGCGGTCCGCATAGACCCCATGTCCGATCCAGAGTTCGTGTCCTTCTACCAGGCCAACGCCGGCAAGCTCAAGGCGCAGTACCAAGCCGCCCTCGACGAGGCGAAGGCCGAACTGGCGAAGACGCTCGGCATCGCCCTTCCCTCCGAGGAATGAAAAGGCGCGCCGATCGCGCGGCGCGCCCCGAAACGCCAACGAAGCCGGAACGCGAACGTCCCCGGCGCCGGCCTACATCCGACTATTTCAACCGGTCCGGATTCAGCCCGGCGAGCTCCGGCACCGTGAACAAGCCGTCCTTCCGCACGAGCCGCCCGTCGAACCAGATCTCGCCGCCGCCGCATTCGGGCGTCTGGATGAGGACGAGGTCCCAGTGGACCGACGAGCGGTTGCCGTTGAAGCAGTCGTCGTACGAGTTGCCGGGCGTGAAGTGGATGGAGCCGGCGATCTTCTCGTCGAACAGCGTCTCGAGCATCGGCTTCGTGATTGACGGGTTGACGCCGATGGCGAACTCGCCGACGTAGCGCGCGCCCTCGTCCGCGTCGAGCACGGCGTTGATGCGCGCGGTGTCGTTCGCGGTCGCCTTGACGATCTTCCCCTTCGCGAACTCGAAGCGCACGTCCTTGAACACGAAACCGTCGTACTGGCTCGGCGCGTTGTACGATATCGAGCCCTCCACCGAGTCGCGCACCGGCGCCGTGTAGACTTCGCCGTCCGGCACGTTGAGCTTGCCGTCGCACTTGACGGGCGGAAGCCCCTTCACCGAGAAGGACAGGTCCGTGCCCGGCGCGACGACGCGAACGCGGTCGGTCTTCGCGAGCAGGTCGACGAGGGGATCCATCGCCTTTGACATCTTCGAGTAATCGAGCACGCACACGTCCATGAACCAGTCCTCGAAGGCGTCCTCGCTCATGGAGGCCATCTGCGCCATCGAGGCGCTCGGGTAGCGCAGGACGACCCAGCGCTTTCCGAGGCGGCATTCGATGTGGACTTTCTTCCATATCGTCGCGTTGTAATCCTCCATGCGTTCGGGCGGCACGTCGGACAGCGACGAGAGGTTCCGCCAGCTCGTGAAGCCGATGTAGCAGTCCATGGCCTCCATGCGGGCCCGCTCGAAGGACGCCTGCAATTCGAGCTGTTCGCGGGTGGCGCGCATGAGCACGCTGCGCTCGAGGGATTTCTCGCGGAGCGTCGTGAAGGGCATGCCGCCCGCGTCGTAAACCGCGTCGACGAGCGCCTTCATGAAGGGCAGTTCGACGCCGGTGTCCTGGATGAGCACTTTCTCGCCCTTCTTCACCGCGAGCGAGTAATTGACGAGCAAGTCCGCGAGCTTGCGGAGGCGTGGATCGATCAGCATGGCGTGTTTCCTTTCGCGTGGAATCCGGCCGTTCCGGCGACCGCGAAGCGGATCGACCGGCCGGCGCGGCGGTTGAACGCGGCCATTGTATACCACGAGCCGGAAGCGCGCCAGGATTTTCTACGCGAGCGCCGCCAGCACGGACAGGACATGGCAAACCGACCCGCCGAGCACGAACAGGTGCCAGACCGTATGCATCCACCTGGTCCGCTTCATCGCGTAGAACGCGACGCCGGCCGTGTACGCCACGCCGCCGGCGATGAGGAGGACGACGGAGGCCGGAGGCGCCGCCGCGACGAGCGGCCGCCACGCGATCACGATGAGCCACCCCATGGCGACGTACAGGACCACTCCGATGTTCCGCATGCGTTCCATGAAGAGCGCCGTGAGGACGATTCCAGCGGCCGCGAGCGCCCATTCGAGGCCGAACACGAGCCAGCCCGCGGCTCCGCCGACGACGCCGAGCGAAAACGCCGTGTAGCTCCCCGCGATGAGCAGGTAGATCGAGGCGTGGTCGAGCACGCCGAGCGTACGCTTGGCGCGCGGTTCCCTGGCAGCGTGGTACAATGCCGACACCGCGTAGAGGAGCACCAGCGACGAGCCGAAAATCCCGCTCGCGACCACTTGCACGACCGAACCGAAACGGGCCGCGCGCGCGCTCATGAGCACGAGTCCGGCCAGCGACAGGAACGCCCCCGCCCCGTGCGTGACGGCGTTCGCGATCTCCTCGAGGCGATCCCGCCCGGGCAACGTCCCGGTACGGGAAGGTTGCGCCATGGTCATCTCCATACGAAATCCTCCGGGCGTCGTCATCGACGCCTCGATCCTTTGACTCCTTCCGTCCGCGAATGGTTGCGCGCGAACGGTTTGCGCCACGGGTGGAATTGGGGTAAGATGAAGACGGTTCGTCAAAATCGTAGCGCGTTCCGGCCGCCGGGCCGGACGCCGGAGCGGCCCTTGAATCCACTGTCGTACCTGTCGGCGATCGCCTGCATCATTTTCCTCTACTGCGCCGTGCGCCTTTTCCGCCTCGCCCCCTGGCGTACCGTCAATCGCGTCGCCGCCCTGCTGAACGTGCTGCTGGCGCTCTGGGGGTTCGACGCGGTCTTTTCCTACGGCCTCGACGATCCGGCGATCAACCGCGTCTTCTATCTCGCGTTCTCGTTCTGCTGGTGCCTGTTCTCCGGCTTTTCGCTGCATCTCGCCCTGCGCATCACGGGCATCTCCCCGTCGCGCACGCGGATGGGCCGCGTCCTCGGCATGGTCGGGCTTTACGGACCCGGCGTCGCGTTCACCTTCATCACGAATTTCTACCTGCTCCGCGGCTTCCTGTGGCGCGGCGGCTACTACATGCCGGACCTCCGTACCGACTGGGTATTCCTGTCGTACGCCGGCTATTACGTGATCTACAACCTCGCAGCCGTTTTCCTCCTTTTCCGCGGCCTCCGGAGCAATCCCGGCCGCAACGCGCGCAGGCGGCTCGGGCTCATCACCGCGTCCATCGTGACCGCCCTCTCGCTCGGGTTCGTCACCGACACGATATTCCCGATCTTCGGGGTCAACTTCCCGAACATGGCCATCCTCTGGATCACGATCTGGTCGATGGGGATCCTCGTGGCCATCAGCCGCTACGATTTCCTGGCGCCTTTTCCGGTCAGCGACGCCTACCGGATCCTCGACGCGATGGCGGACATCGTCATCCACCTGGACGACGGGGGAACGGCCACCTGGCTGAACGCGAGCGCGCGCAGGTTCCTCGGCATCGAACGCGACACTGATCCGCCCCAGGCGACCCTCTCGACCCTCGTCGAGTTCCAGACCCACGACCAGAAAGCCGCGGCGACCGTGTTCGCCGGTTCCTCGGAATCCCTGACGACGCTGGCCCTCATCGGACCCTCGAAAGCCCAGGCGGCCGTGAAACTGATACCCCTCCGCGTCAGGAACGCGCTCAAGGGCGTCGTGCTCGTGGCCAGCGACCTTTCGGACGCCCATGGACGCGAACGCGCCGAGCGCATGCTCGCGGAGGCCGGCTTCGTCCTCGACCAGTTCATCGAACGGTCCCACGACGGCATCATGCTGGCGGACCACGAGGGGAAAATCGTCCGATGGAATCCCGCGATGGAGCACATGACCGGCATGCCGGTCGGGGAAGCCGTCGGAAAGCAGTTGTGCGCGCTCGTCGCGGAACTGGCTGGCAAGGCGGGGGGCAACCCCGCGCGCGACGCCGAAACGTTCGCCCACGCGATCAGGGAGGTCCTGTCGTCCGACAAATCCCGCGGTCCGATCGAAATCAGGACCGTGGACGGTTCGGGAACGCAGCGCATCCTCCTCTTCACGAACTTCCTCATCCCGCTGAAAAGCGGCGCCCGGAGCGCGGGCATCGTCAGGGACGTCACCGAAGAGCGCAGGGCGGCCGAGGAAAACCTCGAGCGGATCAGGAAACTCGACCACGCGCAGAAAATGGAGGCGATCGGCACGCTCACCGGCGGCATCGCGCACGATTTCAACAACACGCTCGGCGGCATCGTCGGCGCGGTTTCCCTCATGCGCCACGGCATCGAGGAAAACGTCTACGCCACGCCGGCCGACATGTTCGGCGAGGTTGAGACCATCGAACGCTCGGCGCTGCGCGCGTCGAAGACCGTCGGCAGGCTCCTCGCGATCACGAAGAAGCGGCCGGTCGAGACGAAGCCGACCTCCCTAGGCGAGATCGCCCAACGCGTCGTCGAGTTCGCCAGGCGCGGCGTCGACCGCACCGTCACGATCGACTTCGATCCGGGCAAAACGGACGCGGTCGTGCGGATCGACGCTTCGCAGGTGGAACAGCTCATCCTGAACCTCATCATCAACGCGGCGCACGCGATGACGACCATGCGCGCCCCCGGCGAGCGGAAGGGCGGCACGGTACGGCTCTCCATCGGCGCGTTCCGGCCCGACGCCCGCTTCCTCGCCGTCAGCCCCGACGCGCGGCCGGTCGAGTACCGCACGATCGTCGTCCGCGACGAGGGAGTCGGCATCCCGGCCGAGGTCATCCCCCGCATCTTCGACCCGTTCTTCACGACCAAGAATCCGGAGTCGTCGTCCGGGCTCGGGCTGGCGATGGTGCACTCGATCGCGAAGCAGCACGGCGGTTTCGTCGAAGTCGAATCGGAACCCGGCAAGGGATCCGAATTCCGCGTTTACTTTCCCGCCCACGACGGGGCGACCGCGGCCGAACCCGAGGCGAAGCCCGCCATCCGCAAGGGTCACGGCCGCGTACTCGTGGCGGAGGACGAGGGAAACCTGAGGAATTCCGACGCGGCGATACTGCGCGCGCTCGGCTACGAGCCGACGCTCGCCGAGAACGGCGAACGCGCGCTCGACGTCTTCACGGAAGCGCCGAGCTCGTTCCGCGCGCTCGTGCTCGACATCGCCATGCCCGTGCGGAACGGCAAGGAAACGATGAAGGCCGTCCGCGAGATTTCGCCCGACATCCCGATCGTCCTCACCTCGGGCTTCACCGACGATGACACGCTGGACACCCTCGAACGCGACAAGTCCTCGGCCTTCCTCCCGAAACCCTTCACCATCGTCGACCTGTCGCGGACGCTTTCCTCGCTGCTCGAAAACCGTTGAGCCCCGACGCGCATGCACCAAATGGTGAATGCGCGCGGGCCCTCCGGAAACACTCAGTTTGTTTGACAAATCCGATCGACGCCCCTAGAATGTTCCGGAATCACTCGTATGCAGTCCCCAAGGAGGACCCGATGAAGCGTGCAATCGCAATTCTCATCGCTCTCGCGCTGACGGTCGGCGCCTACGCCGCCCCGAACGTCATCAAGTTCGGCGTGTTCGAACCCCTCACCGGCGCCAACGCCGCCGGCGGCCAGGAAGAGCTCGACGGCATCAGGCTCGCCCAGGGCCTCTATCCCACGGTCAAGGTCAACGGCGTCGAATACACGATCGAACTCGCCATCGCCGACAACAAGTCGGACAAGGTCGAAGCCGCCAACGCCGGCCAGCGCCTCGTCGACGCCGACAAGGTCACCGTCGTCCTCGGCTCGTGGGGCTCCGGCCTCTCGATGGCCGCCGGTCCCATCTTCCGCGACGCGAAGGTTCCGGCCATCGGCCTCTCCTGCACGAACCCGCTCGTCACGAAGGGCAACGACTTCTACTTCCGCGTCTGCTTCCTCGATCCCTTCCAGGGCACGGTGATGTCCACCTACGCCTTCAAGGACCTCAAGGCGAAGAAGGCGATCCTCATCCGCGAAGTGTCGAACGACTACTCCGTCGGCCTCGCCAAGTTCTTCCAGGACAACTTCGTGAAGCTCACCGGCGACAAGAAGGCCATCCTCGCCACGCTCAACTACAACACCGGCGACCAGGACTTCTCCGCCCAGCTCACCCAGGT
>CAYZZW010000093.1:0-8784 GCA_964482955.1 uncultured Treponemataceae bacterium | reverse complement strand
GCCCGACGGCCCGACGAACACGACGAATTCCCGGTCTTCCACGACGATATCCGCCCCGTCGACGGCGGTCACGCCGCCTTCGTACACCTTGCGGATGTTCCTGAGTTCCACTTTGGCCATACGGCCCTCCTTGGAGGAGTTATCTTATGGGTCACAGGATACGCCATGATTCCGAGTGGCGCAACCTGGATCGTGGCGCCAACGATCGTTTCTAGGCGATTCGGGATGCGTGCGGCAACTTTATACGAACCGGATTGACCGAGGAGTGGGGCATACAAGGACCCGCGCCGAATAGGCGAGAGTACTCGCAATATTCGACGCGGGTCCTTGTATGCCCCACCCGGCGGTCATATGCGCTTCTATAAACTGGCGCGGCTGACCCCAGAAGTGCCGCGCGACGGGCGTGATGCCGCGATACGTACCTGCGGCGGCGAATCGTGGCGTAATGGTTCCTCTATGGACCGTTTTGAAAGCGTCTATCTCAAACCTTCTTCCCCTCTGTGCCTCTGTGGCGAAAAACTCATTGACGGTACTCGTAGCGGTACTTGGTCCAGCGGCGGATTTCGACGGTCGAGCCGTCGGCGGCGTACGACAGCGTTTCTTCGCTCGAGAGGTTGCCGCGGTCGTAGGCGCGGATCGCGCGGTAGCTGACCGTGCCGTCGGCGCGATAAACGATCCGCTCGACGCGGCGGCCCGCCGGATCCATCCGGTCGACGATCCGGCTTTTCAGCGCGCCGGCCGAGTATTCCTCGGTGCCGGAGGGGAAGCCTCGGCCGTCGTAGAAATGGCGCGTCTCGCCCCAGGGCGCGCCGTTCCCGTCGTAGTAGCGCTCGACGAGAAGACGGCCGGCCGCGTCGTACTCGTTCCGCTGCGAGCTCGTGAGTTCCCCGGCGCCCGAGAGCGAGCGCTTTTCGACGACGCGTCCGGCCTCGTCATAGGCCGTCGTGTCGATCCACGTGGCGACCCGGTTCGCGTTCAATCCGGTTTCGGACACGACCCGCCCGGCCGCGTCGCGTTCGTAGACGATGCCGCCCACGAACGCCCCGTCCTCCTCGTTGAGCTTCGAGAGGAGGTTGCCCGCGGCGTCGTACCTCATGCTCGTCACGCTGACGCCGCCGTCCCGCGCGGTCCACAGGCGCTCCGTGACGGCGCGCCCGGCCGCGTCGCGTTCGATGGTCCTGACGTACTCGAGCGATCCTCCCGGCCGGTAGAAATCCGCGTAATAGGTTTCCACCGTCGAGCAGTACCGGCCCGTCGCGTCGTAGACCCGCCGATAGAACGCCCCCAGCGAACCGTCCGCCCGCCAATCGACGATCTCCGTCGCGTTTCCCGCCCCGTTGTAGGTCGTGCTGCCGCGCGTCGTTTCCTTCGCCCGCGCGCCGTCGTAGGAAACCGCGACGTTTTCCACGGCGCTCACCGCGCCGACCAGGCCGGCGTCCGCGAGATCGTCGGCGGCCGCCAGGGCGCCGAACGCCAAAGCGAAAGCAGCCAACGCGTTTCGTTTCGCCGCGTCCATCATCGCCCCTCCCCTTCCGGCGCGTTGCGCGCGACGCGGAAACCGACCACGGGCTGCATGCCCCAGAACGATTCTTCCTGGCGGACGCGGACGTCGGCGTAGTCCTCGTCGGCCACCCACGACCCTCCCCGCACGACGCGCGTCCAGCCGCTCTCGGGCCCGCGCGGATTTTCGCGCGGCGACGCCGCGTAATAATCCTCGGCGTACCAGTCTTCGCAGAGCTCGAAGGCGTTGCCGCTCAGGTCGTAGAGGCCGAGCGCGTTCGGCGCGAGGGTCCCGACGGGATGCGTCGCGTAACGCGAGTTGCCCGAGTACCACGCGACGTCGCGGATGTCGTCGCCGCCCGCGTACGGGGAGCCGGGATCCATGAGCCCGCCGCGCGCCGCGTACTCCCACTCGGCTTCGGAAGGCAGGCGATATCCGTCTTTCGTCGCGTCGCAGACCGCGCGCCCGTCCTCGTCGAAGGAATAGCAGGCGTCGAGCCCGTCCCGCCCGCTCAGCCAATTGCAGTACCGGGCCGCGTCCTCTTGGCGCATGCCGACGACGGGCAAGGCCGGATCGGACGCGAAAGCCCCGGTACGCCACGTGAATTCCGATTCGCGCATCTGGGAGTTCTGCCGCTCGAGAGCCGTCACGTACCCGGTCTCCCGGACGAAGGCGTCGAACTCGCCGACGGTCGTCTCTCGCGGGGCGATGAGGAAGCTCGCGAGCTCGACCGCGTGCTCACGGTGCGTCCCCGAGTTCCCGCGGATGCCCATCTCGAAGCGCCCGCCTTCCACGAAGGCCAGCTCCGTCCGGTACTCGCGCTCCCGCCGGCCTTCCCGCGATACCTCGAACGACAGCGCGAGCGCCGGATTGTCGCGGTCGACGGTCGGATGCTGGAGCCCCGTGCTCGCGACGGCCACTTCGCGCGAGACGAAGGCTTCGAGTTCGACGGTCGCCACGTAACCGTCGCCGTCGGCGTCCGCCGTTTCAGCGCCGCGGCCGAGCGCCTCCATGAGCTTTTCGGTGAACAGGCCGTTTTCGAACGCGGGCGACTCGTACGACAGCTCGCCGCCGCCGCACGACGAGAACACGATGGCGCCCGAGCGCCGCGTGAGGTCGTTGTAGACGAAACGGTCGCGTTGGGCGAGGAAAGCGCGCGGCGCCTTGAGTTTGCGCGACCCGAGCGTGAGGCCGCCCGGTTTCGCGGTCCGCGCCGCGAGCCCCTTGGAACCCGCGCCCGCGACGACGGCGTCCAGCGCCCCCGCCTCGATGTCGCCCGATTCGCAGGTGTCGATGAGGAGGAGCTTCCGCCTGGGCCCGATGCCGACGAGCAGGTCTTCCACGAGCTCGAAGGGCGCCGCCGTCTTCGGGAGGTCGGCCGTCTCGGCGTCGTGCGTGAGGTAGTAGTAGGTCGCGTCGGGATCGCCGTCGTGCACGCCGTGTCCGGAGATGAACAGCACCACCGTGTCGTCTATCCCCGCGCCCTCGAGGAAGGTTTTCGCCTTGGCGATGTTGTCCTTCGTCGCGTCGCCGTCGGTCAGCAGGAATTTGTGGAAGCTTCCGAAACCCGGCAGCCCTTCGAGGGCTGTCGCCAGATCGAGCACGTCCTTCTTCGCGTACGCCAGGTCGAGTTCGCGGTCCCGGTACTCGGACACGCCGAAGCCGACGAACCAGAGCCCGCCGGGCGCCGGGGCGAAGACGTCGCGATCCATCGCGCGTGACGCCGCCTTGACGCGGTACGACTCCATGAGGCTTTCGTTGAAGCAGCCGACCTCCACGACGCAGTCGCCCGTGCCGAGCCTCACCGTCTCCGTCGCCGACGCGAGCCGACCCGAAAGCGGCCTGCCCGCGCCCGGATACAGGGGCACGCCGTTCACGTAGACGTTGTAGCCGAACAGGTCCGTCGCGGACGCCGAAAATTCGAGCTTGAGTTCCATGATGGCTCCGACCGTCCGTGCTTCTACGATTCGCGCTTCGGGCACGTCGCCGCCTGAGGCGAGCACGCGCTCCACCAGGCCCGCGTATCCGGGCGACTCCATGAGCTCGAGCCGTTCCGCGTAGCCGGGGGCGCCCGCGGGCACGTAGACGTCGCCACGCCGGGTCCAGAAGCGCGCGACGAGTTTCTTCGCGTCGGCCGATTCCAGGTCACCCAGGGCGGAACGCTCGAATTCGTCGGCTGGCACCTTCTTCGGGAGGTACCCGAGCTTCGCGATGCGCCTTCGGAACTGCGCGCGGTAATGATCGGCCTGGCCCGCCTCTCCGAGCCCGAGGCGCTCGAGGATGATATCGGGACGGTTCCGCGCGAGGGCGAACTGGTCGATCGCGTAATCCTCGCCACCCTTCACCATCGCGGCCAAGTCGCCGCCCTTCTTCGAGCAGTCGAAATAGCCGTCAGGCGTGAAGATGATCCACTCGCCGTCCTCTGCGGCGATGAAGCAGCACGCGCCGGTCGCCGGATCCCAGAGGCCCATCGTGCCGTCGTCGGAATACGAAAAGAGCCGCTCGCCCCCGCGGACGAATTTCACTCCGAGCACCGCGTCATGGTGCCCTTCGAGCGTGCGTACGGGCGCGCCGTCAGCGGTCCACAACTTGATCGTCCCGTCGTCGGAGCAGCTGGCCACGAGTTTTCCGTCCGGGCTGAAGGCGAGGTCGTTGACGCCCTCCCGGTGGGCTTTCGCGAAAACGGGCTCCGCGGCGTCCGGCGCGCCGAGCGATATCGTCCCTCGCCCGTCGCCGAAAGCGATGCGGGTACCGTCCGCCGAGACGGCTGCGCAGCGCGTATAGGTTTCCTCCGAAAACTCGAAGGTACGGGCGACCCCGCCGCCCGAACGCAGTTCGGCCCGACCGTTGCCCAGCAACAGCTGCATAAGACCGTTCGGGGTCGCGTCGTAATCTCGCAGGTCGAACGGCAGCTCGCCGACCTTGTTGCCGCCCTGGTCATAGACGTACGCGGTGTCGCCGCCCGCGAGGACGAGATTCCCCGAACCCGGGACGAACCACGCGTCGCGTTTCCGGTTGTAGCCGCTTTCGAGGGTCACCGTATTCGCCGACACGCCGTACCAATAGCCGAAGAGCTTCCGGAGCGCGCCGTCCGGCTGCCAGAGCGACACGTTGACGTTGAGCTTGCCGAGCTTGTCGTTCTTGTTGTCGGAGGCGACGAGCATCGTGCCGTCGGCGTTCCAGCGCACGCTCTGGAAATCGCCGCGGAGCTCCGCGAAGGTCGACGCGAGCGAACCGTCGGTGCGGAACACGCGGATCGTGCGGTCGTCGTAGACCGCCGCGAGGGCGGTTCCGTCCGGGCTCGCGTCCGCGTGCACGAGCTGGCCCGACGAGAGCGCGAAGTCGGAGATCGCCTGGCCGTCCTTCCCGACGACGCGCACCCCCGTGCGTTCCGCTTCGGCGCCGCCGCCCGAAGCGCCCGCCTCGATGAGGAAGAGCGTCCCGTCGTCCGAAAGGCGCGCGCCGATCGTCGTCTTGCCCGAGCTTCGCGCCTCCGAAAGACGCGCGCCCGTGGCCGCGTCGACCCGCATCGCGGAAGCGGAACCGACGAGGGTCAGCGCCGCTCCGTCGGCCGACGGCAGGATGTCGACCAACGCGCGAAAACCGTCTTCGCCGAAGCCGTCCACGCGCAGTTCGCGACGGCCCGAGCCGTCGGCCCCAACGCGGTACAGCGTCCCGTCGGTGCCGGCGATCCAAAGCCCGCCGTCGGGCGCGAAGCCGAAGGCGATGGCGCCCGGCGTCGACTCGCCGCCCTCGAGGCGGAACAGGCGGCGTCCCGTCACCGTGTCCCAGACGTTGAGCGCGCCGCGCGGGTCGATGGAAGCCAGGCGTCGCCCCTCCGCGTCGAAGGCGATCTTGCTCGCGGGCCAGTAGTGCCCCATGAATGACTTGAGCGCGCGGCCGTCGGCCGAATGGAGCCGTATCGCGAAGTCGTCGCCCGAACCGACGATGTTCGAGCTCGTCGCGATCAGGGAACCGTCGGGACTCAGCGCGACGCAGTTCACCGGCCAGTCGGGGACCGTCACGTCGGGAAGCGCGGTCCCGTCGAGAGACCAGCGCTTGACGACGCCGGCTTCCGTGCCGGCCGCGATGAAGTTGCCGTCGGGACTCACCGCCACGCAGGACAGGCCGCGCTCGGCGCGGTAGGTCTTCACGAGCGCGCCGCCCTTCGTCCAGAGCCGCACCGTCCGGTCGCCCGAGCTCGTGACGACGAAACGGCCGTCCGGCGTCGGGGCCATGCCCGTGATCATCTTGCGATGGCCGGTCTGCACGACGATCTCGAAGGAATCCTCCGGCGTGGGCGACGGCGGCTTCGGTCGGGCGCGTTCCGGGAAGGCCGCGGCGAACGCCTGGGTCGATGCGAGAGGCGCGAGTTCCGGCGTCGACAGGGCGACGCCCCGCACCGCGGCGGACGAGCCGGCCGCCGCGCGTCCGAGGGCGGCCAACGCGCCCGCGTCGTCGCCCGACAGCGCGAGGAGGCGCGCGGCCAGCCAGCACGCCGACGGTCCCGCTTCGGCGTCCGCGACGCCGCGGAGGGCGGCCGGGACGGCGGCGTCCGCCAGGGCTTCCGCCGCGTATCCGCGCGCCAAGTCCGTGTCCCCGACCCCGTCCGCGAGCGCCCAGAGCGCGAAACGCGAAAGCGGACCGGCGGCCGGCGCCAGGGCGGCGCGATGCGAGAGGAGGTCGCGGATGCCCTGGCGGAGTAGCGGCCGCGTGAGGACGACCGCGTCGGCGACGGCGTCGGCGTAGAAACCGACGGCGCGTTTCCCGTCGCCCGAAAGGAGCGATGCGAGGCCCGCGTTCATGAGCGGCAGTATCCGCCGCTCGTCGTGGATCGTCCGCGCCGCCTCGCCGTACTTCACGACCGCGGCGTAGTCTCCGTCCGCGAGCGCGAGGGCGCCGAGCCGGTCGTACGCCTTCGCGGGCACGAACGACCACTCGATCTTCCGGCCGAATTCGTCGGTGGCGAAGGCCGCCACGCAGGCTTCCCACACCGCCTTCACGGCCGCGCGGTCGCCGCGCCGTTCGTGGATGTCCGCGAGCTCGTCGTAGATCGGGTCCCAATAGGGCACGAGCTCCCGCACCACGTCGAGACAGGCGATGGCGCCCGGGTCGTCGCCGAGTTTCTTGCGGCTGCGCCCCGCGTACAGGTAGCAGTCGGCGAAGGTGTACCAGGTCCCGTCGTCCTCGAGCTTCCGCCGCTCGTAGGATTCGAACGCCCGCATGACGGGCAGATGCCGGAACGCCGCTTCGAACTCCGCGAACGCGGCTCCGTAATCGCCCGAATCGTACAGCGCGGCGCCGCGCCCGTAGACCGACGCGATGTCCGACTTCAGGTCTTCGAGCGCCGCGTCGTCGAGGCAGAAGCCCGGCGCCGGCAGCGCGAGCAGCAAGGAAAGCGCCAGCGCGGACGCGGGCACGCAACGGTTCATATCGTCCTCCGAACGGGGTGACGGGCGAATACGGACGCTTCCGACCGCGTTTCTTCGCGGCCTCAGGCGGTACTCGACGCGGGATGCGATCTGAAAGCGTACGGTCGCGTCCGGGCGCTGTCAATGCGGCGGGCTCGCGAGCGACGCGCGCATGCGTTACGCTTTCCGTATGAATACCCGCACACCGCCCGACGGCTTCGGCCGCCGCTCTGTCCGCGGCTTTGGCCGCGGCTTTAGCCGCGGCTTTAGCCGACGTATGGGCGCGGCTCTGGCCGCCGCCATGTTGATCGCCTTTTCCGCGTACGCCCTCGGTTCGTGCGCGCGGAAAACCGAAGGACCGTCTTCGGCCGCTCCGCTGGACGTCGCGCCGAAGGCCCGCTTCGAACGGGCGACCGGGAGCGCGCCAAACGAGATGTTCGCCTCCGGCGACACGCCCATCGGCAAACTCCGCAAGCTGGACGAGTTTCCGCTGTACGAACTCGAGTACTCGATATCGTACGATCCGGAGCGCTATCTCGTGGCGCCCAAGACGGGCGCCTTGCCGCGCGCGGAACCTGATTTCGCGTGCTCCTGTTTCGCCGCCCTCGACGCGCGGGGGAACCGCGCGTTCGGCCGCAACTTCGACTGGGACCGCCACCCGATCCTCGTCCTGCTCGCGGCGCCCGAGGGCGCGTACGCGTCGATCTCGCTCGTCGACCTCCATTACCTCGGCTACGGCCCCGGCAAGAGCCCGCTGGACGATCCCGCCGCGCTGGCCGACGCGCCGCGCCTCCCCTTCGACGGCATGAACGAAAAGGGCCTCGCGGTCGGCATGATGGCCGTGCCCTCCGCCGACGGCGGCGCCGATCCCGCGAAGCCCACGGTCGGCGAGCTCGGCCTCATCAGGCTCGCGCTCGACCGCGCCGCCACCGTCGACGAGGCGATCGCGGTCATGGGGTCGTACAACGTGGATTTCAGCGACGTCCCGCTCCACTACATGGTCGCGGACGCCTCCGGCGCCTCCGCCGTCGTGGAGTACCCCGCCGGAAAACCGGTGGTCCTGCGCGGAACCGCAACCTGGCAAGCCGCCACCAACTTCGTCATGTCGGAGACGCCGGAACCGAACTGGACGTCAATGTGCCGACGCTACCGCGTCGCGAGCGAAACGCTCGGCGGCTCGAAGGGCGCGCTCGGCCCGGGCGGCACGCTCGGTCTTCTGTCGGACCTGTCGCAGAACTCGACGATCTGGTCGTCGGCGTACGGCCTTTCGACGCGCGAGCTTACGCTCTGCGTCGACCGGAAATGGGACACCGCATATCAATGGAAAATCACGAGATGAAAGCTGCGCGCGGCGAAAGCATGCCGGCAGCGTCCGCCGCGCCCGCGAGGTCGCGCCAGGGATAGAAGCGAAAAGCCCGGAGCGCCGCTGGCGCGAGGACTTGGAGCGGATAGCCCGCCCGCGGCGAAGCCGCGGGGGCGCCCCCAAAAAAATACGCATATTCATGCAGGATCGCGCTTATATATTCATCATCCCGCTTGCTTGACCGGACGGGCGGCCCGTGGTATACCCGACGGACGCACCTACCATCACCGCCCGCGGGCCCGCGCTTTATCCGAACGCCCGCGCCCATACCGAGGAGGATCCCATGCCCGTCAATCTCAAAGGAAGAAGCTTCCTGACCCTCAAGGATTTCACCACCGAGGAAATCCGCTACATGCTCGACCTTTCGCGCGACCTCAAGAACAAGAAGCGCGCCGGCATCAAGGGCGAGCTCCTGCACCGCAAGAACATCGTCCTCATCTTCGACAAGGCCTCCACCCGCACCCGCTGCGCCTTCGAGACCGCCTGCTGGGACGAGGGCGGCAACGCCA
>CAYZZW010000092.1:0-9456 GCA_964482955.1 uncultured Treponemataceae bacterium | reverse complement strand
TGAACCTCGGCGACATCGGCGGCATCCCGCGCGTGCTGGACGCCGGCCAGTGCAACGACTCCTACAGCCTCGCGTTGACGGCGCTCGCCCTCAAGGACGCCTTCAAGCTGGGCGACGTGAACGACCTGCCGCTCGTCTTCAACATCGCGTGGTACGAGCAGAAGGCGGTCCTCGTCCTCCTCGCCCTGCTGTACTTGGGCTTCAAGAACATACGGCTCGGCCCGACGCTCCCCGGCTTCCTGTCGCCGGGCGTCGCGAAGGTCCTCGTCGAGAAATTCGGCATCGGCGGCAAGACCACCGTGCCGGAGGACGTCAAGGCGCTGATCGGGTAAACGGCCGAAGGACGGGAATCGAAGCTCCGTCCTTCGCCCGAGACGATGTGAGCACGATCCAACGAGCGGTCGCCGGGTTCGCCCGGCGGCCGCTCATTGTCTTTTCATGAGGTCGAGGAAGGCGGCGACGATGGCGGGATCGAAGTGGTGACCCGACTGCGACTCGATGAATTCGAGGGCGTCGTCGAGGCTCCACGCGTCGTGGTACGGGCGGTTGTAGATGAGCGCGTCGCAGACGTCGACCACCGCGAAGATGCGCGCGGCGAGCGGTATGTCTTCGCCGCGGAGGCCCTGCGGATACCCCGTGCCGTCCCAGCGCTCGTGGTGGCAATAGGGGATGTCGATCGACGGCACGAGGAAGGGGATCTTTTCGAGCAGGTCGCGGGCGTAGTCGGGGTGGCGTTTCATGAGCTCCCGCTCGTGGCCGTTGAGACCGGTAGGCTTCAAGAGGATGCCGTCGGGGATCGCCATCTTGCCGATGTCGTGCAGGGTGGCGCCGCGGCGCATGCGGATCACGTCCTCTTCGGGCACGCCCATGCTGCGCGCGAGCAGGACTGTGAGGTCTCGGACGCGGCGCGTGTGGCCCTCCGTTCCCTGGTCGCGGAGCTCGAGCGCCCAGGTCCAGCCTTCGATCGTGGCGTCGTAGGAGTCGAGCAGGGCGCGGACGGCGTCGTCGCGCTCCGCGAAGAGGCGGGCGTTGCGGATGGCCACCGTGGCCTGGCTCGCGAAGGATTCGGCCAGGCGCAGCTGCCGTTCGTCGTACTGTCCGCGCTCGCTGTCGGCCACGACGGCGCCGAGTACCGTGGAACCGTCCACGAGGGGCGCCACGACGCGCGATCCCCCGCGCGATACGACCGATTCGGAGCGCAGGACGGCCGCCAGTTCCTCGGCCGACAACGCCGTCTCGAGACGACGCGCTTCGGCGAGGCCCTCGGCCCTCGGATTTTCCCTGAAATCCCGGTCCGCGTGCTCGAGCGGATGTCCGTGTTCGTTGACGTGCAGGATAGCCGCGCGGTCGTAGGGCACGATCCAGCACAGATAATCGAGGAGGCTTTCGAAGAGGCGGTCCGGATCGAGGTTCTTCGCGAGTTCTAGGAAGGCGACGCGGAGCGTTTCGGCGGCCTGGCGCGTCCGTCGTTCGGAACGCAGGAGCTCCCCGGTCCGTTCGATGAGGCGGGAGACCGCTTCGGGGTCGTCCGATTCCGGCGGCGGCAGTTCGAGGGCTTCCGCGAGCCGCGCCGCCAGACACCGGTCGTCGGCGCTTACTGTATCGTCCATACCTGCTCGCCTGACAGGAGCCGCCTGATCACGTCGCCGAAGCGCCGGCCGTCGATGGGTTTGCCGATGAAGCCGTCGAACCCGGCTTCCTTGGCGCGTTCCACGTCCTGCCGCATGACGTTCGCCGTCAGCGCGACGATCCGCGTGTCGGCGAGCGAAGGTTCCGCCTTCAATTCCGCGATGATCGCGTAGCCGTCCTTGCGCGGCAGCTGGAGGTCGAGGAAGATCAGGTCGAAGTCGCCGAGCCGTTCCCGCATCGTGGCGAGGGGATCGGCTTCGCATTCGGAGACGTTCGCCGGATCAACGCCGGTCAGCTTGAGGAGCCGCGTGATGACGAGCCGGTTGTTCGGATCGTCTTCGACGACGAGGATGCGGGCTTCCCCGGGTGTGACGGCGTCCTTTCGCATGTTCGACCTCTCGTACTCACGCAACGAATTGGAAATCCGCGCGGCGGAACGAAGGTCCGGACCGGTCGCGCGGCGCCATTATCCGGGATTTCGCGCGTTTTGTCCAATATGTCCAAAATGTCCAGTTCGGGCTTCTACGCCCTCGGTATCGTGAACGTGAACACGCTGCCCGATCCGGGCTGGCTGGCGGCGGTGAGGGTGCCGCCGTGCATTTCAACGAAACGGCGCGAGATGGGCAGGCCGAGTCCCGTTCCGCCCGCCCGCCGGTCGTGGCCCGCGTCCACCTGGACGAATTCGGCGAACACCCGGTCGAGATCGTTCCGGTCGATCCCGATACCCGTGTCTTCCACGGAGACCGTCACGAGCCCCTCGTCCGCGCGTACCCGGACGACGATGCTTCCCGCGTGCGTGAACTTCACCGCGTTGGACACGAGGTTGAGGAGCACCTGGCGGATCCGCGTGCGGTCGGCCCGGACGGGAGGCAGGTCGTCGGGCAGGTCGGTGCCCATGATCACCGGCTTGTCGACCAGCAGTGCGATGCCGTCCGAAACCACCGATTCGACCACGGGGCGCAGGTCGACCGGTTCGAAGGCGAGTTCCATGCGGCCCGCCTCGATCTTCGCCAGGTCGAGGACGTCGTTGATGAGCCCGAGCAGGTGGGTGCCGGAATCCTCGATGCGGGCGATGAAATCGCGCTGGGTCGTCGTGAGCGGGCCTTCGTCGCCCTGGAGGAGCAGGTACGCGAAGTTGATGATGGAATTGAGCGGCGTCCTGAGCTCGTGCGACATGTTCGCAAGGAAGTGGCTTTTGACGGCGTTGGCTTCCTCCGCTTCGGTCCGGGCGTTCCGTACGACGCGGAAGGAAGCCGCGTTGCGGATGGCGATGGAGGCTTGCCTGGCGAGACCTTCGAGGAACGCGTTTTCGGACGCGGTGAAGACCGGCTCGGCGGCGCCGCGCCAGATGGCCATGACCCCGGCGACGCCGTCGTGCCCGGGAAGCGCGGCCGTCATGAGCTTTTCGCCTTCTTCGTCGTTTCCCGTTCCGGGGATGTAGAGGGCGCGTGGATCGCGATATGCGTCATTGACGATTTCGGATCGGCCGGTCCTCGCGGTGGCGCCGATGATCCCTTCTCCGACGTCGATGCGATGCCCCAGGATCGCGGACGAATGGCGGCCCGCCGCCGCCGCCGGATGGAGGATGCCGGGTTCGTCCTCGGTCAGCAGGTAGATCGCGGCGGTGTTGGTGCAGAGCATGGCGCACGCCTTTTCGACGATGAGGGCGAGCAGATCGTCGGGGTCGAGCGTCGAGCTGAGTTCCCGTCCGATGTCGAGGAGCGTGGCGGTTTCCGCGGCCAGGTTCCTCGTCTTCTGGTAGAGGATCGCGTTCTGGATCGACGTCGAGATCGTCGCGGCGAGCGTCGTGAGGAGCGACAGGTCTTCCGCGCCGAACCTGCGGGACGGGCGGTGATCCTGCAACGACACGACGCCGATCGGACCGCCGGGCGCCGGCAAGGGGACGCCCATCCAGGAAACCGGCAGGCGTTTCGTCCGCCGGATGGCGCCCAGCGCGAGGAATGTCTCTTCGGCGTTTTCGGCGATGAGGAGGGGCGACCCCGTCCGGATGACCTCGCTCGTGGGACCGGGACCCAGGGGAAAGTCCGGGATCCGGAGGAACGCGCCTTCCTCGTTGAAGTACGGCGTGGACACCAACCCGGTTTCCGGGTCATACAGCGAAATGGCGACGATGTTGACGGAGAAAATGCCGGACAAGGTGCGGCCGACGACTTCGCACAGGTCATGCGGATCGAGCCCGGCCGACGCGGCCTGCCCGATCTCCCCGATCGCGGATGACTCGAGCATGCGCCTGCGCGTCTCGTCGAGCAGGCGCGAATTCTGGATGGCGAAGCTCGCCTGTTCGGCGAAGGCCAGCGCGACGTCGAGGTCGCGTTGGTCGAAGGTTCCGGCGGCATACGAGTCGAGGGTGAGCACGCCGATGATGCGGGCACCGTCGCGGAGCGGTACGCCGATCCAGCCCTTGATCGCCTCGCTTTCGGGCGCCCGGGGACCCTCTTTCCAGAGCGGATCGTCGTTCGCGTTGGCGAGCACGATTGGTTTGCCTTCCTCGAACATCGCGCGGAGGAATTTGAATTCGCCGAGATCGAACGTGTATCCGAGGACGAGCGCGGGAGCGACGAAACCGCTGGCTGCCCTGATGGCCGCCTTGTCGCCCGTGCGTATGAAAATGGAAGCGGTGTCGTAGGGTATGACGCGGGCTATCGATTCGAGGATGTTCCACAGGGCCGCGTCGAGTTCGCACGGCGTTTCCGCGCCGGTGGTTCCGCGGAGGGCTTGAGGTCCGGGGCGAGTCTCGATGGATTGCTCTTCGGTGTTTTTCGCCGCCATTCCGCGCGCCTCCGGGAGATTGTAGCCCGGGCGGAGGCGTCTGACAAGAAAGGAACGGCCGGGGAGCGGGAAAACGGGGCGGTTCCGGCCGGATCGCCGACCGGAACCGCCCGCCTTCATCATTTCGCGAGCAGTTTCTTGAGTTCCTTCCAGTATTTCGAGCAACGGTCGCGGAGCTGATAGCCGCAGTCGGCGGCCAGCCACGCGTTATACTGGTAGAACGCCCCGCCGAGGACGGTGTTGGCGACGAAATCCGCCTCGACGCCGGCCGAAAATTCCTTGGCCTTGGCGGCGTCCTTCACGCAGGCGAGGACGAGGTTGCGTTCGCGCTGCCGGGCGGCGTTCACGCGCTCGGTGAGTTCCTCGTACTCGAGGAAGATCGCGGGGGCGTTGATGACGAGGTACGCGAAATCGGAATACTCGGAAAGGATGTCGACCGATCCGAGATACCCCTTCTCGAGCCGATCGATGCCTTTCGCGCCTTCCGCCGCGTAGCATTTGGCCATGAGATCGTGGAAAAATTCCACGACCGAACATAGACCGTCGAATACGCCGTCGACTCCCGGGAAGTGCCGGAAAATCGCGGGTTCCGTGACGCCGGCGAACTGCGAGATGTTCTTGAGGGTGGCGGCGCGCGGGCCGCGCTCCCTCATGACCAGAGCCGCAGATCTGATCAGCGTCGTCTTGGCCTTGGTGTAAGGCCAGCCCTCGGGCATGGTGTTGTCGGAGTTCATGAAGCCACTATAGCACTCATGATCGGGTTTGTGAAGGAGAAATATCCGTTTTGGAAGGCTCGGACCGGCCGGTATCAACCGGCATTAACATGAACAAAGGTTCCCGAAAAAGCCGCCCGAGCCGAATGAAGCCCGGGCGGCTTCGGGTCATTCGGTTTCGCCCAGATAGGCCTTGCGGACCCGGTCGTCCGACAGCAGGCGGGATCCTTCGCCGTGGAAAGTGATCCGGCCCGTTTCCAGGACGTACCCGTAGTCGGCGACCTCGAGCGCGGCCTTCGCGTTCTGCTCGACGAGGAGCACCGTGACGCCGGTCTTGTTGATCTCCCGTATGATGTCGAAGATCATCTTGACGACGAGCGGCGCGAGGCCGAGCGACGGCTCGTCCATCATGAGGAGCTTCGGCTTGGCCATGAGGGCGCGCCCCACGGCAAGCATCTGCTGCTCGCCGCCGGAGAGCGTGCCGGCCTTCTGCTTGATGCGCTCCTTCAGGCGGGGAAACAGCGCGAACACCTTTTCACGATCGGCAGCGATGCCCGGCTTGTCTGTGCGGACGTAGGCGCCGAGCGCGATGTTCTCCTCGACGGTCAGGTTCGGGAACACCCGACGGCCTTCCGGAACGAGGATGATGCCGCGCTTCACGATGTCCGTGGTGGGCATACCCGTGATCGCCGCGTCGCCCCACGAGACCGAGCCGCCCGAGGCGCGCGCGAGTCCGACGATCGACTTGAGCGTGGTGCTCTTGCCGGCGCCGTTCGCGCCGATGAGCGTGACGATCTTGCCGTCGGGGACGTCGACGTCGATGCCCTGCAGGGCGTGGATGCCGCCGTAATGGACGGACAGGTTCTGTATCTTGAGCATCACTCCACCCCCAGGTAGGCTTCGATGACCTTGGGATCCTTCTGGATCTCCTCGGGCGTGCCGTGTGCGATGGTGACGCCGTAGTCGAGGACGTACATCCGCGAGCAGACGCCCATCACCACCTGCATGTGGTGCTCGATGAGCAGGATGGTCAGGTCGAACTGGTCGCGTATCCGCTTGATGAACTGCATGAGCTCGATCGACTCCTGCGGGTTCATGCCGGCCGCCGGCTCGTCGAGCAGGAGCATCTTGGGCTTCGTGGCCAGGGCGCGCGCGATCTCGAGGCGCCGTTGCTTGCCGTAAGGCAGGCTCGTCGCGTCGTCCGTCGCGTGCATCTCGAGCCCGACTTCGCGGAGCAGCGACATGGCGAACTCGCGGGCGGCCTTCTCGCGCTTCAGGTACCCCGGCAGGTGGAGCGTAGCCTCGAAGACGTTGGCCTTGATGCCGAGGTTGCACGCCACGAGCACGTTCTCGAGGACGTTCATCTGGCGGAAGAGCCGGATGTTCTGGAAGGTGCGCGCGACTCCGAGCTCGGTGATGCGGTTGGGCTTGTGGCCCGTCACGTCCTTGCCGAGGAAGCTGATCTTCCCCTCGCTCGGCGTGTAGACGCCGGTGATCATGTTGAAGGCGGTCGTCTTGCCCGCGCCGTTCGGCCCGATCAGGCCGACGATCTCGTTCTTGTCGATGTCGATCCGCAGGTCCGAGACGGCGGTCAGGCCGCCGAAGCGCATGGTGATCCCGCCGGTGGAGAGCATCGTGCCGCTCATCGGTCGCCTCCCTTCCCGGCGCCGGGTTTCTTCCGCGGCAGGAGGCCGATCCTCGCGAGCCCGTCCCAGCTGAACTCCTTCGTCCCCATGAGACCCTGTTGCCGGAAGATGACGACGATCATGAGCAGGATGGAGAAGATGACCATGCGGAGCCCGGGAAGCCCGCCCGTCTTGATGAAGAGGAAATCCATCGGCATGTCGAGGACGCGCATGACTTCCATCGCCACGGTCACGACGACGGACGCGATGATCGAGCCGGTGATCGAGCCGTTGCCGCCGAGCACGACGATGAGCAGGATGTTGAAGGTGAGCATGAAGGTGAACATCTTGGGATCGATCGTCGTGATCATGTGGCCGAGCAGGGCGCCGCCGACGCCGGCCATGAAGCTGGAAATGACGAAGCTCACGGTCTTCGTGCGCGTGACGTCGATGCCCATGGCCTCCGCCGCGATCTCGTCGTCCCGCACCGCCTTGAGCGCGCGCCCGTAGCTCGACCGCGTGAGCAGGACCATGAACACGACCGTCAGGGCCGCGATGCCCCAGACGACCCACGTGGTCGACACCTTCGGGATGTCCTTGAGGCCCTGAGCGCCGTTCGTGAGGCTCTGGGCGTTGGTGATGAGCACGCGGATGATTTCCGAGAAGCCCAGCGTCGCGATGGCCAGGTAATCGTCGCGGAGCCTGAGCACCGGCGCCCCGATCAGGAAGCCGACGAGGGCCGCGCAGAGTCCCGCGATGATGAGCGCAGGGACGAAGTGGAGGGTGATCCCCTGGAAGAAGGGGATGAGGGGCTCGAGGAAATAGTTCATTTCCTTCTGCTCGGGCGTCATGGTGAGGATGGCGCTCACGTAGGCGCCGACCGCCATGAAGCCGGACGAGCCGAGGGAGAACAGTCCCGTGAAGCCGTTCAGCAGGTTGAGCGAGAGCGAGAGGATGATGTAGATGGCGCTCAGGTTGATGATCCGCATGGCGAAGTTGCCCATTTTGGCGTCCGCGAACCCGAGGAAGGCGGCCAAAGCGGCCACGCCGATGACGCTCAGGATGATGTTGCGTTTGTTCATGGCGTCACACCTTGACGGTCTGTTTCTTGCCCAGGAGCCCGGTCGGCTTCACGAGCAGGACGACGATGAGCAGGACGAACGCGAACGCGTCGCGGTAGCCCGTGAGCTCCGGAAGGAAGGCCACGATCATGATCTCGATGCCGCCGAGCAGGAATCCGCCCAGCACCGCGCCCATGATGTTGCCGATGCCGCCGATGACGGCGGCTATGAAGCACTTGAGTCCCGGCATGATGCCCATGAGGGGGTTGAGCTGCGGATACTTGAGCGCCCACATGATGCCGCCGAGCGCGGCGAGCAGGGATCCGATGCCGAAGGTGACGGACACGATCCGGTTGACGTCGATGCCCATGAGCCTGGCCGCCTCGATGTCCGTCGACACCGCGCGCATCGCCATGCCCGTTTTCGTGTGGTTCACGATGCGGAGCAGCAAGTACAGGATCACGAAGGTGAAGACCGGGATGAACAGGCTGACAGAAAGCACCGAGACCGGGCCCAGTTCCACGACGGTGTCGAAGAGCGGGATGCTCGGGAAGGCCTTCGGGCGTCCGCCGAAGATCACGGTGCCGAAGTTCTCGATGAGGAACGAGGCGCCGATCGCGCTGATCATGATCGAGATTCTCGGGGAGTCGCGGAGCGGGCGGTACGCGACGCGTTCGAGCGTGATGCCGAACAGCATCGTGAGTCCGATGGCCACGGCGAAGGCCGCCCACCAGGGCATGGCCAGTCCGGCGATGAGGTAGAACGCGAAGTACGCGCCCAGCATGAATACGTCGCCGTGGGCGAAGTTGATGAGCCTCAGGATGCCGTAGACCATCGTGTAGCCGATGGCGATCAGCGCATAGAGGCTTCCCAGGCTCAACGCGTTGGCGAGCTGCTGGAAAAATAGGGACAGCGTCATGGTCCTTGGTCCTTGTCGCCGGCGGAAACCCGCTCGGCAAGGGATGGCCGCGTCAGGCGCGGCGCTTTCCAATGAAACGGCCCGCGTCCGGCGACGTGCGCGCTCCGACGCGGGCCATGAACGGTCGTCCTGGAAACGGCCGCCGCTTCACCGCGGCGGCTCGTCAAGCGACGATCAGGGGCTGACGGTCGTCTTGTAGACGAACTTGCCGCCCTTCACTTCCTTGATGACGGCGGACTTGATCGGGTCGCCGTTCTCGTCGAGCGTGATGTAGCCGGAAGCGCCGGCGAACTTCGCCGTCTTGGCGATGGCGTCGCGGATCTTGACGGGGTCGACGCTGTTGGCGCGCTTGATCGCGTCGATGGCGAGGAGGTAGCCGTCGAAGCCGAGGACCGCGGTGCCCGAGGGGAGCTTGCCGTACTTCTTCTGGTATTCGGTGACGAAGACCTTCGAGAGCGGGGTGAGCGGGGCGTCGTTGTCGAAGAAGGTGGACATCACGGCGCCTTCGACGGCGGTCTTGCCGACGTTGATGAATTCCGCGATTTCCCAGGTGTCGCCGCCGAGGAAGGGCGTCTTGATGCCGAGCTCGCGGGCCTGCTTGATGATGAGGGCGCTCTCGGTGTAGTTGCCGGGGGCGAAGATGACGTCCGGCTTCAGGCTCTTCACCTGGGTGAGCTGGGCGGAGAAGTCCTGGTCGCCGGTGTTGTAGTTGAGCGTGG
>CAYZZW010000091.1:0-9494 GCA_964482955.1 uncultured Treponemataceae bacterium | reverse complement strand
GTACCATAATGAGATCGTTGTCTTTATTTTTGTAGACCCCGAAAAATCTATTGCAAGTATGCTAAGATGTATTTATAATAATCAAATCACAAAGATTACATATATTTACGGTATTTGCTAGTTTTTATAAGTGATTGCAATTGTATTAATTGGACAGATATGGCTGTGTAATTATCCGATGGTTGATAATTCTGTTTTTTTGCTTATGCCAAAGACGTAGCTGCTGTTAAGCTAGAAGTAGGTGTATGAATGAGTAATGAAAAAATCCTTGTTGTTGGTGTGTGCACTTATAAAAGACCTGCTGCATTACAGTGCTGTCTTGATTCTATTATTAAACAAGATCCACCGACTGATGTCAGAATTATTATTATGGTAGCAGACAATGATTCTCAAGGAACAGCTAGAGATGTAGTCCAAAACGTTGCTAAAAATGCGAAGTTTCAGATCGAATATGCTATAGAAAAGGGTAGAGGGATTCCTTTTGCCAGAAATAACATCTTAAGACGTGCACTGGCGGTAGGAGCGTCAGAAATTGCATTTATAGATGATGATGAAACAGCCAAACCAAAATGGATTGCTACATTATGGAAATATTACAAAGAATCAAGTGTGGATGTGGTTCGTGGGTATGTTCGAACACAATATCCTCCCGGGACACCGCTTTGGATTATTCGAGGTGGCTTTTATCAACGAATTGATTATCCAGAGGGGACAACGTTCGATTCAGCAAATACTGGAAATGTGCTTTTTAACATAAAAAAAATAGTTGAAGAGTGGAATTGTTGGTTTGATGAAAATCTTGGGTTGCGTGGTGGCGAAGATAGCGATTTTTTTCGACGTGCTTTTTCTAAAGGAGCAAAGATCTCATGGGCGAGCGGTGCAATTGTAGAAGAATCTCTTGATGAGTCACGGTACTCAATTAGTTATCTTTTAAAACGGAAATTTAGGACTAGAAATAGCGAAGCATATTTTAGAAATTTAAACATTTTTCGTCGAATCATTGTATTTTCGCGATCGTTGTGGAAGATTTTATTAGGCATTATTATCCTGCCGGTCAGCCCGCTGTTCGGCAGCCACGTCGCGGTGAAGGCGCTGTGCCGCATCGTCGAGGGATCGGGGCGGATTCTCGGGCTCTTCGGCGCGCACATCGGATGGGACGAATACCATGGCGAATGAGCGCGCTCCCCTGCGCGGCATCGGGGGCCTGGTCGCGAGGTCGAAAAAATTCGCGTCGGTCGAATTCTGGAACGGCCTCACGGCGGCCCGTCTCCGGAAGACCTACGATCCCGACGCGATCGACCGTTTTTCCGGCCCGGCCGACGCCCGGTACGGATTCGCCGTAGTCGCGATCTTCAAGGGGGAAGACGAGTACCTCCGCGAGTGGATCGAATTCCACCGTCTGCTGGGCGCGGGCCATTTCTTCCTGTACGACAACGCGGACAATCCGACGTCCCGGGCCATACTCGAACCGTACGTGAAGGCGGGCGTCGTCACGTATACGCCGTTCGCCGATTATCCCGAACGGTGCCTGCGCGACAGGTACGGAAGCGACCAGTTCCGTAAGCTGTCGATGCAGAACCTGGCGTACGGCGACTGCGCCCGGAAGTACGCCTGGCGCTGCGACTGGCTCGCCAAGATCGACCTCGACGAATTCCTGTATCCGTCGGAGCCCTACTCGACGCTCGTCGAGGCGTTCGACCGGTTCAAGCGGACGGACGTGAAAGGCGTTTCGGTGGCGGCTGCGCGTTTCGGCCCTTCGGGTCGGCGCGAACGCACGGGATTGCCGGTGATCGAGAGCTACTCGATGCGCTATCCGGACTTGGATCGAAATTGGAAAATGGTCGGGCGTGGATCCCGTCTCAGCGGCGCGCTTGGCTATCACGGCTGCCACGGCTGGTTTTTCAAGGTCGATCCTTCCGCGCATGTACTCGATGACGTCGCCACGATGGAAGTCGCCCGGATCAACCATTACGTCGTGAAGTCCCGCGTAGAATATATGGAAAAGATCGCGGCCCATTCGACCGGGCACAAGGCCGGCAAGGAAAGCCCTGAGAAATGGGATCGGGTCCAGGCAGAGGCGAACGTCCGGGACGACGGCGCCATCCTCCGGTTCCTGCCGGCGCTGAAAGAGCGCCTGTCCCGCGATTTACGGGAGTCGACGTGATCGAGCTGCCGGCCAAGGCCGCCCGCAAGGCCGGATTCCGCGGTTGCGCGTCGAAACTGGCGCGCGCGGCCACGCTCGCGGCGCCCCGGTCAGCGGCGGCCTTTTCGGAATACTGCTCCGACCGCATGGCGGCGCGCGATTTCGACGCGATCGCGTCGCGGTGCGCCCAGGTGGCCGACGATCCGCGGGCTTCCGACGGCCTGAAGGAAGCGGCGACCGGCTGGCTGGTCCGGTCGCGCATCGCGGACGACGCCGACGCCGGGATGCTCGCGCGGCTGAGGCCCGCGTTTCGCGAATACGCCGTCCGGACCGCCGCGGCGTTCGGGCGTCGCGACGACGCCGACGCGCTCGACGATTTCGCCCGCGCGCTGGAAGCCGGGGGCGTGCCCCGAACCGGCTTTCCGGAATGGACCGCCGCGCTCTCGGCCGTGATGGCAGCGCGGGACGGGAGAACGGAGGCGCCTTCGTCCGTACGCCGGTCCGTCACGGAGCTCCCGAAGCTCGTCGTCTCGGGCATGTACTGGTCAGGCTCCGGCGCCCTGTACGCCTATTTCAGCGAATTTTCCGAGATTGCCCCGATACCCGGGGAACTCCGTCTGTGGAAAGAAGGCCGTGCGTGCCTGCTGTCCCTGGCCCGCGCCATCGAACGAGGCGAAGGCGCCGCGGATATCCTGTTCGCGGTCTTGTCGGTCGCCCTGGCGGGCATAGGTCCGGTCGAACGTTGGCGCGACGCGCTTTCGTCCCGGCTCGCGCTCGCCGCGTCGCGCCAGGACGGGAGCGGTGCCTATGCCGCCGCGTGCCGGGGTTTCGTCGAGGATGCCGCTTTGGCCGCGGCGCGCGGAGGCCCGGCCGGCCGGGAGGAGTTCGAGCGTTCCGCCGCCCGGTTCACCGACGAGCTCGTCGGGTTCTGGAAGGAACGGTCCGGCCGGATCGCGCTGTTCGACAACGTCGTGCACATCGGCGGGATCGAGGCGGCCCGGTTGCTCGGCGACGCGACCGTGCTCTGCTCGTTCCGGGATCCCCGGTCAAACTTCGTCGCGCGGTGGAACGAGAATCCGCGCTTCGACCGGGACGTCGGTCATTTCATCGAGTACTACCGCGACACCCGCGATGCCTTCGAGCGGACGCTGCGCGGGGATCCGTCCCTCGCCGCGAAGGTGGTTCCGGTGTCATTCGAGCGTTTCATCCTGTCCGAAGGCTACCGCGACGGCCTCGCCGAACGTCTCGGACTGGATACGTCGGCGCGAGCCGGGGGAACGCGCTTCCGGCCGGGGACTTCGAGGAAAAACGTCTTCAATTTCATGGATTTTTCCGACACGGAGGCGATCCGCAGGATCGAACGGGAGTTGCCCGGGTACTGCGTCGATCCCGCCTCCGTCCTGGAGTGAGCATGGCGAAGAAGGGCTTGATCGGATCGTTTTCCGCCTGGGCGAAGGGCGCGTTCGGGGCGGGCAGCGTTCCGTTTCGGACGCTCAAGGCCGTCGGGCGCGTTTTCGAAGGTGCTGTTTCGCTTGTCGCGTTCCTGAAGCCGTCCGACATCGCGTACCGGATTTTTCCGCCCGTTCCCGGCGTCACGCCGGGCTACGTGGTGCGTTCCGACCGCTTGCGCATTTCCGGGATCGCCTTCCCGAAACCGGACGGCGAACCCGCTGAGGTGGAACTCCGCGTGCGGGGCGTCGCGATCAACCGCACCTACGCCACGCAGAAGGTCTCCGAACCGACCCGGTACCGGGGGCGGGGAATCGGTTTCAACTTCCCCATGAAGCAAGTCTGGGGAAAAATCCGTTCGGGCGATCCGGTCGAAGTCGTCGCGACGGGCGGCGTCCTGCGGTTCGGAGCGGGCGCCGGCGCGCTGATCCCTAAGCGCGGTGTCGGCGCCGTCGAGGGCAAGGACATCGTGGAACTGGTCGCGGAAGGTCGGCTCATCAACAAATTCGGGCGCATCCAGCCGCCGCGCCACGAAAGCGGCGCCTGGGCCGAACGGGCCCTCGGCAATTACGGCCGCATCGACGCGCTCTTTGAGCGGGAATTCGGCAAGCGGCTCTTTGTGTTCTACGGCGCGATGCTCGGATTCGCGCGCGAAGGCGGCATCCTGGCCCACGATCTCGACCTCGATCTGGCCTATTTCAGCGAAGCGACGGATCCAGTCGAAGTCAGGCGAGAGTTCAAGGACATCGCGCGGAAGCTCATCGCGCTTGGGACCGGCGCCAAGCCGGAGACCTACAAGATCACGTTTCCCGGCAGCGGTCTTTCGGTCACGCCGACCTGGATAGCCGATGGCGTCTTCGCGAGCACGTTCGGCTATGTCGGCGACGGTTTTTTGGTGACGAGGGACGACATCCTGCCGCTCTCCGAAGCCGCTCACCTGGGCTATCGCCTCCTGTTGCCGCGAAACCCGAAGGCCGTGGCGGCCTATGTCTATGGAAAGGGCTGGAAGTATCCCGATCCCGGCTGGAAGTGGCTGCCCGAGTACAAGGACCGCCCGAACGTGCTCGCCGGCCGCCTCACCGACGCGGATCTGCGCGAACTCGCGGAACCCGGGAGCGGGGCGCGATGAGCGTCTCGGTCCACGCGCGTCTGCGCCGACTGCTCGGGCGCGTCCGCGAAGCCAGGCGGCTCGTGCTCAAGGCGTGCGAAACCTACCTGCCCGGCTGGGCCGGATACTTAGTGTCCAGGCTCGCCGATCCCTTCTTCCGCCTCTCCTCCCTCGCGGCTCGCTACGCCGAGAGCTTGCCGGTCGACTCGGACCTGGTGATGTACGAGTCGTACAACGGGCGCGATTTCGCCGGAAATTCCTGGGCATTGTTCCTCCACTTGCGTTCCCGTCCCGACCACGCCCGGCTTAGGCATGTCGTAGTGGTGCCCAAGCTCGGATACCCGAAACTCAAGCCTTTCCGGCGCGATCCGCGCGTGATCCAAGTGCGGGTCGATTCGCGAGCCTACGTCCGCTACGCGGAAACCTGCGGGCTGTTCGTGAACGACGCCTCGTACAAGCCGTACCTGGTCAAGCGGCCCGGCCAGCGGTATCTCTACACCTGGCACAGCACGCTCCTCAAGAAGCTCGCGGGCGACAAGGGCGCCCCGTGGGAGGCGCGCAACGTGACGCGGGCCCTCGTCGGGGCGGATTGGTTCATCAGCCCGAACCGCTTCACGACCGAACTCCTCCTGTCCAGTCACGGCGCCGCGCCGCTCATGGACGGGATCATCGCGGAATTCGGCTACCCCCGGAACGACCTGACTGTCAACGCCGATCGCGCGGCGATCAGGACGCGGCTTGGGCTGCGCGACGGCGTGAAGCTCGTCACGTTCGCGCCCACCTGGCGCGGCGAACAGAATGCGCTCGACAACGTGGACGAGGTGCTGGAACAGCGGCGTCTCCTCCAGGAATCCCTTCCGGACGGTTACCGGGTCGTCGTCAAGTTCCACACGATGGTCTACCGTTTCCTGGACGCGCGCGCCCGCCGGCTCTGCGCGCCGCGAGACCTCGACGTCAACGAGCTGCTGGCCGCGACGGACGTGCTCGTCACGGATTACTCGGGAATCTTCTTCGACTACCTGCTGACCGGAAAGCCCGTCGTGTTCTTCGCGCCCGACCGCGAGGCGTACGCGGCCGCGAAGAACGGCTTCTACCTCGATCTCGACGCGCTTCCGGGTCCGGTCGTCGCGGATATCCCCTCGCTGGCCCGGGCGGTGCTCGAGGCCGAAGACCGCGCGGGCGAGTTCGCCGCGCGCTATGGGGAATTCCGGAAACGCTTCGTCGGCGACGACGACGGGCACGCGTGCCGCCGGACCGTTGACCTCTGCTTCGGCGGCGCGGCGGATCCGCGGACCTATTGGCCGCGGCACGGCAAGAAGCGTCTCCTCCTCTATCCTGGTCCCCTGAATCCGAACGGCGTCACGACGAGCTTCCTCGCGCTCGTCGGTGCCATCGATTACGGCGCTTATGAAGTGGCCGTCATCGTTCCCGACGAGGAGAAGAACCGCGGCTACCAAGTTCTGATCGACCGTCGCGCCTGCCTGCTTTTCCGCTCGGTGCCGGACGCGTTCACGCGGCGCGAGTACGCCGCGCACGCCCGCTACGTCAAGCGCGGGGCGGGCGGCGAGCGGGGCCTGCCCGTAACCGCCTACCGCCGCTCGCTCGACCGGCTCGTGTTCGGGAAGCGCTTCGACGTCGTCGTCAACTTCCACGGGTATCAGCCCGGAGACGCGGCCGCGTTCGCGGTCGGGGTCGATGCCGGACGTACGGTCATCTTCCTCCATAACGACCTGAACCGGGATCGGCTCATCAAGCAACCCCAACTGCACGCCGTGTTTTCCGCGTACAAATATTACGACCGGCTGTTCTGCGTCAGCGCGGACTCGCTCGCCGCCAACCTGGCGGGCGCCGCGGCATACGTCAAATCGACCCTCGGTGACGACATCGCCCCGAAGATGGGCTACGCGCACAACATCATCGATCCGGCCAGGATCCGTCGCCTCTCGGCGGAACCGCTACCCTCCGGAATCCCTGATCCTCTGCGCGCGTCGGCAAGCTTCATGACCATCGGGCGCCTGTCCCCGGAAAAAAACCACGCGCGCCTGCTCGAGGCCTTCGCGACGGTCCGGAAGGCGGTGCCCGGCGCCGCGCTGTACCTGGTCGGGGACGGAAAGGAGGCGGGCGCCCTGCGGGCGAAGGCCGAAGAACTGCGGATAGCCGACGCGGTGACCTTCATCCCCTTCCTCGCGAATCCGTATCCGCTCATGAACGCCTGCGACTGTTTCGTGCTCTCGTCGGACATCGAAGGTCAACCGATCACGATCCTGGAAGCGCTCACGCTCGGAAAGCCGATCGTGTCCACCGACATCGCGGGGCCGCACGATCTCCTGAAAGGCGGCTACGGTCGCCTGGTCGGCGCGGATGCTGACGCGCTCGCGCGCGGCATGCTCGAATTCATCGAAGGCGGTAAAACGATGGACCGCGCGGCCTTCGATCCCTTCGGATACGTGGCCGCCGCCTGGCGGCGCTTCGAGGAAAAAGTCCTGGACGGTTCCGAAGAATGATGACACTCGCGGACGCGGCGCTCCGCTTCGCCGGCGGGAAGGCGTTCTGGCGGCTGGCGAAGTTCGCCCTCGGCGTCATCGCGGCTCTCGACCGCTCGGCAAAATGGCGGACGTTGGCGGGCTACGCGCGCGAATCGCTCGGCGAATCGGAAGGGGCGTTGGCCCATTACCGCGAAGCCGGACGTCTGGCCGCCACGGGATCGATCCGATCCTTCAGATGGAAACACGCCGCGCAATTTTTCCTGGAACGGATGATGGCGCGGACCGGCACGCCGCGCGTCGAAGATCCGCTGTTCCGCTGCGCCGCGGAACCGGATTTTTCCGGCACCGCGATGTCGGCTGCGGGACGCTTCGCGGCGGAGTTCGTCTATTTCGGCATGCAGATCGGCGGTATCGTGACCGGCCCGGGGACGCGCTCCGTGAGTCTAACGGTCGACGGAACACGCCTCCGCGATATCAACGTCACGCGGGTCGCGGGTTTCGGATTTTTCAGTTTCAAGCTGACGAGGAAGGCGCTCGAACTGCTGCCGCGCGAGTCGACGCTCGCCGTGGTCGACGACACCGGCCGTCCGCTTCCGTCGCTGTCCGGCGCGACCCGGCTTCGCCTGACCGTTCCGCACGGCGTCGCCGGCCCGAGTCCGCTCGTGACCGGCGAACGCCGCATCGACAAGAAAGGCGTCCTCGTGCCCACCGCCGCTGAGTTGCGGCGCAGCCGGGACGCCTTTTTGGCCATTTACGCGGACGCGCGCGCCTTCCTCAAGGAAAACCTCGGCAAGGACTTGTTCCTCGCGTACGGCACCTTGCTCGGCGTCCATCGCCAGGGCGGCTTCATCGAAGGCGACGACGATTTCGACGCGGCCCTGTTCGCCGACGCGACCGACCCGGTTTCGGTCAAGGCGGAAATGGTCGCCGCGGCGTTCGAGCTGCTCAAGGCCGGCTTCGGGATCAGCCTGAACCGCCGCGGGCGCCTGTTCCGGCTCCACGCCCGCGGGGCGGGTGCGCGGGGGCCGCACCTGGACGTCCATTCGTTCTGGTTCCAGGACGGGATGATCTGGGCGCACAACGATTACCGCGGCGAAGGCACCCGCGGGGATTACCTGCCGGCCGCCGTCGCGCGGCTCGAGGGCATCGACGTGAGCCTTCCGGCGCGGCCGGAGCGTTTTCTCGCCAGTCATTACGGTCCCGGCTGGAAGACGCCCGATCCCGGTTTCATCAATTACTACGCGTCCAAGGACCGCGCCATGCTCCGGAACCTGGCGAAAGCCCTCCTCTCGCCGTCCGAGTACGCGCGGCTCAAGGTCGACGCGGCAGAACTGCGGAACCGGGTGCCGACCGCGGGAACCTTCGTCTCCATCGGGGACTGCGATCTGTACCCGCTGGCCGCGTGGGAAGACGACGTGGAATGATGACGCGAAAAGCATTCGGAAAGGACGGGAAAACGCGATGAGCAGGAAAATCTGCGTGGTCGGGACCGGCTATGTCGGCCTGATCGCGGCGGTCGGCTTGGCCGATTTCGGAAACGACGTGATAGGTGCGGACATCGACGAGGAAAAGATCCTCGCGCTCGAGGCGCTGCGGGTGCCGATCTACGAACCCGGTATCGACGAGTACCTCGAGCGCAATATCCGGAACGGTCGCCTGCGCTTCACCGTCGACCTCGGCGGCGCGATCGCCAGGAGCGAAGTGGTCTTCATCGCCGTGGGCACGCCGCCCAAGGACAACGGAGAAGCCGACCTGTCCTTCGTCGGAGCGGTCGCGGATTCGATCGCGGCGAATCTCGGGTCGTATAAGGTCGTCGTCACCAAGAGCACGGTCCCGGTGGGGACGAACGCCTGGATCCGCGACCGCATCGCTGCGGCGAGCGGAAAGCGGCCGGGGACCGATTTCGACGTCGTGTCCAATCCGGAGTTCCTGCGCGAAGGAAAGGCCGTGTCGGACTTTTTCCATCCGGACCGCACGGTGATCGGCTGCGAGAGCGAGCGGGCGCGGGAGATCATGTTCGACGTCTATCGGGCCTTGAACGTGATTTCGGTACCCTTCGTATGGTGTTCCCTCGAAACGGCCGAGCTGATCAAGTACGCGTCGAACGCGTTCCTCGCGGTCAAGATCACCTACATCAACGAGATCGCGAACCTGGCCGAGGCCGTGGGAGCCGATGTCCATGTCGTCGCGAAAGCCATGGGCATGGACGGCCGGATCGGCCCGAAGTTCCTCCATCCTGGCCCCGGGTACGGGGGGAGCTGTTTCCCGAAGGATACGCGCGCGCTCGTGAAGATCGGCGAGGCGCACG
>CAYZZW010000090.1:0-9979 GCA_964482955.1 uncultured Treponemataceae bacterium | reverse complement strand
GAGGACGTTGCGCGGATCGAGTTCGATCGCGCGCCGGTACGCGTGCTCGGCGGAGACCAGGTTGCCCGTATGGCGGTAGACGTTGCCGAGCGAGAACTGCGTGCCGCCGTCGTTCGGATCGATCTTGGCGGCGCGCTCGAGCGCGGTGAGCGCGTCGTTCGGCCGACCGAGCCGGAGGTAGACCGAGCCGATGTCGTCGAGCGCGCGGACATCGTCGGGCTTGCGCTCGAGCACGCTCGAGTACGCGGCGAGCGCCTCCTTCACGCGATTCGTGCGGAGGTACACCGTGCCGAGCGTCTTGCGCGCCTCGATGGACGCCGGATCCTCGAGGAGGCACTGCCTGGCGAGTTTTTCCGCCGTCGCGAAATCGCGCAGCTTGAGCGCGGTCGCCGCCCGCGCGAGGGCTTCCCGCCGTTTTTCGGATTCGTTCACCGGCCGGCCCCCGTCGGCGCCAGGCTCGGGCGGGCCGACGCTTCCTTCGAGAATTCGCCTTCCTGGCCGGAAGGCGCCGCGTCGTACGCGACGACCGCGAAGTAGTATCGCTTGCCGTTGGCGAGGCCCGAGATCGTGGCGGACTGCAGCTTGCCGACGTCGATCGGGCTCGGGCCGAGCGCCGCGTCGACGCCCGAATACGAGCCGGGCGCGTCGCCGTAGTACACGAGGTAGCCGCCGAGTCCCGGATCGTTCACCTTGGACCACGCGAGCGCGACGCCGCCGTCGATCGCGCGCGCCAGCAGCTCGGAAGGCGGCGGCGGCGGCAAATCGGGGACGTAGCGGACGGTCAGGCCGGAAAAGGCCGGGCCGGCCTGGCCCGTGCCGTCGGGGAAGAGTTCGACGCGGAACTGGACGTAGCGGCCCGCGACTCCGGCGGGAAACGCGGCGCCCGGCGCGAAGGGTATCCAAGCCGGCGCGTTTTCGCGCCAGCCGGAGGGATCGTCGGAACATCGGTAGGCGAACTCGACGTCGGAGCCGCCCGGGGCGCGGTAGTCCGCGTCGACGCGGCGGAGGCGCGCGTTCTTCGTCCCCAGGTCCACGACCGGCGAGACCGCGAGGCCCGGATCGCGTCCGTAGCGCGAGAGGTCCGTCCGTTCGGCGAAGCCGGTGCGGAAAAGGAGCTCGTCGACCGCCCCGGAAAAATCGGGCGCCAGTTCCACGGAGGACGACGAACCGGTGCGCGGCCGGAACGGCCCCGGTTCTTCGTGGCCGGACGCGGTGGCGTAGGCGATCGCCTCGGGCACGCCGTTCACGACGAGCTCCACGAGTCCGGTGGACGAATCGTAGCGCACGAGCTGGTGCGTCCAGGTCCGCGGCACGAGCAGGGACTTGGCTACGAGGGCGATCCGAGTCGGGCGCGCGTCCGGTCCCGCGGGTTGGAAGAAGTTGTCGAAGGTCCAGGCGATGCGGCCCTTTTCGACGACGCAGGCGATGCGCTGGGCGAAGGGCCCGGCCGGCAGGAGCACCGCGCCCTTCCAGGCGAAGAGCGTCTCGCCGTTCGCCGCCAGGACCGGGTTCACGCGGAACTCGATGGTGAAATCGGCGGGGCGGAGGCCGGCGCCGAAGAGTTCGCTACGGACGGGATGGAGGAGGAGGCCCGTGCCGCGGCCCTCGAAACCGCCGGCGCCCGAGCCCTTGAACGCGGCGCCCGCGCCGAGCCGGCGGTAGCCGGGCAGCGCTTCGGCGCGCCAGCGGCCGGAGGCGTCCTCCGGGACGCCGTCGAAATCCATCGACAGGTCGCAATCGCCTTCAGCCGAGCCGCCCGTCCGGCCCAGCACGAAATCGGGGCGGCCCTTGTATCCCGGCGCGAGCACGACGCCGTCGAGGCGCCATTGCGCGGGCGACGAAGGCACGACGGTGAGCGCGTCCACCCGCAGGGAGGTTTCGGCGGCGGCGCACGGAAAGAGGAGGAGCGCGGACAGGACCGCGGCGGACAACTGCGTCTTGATCGTCATGATCGTGTACGTTCCTTGCCGGTCGTTTCGGGGAGACAATCGGTCCCGAAACGGGCCCGGGGGCTTTTTTCGCCGATTGCCTCATTATATTATCGAATCGCCATGGGGGATAATAAAGCGCGGCCTTCGACGGAATTCCGGAAACTCGCCCGGTCCGCCCCGGAAAATCCCGGCGTCTACGTCATGAAGGACGCGGACGGGGTCATCATCTACGTCGGGAAGGCGAAAATCCTCCGGAATCGGCTGTCTTCCTACTTTACCGGGCGGAAGGACGCGAAAACCCGGCTCCTCGTCTCGCGGATCGCCGCGATCGAGTGGATCCTGACGCCGACCGAGTACGAAGCCCTGCTCCTCGAAAACGAGCTCATCAAGAAGCACGCGCCCAAGTACAACATCAACCTGAAGGACGGGAAGACCTACCCGGTCATCCGCGTGACGAACGAGGAGTTCCCGCGGGTCTTCCGGACACGGCGCGTAATCGACGACGGCAGCCGCTACTACGGCCCCTACCCGAGCGCCGAGACGATCGACGCCTACATGGACTTGATCCGCCGCCTGTTCCCGCTCCGCCGCTGCCCCCGCCTCCGGAAGCGGCAGACGCCCTGCATGTACTACCACATCGGCCGTTGCCCCGCGCCCTGCGCGGGCCGCGTCACGCCCGAGGAATACCGCGGGCACGTGGAGGCCGTCGAGGAACTGCTCGGAGGGCGCACGGACGAGCTCGTCGCGCGGCTCAAGGCGGAGATGGACGCGGCGGCCGGCGACCTGCTCTTCGAAAAGGCCGCCGAGCTCCGCGACGCCGTCAACGCCGTCGAGACCTTCCGCGGGGCGAACGCGGTCGTCGACTTCGATCCCGAATCGCGCGACTACCTCGCGTGGGCGACCGAGGGCTCCCTCGTCACCTTCGTCGTGTTCTCGATGCGCTCGGGGAAGCTCACGGGGCGCGACCTTTTCCGTTCGCGGGCGTTCGGCACCGAGGAGGAAGCGGTCCGGCAGTTCCTCACCTCGTACTACGATTCGACGCGCCCGCCGCCGCCCCGCGTTTTCCTGGCCGCGCCCGCCGAGCTCGACGACGTCGCCGAATACTTCCGCCGCGAGCTCGGCGCGACCTCGGCCTTCGCCGTCCCGGACGAGCGCCGCCACGCCGCCGCGATGGCCATGGCCCTCCAGAACGCCCGCGAGGACATCGCCAAGCGCCGCCGCGAGACGGGCGACGCCGAGGCGCTCGAGGAGCTCCGCAAGGCGCTCGGCCTCGGGCGGATGCCGGCGCGCATCGAGGGCTTCGACATCGCGCACCTCTCCGGCAAGCACACCGTCGCGTCGCTCGTATCGTTCCTGAACGGCGTGCCCGACAAGAAGAACTACCGCTACTTCAAGATCCGCAGCCTCGACGGGGCCGTCGACGACTTCGCCTCGATCCGCGAGGCGGTGGGCCGGCGCTACACGCGGCTCCTCAACGAGGAATCCGAGCTGCCCGACCTCGTGATGGTGGACGGCGGCGTCGGGCAGGCCAACGCGGCGCGCGGGGTCTTCGACGACCTCGAGCTCGACATGCCCGTCGTGGGGCTGGCCAAGGACAACGAGGAGCTGTGGCTGCCGGGCGCCCGCGAGCCCATCGTCCTCCCGAAGGATTCGATCGCGCTCCGCGTGCTCGTGGCCGTGCGCGACGAGACGCACCGCTTCGCGACCGGGCTCAACCAACGGCTCCGCGCGAAGGACTTGGGCTTCGGCGTCCTCGAATCGGTGAAGGGCGTCGGCCCCGCGAAGGCGAAAAAAATCCTCGACGCCCTCGGCTCGGTCGCCGCGGTGGCCGAAGCCGAACCCGCCTACATCGCCAAAATCGCCGGCATCGACGAAGCCACCGCGGCCGAATTGAAGAGGTTGTGCAACGGAGGCGCCGAATGACCGTCGAACGGGCCGGCCTCGGGGATATCGACGCGATCATGGCGCTCGAGGAACTGGGATTCGCGGAGGGCACGCGCGAGCGGCGCGACGTCTTCCTCGACCGGCTGCGCGTCTTTCCCGAGGGATTCTTCCTCGCGCGCGTCGATGAAAATCCTCACGGCGCCGCCGCCTACCTCTGCGCGTGGCTCCGCGATTCCGCCGAGCCGCTCGACGCGAAAGCCTTCGCGCTCGACGTGCCGCTTTCGGGAAAGCACGTTCCCGACGGCGACGAAATCTACCTCGCCTCGCTCGTCGTCGATCCCGTCGTCCGCGGGCGCGGCGTCGCCCGGACGCTCATCGAAACCGCGATCGAGCGTCTGAGCGCGGATCGGCCCCGGATACGGGGCGCCCTCCTCCTCGTCAACGAGGCGTGGGAAAACGCCGCGCGGCTGTACGCGGTCATGGGCTTCTCTGAAGTCGGGGTCTTGCCGGGCTTTTTCGACGGAAGCTCGGATGGCATTCTCATGCGTCGCCTCTGGCGGCGCCTCCGACGTCGTCTCTGACGTCGTCTCTGACGTCGTCTCTGACTGAAAAGGCACGGATGCCGATCAAGCGGTGTTTTCGCGCGCGGAACGCCGCGCACCGGTGTCCCAAGCGGGCATCGACATAGTATATTCGCCGCCAGGACAACCGGATGGAAATGGAACTCCCCGCGGCGCTGCCGCCCGCCCTGCGCTTCTCGTCGATCGGCGAGCGGATCGCCGCGCTCGACGTCGTCTACCGCGATCTCGAACGGGACACCGCTTCGTTCGCGACCGCGGCCTCGCTGGCGTGCCCGCCCCGCTGCGGCGGCGAATGTTGCGACGGCTTCGTCCCCGACGTCTTTCCCGCCGAAGCCGAGTACCTCGCCGCCTGGCTCGTGGTGGGCGATCCGGGACGGGCCGAACGCGTCGCGGAAGACGGGCTCGACGGCGGCGGACGCTGCCCGTTCCAGTCCGACGCCGCCACCGCGCGCTGCACCGCCTACCCGGGCCGCTGCCTCATCTGCCGCGGCTTCGGCTTTACCGGTTTCCGCGGCAAGGACGGCCGCGCCGCGTTCCGCGCCTGCCGGTGGATGGGCGTGCCCGAACTCGGCCTGCCGGCTGACGCGGCCATCCCGACGCTCGCCGATTACGGAGCCCGCGTCGCCGGTCTGACGCCGGGCGAAAACCGGCGACCGCTCGGGGAGGCGGTACGGGACGCCGTCCTCCGCATCCTCTACATCCTGTCGCGCGACGACGGCAACCGCGCCGCCTGACGCCGCCCGAGGTTTCTCCGGCATCCGTTTGACCGTGAATCCATGAATCCTTATTTTCTTTTTCAGGAGACACCATGACCTACGTCTTTACCGTCAACGACATGAACTGCGGCCATTGCGTCAAGCGCATCGAAACCGCCCTCGGGCAGTCGGGCAAGGCGACCGACGTCAAGATCGACCTCGCGTCCAAGACGGTGCGCGTCGAATCTTCCGCGCCCGCCGCCGAAATCTCGGCGTTGATCGAGGACGCCGGCTACACGCCAGTCCTCGCGTGAACGGCCGCCGTCCGCCGAAACGACGTTACGGCCAAGCGTCCTCGGGCGACGGCCGACTCCGGAGCGCGAAGGCGTCGGGTCGAGACGGCGCGCGAACGGGCCCGGAGACGACGGCCGCTTTCGCGAAGCTCCAGCGCGGGCTTACCGGCGACCGCGCCCTGATCGGCGCCGACTATATGGAAGATCCCGAACTCGCGGCCGCGTACCGCGCGTTCTATTTTCCCGTCTCCAAGGCGCAAGCCCTCCGCGCGCTCGACGTCGCAGGCATCGCGCCCGATTCCTTCCTCGACCTCGGCGCGGGCTCGGGGGCGTTCGCGGCCGCCGCGATCGAACGCGGCGCGAAACGCGTCGTCCTCGTCGATTCGAGTCCGCACGCGCTCTCCCTCGCGCGGGACGCCCTTTCGGGCGCCGCGACCGTCGACACCGCCGTCGCGGATCTTGAACGGGGCCTGCCGGAGCTCGACGGCCGCTTCGCGTGCGCCGCCTTCGGCCACTCGCTCAACGAACTCTGGAAGGACGACCCCGGACGCGTCGAGAAGCGCGCAGACCTCGTCGAAGCCGCCGCGAAGTTCCTCCGACCGGACGGCGCCGTACTTGTTGTGGAACCATCCACGCTCGCTTCCGGTCGCGACGCGCTCGCCCTTCGGGACGAACTCGAACGCCGCGGCTTCCGCATCGCGGCGCCCTGCACGCGAGTGGGTCCCTGCCCCGCCCTCGCCGCCGGTCCCGAGCAAACCTGTCGCGACGACGTGAACTGGACGCCGCCCCCGGAAGTCCGAGCCCTCGCCTCGACGCTCGGGCTCGACAAGGACGTCCTCAAGATGACGTGGTTTGCCGCCGTGCGGAACGGTGCCAGGCACGGATCGAACGACGAAGTCGCCTATCGCGTCGTGTCGGAAGGCATGCTCAACAAGGCAGGACGCGTGCGCTTCCTGGTCTGCGGCCCGAACGGCCGCTTCGGGTTTTCGGCGAAGCGGGACGATCCGCGCGCGACCCAAGCCGGCTTCTTCGGACTCCGGCGCGGCGACCTCATCATCGTCGACGATCCGGAAACGCGCGAGAACGGCTGGGGCTTCGGCCCGGCTACGGTCATCAGACGCCCGGTCCCCTCCAACGGCAAAAACGCCGAATAAACCGCGTTCCGGTTGCGGGAACCGGCCTCCGACAATATAATTTCGTTTCAAACACGAAGCGACCGCCTCCGGGCGGTACGGTCGAAACGAACCGCATCAGGAGGAATACCGTGCGAGCCTTTGTCAAAATCGTCGCCATCGCATTCATCGCCTTCGCGTTCCTGTCGGGCTGCCCCAAGGCGCAGACCGGCGTATCGGGCGCCGGCGAAACCCCGCCCGTCGAACAGCCCAAGCCCACCGACGTCACCGCCACCATCCTCAGGAACCAGCTGTCGCTCTGGAAGATGGCCGACAACGCCATCACCTCCAAGACCGACTGGCTGGCCACCCTCAACCTCGGCGACACCGTCGTCCTCCTGAACGAGAGCGCCGACGTCACGTTCGACGGCGGCAAGGACAAGATCAAGGTCACCAAGATCAAGACCGAAGCCGGCAAGGAAGGTTGGGTCTTCGCCGATTACGTGGCGCTCGGCGGACCGCTCGCTGTCGTCATCGACGAAAACTGCGTGCTCTATTCCGAACCCAAGACCATCAAGGTGACCAGCCAGACCGTCGGCCGCACCACCGTCCTCATGTCCATCCCCGTCGCCGGCAACTCCGAGTTCGTCCAGGTCTACGGCTACGACCCCGTCGGAAAAGCCGTCTTTACGGACCAGTACAAGCGCTTCGTGAAGATCGCCAGCCTGACCACCTCGGACGCCGACGTCCAGGCCGCCATCTTCCTCGCCGTGGCGAAGAGCGAAACGAACGCCGCCAAGAAGAAGAACCTCCTCGTCGAAGCCAACAAGCAGTTCTCCGGCAGCGCCTTCGCCAATGAACTGGCGATGGCCCTCGGCGAAGCCGATCCGGACAACGCGCCGCTCCCGCCGGTCGAATCCGTCGGCACCGCGCTCACCTGCAAGGACAAACCCGCCAAGGTGTTCGCCAAGCCCTTCGCCACGGCCAAGACGACCGGCGAAGTGCCCGCGGGCGAATCCGTCATCGCGCTCGAAGCCACGGTCTCCGACTTCACGGTCAACGGCGTGAAGGCCAAGTGGTACCGCATCGACGCCCCGGCCGCCGGCTGGATCTTCGGCGCCGACTTCACCGAGTAATCGACTCCCCATTCCCGCATGATGGCCGCCCGCCCGGGCGGCCTTTTTTTCGATGGCACGCATCCGGCATCGAGGCGAACTGCAGGTTTCGGAACGGAACGGAACGGCGAACGAAGGGGCGTTGCCGCGCCGCGCTCCCTTCGTTTAGACTAGCCGCACCATGAGAACCTTTTTCACGTTCGCCTACATCGTGACCAGCCTCGTGCTTTCGATTCCCTTCGGAATCATCTTCCTCCTCCTAAACCTGCTCGGTGTCGCGCGCGCCTTCGACTGGCTGCTCATAGGCATCGTGCGCCTCTGGGCGAGCGGCGTGCTGCTGTGCACCGGCTCGAGCGTCCGCGTCGAGGGGCTCGACAAGGTGCCGCGGAAGGGCGCCGTCTGTTTCGTCGGAAACCACCAGGGCAACGTCGACATCCTCCTGCTCCTTTCCCGCCTTCCGCGCGTCGCGGGCTTCGTGACGAAAAAGGAGGCGATTTTCTTCCCCCTCATCAACATGTGGATCCTCGCCATCGGAGGGCTCTTCCTCGATCGCGGCAGCCCGCGCAAGGCTATCGAGTCGTTCAAAAAAGGCGCGGCGGCGATCCGCGCGGGACGCGCGCTGATCATCTTCCCCGAGGGGACCCGGAGCCGCGGCACCGCGATGGGCGACTTCCATCCCGGCAGCCTCAAGCTGGCATTGATGGCGGACGCGCTCGTCGTGCCCTTCACCGTGAACGGAAGCTGGCAGGTCTGGGAAGAAAAAAAACGCATCGCTCCGGCGAAGCTCAGCGTCGTTTTCCACGATCCGATCGATACGGCCACCCTCGATTCCGAAGGCAAGAAAGCGCTCGCCGAACGCGTCAGGGGCGTGATCGCCGCGGGGCTCCCCACGACCTGAGACCGTTTAACGGACGCTCCGCCCGAAGATGAAAAAACCCGGCCACAGCGGCCGGGTTTTCCTTTTCTAGCGCTCGCTCATTTTTTCTTGCCGAGCCCGAACAGTCCCTTGATCGTATCGATCAGACCGGGCTTCTTCGGAGCCGCTTTCGGCGCGGCGCTTCCCGCCGCCGGCCTGGAGGGTTGAACGTCCGGACGGCGCGGTCGGCCGGCTTCAGGCTTCGAAGCTGCCGGAGCCTGACGGCCGCGACCGTCGCCGCCGTTGCGGCTACGATCGGAACCATTACCGCGACGCTCTCCCGCGCGCCCCTCGCCTCTCGGCGCGGGCTTGCCGCCGTCGCGGCGGTCGTCGCGCCGGGCTTCGGGTTTCCGGTCGCGATTTTCGGATTGCCGCGCTTCGCCAGGGACGGCGGCCTGTCCGTACTTTTCCTTATAGCGCCTCATGCGCTCTTCGCTCGACATCGCGTAGGGATTCCCCTCGCGCGGAGCTTCATCGCGTCGGCCGTCGCGACCGGCTGCGTTACGTTCGACGGGCCGCCTGTCGTCGCGGCGCTCCGGACGTCGCGGCGCTTCGCGGGTTCCCGCCGTCGGCGCGGCACCCGGCGCCCGCCGCGGCTCTTGGTTCCGGCCGCCCGGTCCGCGGCTTTCGCCCGGACGCGGATGGCGCTCGCCGTGGCGCGCCGGACCTTCGCCGCGGCGCGGCGGACGCTCTCCGTGACGGGTACGGCCTTCGCTGCCGGGGCGGGCGCGGTCGCGCGAATGGCCGAAGCGCATGCCTTCGCTCTTGTCCTCGTGGAGGAGTTCCTCGGTGACCGCCATCGTCGGGATTTTCGCGTCGATGTATTTTTCGATGGCGGGCAGGCCGAACACGAACTTTTCGCACGCGAGGGTGATCGCCTTTCCCGCCTTGCCGGCGCGCGCGGTGCGGCCGATGCGGTGGACGTAGGATTCGGTTTCCTGGGGTACGTCGTAGTTCACGACGAGGTCGAGGGCGTCCACGTCGAGGCCGCGCGCCGCCACGTCCGTGGCGACGAGGATGCGGAGCTTGCCTGCCTTGAGCTTTTCGATCACTTCGAGCCGCTTCTTCTGCGGCAGGTCGCCCATGATGAATTCGCAGTCGATGCCGTTGATCCCCAGACGCCGAGAGACTTCCTCGGCCATGAATTTCTGGTTGCAGAAGACGATGGCGCTCTCCGGATTCTCCCGCTCGAGGAGCCCGAGCAGGACCTTGAACTTTTCGTGGGCGCCGACGTGGTAGAGCTCCTGCGTGACGAGATCCACCGTCACCTGTTCGGGCTCGATGAGGATCTCCTTCGGTTCGTCCATGTACTCCCACGCGAGGTTTTTCACGCGGAAATTGAGCGTCGCCGAAAAAAGATAGGTCTGGCGCTGCTTGGGGGGCGGCAGGTAGCGCAGGAGCTTGCGGAGGTCGTCGATGAAGCCCATGTCGAACATGCGGTCCGCCTCGTCG
>CAYZZW010000089.1:0-10322 GCA_964482955.1 uncultured Treponemataceae bacterium | reverse complement strand
CTTGGGAAGCTCGACGGACATGGTCTTGCTGAAGACGTGGCCCATCATGCGCTCGACCATGGACAGCACGTCGTCGCGGCCCACGAAGGACATCTCGATGTCGATCTGGGTGAACTCCGGCTGGCGGTCGCCGCGGGCGTCCTCGTCGCGGTAGCAGCGGGCGATCTGGAAGTACTTGTCGAAGCCCGAGACCATGAGGATCTGCTTGTAGAGCTGCGGCGACTGCGGCAGGGCGTAGAACTTGCCCGGGTAGAGCCGCGATGGCACGAGGTAGTCGCGCGCGCCTTCCGGCGTCGACTTGATGAAGGTCGGCGTCTCGATTTCGTAGAAGCCCTTGCCGACGAGGTATTCGCGCACCGCGAAGGTCGTCTCGTGGCGGAGCTTCATGCGCTTCTGCATGCCGCCCGAGCGGAGGTCGAGGTAGCGGTACTTGAGGCGAAGGTCTTCCTTGGCGTCGGTTTCCTCGTCGATGACGAAGGGGAGGACTTCGCAGCGGTTCAGGATGACGAGTTCCTCGGCCTTGACCTCGATCGCGCCCGTGGCCATCTCGGGATTGACCATGGTGTCCGGGCGGGGACGGACGAGCCCGCGGACGGCGACGCAGCTTTCGGGCTTGAGCTCGGCGGCGACCGCCTTGAGCGCGTCGGACGCGTCGGAGTCGACGGTCACCTGGGTGATACCGTAGCGGTCGCGCAGGTTGATGAAGGATATGCCGCCATGGTCGCGCTTGCGGTGGACCCATCCGTTCAGCGTCACGGTCTGTCCCGCGGAGGCTTTCGTGAGCTCGCCGCAGGTCGTCGTTCGTTTGAGGCTTTCCATGGCCGGCATTCTATAGCGCCGCCCCCGTCCGTGGCAAGAATGACTCACGGAGGGCGGTCGCCCAGGCGAGTTCTCGTTCGTAGACGTCCACGTTGCGTTCGGCCATCGCCTTCCAGAGGAGCGCTTCCCGCGGCGAGCGGGCGGGCTCGGCCTGGCCGCGGCGGAGGCGCTCCCGCGCCATGAGGACGTGGTCGCGCAACGCGCCCGCGTACGAATCGAGCAACTTCCCAAGTTCCGCGTCCGACAGGAGCTCCGCCCACGCGAGCCTGATCGAGATGTCCGACTTCACGTCCGGAAGCTCAGCGGGCAGCGAGAGCCACTCCCGCAGCTCCCGGAGCCCTCCGTCCGTGATCGCGTACACCTTGCGGTCCGGGTATTTCTCCTGCGCGACGACCTCGTTCGTGACGAGGCCTTCCTTGTGCAGCCGCACGAGGGTCCCGTAGATCTGGTTGTTGTTGCCGGACCAGTGGAACGACAAGGAGTCGGCGAACAGCTTCTTGAGTTCGTAGCCGGTGAAGGGCTTCCAGCTCAGGAAGCCGAGGATCGCGTGCTTGATCGACATGGCTACACCCCTTCCCCGCGCGGGGCGAAGGCGGCCAGCGCCTCCTCGAGCGTCGGCTTGAAGACGACCTGCCCGGTCTCGTTGCTCTCGCGGATGAAATCCCGGAAGTTCCGGCTCCCGACCTTCCCGAAATCCCCCACGATGCCGATGGAAAGACGATAATTGCTCGCCTTTTGGAGGATGCGCCCCGCCACGCCGGTCCTGAGGTCGAAAAAGTCCTCATGCAGGTGATTGGCCCGGAACACGAGCGTGCGGGCGCCCGTCTCGGCCGCGATGTCGAGGAAGTCCTGCTCGTCGCGTACGATCAGGGTGTCGTCGAGAAACTCCGCGATCGATCGATTGTGATGCATGCGAACCATAGGCATGTTGGACCTCCTTAAGTAGGTTACCGAGATACTAGGTTAATAGTAACACTGTTAGATAAGGCAGTCAAGTAGGATGGCGAAAAACCGGGGTCTGTCCCCAAGTCGGCCGGGGACAGACCTCAGCTTTCACCCGGGTCCGTCCCTCAAGCCGGCCGGGGTCAGACCTCGCTCGCAGTTGCCTTGACCGCCCCCGGATATCGGTTTAAGCTGTCGCCGCTTTCCGCCGGGGACAGACCTCGGCGGACCGCACACCCGCACAGCGCCACCGGCCAAGCGCCGCAACGACCATTACGGAGGATCCCCCATGCCCGAAACGAAAGTGCTCATCAACCTTTCCAACCGCCACATCCATCTCTGCGCCGCGGACGTCGAAGCCCTCTACGGCAAGGGCGCCACGCTCACGAAAACGAAGGACCTCCTCCAGCCCGGCCAGTTCGCCTGCGCGGAATGCGTCACGATCAAGGGACCGAAGGGCTCCATCGAGAACGTCCGCGTCCTCGGCCCCGCGCGCAAGGAAACCCAGTGCGAGATCCTCGCGTCCGACGTCTTCAAGCTCGGCGTGCCCGGCTGCCCCACCCGCGAATCCGGCCAGCTCGACGGCTCCATGGCCTTCGAGATGATCGGGCCCAAAGGCACAGTGAAGAAGGACAAGGGACTCATCATCGCCAAGCGCCACATCCACTTCGATCCGAAGTCCGCCGAGAAGTACGGCGTGAAGGACAAGGAACTCGTGAAGCTCCACGTCGCGGGCGAGCGCGGCGCGACCTTCGACAACGTCGTCGCGCGCGTCAACGAAGCGTACGCCCTCGAGTGCCACATCGACTTCGACGAAGGCAACGCGGTCGGCATCGGTTCCGGCTCCTTCGGCGAAGTGGTGAAAGTCTGACGACGCCGGCGATTTCAACCGCGAGCGAAGCTTGGCGAGTATTCGAGCGTTAGGGCGCGAAGCGTATCCGCGAAGGGCACGAAGGTTTGGATTCGGGGATGATGCATAGGTCATTCAACCCTTTCCCGTTATCTTCGCGCCCTTCGTGCTCCTGACTTCGTGCCCTTCGTGGCAAAATTCGGTACGGGGGGGGCGGGATGAACAAGGTCGTATTGAAGGCGAGGGATCTCGACGGATGCCTGACCGAGGCCGACGCGGCCGCGGTCGGGCGCATGGACGACTTGTACCGGGAAGCCATGGCGAGCTTCGGCATCCTCGCCACGACCGCGTCGCAGGGCGAACGCGCCCGCGAAGAGCGGAAGCTCGTCGACCTGTACAACCGGATGGGCTCGCTCATGCGCGAGATCACCGACGCCGAGCCGCGCATCAAGGTGTACTCCTTCGCGACGCCGTCCGAAAACCACGGCGAGGCCAGCCGCCTCATCGCCAAGCTCCGCGACGCGAAAACCCAGCGCCAGGAATTCGTCTACTACACCCAACGCGCCTTCGAGCTCCTCTTCAACCTCGCGTACGGCGGGCCGCGCGGCGGCGACAAGAACTACCTCATCGTGAAGACACCGGTGACCGTGCCGGTGCAGAACTACGCGGTGCACAAGATCCCGAACGTGGACGCGAAGATCGGCGATTCGGTGATGTGCGTCATGCTCCGCGGCGCCCTCCTCCCGTCCGTCATCATGTCCAAGGAGATCGAGGAGTACTCGTCCACCGGGTACGTGACGCCGTTCGCGCTCTTCAAGATCAAGCGCGACGACACGAAGGACGAGGACACGATGGAATACGTCCTCGACCTCGACCGCTCCTACTTCCGCCTCGAGGAACTCGACGGCAAGGACCTCATCTTCGCCGATCCGATGAACGCCACGGGCGGGAGCCTCGTCACCGTGGTCCGCCACCTCCTCGACCAGGGCGTGAAGCCGCGCTCGATCAAGTGCTTCAACGTGATCTCCGCGCTCAAGGGCGCGCTCCGCGCCGTGCGCTCGGTGGACGGCCTCGAAGTCTACACGCTCTGGATGGACCCCGCGCTCAACGAGCTCGCGTACATCCTGCCGGGCCTCGGCGACGCGGGCGACCGCATCAACGGGAAGGACGCGGACGATCGGCCGCGCGGCATCCTCCAGCTCGTGGCCGACTACGGCTCGGGCATCTCCGACCTCTACCGCTCTCAGATCAGGCGCATCGAGGAAACGGTGCTCGGCCGATGAAGGGCACGCGCCGCTCCGCCGCGTCGGCCGCGCTCGCCGCGGCGCTCGCCTTCCTCGCGTTCGCCTCCTGCAAATCGGGGCCGTCCGCGCGCGACCTGGCGGTCGAGTACTACAACCTCGGCAACGAATACCTCGCGCTCGGAAAGTGGGACAAGGCGGGAGACTGCTACGACAAGGCCATCCGCTACGATCCCGGACTCGCGACCGCGAGCTTCAACATGGTGCGCGCCCTCGTCGAAGGCGGCAAGTTCGACCTCGCGCTCGAGCTCGTCGACAGGCTCCTGTCGGGCGACCGCGACAACGTCCAGTTCCTCTCGCTCAAGGCCTACGCGCTCTACAAGGCCGGCCGGCTCGAGGACGCGCTCGCGGCGTACGACCGCGTGGTCGAACTGTCGCCCTACGATTTCCCGTCGGCGCTCAACCGCGCCGTCCTCCTCGCCGAGCTCGACCGATACGAGGAGGCGCAAGCGATCCTCGAGGAACTCGAAAAGGCAAAGCCGGAAGACGAGCGGATCCAGCGCCGCCTCGCGACGGTCGCGGTGAAGCGCGAGGACTGGAAGCTCGCGGAACGCTGTCTCGTGGCCTACCTGGCCGCGAAACCGTCGGACGCCGCGGCGAAGGCGGAGCTCGCGTTCGTCTACGAGCGGCTCGAGCGCTTCAAGGACGCGATGGACCAGTGGGCGGCCGTGACGCAGGCCGATCCCAAGCGGAAGGACGCGTGGTTCGCGCTCGCGCGCCTCCGGCTGACCGTGGCCCAGGACGCCTCCGGCGGCCTCGACGCGCTCAGGAAGGCCATCGACGCGGGCTTCGCCGACAAGGCCGCGGCCGCCGCGCTCCTCGAGGCGAAGGACCTGGCCGGCCGCGACTACGTCGCCGCCCTGCTCAAAGAGAAAAAGCTCGTCGACTGAACGGCTCCGCGCCCGATCCTCGCCCCGGGAGTCCTGGCCGCCTCGGGCGGCGTCCGGCTCAATCCAGCGCCGCGAGGATGTCGGCGCGGTCGACGAGGTCGTAATCGACGCCGTCCACCGCCACGATGCGGCCGGCGATCCGGTTCCCCAGTCTCACGCAGGCGTCGATATCGAGTCCCCGGATCAAGCCGTAGAGATAGCCCGCGGCGAAGGAATCGCCGGCGCCCGTCGTGTCGCGGCAGGTCACCGGAAACGCGGCTTCGCGGATCGTCGCCGAGCCGTGGCGCGCCAGGCAGCCGTCCTTGCCGATCTTCATGACCACCGTCCCCGCAAGGCCGGCTGCCGCGTCCAGGATCGACTCGTCCCCGTCGTCGCGGTCGGTCATGCGGGAAAGCTCTCGCCGGTTCGCGAAGAGGATGTCCACGTGGTCGCGCACCCAAGGCCGCAATTCGCGGTAGTAGCGGTCCACGACGAAGGGATCGGCCAAATCGAAGCACACCGTCTTTCCGAGCCGCTTCGCCTCTTCGACGGCCGCGAAGAGGGCGCGCATCTGGGGTTCGGTATCCCACATGTAGCCCGTCGAGTAGAAGAAGCGCGAATCGGAAATCAGCTCGCGCGGCAGGTCGTCGAGGCAGTAGTCGCGGCAGGCGCCGAGGCTCGTGAACATGGTCCGTTCGTGGTCCGGAGTCACGACGATGGCGGACACGCCGGTCGGCAGGTCCTTCGTCGCGAGGCGGGTGTCCACCCCGGAGCGCCGCATGGCGCGGTCGAACTCAGCGCCGGCTTCGTCGGGGCCGATCGACCCGCCGTAGGCCACGCGTCCGTACGCGTCCGCGTCCGGCCCGACGAGCTTGGCGAGGGCGCGCGCCGTGTTGGCGCCGGAGCCGCCCGGCAGGATCCGCTGCCCCGACGAACTCCGCACGATATCCCGGAACGTCCCGTGTTCGACGAGCTGCATCGTGCCGGGAGCGGCGTCGAAGCGTTCCAGGAAACGGTAGTCCTCGTGCATCACGTGATCCATGAGGGGATTCTCGATAATGAACACCGAATGCATGTCGTCTCCGGAAGGGCGTGGCGTCCCCGGTCAGGTTGACCAACGGGCGGCCACATTCTATTATTGTCGTCGAACCATGTCCATCGTCACCAGCCAGCAGCTCACCCGCTATTACGACTCGTTCAAGGCCATCGACGCCACCTTCACGAAGGAGCTCATCCAGGCGACGGGGCTCCAGACGCAACAGGTATTCCTCAAGTGCGTGGGCGACCAGTGGCCGTGCGTCATCTATTCGACCTCGTTCATCTCGGCCAAGATCATCGCCTCGACCAAGACGGGGCTCATCGAAAAACTCAAGAAATCGAACAACGCCGCGAGCCTCCGCTTCGCCTTCAAGATCGCCGACAAGGAGGAGCCGCGCGCCTTCTTCGTCGGGACCAAGGTGGCGGGCTTCGCGCCCTACCAGGGCAGCCAGGACCTCTCGTTCATCACCTTGCTCTACACGCAGCGGCCGCCCGACGACCTCATCGAGATCCTCGGCAAGCTGCTCGAGGCGAACGTGAACTCGCGCCGGCGCGGCGAGGAACGCATCCTCGTCACGGCCGATTCCATCCGCAAGCTGCGCCTCGTCTCCAAGGAGACGATGGTCTACGTCCAGGGCGTGCCGCGCCGCGCCATCCTCCGGGACATCTCCTTTTCCGGCGCCAAGATCATCATGATCGGCATCGCCAAGTTCCTTTCCGACAAGGATTGCATGGTTCGCATCGAGCTGGACGATCCGCGCGAGACGGTGGAGATACCGGGGCGCATCCTCCGCGGAGAGGAAGTCGAGGGACGGCGCGACCTCGCCGCGGTCGCCATACGCTTCATCGACGGCGCCGTGCCCATGTCCTTCAAGCTCCACATCAACGAGTACCTCCAGCAGACCAGGAAGCAGGAACCCGAAAATCCGCCCCCGGAACCGCCGAAAAAATCCGACGCGGCGGCCGCATCCGCGGACGGAGCGTCGAAACCCTCCGGCGCGAATCCGGCCGTCAAGCCGCCCGCTCCCCAAACCGCGAAACCCGCCGCCGGCGCGAATCCGGCCGCAAAACCCTCCGCGCCCGCCCCGCAAGCCGGCGCGAATCCCCAGACACCCCGGAGCTGATCCCATGCCGTCCGAAACCCCCGACCGCCTCAAGAACCTCGTGTACATCCGCATTCCGCCCGAACTCGCGCGCGGCCTCGGAGGCTTCTCCATCGATCCGGAGATCCCGGTGCCCGTCGAGACCGGCGGCGATCCCGAGCGCTGGGACCAGTCGGCGCTCACGTGGGAAGCCATCGTCGCGGGCATGCTGCGCTTCCTGGCCGAACGCCCCGACGACGCGAACGCCGACTACTACCGCCGCTTCACGCTCGCGGTGAAGCCCGCCATCCTCGACGAGCTCACCGAAACCGGCATCCTCAAGGCTCGCAACAAGGAGTTCGAGATCGCGGAGGAAGTGCTCCTCGCCCTCGCGGGGCTCTTTCCGGACCTCCCCGGCCCGCTCTCCAACCTGGCCACGGTGTACGAAGGCCGTTCCGAAGCCTTCGCCGCCGTCGGCAAGGACGAAGTCGCCGAAGAATACGCCACCCGCTCCTTCGACACGTACAAGCGCATCTTCTCGCTCGACGACGTGCCGCCCGAAGCGTACATGAACGCCGGCTACTTCTTCCTCAAGAAGCGCAACTACGCCAAGGCCAAGGAATATTTCGAGTCGTACGTCGCGCACGGCGAGGACGCGGCCATCAAGGCGCGCGCCCGGGAGATCGTGGGCCGGCTCGAACGGCAGGGCTTCCTCGACACGCTCTTCAAGGAAGCCTACGACTTCATCGCCATGGGGCGCGAAGAGGAAGGCATCGCCAAGATCCGCGAGTTCCTCGAAAGCTACCCGAAGGTCTGGAACGCGTGGTTCCTGCTCGGTTGGGCGCACCGACGGCTCGGTGCCTGGGCGGACGGCCGCGACGCGCTCAAGAAGGCGCTCGAACTCGGCGGCGCCGAGACCGACACGTACAACGAGCTCGCCATCTGCCTCATGGAACTCGGCGAGCTTTCGGAAAGCCGCAAATGGCTCGAGACCGCGCTCCGCGCCGAGCCGGAGAACGTGAAGATCATCTCGAACCTCGGCGTCCTCGCGCGCCGCATGGGCAAACCCGACGAAGCCGCGGGCTTCTTCCGCGCCGCCCTCGAGATCGAACCCGACGACCCCGTCGCCCGCGCCGAACTGGACCGTCTCTGAAATTTTGCCACAGAGGCACGGAGGGAAGAGTTACCACGAAGAGCACGAAGTTAGGACACGAAGGGCACGAAGGAAGAAGAGAGAAATGGGGTTCATTCAACCAATTGCATCTTGCCGCTTCTTTTTCGCGCCATTCCTTAAACCATCGCTCCACTTCGCTTCCTTTGTTGTAAATTCCTCGCCTTCCATTCTCTCCCTTCGTGCCCTTCGTGCTTCCTTCGTGTCCTTCGTGGTAGATCTTTGCAGAAGGGTGTCGTCGTGAGGAATACAGCGGAGATCGTGAAATTGGCGGCCGAGCTCGAGGCGGCGCCCGAACCGCAGTCCGCGACCATTTTCGCCCGCAGGCTCGAAGCCGCCATCGACGCCCTCGCCTCCCTGCCGCCAGAACGGAGGCCGCGCGGCCCCGGCAACCTGCCCGGCGGCATCGTCGACCTCGATCCGGCACTCCCGACCCTCGTCCTCCCCGACGTCCACGCGCGTTCAAGACTCCTCCTCGGGGCGCTCCGCGCGTCCCCGCCGGGCCTGGGCGCCACGATCGGCCAGGCGCTCGAAGCGGGGAAAGCGTCGCTCGTCGTCCTCGGAGACATCCTCCACACGGAGACGGCCGACGCGCCGCGGCGCTGGGCGCTGGCCTATCGCGAATACGCGGCGGGCTTCGAAACGCGCAAGGCGATGGACGCCGAGATGGCCATGGCCCTCCGCGCGCTCAGGCTCGTCCTCGAGCTCACGGTCGCATTTCCCGGGCGCTTCGTCTGCCTGAAAGGCAACCACGACAACGCCGCCAACCGTAACGCCGACGGCGACCTGCCCTTCTGCAAATTCGCCGACGAAGGCGCCATGACCGCCGCGTGGTTTCTCCGCTACGGCGGCATCGATTTCCTCAAGCGCCTCGTCGCGTACGAGCGCCTCCTCCCCCTCGTCGCCCGCGGCGGCGCCTTCTGCGCGAGCCACGCCGAACCCGCCTTCGCCCTCGACGCCGACGACCTCCTCGCGTACCGCTCGCGGCCCGACGTCGTGCGCGCCCTCATCTGGACCGACAACGGCCAAGCCGAAGCGGGCTCCGTGCCCCGCAGCCTCGTCTCGCTGCTCGGACGCCGCGCCCCGGGCGCCGTGTGGATCGGCGGGCACCGCCACGTCGAACGCCGCTACGCCCTTCGCCAGGAAGGCCGCTTCGTGCAGATCCACGACATCGCACGCCTGCAGGGCGCCTGGCTCCGCCCCGGCTCGACCTTCGACCCGGAACGAGACCTCGTCCCCCTCGCCTGAATCCGGCCGGACGGCCCTTGAGCGACGCGCGGCAATCGTTACAATAGAGGAATGCGTCGGACGCCGGAGCCGTTCCCGCCGACGAGACGGAGGAAGCCATGCAGCTCATCATCTGGGACGAAGAACTGAGCGTCGGGATCCGTTCCATCGACGACCAGCACAAGAAGCTCATATCCATGATCAACGAGCTCCACGACGCCATGCTGAAAGGCCGCGGCAAGGAGCTGGTCGAAAAGATCCTCGACGGCCTCGTGCATTACACCGTCGAGCATTTCGACACCGAAGAGCGCCTCTTCGAAACCTACGGCTACCCCGACAGCTCCGAGCACAAGTCCCAGCACCGCCTTTTCGTGGACAAGGTGAAGGACTTCGAACGTGGCCTGCACGAAGGGAAATTCGCGCTGTCCGTGGAAATCTTCTCGTTCCTGAGCGCGTGGCTCAAGGAGCACATCAAGGGTTCCGACAAACAGTACGCGCCCTTCCTCAAGAAGCAAGGGATCGCGTAAGGCCGGGCGCGGGCCACGATTCGTGAACCTGAGTACCCGCTTGAGGCTATCCGAGAAGGTGCGGCGATTTTATAAGGACCGTACAGGTCGGGTCCTGTCGCTGAAAAAAGCATGGTATCATTCGGAGTACCTCACGATACCATGCTTTTTTCACGCCACCCGACCCGACGCATACGGTTGAAATAAGCTGGCGCCACCTTGCCCCAGTAAAGCCGCACAACAGTTCGCGGGTCGGCGAGTCGCGGCGGGCTATATTCTGCTAAGTACCGGTAATACAAAAGGCCACCCCACCGGCGGCCACATGCGGTTCGTCATCGGGCGTCGGGGAGCTCCAGTAACGCCGCACCACGACTACCACGCCGAACGAACCGCGGCAGGCTTTCGTTTGCTAAAACTGTCCTGACCCATGCTCTCTTTAAACCTCCCCCTTCTTCCTCCGTGTCTCTGTGTCTTGTAAGTTCTTTTTGTGGGGTTAGGCTTTGAATGGGATGTAGCT
>CAYZZW010000088.1:0-10566 GCA_964482955.1 uncultured Treponemataceae bacterium | reverse complement strand
TGCCCTCGACGAAGTCGATCGTGGTGTCCATGGTCTTGGACTCCTCGACCGTGATCACGCCGTCCTTGCCGACCTTCTCCATGGCCTCGGCGATCTGGTTGCCGATCTCGTGGTCGTTGTTGGCGGAGACGGAGGCGACGTTGGAGATCTCTTCCTTCTCCTTCACGTCCTTGGACTGCTTCTTGATCTCGGCCACGGCGATCTCGACGGCCTTGTCGATGCCGCGCTTGAGGCCCATCGGGTCCATGCCGGCCGCGACGGACTTGAGGCCTTCCTTCACGAGGGAGTAGGCCAGGACCGTGGCGGTCGTGGTGCCGTCGCCGGCCACGTCGTTCGTCTTCGTCGCCACTTCCTTGAGGAGCTGGGCGCCCATGTTCTCGTAGGCGTCCTCGAGCTCGACTTCCTTGGCCACCGAGACGCCGTCCTTGGTGACGGTCGGGGCGCCGAACTTCTTGTCGAGGAGGACATTGCGGCCCTTCGGACCGAGGGTGACCTTGACGGCCCGGGAGATCTGCTCGACGCCGGACAGGAGCTTCCTGCGCGCCTCTTCGCCGAAATGGAGTTGCTTGGCCATATACCGTTCTCCTTATATGGAAGAGTTTCATGGCGATTCCGACCGCGCCCTCCCCGTTCGTCCATTTGAAAGCCTCGAAGGCGGGACCTGGATCTCTGGGGATGGTCGGGCGAATCGCCACAGGCAAGATACAGACAAACGCCGCAGCTGGGCAAGGGCATCTGGTACTTTTTTAGATAGTTAGTATACTAACCTATATGGATGTCATCGCGCTCATGGAAGCGATAGCGGGGCGGCAGCGTCGGGTGTCCGGCACCGCGATCCGTCCCTTCGGGATCACGATCATGCAATACCGACTCATCCGGCTGGCGCGGCTCCGCGGGGGTCTGTCCCCCTCGCACGCCGCGCGCGAGCTCGAATGCGACCGCCCCACGATGACCCTCCTGGCGCGGAAGTGCGTGGCGTCGGGCTGGCTGTCGCGGCGCGACGCCCTCCGGGACGGCCGGGCGTCCGTCCTCGAGTTGACGGGCGAAGGCGAGGAGCTCCTGGACCGCATCGAAGCCGCGCGCGGGCTCGCTCCGTTCGACCAAGGCGATCCGCTCGACGTGCTCGAACCAGAGGAACGCCGCACCCTGGCGCGCTATCTCGACAAGATCGACCGCCGCTCGCGGGACCTCGCGGCGGCGGTGCGGGCCGCGGTCAAGGCGGACGGCGCGGGAGAAAGCGGAACGGGCGGTCCGTCGGACGCGGGATCGGGGCGGGACGCGAACAAATCTATTTGAGGATCAGCGCGCGGATGGCGTCCTGGGGCGGATAGCCGGCGTACGAATATCCCCGGACGACCGCGCGCACGTCGTCCGTGACCGTCGCGCCGTGTTTGAGGAGGAGCCTGGTCAGCTCGACGTTCTCGTTCCGCACGGCCAGGAGCAGGGCCGTGATTTTATAGTAGCTCGTGCGGTAATTCGGGTCGGCGCCGTTCTCGAGCAGGGCCGCGGCGACGGCCGCGAACCCGAGCCGCGTCGCCTCGATGAGCGCCGTGCGGTCCGGCTCGTAATTGTAAAAGCCCGACAGGTCCGGGTCCGCGCCGCGCTCGAGGAACGAGCGGACGTTCTTCGCGTCGTTTTCGTAGACGAGGTAGCGGAAGGATTCCTCCGTAAACGGAATCTCGGCGCCAGCCGCCTTGAGGATGCCGACGATCTCCGCGCCGGCGTCGAACCGGAGCCGCCTGGCCTGCTCGATGGGTCGCCGGCCCTGGCCGTCCCTCGCGTCGACGTCCGCCCCGTGACGGACGAGGAGTCGCACCTGGTCGCCCGCGAGCTTGACCCACTGGTGATAGTCCGCGTTCATGATCGCGTAGAAAATCGGCGGCATCGCGTCGCTCCCCGCCGCCTTGTCCGGATCCGCGCCGCGCTCGAGGAGGCGCTTCGCCGTATCGTGGCGGTTTTCCACGGCCGCCGCGAGCGGCGTGTTGGACGACGTGGACGTCTCGTCGCGGTAGTTGATGTCGGCGCCGCGATCGAGGAAAAAATCGAGTGCCGCGACCTTGCCCGCGCGCGCCGCCTCGAGCAAACCGGCGTCGGCGAACGCCGCGGCGTTTACCGACGACGAGGCGTCTGCGGACGACGCGGCGTCGCGGCCTGGCGCGAAGAAAAGTTCGATGATGGCGACGTTCCCCGCGCGGGCCGCGGCGACGATGCCGTCGCGTTCCCAGTCGTGCGCGAAATCGCCCGAGTCCGCCTCCAGGAACAGTCGAGTTTCCGCGAGCCCGCCGCGCTCGACGCGATCGATGAAGGCGCCCTTCGCGTAGAGGATTTTCAAGGCCCAGAGCTTCGCGACGGGGCTGCCCTCGCCCGCGGCGTCGGCCATGGCATTGCCCACGATGGCCCTGACCGCGATCTTGTCGCCCTCGAAGGCGATATCCGAAGCCCGGACGCCGTGCTCGTCGCGGTAGGCGACCTTCGCCCCCTCCGCGATCAGCCACTCGGCCACCGCCGCGTGCCCTTCGCCGACCGCGGCCATGAGCGCGGATTCGTCCCGCCAGCCTTCGATGTCGAGCGGCGCGCCTTCTTCGTGCAGATGCATTGCCATATCGAGATTGCCCGCTTCGCACGCCTTCACGAGTTCCCCGTATTTTTCCGCGAGGGCCGCCAGTCGCTCGGCGGCAACGTAGTCCGCCCGGATCTCGGCGACGGCCGCGGCGCCCCGCGCGACGAGCCACGCGACGCCGACGCCCAGCGCGGCGAGGAGTACCGCGGTGACGACGATGCGCGCCCGGCCGATCCGTTTCCGGCCCGAATCGCCCTCGGTACTCGCCGCGCGCTTTTTCACGTCGGCCGCGATGCGCTCGATCGTCTTTCGCGGAAGGTCGGTCACGTCTTCCAGCGCGTCGAGGTGGCTGCGCTCCTCTTCCGCTGAGGCGGCGGCTTCCTTCGCCTTTTGATCCGCCTCGATCACGCGGTCGCTGATTTCCTCGAGGAGCCGTTCCTTGTCGCGCGCCTTGCGTTTCATGGCGGAATCCTCCGTGACGGGGACGGTGGAAGCCCGAAAACATCGCCTTCCTACAGCGTAGGCCCACGCGGGGCGCGGTACAAGGGAGGGCCGCCCTTCCCCTCGGAGGCGATATCGGGTACACTGGCGGCCGCATGAAGATCGACATCACCGTCTTGCACGAGGACGAACGCCTCCTGGCCGTCGACAAGCCCGTCGGCTTCCTTTCCGCGCCCGACCGCTACGACCCGAACGCCCCCACGGTCAAAGCCCTGCTCGAAGAGGAGCACGGGCGCCTGTGGCCGGTACACCGGCTCGACCGCGACACGACGGGCGTACTTCTCTTCGCGCGCACGGCCGACGCCCACCGCGACCTCTCGCTCGCCTTCGAGCACCACGAAGTCCTGAAGATCTACCACGCCCTCATCCGCGGCCGTCCCGACTGGAAGGAAACGTCGTGCGAACTGCCGCTCCTCCAGGACGGCGACAAGCTCCACCGCACCATCATCGACGCCGGCCGCGGCAAGCACGCCAAGACGAATTTCGCGCTCCTCGAGACGTGGCGCGGCTACTGCCTCGTGGAAGCCCGCCCGGAAACCGGCCGCACGCACCAGATCCGCGTCCACCTGTCCGCGCTCGGTTTCCCGGTCGTGTGCGACCCCCTCTACGGCACCACGGAGCCGGTGCTCCTTTCCAAGGTGAAGCGCGGCTGGAAGGGCGACGAGTACGACGAACGCCCCCTCCTCTCGCGCACCGCGCTCCACGCCTTCGCCGTGGAGATCCCCGGCTTCGGTCCGGACGGCGGCGTGCTCCGCGTCGAGGCGCCGTATCCGAAGGACCTTCGCGCCGTCGTCAACCAGCTGTCGAAGCTGTGACGCGGACGGTCATCGAACCGGATCTACCGGGGCCTGGGACGTATAGCTATCCGCGCCGAATAGGCGTGAGTACACGCAATATTCGGCGCGGATAGCTATACGTCCCACCCGACGGTTACCTCCAATTCGCCATCGGACGCCACCTAACCAAAGTCGCGCCACGCGATAATGAGGCAGACCGGAGAATCGCGGCGGGCTTTATCCGACTATAGACCGACAATGATGCGGGGCTTTGGTTACTGAGAACAGCCCGGGAACATCAGGATGAAAAATGGTAACAGGCGTATCGATCGAGGATAGGATTTTTTCGGTGGTGCGGAATCTGTGCGAGTATCGGCTTTACAAAGGGGATACCGGGAACGCGGCTAAGATACTGCACAAGCATCTTCCGGCGTTCTCGGTTGCCGACTGCCTCGGCATCCTGGAATTCTTTTCGGAGCGGTTCGCCCGAATCCGCGATCTGATACACGCGGACAAGGACTCCGCGCTCGCCGCGTACGAATCATGCACGATGGACGCGTGGCTTTCGGCAAAAGGCGTGCTTCCGTCGGCCGCGTTCAAGGACGACTTCCGCGACGAAACCATCCTCATCAGCATCGGCTATTTCCTCGTCGAATGGATATTCGTCCGCTGATACGCACGTAATTCCCAAAGCCCTGATAGTCGCCCGCGCCAGGGATAGGAGCGGAAAGCCCGGAGAAGGCGATATGTCGCCTTCGAGGACTTGGAGCGTATAGCCCGCCCGCCGCAAAGCGGCGGGGCGCCCAAAATCCCTACCTCTTCCGCTGTGTCTCTGTGACTCTGTGGCCAAACCTGATCGTAATTGCGGTTTACAATCCGGCGGAACCGGTGCATACTTGTCGGCCATGAAGAACATCGACACACTGCTCGCGGATCCGATGGCTCCCGGGTTGACCGAGCGCCTCGTGCGCTACGCGAAGATCGAGACGACGAGCGATTCGCACGTCGAGACGATTCCCTCCACCAAGACCCAGTGGGACCTGGCGCGCCTCCTCGTGGACGAGTTGGCCGCCCTCGGCGTCAAGGACGTCACGCTGGACGAGCACTGCTACCTGATCGCGCGGCTGCCCGCGTCCGCCGGCTGCGAGGCGGCCGCGCCCATCGGCTTCCTGGCCCACATCGACACCTCCGGCGAGGTTTCCGGCAAGGACGTGAAGCCGCGCGTCGTTCCCAAGTGGGACGGCAAGCCGATCAAGCTGTCCGCGGACTGGACGCTCGATCCTGCGGACAACGAGGATATGGCGGGATACGCCGGCGACACGCTGATCGTCACGGACGGCACGACGCTGCTCGGCGCGGACGACAAGGCCGGCGTCGCGGAGATCATGGCGGCGGTCGAATGGTGGCAGAAGCATCCCGAAGCCAAGCACGGCCCGGTCGAGATCGCCTTCACCCCCGACGAGGAGACCGGCAAGGGCATGAACCTCTTCCCGGTCAAGAACCTCAAGGCCAAGGCCTGCTACACCCTGGACGGCGGCCCGGCCGGCGAGATCGAGTCCGAGTGCTTCAACGCGTACGCGGTGGACGTCGCCTTCTCAGGCAAGTCCGCGCACCCCGGATCGGCCCGCGGCAAGATGGCCAACGCCGTAGCGATGGCCGCGTCCTACGTCTCGATGCTGCCACAGGCCGAAAGCCCGGAGGCGACTGACGGCTGGTACGGCTACTACGGCCCCATGGAGATTTCCGGCGGCGTCGAATCCGCCAAGCTCCACATCATCGTCCGCGACTTCTGCATGAAGGGCATGGAGCGCCGCCTGGCGGCCTGCGAAGCCTTCGGCAAGGCCGTGGAAGCCCGCTTCCCCGGCGGCTCGGTCGAGGTGAAATCGAAGCTCCAGTACTACAATATGAAGAAAAAGCTCGACGAACGGCCCCGCGTCACCGAGTTGGCCTTCCAGGCGGCGCGAGAGTGCGGCGCGGACGTTTACTCGAAGCCCGTACGCGGCGGCACCGACGGCGCGCGCCTGACGGAGATGGGCATCCCCACGCCGAACCTGTTCACCGGCATGCACAATTTCCACTCGCGTCTCGAGTGGGCCAGCGTGTCGGAGATGGTTTTGGCCGCGCGGACGGTGCTGAAACTCGCCGAGCTCTGGACTCGCTGACCGGCATACGCTACCTTTCCCGGATGGGGCGTGAAGCCCCGTCCGGAGCACGCCCTTGAAGAACCACCTCAAAGCACGAACCGTCCGCCTCATCGTTATGGCGGTCGCGGGCATTTCGCTCGCCTCCCTCACGGTGGGGGAATGTTTCACCCACCTGTTCAACACCACCCTGGACGCCTCCATCGCCCAGAGGGTCGTCTACACCCTCCGCCCGAGCGTGCACATCCTCGGGATCGTCGCGGCGGTCATCTACTGCATCGTCATCTCGCTCCTGCTCGGGCCGATCTTCACCTTCATGGAGGCGACGCCCGTCGACCGCACCGAAGAGCTCCGCGGCCGCGCGCGCCGGGCGGTGATCCGCCTGCCCTGGGTCCTCATCGTCATGACGACGGGCTTCTGGATCGCCGGCACGCTGGTCTTCTACGCGATGAACGGGTGGAAGGCCCCCGGCGGCTCGCCCCTCGCGTGGGTGCTCTCGTTCAAGATCACCGAGGGACTGCTCTCGTCCATCCTCTCCGCCCTCGTCGTCGGCATCGTGCTCGCGCCGGCCAAGCGCCTGCTCGGCATCCACGAGATCCGGGAGGGGGAACACGACCGCTTCATCGAGCTGAAGACCTACATGATCGGCTTCGCCGGCGTCGCCTCGCTCATTTCGCACCTGGCGTACGTCACGCGCTATTTCCTCTACCGGAATCCCGACTGGAAGGGTCCCGCCCTCTACGTGCCCTGGATGATCGGGGTCGGCGCCGTCTTCTCGATCATGATCTTCCTCCTCGACTACGTCTCGAACCGCGAGGACAAGCTCCAGCTTTCGCTCCTCGAGACGAAGCTCTCGGAACTGGCGCGGGAGGGCAACGCGGACCTCACGCGCAAGATCGAGGTGATGTCCTTCGACGCCCGGGGTCGCGCGGTCTCCGCCTTCAACGCCTACCTCGGCACCCTGTCGGACATGGTGACCGACATCCGGTCCGCGGCCGTATCGCTCGGTTCCGGCTCGAAGGAGCTCGGGGACAAGGTGGGCATCGTGGACGCGGACCTCGAGGCCATCGCGCGCTCGGTCGACCAGGTGGGCCGGAACATGGAGGACGAGTACGCGTCGATCCACCGAGCCGACGCCTCGGTCAAGGACATCACGCGCTCCGTGGGCACGCTCCACGCGTCGATCGACGAGCAGGCCGCGAGCGTCGTCGAGTCGAGCGCCAGCATCGAGGAGATGATCGCGAACATCGGGTCGGTGGCCGAGAGCATCCGCAAGGTGGACGAAGTCTACGAGTCGCTCCTCACCTCCGCCGAGGCGGGCAAGCGCAAGATCTCGGAGTCGAACACGCTCATCGCCCGGGTGAGCGAGATGTCCAAGCTCCTCCTCGAGGCGAACCAGGTCATCGCGGGCATCGCCTCGAAGACGAACCTCCTGGCCATGAACGCGGCCATCGAGGCGGCGCACGCCGGCGAATCCGGCAAGGGCTTTTCCGTGGTGGCCGACGAGATCCGCAACCTGGCCGAACGGAGCGCCGTCCAGTCGAAGGAAATCGGCTCGAAGCTCAAGGAGATCAAGGAATCGATCGACCACGTCGTCAACGTCTCGGGCGAGGCGGAACTCAGCTTCGACGAGGTGGCCGGCCTCATCGGCCAGGTGAGCGACATCGAGAACGGCATCCGCAACGCGATGGACGAGCAGAGCGCCGGCTCGCGGCAGGTGCTCGAAGCCCTCGGGGCGATGAACGCGATCACCGAGCGCGTCAAGGAAGGCGCCCGCGACATGAGCGAGGGCACCAAGGCCGTGCTGGAGGACTTCCGCATCCTCCAGGACCGCGCGGCCGCCACGAAGCGCGAGACGACGCGCATCACCGAGGAGATCGAGGACATCGGCAAGGCGTTCTTCGAGGTGTCGCGCCTCATCGAACAGACCGCCGTATCCATCGATTCCGTCACCAAGGAAACCGCCCGCTTCACGATCTGATTTTGAAGTCGGACACGAAGGGCACGAAGAAAGGAACACGAAGGGCACGAAGGAAGAGGGTTGGTGTTTGACACGTTCATTGCGGAATAAACTCTACTTCCCTCTGTGTTCGTCCATGCCGACGCATTCGAACTTCTCGCGTCATGCATGACAAGGAAGTAGCCCATTTTTCAACCGCATTATAAAAGCCACGGAACGGCGTAATGCCCCGCCGCCCCATGGCTTAATCTCAATAGTAGTTTGCTTCTCTTGAACTTTTCTTTTGTTTCTCTTCCTTCTTCTCCGTGATCTCCGTGGTACAAAACTCCGTGACTCCGTGGTTGCCTTTCAACGGTGGGTCGGTTTCCTCTGCGGTCGGTCACTTCTCGGCGTAGCCGCCGGCGAAGTCCATCGCGCACATGGCGCCGTAGACCTTGTGGGGGCCGACGGCGGCGCCCACGACGAGGAACTGCGCGTTGTAGATGTTCTTGCGGTGCCCGCGCGACGCGACGCCGTCGTCGACGATGAGCTGGATGACGATGTCCCGCGCGGTCTTGCCGCCGTAGGAAATGTTCTCGCCGGCGGTGGACTGCCACGAGCCGTAGCGGTTCATGCGGTCGAAGGGCGAACTGCGGTCCGAGCCGTCGTGGCCCACGGCGCCCTTCGGCCCCTGGTCCTTCACGTGGTCGCGGCAGGCCTGCCACATGCCCTTGGACGCCGCGAAGGGCGGAAGCGGCTTTTGCGCCGACAGCGCCTTGATCGCCTCGTCGACGGCCTTCGTCCCCTCGCTGAGCCTGATGCCGATTTCGCCAGGCTTCTGATAGATGCCGTTGTTGATGAACGAGCGGTATTCCTTGAGGTACGCGACGTAGCCCTGGGGATCGGTGCGCGCCAGGTTGAGCTCCGCGACCACTTCGATCTCGACCTGCGACATGAACTCGAGGTCCGCGACGCCCGCGTTCGGCTTGACGCCCAGGCGCGTGTTGTCTTTCGGCGCCGCGGGCGCCGCCGGGGCGGGAACGGTCGGCGCGGTCGGAGCCGCGACCGTCGGAGCCGTCGGCCCGGCGGGTGTCGCGGCGACGCCCGGAGACACGGCTCCTGCGGGAGACGAGGTTCCCGGCGCGCCGGGCGCGGTCGGAGGCGTCGCGCCGGCGGGCTGGGCGGGTCCGGAGGCCGCGGCGCCGCTAGACGTCGCACCGGCGGGAGACGCCGCCCCCGGGGATGACGGCGACGCGGGCGCTGCGGCCGACGGAGAGGCGGGGGCACCGGGCGCCTCGGGCGGCACGGCCTTGGCGGGATACGCGTTCTTGACGGCCAGCGCGAGCTCGCCGTACTTCACCTTCTTCTGGTCGATCGCGCCGATCTTCACCGACACCACCGTTCCGTCCGCGTCGGCCACGAACCACGCCGGGCCCTTGGGCTTCCCGAGCTTCTGGACGAGCGCGGCGGGATTCGGGGCGACGACGACGGCTCGATAGGAAGAAGCTTGCTCCGTTCCAGGCTTGGCGGAGGTCGCGAGGGCCAGGAAACCGACGCCCGGAATTCCCGCGGCGTCGAGCTGGGCCAAGGCGTCGGCGGCGGCCTTGCCCGAGCCCGGATACACGAACACGAGGAGCGGCTTGCCCGCGAGGGAGGTCCCGAGGCCGGCGGCCTGCAAGTCGGCCGGCAGCACGGGGCCGACGCCCTTCTTGTTCACCGCGCTGAAGCCGGCCGCCGCGAACACCGCGGACGGCTCGCGCTGGGCCGCGAGCGGGAGCGTCGCCATGACGAGCAGGGCGACCGCGATCGAACAGGCCGCGAAGCGGCGCGAATCCGTTTTCATCGATACCTCCGGAAGCTTCGTCGCGGCCGGACGCCGCGCGTGAAACGAGTATACGACGCTTCGCCCCGGATTGCACGGCGGCCGCTTGCCGATTGACAGGAAGGGCCCGAAATGACGATAGTAGCGCGGTCCTCCGCGTCCCCGGCGGTCGCGCCGGACATCGCCAGAAATCCCCCTGGAGCACGCATGAAAGAGAAACTCGGACTGCCCAAGGAGCGGATCGCCGAAGCGAGGAGCCTCGCCGAGCGCATCGCCGCCCCCGTCCTCGATTTCATCGAGGGCCACACCTCGGTCACGGTGGAACGCGCCACCCTCCGCCTGGCCGGCGCCGACGACGCCAACTCGGACGGCGTACCCGTCCCCAACCTCGTCGTGGACAGGCTACGCGACAAGCTGGAAGACGGCGCCGCGATCTGGTACGTGAACGCCCTCCTCAAGCAGGGCGGCACGGTGCGCGACCTCAACCGCAAGATCGCCGAGGGCTTCGACGTCTCGACCGTCCCCCTCGGCGACCGGAACGCCATCCAGAAGAAGGCCGACGAGCTCGTCGACGCCGCCTTCGCCCGCATCAAGGCCAACCGCGGCAAGCGCGAGGAAAAACAGGCCGAGTGGAAGGGACGCAACAACGATCCCCTCCTCTACCTCATCGTCGCCACCGGCAACATCCACGAGGACGTGAAGCAGGCCAAGGCCGCCGCGGCCCAGGGCGCCGACGTCATCGCGGTGATCCGCACCACGGCGCAGAGCCTCCTCGACTACGTGCCCTACGGCGCCACCACGGAAGGCTTCGGCGGCACCTACGCCAC
>CAYZZW010000087.1:0-10839 GCA_964482955.1 uncultured Treponemataceae bacterium | reverse complement strand
CGGTGCCGCCGGCGGCGGAGAAGATGGCGTACACGCCGGAATCGTACCAGTTCTTCGCCTGCGCCTTGGCGAGCTCGGGCTTGCCCCAGTCGTTCGCGTAGTAGTCGACGACCTTGGCGTTCGGCAGCACGGAGCGGATGCCCTGGATGTAGCCGACCTCGAACTTGGTGATGACCGGTCCGGGGATGCCGCCGATGAAGCCGAACTTCGGATCCTTGATCCCGTCGGCCTGGGCCTTGAGCGCCGCGGCGACGCCGACGAGGTAAGAGCCTTCGTGCTCGGCGTAGGTGGCTTCCATGACGTTGGGCTTGCCGACCCAGTCGACGTCGACGATGAGGTACTTCTGGTTCGGGTAGATCGGCGCGACTTCCGTGAGGGCGTCGGCCCAGGTGAAGCCGGTGACGATGATGAGGCCGTACTTTTCGTCGGAAGCCTGCTTGAGGTTCGGGACGTAGAAGTCCATGGTCTGGGCGGTCACCCAGTCGTAGTTCGTGCCCTTGCCCTTGGGATTCTCCCACGTGTCCCCGTAGAACTCGAGGATGCCGCGCCAGGCGGCGGCGTTGAAGGACTTGTCGTCGACGCCGGTGGCGTCGGTGAGGAGGCGCGTCGTGACGGCGGCCTGGGCGGGCTTGGCGGGCTCGGCCTTCTTGGCCGGGCAGCCCGCGAACAGCGCGATGGCGGCGACGAGGGCGACCGCGAACATCGGTTTCTTCATATAAAGCTCCTGTCTGGAAGGATGCGGCGCTCCGCGCGATACGGACGCCGTCGGACGGATCAGAGTATGCTCCGCGTCGATACGGGTCAAGACGATGTGGACGCCCGAAACCCGGGCAGGTATACTCGCCCCATGGATCTGACCGGCTTGGACTCGTGGTTCCGAGGCTTCCTCGATTTCGAAGGATGGGAGCGCGCCGACGCGTCGCTGAACGGCGTGCAGGTGGGCCGTTCGCCCGGAGAGGTCACGACCGTGGCCTTCGCGGTGGACGCCTGCCTCGAGTCCATGCGCCGCGCCCGCGACGCCGGAGCCCAGGTCCTCTTCGTCCACCACGGCATCTTCTGGGGAAAGAACGAGCGCGTCGTCGGCCCGGCGCGCGAACGGCTCCGCTTCCTCCTCGAACACGACCTGGCGCTCTACGCCTGCCACGGGCCCCTCGACGCGGCGCCGGTCGTGGGCAACAACGCCGTCCTCTGCCGCCTGCTCGGCCTCGAAGCGCTCGAACCGTTCGGCTTCGAAGGCGGCAAGGCGCTCGGCCTTTCGGGACGCTTTCCGGCGCCTCTTCCGCTCGACGAGGCGGTGCGCCGCGTCCTGCCGGACGGCACCCCGCCCCGGAGCCTCCTCGCCTTCGGACCGCGGGACGTCCGCACGGCGGCCGTCGTGTCGGGCTGCGCGATCCCGGAATTCCGGGACGCGGCCGCCGGGGGAATCGACCTCTACGTCACGGGGGAAAGCTCGCACGAGTTCTACCACGCGGCCGAGGAAGCCGGCGTCAACGTCCTCTGCGCCGGACACTACGCCACCGAAACCCACGGCGTCAGGGCCGTGGCCGACAAGCTGGCCCTCGAAACGGGCATCGCCGCTGCCTTCATCGATCTTCCGACGGGCTTGTGACCGTCTTTTTGGAGTAACAATGGAAACCACGCTCGCCAAGCGCCTCGCGCCCTTTTCGCTCAGCGTCCTCGTGCTCGTCCTCGACCAGGCCGTCAAGACCGCGGTCGCCGCCGTCATCGCCCCGAACGCCGTCCACGCGCGCTTCGGGGGAGATCTCCTCTGGATCGTCCACCAGCGGAACAAGGGCGTCGCCTTCAGTTTCGGCGAAGGCTTCCCGGACTGGCTCAAGACCCTCCTCTTCGTGGTCGTCGCCTCGGCGGTCCTCGTCGCCGTCATCGTCTACTGCCTGCGCGACGGAAGCCTGACCCGGCTCCAGCGTTGGGCGGCGGCCGGCATCGTGGGCGGCGGATTCGGCAACATCGTCGACCGGATTTTCCGCGCGGACGGCGTCGTCGATTTCATCAGCGTGAAGTTCTTCGGCCTCTTCGGGCTCGAACGCTGGCCCACCTTCAACATCGCCGACTCGTCCGTGGTCGTGTGCGGCATCCTCCTCGTCATCGCCACGGTCGTCGCGGACCGGAACGCCGCCAGGGCCGCCAAAGCGGACGGAAAACCGTGAAACGCCCGGGCAATGCCGCGATCTTCGTCGCCGCGGCGACCGCGGTCAACTTCATCCTGATCGGCTTGGCCTTCTTCGGGTTCCTGACGCTCTACGGACTCTTCCTCGCTCCCGTCCTCAAGCTCGGCTCGAGCGCGCCGGTCATCCTCGCCGCCTTCGGCCTCGCGGTCGCGCTCGACGCCCTCGCGTACCGCGCCGTCTATCCGGCGCTGGCTCGCCGCTTCGGGCTCGCGACGTTCGCGAACGCGCACGGGGACACTCGCGCCGCGCCGGACGCGAAGGCGGCCGAAGACACGCGAGAAAGCGACGGACCGCGGGCGTGATCCGCTCAATCGCCAACGCGCCGTTCCTCCAGGGGGCGGTCGCCCTCGCCCTCATCCTCGTTGCGCTCGTCGCGTGCCGGATCGCACGCGCGCCGCGCCTCGGCTGGAACCTCGCGGCCCTCATCGTCCTGGCGTGGTGTCTGGCGAACGCCGTCCTCGGCGTATTCGCGCCGCGTATCTGGCCGTACGTCTGGCAGTCGCTCGGCGCCTTCGCCGCGCTGTTCGTCGCGGCGCTGGCCCTCGCCGGCCCGGTCAGCGGCATGGAGTACGCCGAGTTCGGCCCCGACGCGATGATCTTCCTCGCCCCGCTCGCGTACTATCCGGTCCTGCTCGCGCTCATGGGCGCGGCACGCTTCGTCGTCGCCCTCGCGCGGGACTGATCCTCGAACCGCCAGAAAAAAATGAGGCCGTCCGTGGGGGGTACCAGGACGGCCCGGGCTTTTTTTTAGATGAGCCATGGTTATGAATCCGACAAGGCCATCATAGCCGCGTCCGCGCGAAAACGCAGCTCGGAAAAACTGTCCGGACACTTTCAGACGCGGGAGATTTTGGACATATTGGACATATTGGACATTTCAATGTCGGGGTTTGATCCGCCCTTTACGATCGGGATCCGTCACCGCCCGAAGGCGCGCGCCGGTAGTCCGCGTCCGACACGCGGACATCGTCGAACAGACGCAGCTTCCATCCGCGCTCGACGACCTTCATCTTGTTGTCGGGATTGAGGATGGTGCCGATCTCCAGGGCTTCGAGGAGTTTCCTGATGTCGTTCACGCGTTTGTAGATCCGGCGGTACGTGCGGCATCCCGTCGCCTTGAGCGGTTCTTCGACGCACCGGGCGCACGCTTCGGCCGATATGTCCGGACGTTCGCCCGGACGCGCCGCGCACGGAGCTCCGTCGCGGTCCGTCGCGGGGGAGGCGGCATCCTTCGGATCCTTCGGATCCATCGAATCCATCGGATCCGCGCGATCAGCGTCGGCGGAAAGACCGTCCGACGACGAGAGTTCCCGGTCCACGCTGCCCGCGAGCGTCGCGCAGTTGATTCCCGTGCCGGCGTTTTTGATGAATTCGCGGGCCATGACGCCATTCACCGTTCCCAGATAGCCGGAGAAATCGCGGCCGTCAACCGCGAATCCGCGCGGCGCCAGCCGGACGCTGCGATAACCCGCGGTCTTGAGCCTGACGACGCCGACCGCGATGAACGGCAGCGCGGCCAGATTGTAACTGTTGTACCAGATGCTCTCCACGAGCCGGGGTTCCTGCCGCGCGACGATCCCGTGCCCGACGACGATCAGCCAGGCGCAATAGGCGAACGCCAGCATGACGGATACGGCGAACAGCCCGCGGGACGCCTCGCGCAGCGCGCGGGCGCTCACCAAGCGGTCGAGCCGCGTATCGAGCACGAAGAGGATCGCGACGACGACCTGCAGCCAATGGACCGAGTAATCCTGGTGCAGGGAACCGAGGGCTATCGTGAAACCCCACTCGGCTGTCATGACCGCGATCGCGGCGCCGACGAAGAGGGCCGAACCGCGCGCGAGCAGGACGATCGCGTATCCCGCGAACATGACCGCGCCGACCGAGACGGCGATCGCGGACGGGACCAGGCCGGAATCGAAGGGCGAAGGCGGCGGAACGCCGGACGGATTGAGATGGATGGCCGCGGTGATGACGGGCAACGCCATCGCGAAATACGCCGCTGCGACCAGATAGCCGGCCGTTCGCGCGGGCGCGCGTACCGCCCGACCGATCGACCCCGGTTCCGTTTCCATGCGTATCCCCCGCGCGGCGTCAGACGGCGGGCACGCCGATCTCGCCGGCGAACAGCTCGGCGAGATCCCGCATCTTCTGGAGCCTCGACGCGGGCACGAGATCGACGAGCAGGACGTCGCCGTCCTTCGTCTCGATCAGCAGGTTCACGAGCACCTTGCCGCGGCGCTGGCCGCGCTTTCCGAGCCGGGTCGCGATCGCGTCGGCGGACGTGGCCGCGCCGAGGGTCTCGTCGACGATGCGGCGCTCGGATTCGGAGCCCGGCAACGCGCTCGAGGCGACCGCGTCGACGCGGACCCTGACGACCGCGTCGAAGGGGACGCCGGTGCGGCGCGTGAAGGGCAGGAAGCCGGCGACGTGGACCAGTGTCTTCGACGTCCGGTCGACGATCCAGCGCTCCTCGTACGCGGCGCCGAGGAGGAGCAGCGCCATGCAGACGACTCCGAGGGCGCCAGGCGAGCCGCCCGCGATCGAGGCGGCCGCGATGACCGCCAGGATGCCGACCGAGAGGATGCGGAACCAGATCGGCATTCCGTATTCGAGGGAACCGTCGCGACGGCGCCCGAGCGCCAGGGGAATCTGAGTCATGTCGTGTCTCCGTCAGTCGAAGCGGGCGTCGCAGCCGCGCCTCGCCATGTCCAGGTTGCGCGCGATGCGCGGATCGTCGGGAGCGAGTTCCGCGGCGCGCTCGAAGGCGACGCGGGCCGCGTCCAGCTTGCCGAGCCGGAACTCGGCGATGCCGAGGTTGTTGAGCAGCGCGGGGTCGTTCGGCCGCTTGCCGAGCAGGGGAAGGAGGAGGCTCCGCGCCTCTGCCAGGCGCCCCGCGGAGAGCAGCTCGGTGAATCCGGGCCGTTCCAGCTCGTCCTGGATGTCCTCGTCGCCCCCGGAATCCGGCGAGTCGCGGGTTTCGCGGACGACGCCTTCCTGCGCCGTTCCCGCTTCGCAGACGCCCCGGAATTCCACGAGGATCATCGTCTGGTCGTCGTGGCGCGGCGCCCCGCCCGCGAAGGCTTCGAGATCCCGGAGAAGGGCGGCGATCGTCCCGGCCGGATGGGGATCTTCCCGCCGCTTCAGGAAGTCCTCGAGCCGCGCGGGCCCGAATTCCTCCGACAGCGGGTTGCGGGTTTCGACGATCCCGTCCGTGAAGATGAGCACGCGGGTCTTCGGGTCGAGCGTGAGCGCCCTCGTCTCGAACGACGCGTCGTCGAAGACGCCGAGGAAGCTGCCGGGACATTCGAGGCGGCGCGTTCCGCCGGCGGGCGTGCGCAGGTAGGCGGGATGGTGGCCGGCGCACGCGTACTCGAACTTCCCCGTCTCCAGGTTGATCACGGCGAAGTACGCCGTGACGTAATGGTTCGTGTCGCGGATCAGCTTGACGAGCTCCGCGTTGACGTCCTTGAGGACGGCGGCCGGCGACACGCCGAACCGGGCGCGCGCGCGGAACGCCGACTTGACGGCGGCCGTGATGAGGGCCGACGGCACGCCGTGGCCGGAGACGTCCGCGACGAGGAGCGCGTACGCGTTCTTGCCGATCCTGATCACATCGTAGAGGTCGCCCCCGACCTTGTCGCGCGCGCCGTAGTAGGCGGCCACGACCAGCTCGGGCCGGTCCGGAAGCTCGTCCGACTTGGGGATCATCTTCTGCTGGACGAAGTTGGCCATGCGGAGTTCCCGCTGCACGGTTTCGTCCTTCTTGATGAGCTGGGCGTAGGCGCTCTCCAGTTCCTGCGTGCGGTTCCCGACGAGCCCGCCGAGCCGCGCGATGTCCGCCTCGAGACGGCCCGCGATCTCGTCGATGCCGCCGGGCTCGTCGTCGCCGGCGGCTTCGGCCGCGTCCGCGCCGGCGAGCGCCTTCGAGGTCCGCACGAGCGAGAGGACGGGCTTGGCCATGGCGCGGCCCACGAGGATCCCGAGGAGCGCGGCGAGCCCGAGCCCCGCGCAGACCGCGAGCGAAAGGAACGGGACGTCGTCCTGGCCGAGCGCGCCCGCGGAGAGCGAGCGGAAGACGAACATCGCGAACACGAGGAGGGCGGTCGCCGCCGCCGGCAGGAAAATGGCGCGGAAATACGTGGTTCGCAGGGAACTTCGCTTCACGGACACGGCCTCGTATCGGACTTTGATGCATGCGGCCCCGGCGTCAGGGGCACGGAACCATGATAGGCCCATCCGGCGCGGCGGTCAATGACGTGCGCGGCCGCGCGAAGCCCGCCGATTGCCGGATGAAATATCGCGGCAAGGGGAGTATACTTGACTTGAAGTCTTCATTGAATCCGACCCGATGCACCCGGGAGGGGATATGAAAAAGTCGTTCCCGATCATGGCGGCGCTCGCCGCGCTCTGCCTGTCCGCCTGTTCCGCCTTGTTCGGCGGCAACGCCTCCATCAGTTTCGACCTCTCGGCGTGGACCGCCGAGACTTCGCGCGGCCCCGTCGATGCCGCCGTCATTCCGGTCCTGGAATCCGTCACGATCACGGTGAGCGGCCCCGGCATGGCGCCGGTCAGCGAAACCTTCGCCCCGGACGCGTCGGAACTGACTATATCTGTGCCGGCTGGCCCGTCGCGGACCATCTCGCTGTCCGCACCGGTCGTGCCTGGAGATACGAGTCCCATAGCCCGCCGGACGGCCGAAACAACCGTCGACCTCGTCCCGGGCGTCAACAAGGTCAGCCTGACATCCTCCTTCGAAACAAAAATGATCGTGCCGTGCCGGGGCTCGAGCATCATTTGGCAATTCGACGACATGTCTGGCGCCGCTCCCTTGACCGTGCCGGGCGCGGTATATCCGTACGATCTCGACTTCGATCAATTCGGCAGGATGTACGTGGGCACGTCGGGCGCAGCGGGTCAATCCATTCTGTGCTATAAGGGCATCACGGACAACGCCCCGGATCCCTTGCAGCTTGATTCCGGGTTCGGCTCTACGAACACGTACGCGATCGCGATCGACCGGAAGACGGGCATCCTCTACCATGCGTCCTACCACGCCACTCCCGCTCCCGCTGCAAGCGGTCTGTTCTCTCTATCCATCAGTGCGATTGAGACGGGTACCGACACGCCGATCACCTTGCCCGCCTCGATCGTCATCAATAATTGGGCCACCTACGGACTGGCCGTGGACGACGACGGCATCCTGTATCTGCTCACAAACAATTCGAGCGGCACCCCCTGCTTGTTCAAGCTCGATCCGAAATTACCGTCCGGCTCCATGATCCTGGCGTCCCAAACGACCTCGACGTTATTGGGCGCTTTTGCGTCCCCACCGACGTTCCCGTCAACTCCGACCGCTTATGACGTCATCGTCAAAGGGGATCGCGTTTACGTGAGCGCCTGCCAGTCGTTTGGCAGCGGCGACAACTCGGGCGTCATCCTCGAACTATCGCGCGACCTCGATGTGCTCCGGAGCTACGGATATGGCGTGGTTCCGCTGAATTCGGATTCGACGACTCCGATCATCCCGCGCCCGACCAAGTTCGTCGCGATCACGAACAAGAAGTTCTACGTGACCGACGATTTCACCGGCACAAGCGACGACCGCCTCGTCTCGTTCGACGATTTCGACGATCCGACCCTGGAAGTGCTCAGGCCGGCGGCGCCCTTCAGCTTCTTCTTCACCTGCTGATCAGTGCGCGTCGTATACTACACGAGCGCGACGACCGGCACGGGCAACGTCGTCATCGGGATGTCCATCGGGCTCGGGTTCCGGCGTCTGGACCCGGCCGTCGAGTTCGAGATCCTGAATCCCCTTCCCGCCGCCGGGGCGCTCTGCGAGCGCGTCGGCCTCCGTCACGCGGAACTGCCGCTCGAGGACGAGCGCGAACTCGGACCGGACAAGTACCGGGACTCGGCGCTCTTCAAGGCCCTCGAGGAGCGGAAGCCGGATATCCTCATCGTCAACAAGCACTGGATGTGCGTGGACGCGATGTTGCCGGCGCTGGGCTGCAAAAAGGTGTTCACGTCGATCAACCTCGACCACTCCGCGTACCGGATTCCCTTGCCCGACCGCGTCCTCTCGTTCGAGCCGGAAGCGTGGGACGAGCGCTTCGCCCTCGAGCCGTTCGGCCGCCTGCCCTTTCCGATGCGCGTCGTCGATCCGGTGATCCTGCGGAACCGCGACGAGATCCTGCCGCGGGCGACGGCGCTCGAACGACTCGGCGTTTCCGGCGACAAGCCCGTGTTCATGCTCTGCCTGCGCGGCGACGCCAAGACGGTCGAAGACGCGAAGAAGACGTATTCCTACCTGGCCGACGAAGGATGGGACACGGTGGCGACCTCCGATTTCGAGGACGGCCTGTTCCCCGTCTCCGACTGTTACGCCGCGGTCGACCTCCTCGCCTGCCCGTCCGGCTACAACTCGCTCTGGGAATCCGTCTACTTCGGAAAGGACGCGCTGTACTCGTACTTGCCGACGCGCTTCGAGAACATGGAGGAGCGCCTGAAATTCGCCGAGACATACGAGTTCAAGGAAAACGGCGCCGACACGATAGCCCGGGCGTGCATGGACCTCTGAGCGAAAGCCCTTTCCGGACAGCGCCCCGAACTACCCAAGACGGCTCGACGGATCAGGCGAGCCTTGGGTAGGATGACGGCATGACGCGCGCGCCGATCGATCCCTCCGCTTTCAGTCCCGAGATCAGGGTCGTGGTACGGCTCTTGTCGATCCTGCTGGCCGACCGACCGTACCCGCGTATCGTCACGCTGATCGACGGGATATTTCCCGTCCCAGGCTATCCGAGCCCGAACAAGGGCAAGCTCCGCGACTGGCTCATGTCGCTCGCCGAGGCGGGCTTGCTCGACGAGTGGCGCGGGCGGGGCGGCGAACGCTGGTACCGCGCGCGCCAGGACGCCGCCCTCCTCATCCTCGACGACTGGGCCGACAACGAACCGGCTTTCGCGCGCGCGCTGCTCGAGCGGCTCTACAAGGTCGGTTACATCCCATACGCGTCGACGGAGGGGCTTTCGTACGAATCGGAAATCGCGTACCTGCGCTTCATGGCCGCGACGGTCTCGGGCGACGCGGCCAAGGTGGCGGAGGCGTGGCAGCAGCTTCGCTTCGAACGACTCGGCCTCGAAAACCAGAATTACACGGCGCTGTGGACCAGGTTCGCGACCCTCGCGCTCCGCTTCCTCGACGGCCGCGGCTCTCTGGGCATCTTGCCGCCGTCGTTTCGGAAAGTCGCGGTATACGTGTTCGACTCCGCGCTGGCCGCCGGGGGCCGGATCGCCCACCCGGTCGTGGAGGCGTACATAACGAAGGGCGCGGGGGCATCCGCGGAATATCGGGCGATGCGGATCTTGCAGACCGCCGGGCCACAGGCGGTATTGAAGGAAGTCAAGCCCTCGGCGGCTCGCGCGTTGGCCCGTTACCTTGCAGGCGACGAAGCGGGCGGACAGACGGACCTCGACGCGGCCTGTTTCAAGGACGCCCCGCCGAAAAGTCCGCTCTTCGCCGACACGCCGCTCTTTCCGCTCCAGGCGCTCTGGTACCTGGCGCGCGGCATCGCGACTCCGGCCAAGCTCAAGACCTGGGTGGAGGACAACCGGCCGGAATACCAAGCCGCGGCCGCCATCCTCTGGGCGATCTTCCGCAACCTGGGCAAGGCCGAAGCCGCCAAAACCTTCTTTTACGACGTGCGCAAGCGCGCGGACGGACTGTCGACCTCCCTCGACCTCCTCCTCTTCGCGATCGGCATGAGCTGGATCGGGAAGCTGCCGGACGAAGACGCGAAGAACCTCGCCGAAACCGCCGACGAATTCCGCGACTCGGGCGCGCGCTGGTACGAGCTGGAGCTGTGTTCCGCCCTGGCGGACGCCGGCGTCGACGGCTTCCGAGCGCGCGCGGAGGCGCTGTCCGAGACGCTCGGCGTCCGGACGACGCTAGCCGCGCTCTACGGCGCGGACAAGGCGTGGGAGGCCAAGTTCAAGCTGCTCATGGCCCTGAAACCCGCGGCGAAGGACGCGGCCGACGAAAGCTCCGAGCGCCTCGTCTGGCAGCTCGAGACGAAGCACGGATGGCTCTACGCGTATTCGCAAAAGCGTCTCAAGAACGGTTCGTGGGGCGCGGGCAAGCAAGTGTCCGACGCGCGCCTGATCGCGCGCGAGGCGCCCGGGATGACGGCGCAGGACTACGCCGTCGTGGCGGCGCTCTATCGGGGAAAAAATCCCTACGGTTTCGACGAGGACTACGCCGCCGCCCTGCCCCTCCTGGCCGGCCACCCGCTCGTCTTCCTCCGGGACGCGCCGGACACGCGCGTGGACCTCGTCTACGAGGACGTCGAGCTCGTCGTCGAGGAGACGGGGGATTCGTGCGTCTTTTCATTCTCAGGGGACGCGACGAGCGCCGATCCGATCCTCGAAAAAACCGGCCCCGCGTCGTACACGATCCGCTCGCCCTCCGACGGCATCCGCAAGGTGGCGCAGATCGTCGGGAAGCGTCTCGAAGTGCCGCTCGCCGCCAAGGACCAGGTGCTCGACGTGCTGAAGAGCGTATCGGAAGTCGTGAAGGTTTCCTCGCCGCTTTTGGCCCAGCACCGCGACACGGTCAACGTGGAGCCGGACGCGCGCGTGCTCATCCACCTCG
>CAYZZW010000086.1:0-10907 GCA_964482955.1 uncultured Treponemataceae bacterium | reverse complement strand
AGTGGGACCTCGAGGCCTGGATGCCCGGCCGCAACGGCGGCGAGTGGGGCGAGGTGACGAGCACCTCCAACTGCACGGACTTCCAATCGCGCCGCCTCAACGTCCGCTTCAAGGACGACGACGGCAAGAACAAGTACGCGCACCTCCTGAACGGCACCGCCATCGCGTGCTCGCGCGGCATCATCGCCATCCTCGAGAACTTCCAGAAGGAAGACGGCACGGTGGCCATCCCGCCCGCCCTCGTCCCCTACTGCGGCTTCGACACGATCAAGCGCAAGAAATAAGGAAGGGGGAATACCGGCCGGACGGGCAGGATCGCGCAACGCGTCATCCGCCGCCCCCGGCTCCGCTACTCCCCCTGGCTCCAAACGAAAAGAAGACGCCCAAAGCGTCTTCTTTTCGTTTTCCGCCACCCCTACTGCGGGTTTACGGACAGCCGGCGGGCAGCTCCCCGAAGCGCGCGATCCGCGCGTCGATCGCCGGGTCGGACGGGGAAAGACCGTCGGGGTCGTACAGGCAGGTTCGCATGCCGCACGCCTTCGCGCCGCGCATGTCGGCCTCGACGCTGTCGCCGACCATGAGCGACGTCAGCGGGTCCGCACAGAGCTCCGCCATCGCCTTCATGAAGATTTCCCCGCGCGGTTTCATCGCGCCGGAGCCGTAGCTGAACACGAACGAGTCTACCAGGGTCCGGAGCCCGATGGAAATCGAGCAAGGTCCCACCCATGTCGAAAAAGACAGTCTCAATATGTTTCAAATCCATTTCCCCTACCTTCCCGCCGCCATGTCTTGACGCTACCACGATTCCCGTGCTCTCATCCTCCCCTTCAAACGAAATGGGCATTGCCCTTTCTCACCTTTTCACCTCCGTAACCTCCGTGGCAAAATCTACGTGCCTCCTTGGTTGCCTTTCAACGGTTGGTCGGTTTCATCAGAGGTTGCTTTTCCGAGGAGAAGGCATGTACGGCATCGATTTCGGGACGTCCAACACGGTCGTGACGGTGCGCGACGGCGCGGGCGCGCGCGTGCTCGACCTCGGCGAAGGCGGCGTCATCCCCTCCCTCCTCTACTTCGAGCGGGACAGGCGGGCGTCGGTGGGCGCGCGCGCGATGGAGGATTACACGGCCGCCCTCGAGCGCTTCCGCGGCGAGCGGGATCTTTATTCGCGCTTCCGCTTCTTCCAGGGCCTCAAGCTCGCGCTCAAGGACGAATACTTCACGGGCACGCGCATCTTCGGGGAGAAGATGTCGCCCGAGGCGCTGGTCGGCATCTTCCTCCGGGAAGTGAAGCGGCGCGCGGACGAAGCCGTCGGGCGGAACGAGACCGAACTCGTGCTCGGCCGTCCCGTCACCCTGTCGCCCGACGCGGCCACCGACCGCGCGCTCGAAGACCGCTTCCGGGCAGCGTGCCGCATCGCCGGCTTCGAGCGCGTGTCCTTCGTCCCGGAGCCCGTGGCGGCGGCCGCCGGCTTGGCCGCGGTCGCGAACCGCGTCACGCTCGTGTTCGACTTCGGCGGCGGCACGCTCGACGTCACCGTCGCGCGGCTCGGGAAAGACGCGGTGGACATCCTGTCGACGGCGGGCGCGAATCTCGGCGGCTTCCTCCTGAACGAGGACATCTCCCGCGCGCGCGTCGCCCGCCACTTCGGCGCCGGCGCCACGTACCGCACGATGACCGGCACGCGGCTCGAGACGCCCGTGTGGCTCACGCGGCAGGTGGAAAGCTTCCATTCGTTGCCCCTCGCCGATCTCCAGCACACACGGAATTCCATCCGCGAGCTCATCCGCCAATCGGACCGCGAACTCAGGCGCATGCTCACCGGCCTCCTCGACTTCCTCGACCGCAACCGCTGCTATCCCCTCTTCGCGGAGATCGACGGCGCCAAGATCACGCTGTCCGACGCCGAGGCCGCGACGATCGCCTTCGCCGTGCCTCCGCACGTGTCGTTTTCGGAAACGCTCGCCCGCGGCGAATTCGAGTCGCTCGTCGCGTCTCGCGTCGACGCGGCGAAGCTCCTCACCCTCGAAGCCGTCGAACGGGCCGGACTCGTTCCCGCGGATATCGAACGCGTCGTGCGGGTGGGCGGTTCGTCGCAAGTGCCCGTCTTCATCCGCATGCTGGAAAACCTTTTTCCGGGCCGCGTCGAACAAGGAGCGGTCTTCACGAGCATCGCGACGGGCCTCATCCCGGCCGCGGACCGGGGACTGGCGGCTTACTAATGCTTTTGGAAGTAGCTATACATAAAACCAGGTATCAATGCTAAATGGCATAGGCCATTTGGCATTGATGAAAGCATTAGCACGAATACCTTCCTATTAACAAAGACACGCTTTGCGTGTCGACTTACCAATGAAGGTATTAGTAATGCCGCGCGGCGGTCGGCGGTTTCCGTCGAGGCGGAGCCGACCGGCCCCGCCGCATGCGCATGCCCTTTTCCTTCCGTCCGTGACGTGACATCACAGTCGCTCGTCACCGACCGCGCCATCCTGATGCTATACTCTTCCGTACCGAGGGGCTCGTAACGGCTCCGAGGAGGTCCCATGGATACGCTGTTTTCGGCCAAAGGCAGGCTCGACGTCGTCGTGACGAGGGGGTGGATGTCGGCGTAGGAAGCCGCCGGGCTCGAGCCCGGAACCGTCGTCGCGGGATCGACGATCTACGCGGGCCAGGACCAGGAGATCGTCTTCGACGGCCGTTTCATCGGCCGCGGTTCGGTCATCGTGCTCGGGGGAAAAGACGGGACCGGCGCGTGCGCCGCAGTCGCGGTCGAAGGCTTCGAGCGCGACGCGCCGGCGGATCCGGAGCCGGACCGCGGGCGCGAACTCGTCGAGCTCCTGCCCTTCGAGATCATGTTCGAAGGCGCTGAGTATTCGATCGGCGAACTCCGCCGCGCGTCCGTCGGGACGATCATATCGCTGGATGCGCCGTATCCGCGCGGCGCGGGACGCGACGCCCTGCCCTCCGTACGGCTCGTCGTGGCCGGCAAGCCCGCAGGCGCGGGCAAAGCCGTCGTAGTCGGCGAACGCTTCGGGATCGAGCTCGACGAATGCCTGCCGCCTTCGAAAACGACTGACGATCCGCGCGTGACCGGATCGATCCTGAAACCGGGCGCCTCCCGCGACCCTGGCACGAAACCGAAGCTCTACGATTGGCGCAGGCCCGATTGCTTCTCCAAACGGCAGCTGGACTCGATCGGGGAAATCCACGAACGCGCGGCGTCCACGCTCGACGCGCTATTGCCGGAACTCGGCGGCATCGAACTGAAGATGGTCGACCAGCTGACGTACGGCGAATTGGTCGAATCGCTTCCCGAACGCGTACGGATACTCTCGGCGGATCTCGGCGGCGGGCGGCGCGCCTACGGTCGCGAAGCCGAAGCGGAAAAGCCTTCGCGGCCGCTCATCGTGCCGGCTTCGCCGCGCGTCGGGATACCCGAAGACGCCGTAGCGGCCATCGACGCGTGGAACGGCGTCAAGGAAACGACGGGCGAAAAGCGGCCCCTCATCGTATTCGCCGAAGGCGCCGGATCGGAAGGCGCCGCGACGATCGCCGACCATGGCGCGGAACTCCTGCGGGGACTCAGGTCAGCGTGGAAGTCCGTGGCGGACCTGCCGTTCGACGCGGCGCGCGAGGAAGCGGAGCCGCCCGTCATCCGCGCGAACGGATCCCGCTTCGAAGGAACCGAGCGCGGCATCGCGGAACGCGAGATGATCTGTTACGTCGAATGCCGCTGTCCGGGCGGCCTCGTCGGCATCGTCTACCCGATGCGGAGCCTCGCGCCGGTGTGGGGCCTCCTCGAACGCCATGGACGGTAATCCCGGACTCGCGCGGATCCTTCCGTCGCTCACGGCGAGGGAACTCGACCGGATCGAACGTTGGTCGACCCTGGTCCTGATCCGCGCCGGCAAGGCCCTGTGCTATCAGGGCGACGAGTCGGACGCGGCTTGGCTCGTGACCGCGGGCCGCGTGCGGTCGCTACGTATCAGGGAAGGATCGTCGCGCTCACTCGGCGACGCGATACCAGGTTCGTGGCTCGGGCTGGCCGAACTGCGCTCCGGATCGCCGCGCCTCGCCGACTTGCTCGCGGTCGAAGAGTCGAAACTCCTCCGCTTCGGGTGCCGCAACTTCGCCGAGCTTTGCAGGGAGCCGTGGTTCAAGGACCTCGTGATCGACGAGCTGGCCCGGGAACACTGCCGCCTCCACGGCGAGTTCGACGCCGAGAGCGCGACGGAAAAAGTCGCGCGCGCCATCGCCGCGCTCGCGTCGCGCGGAGCCGCGGCGATCGTCCCGGCTGCCGGCACGGTTCGACTATCGATCACGCAAACCGGGCTCGCGGAAGCGGCCGGGCTGACGCGCGAAACGGTGAATCGCTGTTTGCGGAAGCTCGAGGCGGCGGGGCTCGTCGAGACGGAGCGTTCGGCATTGCTCGTCTACGACGTGGCCGGTCTCCGCGAGTGGATCGACTGAGCGCGGCTCAAAACTTGAAGCCTTCGTCTCCCGACGTCTCGCCGCCGCCCGAAGGGATGCGCGCGACGGCGTGGACGGCGCGGCCTTCCGCCCAGATGGCCTTCAAGGGCGCCGCGGGGCAGACGGTTTCGCAGGCGCCGCAGCCGATGCAGAGATCGGGCGTCAGGTAGGGTTCGGGCGGCTTGCCCGGGGTCCGCGCGGCCATGGAAACGGCGCCCGTGGGGCAGTGTTCGGCGCAGGCGCCGCAAGGGGTTCCCTGCGTGATGACGATGCAGCGCGGGAGTTCCAGCTTCGATTCGGCGATCGACACGGTGCGCTTGGCTTCCACCGAAAGCGGCGACAGCGCGCCCGTCGGGCAGACGTTCGAGCACGCGGCGCAGTCGTAGGAGCAGAACGCGCGCGAATAATCCATGAAGGGGAACAGGACGCCCTTGATGCCGAGGGGCGGCGCCTTCCGTGGCGTCAGGGCGCCGGTCGGCGGGACGTTCGTTCGGGCGGCCGTCGAGGGAGAGACCGACGGCGCGCTCGACGCTCCGCCGCCCGTCGCGCGCGGGCTCGCGTGGACGAGGACGCCGGTCGGGCAGCGGGCGACGCAGAGGCCGCACGCGGTGCAACGCGAGGCGTAGCGCGCGAGGGCCCCGGCGCCCGGCGCGACGGCGATGCGACGCTCGATGCCGGACAGACGTATCGCCCCGGACGGCGTCACGCGGCGCGAGGAGGCCGCGCCCGCGGTGACGGCGAGGGCGGCGGCGCCCGTCGCGCCCGCGACGAGAAATTCCCTTCGCGAAAGCGGGCCGCGCTCGGGATTTCCCGCGGGTCCGGATTCGGGCACCGAAACGGGCGCGCGTGTTTCCTTTGGTCGGGACACGGCGAACGCGATGGAGCCGTTCGGGCACACCGAAACGCAGTCGAGGCAGACGACGCAGCGGCTCGCGTCCACCGCCTTCGCCGCGTGGTCGACGCAGGACGTCCGGCAGACTCGCTCGCAGGCGCCGCAGCGGACGCACGAATCGGCGATGCGCGGGCGGAAGCGGGCGCGGCGCGCCAGGAGTTCGAGCGCGGCGCCGACGGGGCAGAGACGGTCGCAGAACCAGCGCCCGTTCGCCACGGCGGCGGCGACGATCAAGGCAAAGGCGAGCGACGAAATGGCCATGACCAGGACGTCTGCTTCGATGCGAACGGGCGGCGGTCCGTAACGGCCGAAGAGCCGCGCGATGGCGTCGACGCCCGCGACGGCGATGCCGACCACGGGCTTCCCGAGCGAGCGGATACCGCGGGCGAAGATGGACCACGGATCGAGGAGATCGAGAAGGAGCGGGAGGCCGAAGACTGCGGCGAGCGCGGTGGCGGCGAAGATCGGCCAGCGCAGGAAGGGATTCCGCTTTCGATATCGGTACGGTCGCTTCGCCCTTCCCTTCCCCGACGCGACGGCGGCCGCGTCCATGACGGCGCCGAGGGGACAGAGCGCCGAGCAGTACAGCCGCCCGAAGACGAGCGTCAGGACGGTCGTCATGACGACGGCGGCCACGGCTGCGCCCGAAGCGATGGAGAGACCGCCGCCGAGCGCGCGCACGAGGGCGGGCGCGAACTGGAGCGTGGCGAGCGCGGACGCGAGCGCGTCCCACAGGGCGCCCGCGGCGAGAATCGAGACGACGAGAACGAGGGCGTACGCGGCCTGAATGGCGACGCGAATCGCCCGCAGGCGGCGGTAGACGCGACGCGGCTCGGCGTTCACAAGGCGATCCGCTCGATCTTGAGTTTTTCGAGATCCTTCCGGCCGACGCCGCGCGCAGCGGCCAGCGCGATGTAGCCGAACGACGCCGGATCCTGCCCCATGGTCCGGGCGGACGCGACGTCCGCGGCCACGCAGTCCGGCGACACGATGAGCGTCTTTTCGGCGCGGTAGGTCGACGAGGCGTTGCCGCGCGGCCCCTGCGACAGCATGATCCGGTCGGCGTCCACCACGTTGAGGTCCGGCTTGCGGTAGAGGCAGGATTCCGCGATGCACGCGTCGAGGCCCATCGAATGGAAGGCGCCGCGGTCCCACACGACGCCCATGAGGTTCTTCATCGCGGAGGTCATGCCGGCGCCGCCGTGGTGCTTGAGCACCGGCATGTTGATGAAGACGTCCGCTTCCGCGACGAGTTCGTGGACCATGACGCTCGTCAGGGTCTTCGCCCCCTTCACCGTGACCGTCCCGTAGTATTCGCGCGCGGACGCCGGCGCCATGATCGCCCCCGCTTCCTTCGCGTACTTTTCGATCATGCTCGTCTTGTAGCACGCCTTCCATTCGTCGCAGGTATGGTCGAAGACGTAGACCTTCGACGCCCCGGCTTCGAGGCAGCGCGCGACGACGCGCGCGACGAGCGCCGGGTTGGTGGTGGCGGCGGCTTCCGGCGGGCGGTCCCAGCCGATGTTCGGCTTCACGACGACTGACGCGCCCTTCTTCACGAAGCGGGCCATGCCGCCGAGCGAGGCCATTGCGCGGTCGAAGCGGTCTTCTGGCTTGCCGTTCTTCACGGCGACCAGGTCGGGGAACGCGGCTTGCGCCGCGGCGTAGGCGGGCCACGGCCGCCCGAAGAGCACGCCCGCGCCGATCGCGACGCCCGCTTTCATCGCCCGTTCGAGGAATTCACGTCGCGTCATCATCATGGAACCTCCGTCACGCCCGCTCGAAATCCAGATAGCCGCGCTCGACGTCGACCGCGGTAAGCCGGACGCGGAGCGTGTCCCCGACGTCGGCTCCTTCCTTGCCGCGCACGAGGCGTCCCTCGACGGGAGGATCGGAGACGCGCACCCAGGTTCCTTTCTCGGCGGCGCCGGTCACGAGGGCGTCGAAGACGTCGCCCACGCGCTTTTCGAGGAGCAGGGCGGCGGCCGACTTCCCCACCTGCCGCTCGACCTTGTTGACGGCGTCCTCGCGCTCGGTGCAGTGGCGGCCGAGACCGTCGAGCTCGTCGCGCCCGTAGGGAACCGTCCGGCCCGCGAGCGCGGCCTTCACGAGGCGGTGGACGACGAGGTCGGGATAGCGCCGGTTCGGGGCGGTGGAATGGGCGTAGTCCTTCACCGCGAGGCCGAAGTGCCCTTCCCCCGGTTCGCCCGGGTACTGCGCCACGTACTCGCCGGGACCGAGGAGCTTGATGACCGAAAGGGACAGGTCCGCGAAGCGCCCGGGATCGTCGGCTTTCGCGCGTTCGAGGAACAGCGACAACGCCTTGGGATCCGGCTCCGCGGGCAGCGCGGCGCCCCGCTCCGCGGCGAGGGCGACGATGCGGTCCCAGCGCTTCGGCGTCCGCACGACGCGCGCGAGGCACGGAAAGCCGCGCCCGAGGAGGAAGGAGGCGACGGCCCCGTTGGCCGCCCCCATGAAGAGCTCGACGAGCTCCTTGGCGCGGTCCTTTCCGTCCGAGGCGAGTTTCGTCACGACGCCGCCCGACAGCACGGGCTTCGTCCCGCGCGACTCGAATACGAGCGCTCCCCGTTCCTTCCGCCGTTCTTTCAAGACCGCGGCGACGCGGTCCTGGAGCCGCAGGTTGTCCGCGAGCCCCTCGACCCGCGCGACGCCTTCCGGTTCCGGTCCCGCGCCGTCGAGCCACGCGGCCACGTCGTCGTAGTTCAAGCGCGCCCGGTTGCGCACGAGCGCGCGGTACACCGCCGAGCCGGTCACGGTCCCGTCCTTCGCCACGTCGAGCTCGGCGACGAGGGCGAGGCGGTCCTCCCCGTAGTTGAGCGAGCTGAGATCGGTGGAAAGGCGCTCGGGCAGCATCGAAAAGATCCGCGCCGGCGTGTAGACGGTGCTCGCGTTGCGGCGCGCCCGCCCGTCGAGGGCGGTATCCCGGCCGATGTAGGCGTCCACGTCTGCTATCGCCACGAGCACCGTCGCGCCGCCGTCCGTTCGGGGGAGGGCGACCGTGAGCTGGTCGAGATCCTTCGAATCGGGATTGTCGATGGAGCACCAGGCGAGGTCGCGCAGGTCGCGCGCCGCGGCGTCGACGGCCGGAGTCCCCATCGTCTCGAGCTCACGCAGCGCCTCGGCCGGAAAATCCGGGTCGAGCCCCCGTTCGATCATGGCTTCGCGAGCGACGCGCTCGAGCAGTTCGCGGTGTCCGGAGACGATGTCGTCGTTCATGCAGACCATTCTAACCGCAATCCGCCTACGCGGCCACTCCGCTTCGACCAGACGTCGATACCGTTTGCATTTCGCGATTTCATGCCTATCATGGAATGACGGGCACGATCACGGGAGGAGCGACGATGGGCGTCCGCGCGCGGAATTTCGGCATATTCAAGACTCTGCTGGTGTCCGTGGGCTTCGCGGCCGCCCTGCCCTTCGCGCTCCTGCTCGGCTACGTGATTTCGTACAGCTATTCGAACGCCGTGGAGGACTCCCTGTCCCTGGCCGCCGAAACCTGCGAACGCCATGCCGCCGAGCTGGCGTCGGACATCGAGTCGATGCTCGCGGGCGCCCGCGCGGTGACCGCGACCTTTTCCGGCTACAAGTCGATTCCCGCAGGGCTCAGGCGGCCCGTCCTCTCCGGCTCGTTGCGTTCCTACATGGACACCGACCCGAACATCCTCGCCATCTGGTCCATCTGGGAACCGGGGGCCATCGGCGACGATCCGAAACCGTGGACGGGCAGCTCGTACGCGTCCACCTCGGGAGCCTTCAGCGTATGCTGGGTTCGGTCGAAGGACGGCATTTTCCTCGAAGCGTCCGGCGAGGACGAGTACGGGGAGGATTATTACGCCATCCCCAAAGCCCGCATGAAAGAAACCATGCTCGAACCCTACTTCTACTCATATACGGACGATCCGGCCGACGAAGTCTTCGAGACGACCGTGGTCGCGCCCGTCGTCGTCGACGGACGCTTCCTGGGCGTCGTCGGCGTCGACATCGCGCTGGCGCCGTACCGCGACAAGGCCGCGGGCATACTTCCCTTCCAAGGCTCGATAGCCCAGATCGTGTCGAACGGCGGCATCGTCATCGCCCACCCGGACTCGGGCCGAATCGGCACGTCCTTCGCGGGGGACGACGCCTCCGGTCCGTCCGGTGGCGATGCCGCGGGCGCACTGGCGCCCGCGGTCGAACCGGCGCCCGAAGGCACGGACGCCGAAGGCACGGACGCCGAAGGCACGGAGCGCCTTCGGGCCATCGCCGCGGGCGAACGCGCTTCGTGGGACGGCCGGATCCCGGACGACGACGGCGTCCCGCGGAAGTTCCGGAGCATCGCCACGCCGCTCAAGGTGGGCGACACGGGCACGCCGTGGGCGCTCGTCCTCTCCCTGCCCTACGATTCCATCCTGCGCCGCGCCACCGACCTCACGCGCAACCTGGTCTTCGCGGCGCTCGCCGCGTTCGCCGTCATCGCGGCCGCCATCGTGATCGTGTCGCGCCGCCTGACGATCCCGATCAAGCTCGCCACCGCGGAAGTCCGGCGCGGCGAGGAAGGCGACTTCCGCGAAGCCGCGGAAACCGCGGACAAGGCGCTCTCCGCGCGATGGGACGAGATCGGCGCGATGTTCCGCGCCCTCGTGCGCCAGCGCGAGGCGATCCGCGAGCGCATCGCCTCGCTCACGTCCGCCACGTCCCAGGTGTCCGTCGGGGCGGACCAGATCGCCTCCGTGGCCGGGACCCTGTCGACCGAAGCCGCCGAACAGGCGCGCTCGGCCTCCGAAGCCCGGAGCGCCGCGGCCGCCCTCGTCAACTCGCTCGAGACCATGCGGCGGAACGCCGAGGAAACCGGCACGCTGGCGGCGCGCTCCTCCGACGAGGCGACCGAGAGCGGCCGCAAGGTGGCGTCGGTCGTGGCGGCCATGGACGACATCGCCTGGCGCATCGGCGTCGTCGAGGACATCGCCCGTCAGACGAACCTCCTCGCCCTGAACGCCGCCATCGAGTCGGCGCGCGCCGGCGAGGCGGGCAAGGGCTTCGCCGTGGTCGCCGACGAAGTGCGGAAGCTCGCCGAGAAAAGCCGGCAAGCCGCCGGGGAGATCGCCGCGTCCGCCGCGAACGGCCAGCAGGCCGCCAAGACGGCGGGCGACGGCATCGCCGAGATCCTGCCGCTCGTCGAAAAGACCGCCGCCTCCGCGCAGGCCATCGCCCGCGCGGTCCGGACCTCGACCGACGACTCCGCGAAGATCGCCACCACCCTCGATCGGCTCGGCTCGATCGCCGGCGACATCGACGCCGCCGTCGAATCCTTCGAATCGATGTCCGTCGAGCTGTCGGCCCAAGCCCGCACCAGCCTCGAAGCCCTGGGCTTCTTCGTCACCGACTGAAGCCGCCACGATACGAACGAAGACTCTACCACGAAGGACACGAAGATGCAGCCACGAAGGGCACGAAGGAAGAGGGAGATGAGTTGAAGATTGGCCACAGAGGCACAGAGAAAGTTTTAGTGCTGTCAAGCGCAATCGCGTTTTGATCTTGCACCAGGACC
>CAYZZW010000085.1:0-11181 GCA_964482955.1 uncultured Treponemataceae bacterium | reverse complement strand
CTCCGCCGAGCACGCGTACCGGCGCGCGATCGAACTCGATCCGCGCAACGTCCTCGCCTACAACAACCTCGGCTCGGTGTACCTGACCAAGGGCGACAACGAAAAGGCCGTCCAGGTGTTCTGGAAGGGACTCGGGGTCGACCAGAACTACCCGTCGTTCCACTACAACCTCGGCGTCGCGTACGAAGCCCTCGGCAAGGACGCGGAAGCCCTCGTCGAATACGAAAAGGCCGTGAAGGCGCGACCCGGCTGGACCGAGGTGATGCTCCGGTACGGCCACGCCCTCGTGAAGAACTCGCAGCCGAAGAAGGCCATCGACGTCTTCGCGCAGGTGCTCGCCATCGAGCCGGGGAACGCCGCCGCGCGGAACGGCACCGGAGTCGCGTACGCGGAGCAGGGGAAGGTCGACGAAGCCGTGAAGTGCTTCCGGGAAGCCCTCGAGCGCGATCCCACGCACATGGACGCGTCGCTCAACATCCAGCGCCTCCTCGAGCGGAGCGGCCGCTACGCGGAAGCCGCGCGCGAGATCAAGTCGCTCGTCGAGCTCATGCCGGACAACGACCCGCTCCGCCTCCAGCTCGCGGAACTGCACCGCAAGCTGGGCGACATCGACCTGGCCCTCCGCGAGACGGTGGACGTCGTGCGCCGCAAGCCGAACGACCTGCCGGCGCTCAAGCTCTACGCGACCCTGCTCCAGCAGGCGGGGCAGCCGGACAAGTCGCGCGCGGTCTACGAGAAGATCGTGTCGATGTATCCGTCGGAAGCCGAGTTCCGCGTCGACCTGGCCGAGATCTACCTCGGCGACAAGCGCTGGGACGACGCCGTAGCCGCGCTCCAGGATTACCTCAAGCTGAAGCCGAACGACTCCCGGGGCCGCCTCGCGCTGGCGCGGGCCCTGGCGGGGCGGGGCGACCACGCCTACGCGAAGCAGGTGCTCCTCGAGGAGACGAAGGACCATCCCGACCACGCCGAAGCCTGGCTCGAGCTGTCCGACGTCTATCGGAAGCTCGGCGAGCGGGAAAAGGCCGTCGAGGCCGCCGACCGCCTCGTCAACCTGCAGGGCAAGCGCGGCAAGCCCGAAGACCTGGACGAACTACAGGGATCACTCCGCGCCTACGAAAAGGCCGTGAACACCTATTCGCAGGACGTGCGCGACTCGTGGGACCGCAACCTGAAGATCCTGAAAGGTCTCCTGGCCGCCGAAGCCGAAGGGGAATCCAAGCCGGAAGAACCGACCGAGGAGGAAAAGCTCGAAGCGCTGCTCGCGATGACGAGCGCCGAGCCGATCCCGATCGACGAAGCCGAGGAACTCCTCATGCTCGACGAGCGCGAGGAGCCGCTCGACGAACCGGACCTCGCCGAAGAGGAAGAACCGATCGCCGAGGAGGAGGACGACGAGGCGCTCGACGCCCTGCGCGGCCTCGGCGCGCTGGTGGAAGACCGCGACGAGCCGGAAACCGCGCCGGACGCGGGTCGGCAGGCCTGGCCCGAACAGCCGCGCCCCGTTCCCGAAGAGGAGCCGTACCGTCCGCCGGAACAGCCGCGCCAGGCGCCGCAGCCTCCGCGTCAACCCGAAAACGAGTACCCGCAACCACGGCAACAACAGTATCCGCAACAGCCGCCGTACCAAGCGCCGCCTCCGCAACCGCAGTATCCGCCGCCGTATCAATATCCCCCGCCGCAATATCCGCCTCAATACCAATACCCGCCGTCGCAAGCGCAGACGCGGCCGCCCTACGAAGAGCCGTACGAACCGCCGAGCCGTCCGCGCCGCCCGGAGCGCAGACCGGAACCCGAGCCGGAACCGGAAGAGGAATTTCCGCCCGAGGAAGCCTTCGGCGAAACCGAGGCGATCGACGAGGCGCCCGAGTCCGAGGAAGAAGCCGTCGATGCCGGCGGGGAAGACCTGTCGGCCGCGGGCGAGTCCGAAGAGGACGCGGTCGTCGTCGAGGAAGTGCCCGAGGACGTGTTCGAGGACGAAGCCGAGTCGCTCCAAGAGGAACTCGAGCTCGCCGAAGCGATCCCGGAGGAAGAAGCGCCCTCCGAGGCGTCCGCGGACGGAACTCAGCCCGGCGCGCCGGGCGCGACTCCTTCCGGCTCCGCGGCGGAAGCGACGGAGCCGGCCGTCGGCGAGGATGTCTTCGGCGACCAGGCGGCCGACCTGTTCAAGTACCTCAAGGATTTGACCGCGGACTTACCCGACGAAAAACGCCGCGAACTCGAAGAGACCGGCGTCTACGACATGATGGACCGCATCATCAAGAACCTTTCGGGCGACGAGGCGGAAGACCGACACGAAGATCTCGAAGGTCTCGTCGAATCGCTCGAGTCCCGGGCGCGCAGCCGCGAATCGTCCGTGGGCGACGCGTTCGACATGCCGCCCGACCGCCGCGGCTTCATCGATCGCCGGAAGAATCCCGAGCGCCGACAGCCGAACGACCGCCGCATGGGTCCTCGCCGCGCGCCGCGGAGTCCGGCGGCTCCCGGTTCGGGCTCGCGCGGAACCTCTGGAACGCGCGGCGCGGCCGAAGCGCCCGAATCGGCGAAGATGCGCGCGCAGGCTCCGGCGAGGCAAACGGGTCTCGCCGTCAAGCTGAACGACGGCGACGAACCGGGACCGATGACGTCGGAAGAACTCCGCGCGCTCTCGCCGGGAACGGCGCCGGTCGACGGCAACGACGACCAAGCGAAACGACCGAGCATCCTGGGGATTCCGGTATCGCCCAAACTCGCGAAGCTGCTCGAAATCATGAAACGGGGGAAGACCGATGGCCGGAAGTGACAACCTGCGGAAGATCCGCGATTACATCATGGGGATGCCGAGCCTGCCGACGACCGTCTCCAAGGTGATGGAAGTCTGCAACAATCCGAAGACGAGTCCGCTCGACCTCGACAAGGTGATCTCGCTCGATCCCGTGCTCATGGGCAAGGTGCTCAAGCTGATCAACTCGGCCTACTACGGCCTGTCCACGCAGATCACGAGCCTGGCGCGTGCGATCATCATGCTCGGGGTGAATACCGTGAAGAACCTGGCGTTGTCCACCGCGGTGATCGACAAGTTCGGAAGCAAGAGCGATTTCCGGGCGCTCAACCCCGAGGGCTTCTGGCGCCACTCGCTCTGCGTCGGCGTCGCGGCCAAGATGATCGCGCGGAAGCGCGGAGTGGATCCCAAGACCGTCGAGGAATACTTCGCCGCAGGCCTCCTCCACGACATCGGGAAGATCCCCATCAACAACGCCCTTTCCGACGACTACGTGCGGACCATGTCGCTCGCCGATCGCGAGCGCATTTCGCTGTACCTGGCGGAAAAGCGCTCCATCGACACCGATCACGCGGAGGCCGGCAAGCTCGTCGCCGAGGCGTGGAAGCTCGACGGCCCCATCGCCGATTCCATCGCGTGGCATCACGTGCCGGAGGCCTACGCGGGCGCGCACCGCGAAGTCGTGCACACCGTCGCGGTGGCCAACTATTTCGCCAACCGCGAAGGCATCGGATTTTCGGGCAACCTCTATCCCGATCGCCTCCCGCAGGAGATCTTCGACGGTCTCGGCCTCCAGAAGGCCGCGCTCGACGACCTCGAGGAGCACGTGAACGCCGAGATCGACAAGGCGAAGGTGTTCCTCGCCGGCGCCGGAACGAAGGCGTAAGGGCGGAGGATTCCATGTTCACGGTAAAAATCTGGGGATCGCGCGGCTCCATGCCGACGCCGGGACCCGAAACGGTCATCTTCGGCGGCAATACGTCGTGCATCGAAGTCCGGTGCGGCGAGCGTCTCGTCATCATCGACGCGGGCTCCGGGATACGCGGCCTCGGCGACTCGATGATGCGGACCGATTTCAAGAAGGGTCCCATCTCCACGGACATCTTCATCACGCACACGCACTGGGACCATATCATGGGCTTCCCGATGTTCACGCCCATCTACGTCCCCGGCACCAGGCTGCGGATCCGCGGACCCATGGCCTTCGAGGACGATTCGCTCGAAAAGGTCATCGGCACCCAGCTGTCGTACCGGTACTGGCCGGTGCGCCAGGAGGAACTCGGCGCGAAGATCGAGTACGAACACCTGCGCGAGACGAAGATGGACCTGGGCGACGGCATCACGCTCGAGACGAAGTACCTGAACCACCCGATCCTGTGCCTGGGCTACCGGATCACCTACGAGGGCAAGAGCTTCGCGACCTGCTACGACCACGAGCCGTACCGCAACGTCTTCCCGACGGATCCCGCGGATCCCCAGTACGACGAGGCGATCGCCGTGGAGGGAGACCAGGCGGCGCGCGAGGAAAACGAGCGCGTTTCCAAATTCTACGCGGGCGCGGACCTGCTCGTGCACGATTCCCAGTACACGGCGAAGGAATACGCCGCGTCGAAGGTGGGCTGGGGCCATTCGTCGTTCGAATACGCGATCAACGCGGCCAACCGCGCCCGCGTCAAACGGCTCGTCCTGTCCCACCACGACCCGAACCGCTCCGATACGGAGCTCCAGGAGCTCGAACTGTTCTACCAGGCGAAGATACAGGGCAAGACCGGACTCGAGATCGATCTGGCGCGGGAAGGCTCGGTCTACGTCCTGGCTCCTTGATTCCGGCGCGGAATTCCTTACAGTTAGAGGACGCGTACCGGAGCCGCGGCGCGGCCGGACGCGATCGTGAAGGGGTATGCGCGGCAAATCCGTCTCCTCGGTCTACGTTTCCATTTCCTCGCCGGACGCGCGCGAACGGGTCGTCGCGGCCCTCGGCCGCGCGCTCCCCGGCTGCGCCGTCGTCATGACCCCGGACGCCCACCCCGAGGCGGGAACCGAGACGCCCGACTGCGGCTTCGCCGTCATCGACGACGCGTTCGCCGCCTCGATACCGGCCGGCGCGGAACCGCACTGCATGATACTCGCCCTGCTCGAGCGCCCGGAGCTGGCGCCCGCCGGCGTCAGCGCGGTGATCCCGGGCGCCGCGGACCAACGCGAGCTCGAAACCTGGTTCCGCGCCGTCTCGGCGGCCATCGCCTTCCTGCCCGATCCGCGGACTGTCGTCGACCACGGCCGCCGCTACGAAAACCTCGTGAATGCCCTGCCCGACATCGTCTACCAGCTCGACAGCGACGGAGGCATCACGTTCGTGAACGACGCGGTGTCCAGCCTCGGCTACGAGCCGCGGGAGCTCGTCGGGCGCCACTTTTCGGTGCTCATGCACGAGGAGGACGCGAAGACCGTGGACCGTTGCCGCGTGCTCGTCGACTACCACGGCGTCAATACCGGCGAGTGCCTCAGCCCGAAGCTGTTCAACGAGCGCCGCGGCCCCGAGCGCAAGACCGAGAACCTCGAAATACGCCTCAAGCCCAAACCCGGGTTCAAGCCGGGCTCGGAACTGCTCGGCACGGTCATTTCCTACGGCGAAGTGTCGTCGGTCGGCACCTACGACCGCGCCCGCGAGGCGAGCCGTTTCGTCGGCACGGTCGGCATCGTCCGGGACATCACCCTGCGCCGCAAGTCCGAGGAGATGCTCCGTAAGCTCTACCTCGCGGTCGACCAGCTCACGACGAGCGTGTTCATCGTCGACGCCGGGTTCACGGTGGAATACGTCAATCCCGCGTTCTTCCAGGCCACCGGTTTCGCGCCGCCGGACGTCATCGGGCACGACATCTTCGGTTTCCTCGGCTTCGACGGATCGCGCGCCGATTCGATCAAGGCCGCCGTGCGCGACGGGTTCGAGGCGCGGGACGAGACGACCGTCGCGCGCTCGTCCGACGGCTCGTTCTGGGCGTCCCTGCTCATCGCGCCGGTGCGTTCGCCAGAGGGGGCGGTGTCGCACGCCGTCGCCATCCTCGAGGACGTGACGAAGCGCCGCGCGATGGATTCGCTCCTCCGCAGCGCCCGCGACGACGCCGAACGGGCGTCCCGGGCAAAGAGCGTCTTCCTGTCGAACGTCAGCCACGAGCTCAAGAATCCCATCAACGCCGCGATCAACGCCGCGCGGCTCGTCATCGAGGCGCCCGAAGCCGCCGAGCGCAACGCGCGCAAGGTCATCGAGCAGTCGAACGTCCTGCTCGACACCATCGGCGGGATCCTGGATTACGTGCGCGCGGAGACCGGCGAGATCGAAATCCGGCCGCAGGGCTTCCCGCTGGAAGCCTTCATGATGCGCGCCTCCGATCCCTATCGCGCCGCGGCGGCCGCCAAGGGACTCGAATTCTCGGTGCGTTCCGAAAACGTGGTGATCGAAACCGACCCGGAGAAACTCGGGCGCATCGTCGCGATCCTGCTCGACAACGCCGTCAAATTCACCGACTCCGGCCGCGTCACCGCCGATGCGGTCATCGAGTTGCAGAAGGGCAACGTGCCGCATCTCGTCGTCACCGTGGGCGACACGGGACCGGGGATGAACGTGCCCGCCGACGGACCGTTCGAGCCCTTCACGCTCGGCGGTTCGCCCTTCGCGCGGCGTCAGCGCGGCGTCGGCATCGGCCTGGCCCTCGCGTACCATCTCTCTCGCGCGCTCGGCGGAGAGCTCCGCGTGGCGAGCGATCCGGGAGCGGGCAGCCGGTTTTCCGTCCTGATCCCCGCGAAGACGCCGGTCGCCACCTGTCCGATCGAGCCGGGCGCGAACGGACGCCGGATGGCCGTGCTCGTCGTCGACGACAACGACGTCAACCTCGAGTACATGAAGACCCTCATCGAAAACCAGGGGCACGCCGTCGTCACCGCCGACTCCGGGGCGAAGGCCCTCGAGCGACTCGAGGAAGGACCGGTCGACTGCGTCGTCGCCGACATCCAGATGCCCGGCATGAGCGGTCTCGAACTCGCGGCCCGCGTCCGGACGGGCGGCGGATCGCTCTACTCGCAGGATCTCCCGCTCATCGCCCTTACCGCCTACGACTTCCAGGACCTGACCGGGGAGCGCGAGGCGTTCGCGGCCGTGTTCCGCAAGCCGGTCGACATCGAGCGGCTGCTGGCCGAAGCCCGGAAGGCGCTGGCCGCGTACGACGAGATACCCGCCGACCTGCGCCACTTCGCCGCGGACGGGGCGGAACTCGCAAATTCGATCCGCGCCTCGGGCGACGCCGCGCTCGCCGCCCTCGAGACCGCGTGCGGAAACCGCGCTGGATCCGGCATCGACGTCCGGGCGGAAGCGCAGCGGCTCGGCACGCTGTTCGACCGCCTCGGCGCGGCCAGGCTCGGGACGCTCGCCCGGCAGTTCGCCGCGGCGTTTCCCGGATCCGACCGGGCATTGCTCGCGATACGACTCGAACGCGTCGCGGGCGCGTGGAACACCATATCGACGCGGCTCGGGAGCGCCCCGGCCGGAAAGGCGGAACGATCATGAAAATCATCGCGGCCGACGACAACGAGTCCAACCGCATCCTGATCGAAAAGATGGTGCGGAGGCTCGGTCACGACATCGAGGTCGTCTCCGGGGGATTGGAACTCGTGGAGCGTGTCGTGGCGGGCGCCTACGATCTCGTGCTCGCCGACCTCAAGATGCCCGATCTGGACGGGATCAAGGCCGTCGGCGCCATCAGGGAACGGAGGACCGGCGGGAGCATGCCCGTGTTCGTCGCGCTGTCGGGACTCGACGAACGCAAGGAATTCTACGACGCGGGCTTCGACGACTTCCTCGGGAAACCCTTCACGATGACGGAGCTCCAGGCGATGGTGGAACGGAGCGCCAAGACGGCCGCGTCCCGATGATTTTCGAGTTTTGCCCCTCCTGCGGGAAGCGCGGCATCGAGTGGCTCGCCGACCGCTTCTGGCGCTGCCCCGCCTGCGGTTTCGAGTATTTCCACAATGTCGCCACGGCCGCCGGCGTCATCATCGAATGCCGCGGCGCGATTCTCATGTTGCGCCGGGCGCGCGAGCCGCAAAAGGGCATGCTCGCCCTGCCCGGCGGATTCGTCGATCCGGGCGAACGAGCCGAAGTGGCGGCGCTGCGCGAGTGCAAGGAGGAACTCGGTTGGGCGCCGACCGACATCTCCTTCCACTCGAGCTACCCGAACACCTACGTTTACAAGGGCGTGCCGTACCACACGTGCGACCTGTACTTCTACGGACGGATCGATACCGTGGACGCCGAGGATCTCTGTCCCGACTGTTACGAGATCGCCGAAGTCCAGTTCATGCTGCCGGAATTCATCCCCCTCGAAAAGCTCGCGTTCGAATCCGCGCGCCAGGCCATCATCAAGCTTCGGGCCGATCGCGGAATTTGATCCGATCTCCGGATTTGCCCGTTGACACAAAAAAGGTAATAAGGTATCGTAATACCATAATGAAGGGGAACAACATCGTCGGCTTCTCCGACGCCGCCATGATCGCCATCCACGCGCTGACCGTCCTCCCCGCATCCGATGCGGGCGAGCTGCTCGCCGGGCGCGACCTGTCCGCCCGCATCGCCGCTCCGGAAAACCACGTGGCCAAGGTGATGCAGCGACTCGTGCGCGCCGGGCTCGCCGCCTCGACGAAGGGGCCGTCCGGAGGCTTCCGGCTCGGCCGCGACGCGAAGCGGATCACGATCCGCGAAATCCTCGAGACCATCGACGGACCGATGGATTCCGGCGTCTGTCCCTTCCGCCACGAAACCTGCGACCGTTCGAATTGCGTGTTCGGGCGGGAACTCGACCGGCACGTGCGGGAGCTCCTCGATTATTTCGGCAAACGGACGCTCGCCGACGCGATCTCGGGGCGGTGAGGGCGTTACGGCTTCGGCTCGCGGGCGTCCCGCGAAAATGCAACCACGGGGCGTCACGGCTTCGACTCATGGGCGTCTCGCACAAGAGGCAACCACGGAGGCACGGATGTTTGGGCCACGGAGGAAGAGGGTAGAGGTTTTAGGGAGTTCTTGTACGAAGTTCTTTCTAGTGTGTGTTTGGTTAAGGAAAGAAAGCCGTTCTGAACAGATAAAAGGTAAAAGCGTACCGAAAAGCTTGTATAGGAGGGCGGGATGAAGCGGAGTTTGATCGTTATTGACGAATCGAAGTGCGACGGGTGCGGGTTGTGCGCGAACGGGTGCCCCGAGGGCGCCTTGCAGATCGTCGACGGAAAGGCGAGACTTGTGGGGGAAGGTCTGTGCGACGGGCTCGGCGCCTGCATCGGGGAATGCCCGCGCGGCGCCATCGAGGTCGTCGAGAAGGAAGCCGAGCCCTACGACGAAGCCAGGGTGATGGCGAACATCGCGCCGAAGGGGGCGAACGTGATCGCGGCCCACCTCAAGCACCTATCTTCGCACGGCCAGACGAAGTGGCACGCGGAAGCGGTGGCGTGGCTGAAAGCCCGCGACCTGCCGGTGCCCGCCGAACCCGCCCCGCTTCCCTGCGGCTGCCCCGGTTCCGCCGCCCGCTCCTTCGGCCCGAAGCTCGCGCCGGTAGGCGCGGCGCCGGCCGGCGCGCCAGTCGCCCGCGGAGCCTCGGCGCTGTCCCAGTGGCCCGTCCAGCTCCACCTCGTGAATCCGCGCGCGCAGTTCCTCAAGGACGCGAAATTGCTCATCGCCGCGTCCTGCACCGCCTTCGCGTGCGGGTCCTTCCACGCCGACCTCCTGGCCGGCAAGGCGCTCGTCATCGCCTGCCCGAAGCTGGACGACCGCGAAGGCTATGCCGAAAAGATCCGCGCCATGGTCGAAGAGGGCGGCGTCGCGTCGATCGAGATCGCGATCATGGAAGTGCCCTGCTGTTCGGGGCTTTTGAAGCTCGTCAAACAGGCGCTCGAGGGCGCTTCGCGCCAGGTCTCCGTCGAAGTGAAGGTCGTGTCGATCGAAGGCGGCTCCATCCGGTCCGCGTAGGCGGTCCGTCGCGCAACGAGAATGACGGCCGCGGCACACGCTCGCGGTCCAAAAAAATACAAGGCGTTCCCGGAACGGGACGCGAGGAGGAATCATGTCGATGTTCTGCCACCAGTGCCAGGAAACCGCGAAGAACTCGGGCTGCACCGTCCGGGGCGTCTGCGGCAAGGACGAAGAGACCGCGAACCTGCAGGACCTGCTCCTGTTCGCGCTGAAAGGCCTATCCGTCGTCTCGATCAAGGCCGCGTCGCTCGGGCTCCCGACCGAAGGCGTGGACGACGCCATCATGGAAGGCCTCTTCGCGACGATCACGAACGCCAACTTCGATGCCGCGGACATCAAGAAACGCGCGGTCGCGGCGTTCGCCCTCCGCGACGACCTGGCCGCCAAGGTGAAGGCGAAGGGCGCCGACGCCGGGAACGCGGACGCCGTCACGTGGAAGGCCGATCCCGCGCTCTTCCCGGCCAAGGCCGCGTCGATCGGATTCCTCTCCATCGCGAACGAAGACGTGCGGTCCCTCCGCGCGCTCGTCGTCTTCGGGCTCAAGGGCATGGCCGCCTACGCGCACCACGCCGCCGTGCTCGGAAAGCGCGACTCGAACGTGTTCGCCTTCATGCGTAAGGCGCTCGCGGCCGTCATCGACGACGCCCTCTCCGCGGACGCGCTCACCGCGCTCGTCCTCGAATGCGGCGAAAAGGGCGTGGCGACGATGGCGCTCCTCGATTCGGCCAACGTGTCCGCGTACGGCAAGCCCGAGATCACGAAGGTCGAGCTCGGCGTGCGCGGCAATCCCGGCATCCTCGTCTCGGGCCACGACCTCAAGGACCTCGAGATGCTCCTCGAGCAGACGAAGGGAAGCGGCGTCGACGTCTACACGCACGGAGAGATGCTCCCGGCGCACTACTATCCGGCCTTCAAGAAGTACCCGCACTTCGCTGGCAACTACGGCAATGCGTGGTGGAAGCAGAAGGAGGAGTTCGAGGCCTTCAACGGCCCGATCCTCATGACGACCAACTGCCTCGTGCCGCCGCCCGATTCCTACAAGACGCGGGTGTTCAACACGGGAGTGGTCGGGTTCCCCGGCGTCGCGCGCATCGAGGCGGACGCGAAGGGCCACAAGGACTTCTCGGCGATCGTCAAGCTGGCCAAGACCTGCAAGCCGCCCAGGGAACTCGAAAAGGGCGAACTCGTCGGCGGTTTCGCGCACGATCAGGTGGCCGCCCTCGCGGGCACGGTCATCGACGCGGTGAAGGCCGGCAAGATCAAGAAGTTCGTGGTGATGGCGGGCTGCGACGGCCGCATGAAGGACCGCGAGTATTACACGAATTTCGCGGAAGCCCTGCCCAAGGACACGATCATCCTGACGGCCGGCTGCGCCAAGTACCGCTACAACAAGCTGGCCCTCGGCGACATCGGC
>CAYZZW010000084.1:0-11208 GCA_964482955.1 uncultured Treponemataceae bacterium | reverse complement strand
CCTGCGACCTACGGATTCGAAGTCCGTCGCTCTATCCAGCTGAGCTACGAACGCGTTTCGAACCGAACCAGATCGCGTTGACCCGGTCGGAAGGAAGCCGGGTGGATGACGGGGTTCGAACCCGCGACAACCAGATCCACAGTCTGGCACTCTACCACCTGAGCTACATCCACCGTGCCGTGCACTCGGTAGGTGGGATAATGCCGAAAGCCCCGAAAAATGTCAAGCCGGAATTTCCGCGGTTTCGATAAAAAAAAGATCGAGATCGGCACGGAAGCGGCTGTCGGGCCGTCGAATCGGTCCCACGACGTCCTCACGCGAGGATGAACGGCGCTTCCGCCCCGCAGGCGGCGCAGGTCGATCCCCGCAAGCCGGTTTTCGAAATCCGGTAACCGCTCCGCGCGACGAGCACCGCTCCGCACGACCGGCAGCGCGTGTCGTCGTCGAAACCAGGAGCGTTTCCCACGTAGACGTAGCGCAGACGCTCCGAGGCGATGGCCCGACAGCGCGCCAAGAGCGGCGAAGGCGTGGGCGGGACGCGATAGCGGTACATGGGCCGGTAGGCCGACAGGTGGAAGGGAAGTCCCGGATCGAGCGCGGCGATGAAATCGGCGATCGCGGCGATGTCGGATTCCGCGTCGTTCGCGCCGGGGATGACGAGCGTGGTGATTTCCACGTGGACGCCCGCGCCCGCCGCGGCGCGGATGAAGTCGAGGACGACGTCGCGGTTTCCCGACAGCTCTTTGCGGTAGAAATCGGGATTCCACGCCTTGAGGTCGACGTTCGCGGCGTCGCAGAGCGACAGGATGTCGTCCCGCGCGCGCCCGATCGCGTGCCCGTTCGTCACGAGCACGTTCTTGATCCCCGCCTCTCGGGCCAGGGTCATGCAGTCGACCAGATACTCGGCATGGATGAGCGGTTCCGAGTAGGTGTAGGCGAGAGACGCGCTGCCCGCCGACCGCGCCGTGTCGACCGCGTCGCCGGGCGACAGGCGTTCCGTCGCCGCGTCCGTCGATTGGGAAATGGCGTAGTTCTGGCAGAACGGGCAACGGAGGTTGCAGCCGACGAAGCCGAGGGAGAGGATGCCGGAGCCCGGCAGGAAGTGGTACAGGGGCTTCTTTTCGATCGGATCCACGGCGATCGACGAGATCGCCCCGTAGAACGGCAGCTCGAGGCGGCCCGACCGGGCGCGGCGGGTGCCGCACAGACCGACGGCGCCTTCCGACAGCGTACAGGCGTGGTGGCACACGTCGCAGCGGATCCGTCCGTCGGGCAGGACGGTCGCGTAACGCGCCGCCGCCGGGTTCATACGGTCTTGAAGATGTTCGACAGCTTTTCGTGGAGCAATTTGGACTCGCCGTAGAAGTGGAGCGGGTTGTCGACCTCGAACGGCTCGTAGCGGATGCCGACCGCGCCGCGGCGGACCCACATGCGGACGAGCGAGTAGCTCAAGCCGCTCTCCATGATCGGCGAGGGCAATTCCTCGACCGACAGGACGTCGGCCATGCGGAATTCGAAAATGCCGGTCTGCTTCCCGAATGGATCGGAGATGAACAGGAGCTTGTCCTCGGCGTACGGATGCTTGCGGGGCGTCCCCGTGAAGGAAACGGCGTCCAGGGGCGGTTCCGAGACGTAGCGCTGCAAGCCGGTGAAGGGTTCGGTTTCGAGGATTTCCGACAGGCTCATTCGTTCCCTCCTCTCGCCTTGAAGGATAATCGAGGAAGGGCCCGCGCGCAATGTCGCGAGGCGATCTCCGTGACGAAGAAGAACGCGGCGAGCGCGACGCAGAGCCCCAGGCAGGAGAAGGCGAACCAGTCGCCGCGGAGGGCGTAGAGCGTCGGCGACGCGGGCGCGTACACGGGAATGTCGACGAAGATGCTGGCCGGCACGAAGAGCGGCAGGCTTTCCCGTATGCGGCCGTGCGCGTCGACGACGCAGGTGACGCCGCCGTTCGTCGACTGCACGAGCGTCCTGCGGTGCTCGATGGCGCGGTAGCGGGCAGCGACGAAATGCTGGATTTCGGCGGATTCGGTCTTCGACCAGGTGACGTTCGACAGGTTGATAAGGAGATCCGCGCCTTCCGCGTAGAAATCGCGGCATATGTCCGCGAAGGCGTCCTCGAAACAGATGGGCGTGCCGAATTTCCAGGTTTTCCCGCCCGCGTCGAGATAGAAGAGCGTCGCGTCGGTCCCCATTTCCCAGCCCGACGCGAGTCCGACGACCTTTTCCATGAAGTTCCGGAACCAGGCGTATTCCATGAAGGGGATGGCTTCCGCGAAGGGCACTGGATGCCGCTTCGCGTAGTTCGAGATCTCGTCGCCGTCGGGAGAAACGAGAATCGCCGAATTGGTCGCCTTGAAATTCTCGTAGTCGAGCACGATCGGCGCGCCCAGGAGGAAGGGCCTTCCCGTCTCGCGGATGAACTTTACGAGCGGCCTACCCTCGGGATACGTCAGGTAACGGCGCTTGAAATCGGAATAGGGATAATCGAGGTTCGACTCGTTCCAGACGACGATATCCGGAGCTCGTCCCGCGCGCCCGATCGCGTCCTCCGTGAGCCGGATGCAGGACCGGAGGACTTGCTGTTCGGTGGACGCCCAGGAATCCGAATTCTGCTGGACGAGCACGGCCGAGATCGTCCCCGCGACGGGCACGCCCTGGACCAGGCGCAGCGCGCCGAAGGCCAGGTTGGCGGCGAACAGGGCGACGACGACGGCCGACACGCGGATCAGGACCGAGCGGTTCGCCCGCGGATCGCGGTCCCAAGCGGGAAAGAGCGCCGCGGCCAGGGCGGCCGCACGGCAGGCGGGAACGGGCCGACGCGGGAGCGGGTTCGATTTCCCGAGCGCGACGATCCACTCCGCCACGGCGGCGTTCGCGAGCGCCAGGATGAACGTCATGCCGTACACCCCCGTGAGCTCGGCGACCTGGTTGAACGCGTCCACCGTGTTCCAGCTGTACGCCACGAGCCCCCACGGGTAACCGAGGAAGCCCGAGGACTTGAGGAACTCGAACACCGTCCAGCCCAGGGCGAATACGAGCGGCCGGAGCATACCAGCCTTGTCCATCCCCCAGGAAATCCAGATGCCGAGGATGAAATAGACGAGGGCGTAGGCGAGGGCGGACGATCCGAGGGTCCAGAAGGCGAAATCCTTGAAAAACCAGAGCCAGTAGCTGGACAGGCAATGCGCCGCGAAGCCGAACAACGCCACCAGCGCGCCGACGCGCTTGCGTCCGGGCGTCATCGAGAGCGCGAGGTAGAGGGGCACCAGGGCGACGAGGCCGAGGGCCGGATTTCCGTACGAAAACAGCTCGTTCGGCAGCGACAGGGTGAGAACCGCGGCCCCGAGCAGGACCAACAGGATGCCTTTCGGGAAATTCATGGGACGCATCATAGCCGAAAGCCCTTTCAAAGGTAAGGAGGATGAAAAACGACCCGCACTTGACCCGAAGCCCCTGGATTTCTACAGTAGGGCATGGTCAAAGCCGTGTTTCCCGGATCCTTCGATCCCCCCACCTATGGACACCTCAACATCATCGAGCGCGCCCGGTCGATTTTTCAGCATTTGTACGTCGTCGTGGCCGTCAACAAGGGAAAATCCTCCCTGTTCGAACCGGAAGAGCGCTACGAACTCTTGAAAAAGCTCCTTGCGGACTACGAAAACGTCTCGGTCGAGCTCTGCGATACCCTGATCGTGAATTACGCCGAAAAGCACGATTGCCGCGTGCTCGTCCGCGGCGTCCGCTCCGTGCCGGATTTTTCCTACGAATTCGAGCTGTCCATCATGAACAAAGGATTGAATCCTTCCATAGAGACGATCTTCATTCCGACGGATCCGAAATACTTCGTCCTCCGGTCGAGCGCCATCAAGGAACTGGCCGCCTTCGACGGCAACCTGTCCGGCATGGTGCCCCCGGAGGTCGAACGGGCGATCAAGACCAAGCTGGCGAATCAACCGTGATTCAAAATGAAATTGACCACTTGACATTTTATATCAATGTGTCAATACTGCTTGACAAAGGGCGTGCGCGGTTGTATTGTCCTGTCGACTTAATCGTCGATAATTCCCTACGGGAGAACGAGGTATAATATGGCTGTTCCCAAATTCAAGACTTCGAAGGCTCGCACCCGCCGCCGCCAGTCCATCAACATGAAGCTGACCGCTCCGGCAATCCACGCGTGTGGCAATTGCGGGAACGCGGTGCTGCTTCACCGGGTCTGCCCCAAGTGCGGTTTTTACCGCGGGCGGCAGGTTCTCACACCCGAATCCAAGTGAAGGAGACGACCATGGACGAGCTTTTCAACAAGATCAAGAAGATCATCGCCGACAAACTCGACGTTCCCGAGGAGAAGATCAACCTCGACGCGAGCTTCCGCCAGGACCTGAACGCCGACAGCCTCGACACCTACGAACTGGTGTACGGCATCGAGGAAGAACTCGGCATCACCATCCCGGACGAGAAGGCGAACGAGTTCGAGACCGTCCGTGACGCCTACGATTTCATCAAGACCCAGGTCAAATAAAGACCGAAACCGCGCTTCCGTCCGGGAGGATTCCGTCGCATGACGATGGACAAGCCCCGGCGGGAAGCGTTGGCCGCGTTCCAGAAACGCATAGGCGCCAGGTGGAAGAGCAACGAGCTCCTCGACCTGGCGTTGACGCATAGATCCCACCTCTCCGAAACAGCGCAATCTCCCAACAACGAAAAACTCGAATTCCTCGGCGACGCCGTCCTTGGCGTGATCGTCGCGTCCTTCCTGTTCACGAAGCATGTCGACAAGACCGAAGGGGACCTGGCCAGGATCAAGAGCTTCGTCGTGTCGGAAGATACCCTCTCCGAGATAGGCCTCGAGCTCGGGCTCGACAAACTCGTCAAGCTCGGGAAAGGCGAGGAACTGTCGGGCGGACGGAACAAGAAGACGCTCATCGCCGACGCCGTCGAGGCGATCATCGGCAGTCTCTACGTCGATCAAGGTTTCCGCAAGGCCGAGATCTTCGTCCGGAAGCTCATGGAGCCGGAGATCGCCAAGGTGCTCGCGAACCGTCACCGCAAGGACTACAAGACCTTGCTCCAGGACTTCGCGCAAAAATACTACAAGAGCTATCCGAGCTACACGGTCGTCGGCAAGGACGGCCCCGACCACGAACGCGTCTTCCGCGTCACCTGCAAGCTCGGCAGCCGCGAATACGGCCCCGGCTCCGGCCACAGCAAGAAGGAAGCCGAGCGCGACGCCGCCTCCATGGCCTACGCCGCCATCGTGGCGGCCGGTGGACCGGACGCCGACCGCATAGTGCAACTGGGGTGACGCGCCTTCGTTGAGAAGAATTCGCCACGGAGACACAGAGGAAGAGAAGGAAAATGTTTTAAGATTAATTAATGCTATATGGGCCCGGTTTCTATGACCAACAAAACGTAAACATGACTGCTAAAATCTTCACGGAATTTTATACCCAAGAGAGCTGACCTACCCCTACTCGAATCCGGATGGGCTCGCATCAATATTGTCCATAACTTTCCATTCTTCTCTTCTCTGTGACCAACGCTCGGGTACTCGCTAAGCTTCGCTCCGTGGCTACATCTCCGTGCCTCCGTGCTTGCCTTTCTTTTCGACGGGTGCGCCGTGCTTGGGGGCGAGTTTGGCGGCGATGTCCAAGAGCCGCGCCTTTTCGTTGAGGGTCGGGTCGTCGAGGACGGTTTCGAAAAGTTCCTTGAGGATGGCACCCATCGCCGGCCCCTTCGGGATGCCGATGCCGGCCAGGTCGTTGCCCGTCACGGCGAGGTCCTTGATCGACAGGGCTTCCTCGGCGACCAGGATGGCTTCGATGCGCTTCCGGAACGGTTCGAGCGATCTCGGGTCCGGCCGGACGCCCTGGTGGGCGTGCGAATCGGCGAGACGGAGTGCGAAGAGGCGCCCGACGTAATCCTTGCCGACGCGCACGACGAAGCGGCGCACCGCCGAATCGTTCCAGGTTTCTTCGTAGTTCCACATGTGCTGGGCGATGAGGTGCGTCACGTCGCCGATGATGTCGTTCGGGAACCGGAGCCGTTTGAGTATCGATTCGGACATCGCGCTCGACTCCGCCTCGTGGCGGTGGAAGGTCGCGACGCCGTCGTCGCCCAGGCGCTTCGTGCCGGGCTTCCCGACGTCGTGAAGGAGGGCAGCGAGCCTGAGCGGCAGTTCCGGTTCGATCACGTCGCAGGCGAGGAGGCTGTGGTCGAGCACGTCGAAGGCGTGGAGGCCTTTTTGCGTCACGCCGCGGCAGGCCGCGAGTTCCGGCAGGATTTCCGAAAGGAGCCCGGTCGTCTCGAGGAGCAGGATGCCGGCGGACGGTTTCGGCGACACGAGGATCTTTTCGAGTTCCTCGCGCACCCGCTCGACCGACACGAGGCGGAACTTGTCGACGCACGCGGGGATGGCCGCGAGCGTGTCCGGATCGACGTCGAAGCCGAGCTTGGCGGCGAAGCGGATGGCGCGGAGGGGGCGGAGTCCGTCCTCGCCGAAGCGGGAGAGGGGGGAACCGACCGTGCGGATGACGCGGGCTCCGAGATCGGCGATGCCGCCGTGCGGGTCGAGGAGTTCCCCGGTTTCGAGGTCGAGGGCCATCGCGTTGATGGTGAAGTCGCGGCGCGAGAGGTCGTCGACGATCGAGGTGCCGAACGTGATTTCGTCGGGATGGCGGCCGTCGGAATATCCGGCTTCGGAACGGAAGGTCGTCGTCTCCACGTGGAAGCCGCGCCACAGCACGGTTACCGTGCCGTGCTTGATGCCGGTCGGGATCACGCGGCGGAAGAGCTTTTGGATTTCCTCGGGACGCGCGTCGGTGGCCACGTCGTAGTCGTTCGAGGGCTTTCCGAGGACCATGTCACGGACGGCGCCGCCCACGAGGTAGGCGCGCTTGCCGGCGTCGCGGAACACGCGCGAGAATTCGACGAGATCTTTGGGCACGGGGAGTCGCTTCATCGATTGGCAATCTACACCGAAGCCCCATGAACCTACAAGCTTGCGCCGCGCGCCCGCACGCATGACCGGAATTTCCGTTCGCCTTGACAGCGATGACGCCCCGGGCGACAATCGCGTCCTATGCCGCGCGCCCTGCTCGTGTCCGGCGGCGACGCCCCGTCCCGCGCCGACGCCCTCGCATCCTTCGACGAAACGCCCTTCGTGTGCGCCGCCGATTCCGGCTTCGACACCGTGCGCGCGTGGGGCATGCTGCCGGATCTCGTCGTGGGCGACATGGATTCGATCGCCGATCCCGGGGCTATCGCGCGTTCGGGAGCCGTCGAGACGCTGCTCGTGCCCCGCGAAAAGGACGAGACCGACACCGAGCTGGGATTCCGTATCCTCCGCGAACGCGGTTACGACGACGTCACGCTGGCCGGCGGAGGGGGCGGGCGGCTCGACCACCTGCTCGCCATCCGGTGCATGTTCGAGCGCGAAGCCGCCCCGACGGAGTGGGTCACCCACGCGGAACGCGTGTTCCGCGTCGCGAAACCGACGCTGTTCCGCGCGCCGAAGGGCTCCGTCGTATCGGTCTTTCCGCTAGGAAACGGGGCTTCGGGGATGAAAAGCGCCGGACTCACGTGGAAGCTGGACGGGCTCGTCTGGAAAGCCGGAGATTTCGGCGTGAGCAACGTCGCGCCCGGCGGCGAGTTTTCCGTGGATCCGGGCGCGGGACGCCTGCTCGTCGTCCTGCCGCTCGCGGGGCTCAGGCTCGGCTGAGCGCGCCACGCCATACCGGGCCGGCCGTCGGGCGCGGTTCGGAGGCGTCAGGACCGCCGCGACAGGTATTCGGCCAGCGTCCGCTGGGTTTCCCGCGGATCTTCCACGAGCACCCGGCTGCCGCCGATGAGTTCCGCGATGCCGATTTCGCGCGGATAGCGCGGGATGACGTGCAAATGCAGGTGCTCGATGGACGCGCCAGCCACCGGTCCCATGTTGTAGCCGATATTGTAGCCGGAGGGTCGGTGCGTGGCGTCGAGGGCGTCGAGGCAGCGGACCAGCGCGCCGTCGAGTTCGGTCCGCTCGCCGGCCGAAAGCTCGCGGAGGTCCGTCACGTGCCGCTTCGGGAACAGGATGAGGTGCCCGGGGTTGTACGGATAGAGATTCACGGATACCATGAACGCGTCGGTCTCCAGGACCACGAGCCGCTCGACGTCGTCGGATCCGGACGCGATGAGGCAGAGGATGCATCCGTCGGGCCGTCCGCCCCGCAGATAGGCTATCTTGTCGAAGTTGAAGAAATATTCCATGCGCGGGGATATTGTACATGATTTGCGCGGAAGATCAACGTGACGAACGACATTCCTGAACCCGTTCCCGCGGCGCGGCCGCCCGAAAGACGGCCGCTCAAGTACGAAAAGGGGCGCAGCCGCATCCTCATGAAGCGGGTGGCGCTCTCGATCCTCGCCTTCGACCTCGCGTGCGTCTTTCTCTACCTGTCGGGCAACGCGCAGGATTTCCTCGACGCCACGCAGTTCATGCTGCTCGACTTGGTCGTGAAAAGCTCGGCAGCGCTCGTGGTCGCGTCGGTGGGCGGCATCATCGCCACGTGGCTGTGCTGGGGCAAGCTTTCCGGGCGCATCGTCGGCATCGCCGCCTACGTCGGGGCCATCGCCGCGAGCGTCGGGCTCATCACGTTCGCGAAAGCCGTGCTCGTCGTCTCGTCCGGCTTGAAGTAGGAGCGTTCCATGGAATCAACGATCGTCGGCATCCGCGGGGCCATCGATGTGCCGTCCGATACGAAGGCCGAAATCGCCCAGCAATCCATCCGACTCGTCAAGGCGATGTTCGAGCGGAACGACCTGTCCGGCGGCGGGGCGATCTCGCTCATCGTCTCCGTGACCTCCGACCTCGTCGCCTTCAATCCGGCCACCGCCGTCCGCGAGGCGGGCTTTCCCGACCTGCCGCTCTTCTGCGTCCGCGAAGCCGAGTTCGACGGCTCGCCGCGCGCCATGCTACGCATGCTCCTCCACGCCGCGCTGCCCGCCGGGAGGAAACCCGTCCACGTCTATCTCGACGGAGCGGCCGCCCTCCGGCCCGACCTCGCGCGGCCCGCGCCTTGACCCCGCTTCCTGAGCGCCGATATACTCGACGCCTGTCCGCCACACGCGGATAACGCATCAGGCAGAGGTAACATCATGGAAGTCAGGGTACGATACGCCCCGTCACCGACGGGTTTCCAGCACATCGGCGGCGTCAGGACGGCGCTCTTCAACTATCTGTTCGCGCGCGCGAACGGCGGAAAGTTCATCCTGCGGCTCGAGGACACGGACCGAACCCGCTACTCCGACGAGTACGTGCAGAACCTCTACGACACCTTCAACTGGCTCGGCTTCAAGTGGGACGAGGGACCGGACATCGGCGGCCCGAAGGGCCCGTACATCCAGAGCGAGCGTTTCGCGCTCTACAAGGAGCACGCCGAAAAACTCGTCGCGCTCGGCAAGGCCTACTACTGCTTTTGCGATTCCGAGCGCCTCGACAAGCTCCGCACCGAGCAGAACGCGACGACGAAGGCTTCGGGTTACGATCGCCACTGCCGCGACCTCTCCGCGGACGAGGTGAAGGCGAACCTGGGCTCGGGCAAGCCCTACGTCATCCGCCTTAAAATCCCGCTCACGGGCACCACGGTCTTCCACGACGACGTGCTCGGCGACATCGAGTGGAAAAACGAGGACGTCAACATCGATCCCGTGCTCCTCAAGTCCGACGGCTTCCCGACCTACCACCTCGCGAACGTCGTGGACGACCACTTCATGGAGATCACGCACGTCATGCGGGCGCAGGAGTGGATTCCGTCCACCCCGATGCACGTCATTATGTACGACGCCTTCGGCTGGAAGCACCCCGACTACTGCCACCTACCCATGGTGATGGGTTCCGACGGCCACAAGCTCTCGAAGCGCCACGGCGCCACGAGCATGAACGAATTCCGGCTCGGCGGCTACCTCAAGGAAGCCATCGTCAACTACGTGGGGATGCTCGGGGCGTCCTACGAGGAAGGCCGCGACCTCTTCACGCTCGAGGAGATGGGCAGGCTCTTCCGCACCGAAAAGCTCAACAAGGCGCCCGCGGTCTTCGACTACAAGAAGCTCGAGTGGTTCAACGGCCAGTACATCCGCCTCAAGACCGACGAGGAGCTCTACGAGCTCGTCCTCCCGTTCCTCGTCAAGGACGGCGTCGCGCCCGGGAATCCGGACGCGGCCACGAAGGCGATGCTCCTCGGCGCCATGCCGCTCGTCAAGGAGCGCCTCCGCTACCTGACCGAGGCTTCGGAGATGATCAAGTTCCTCGTCGCGGAGCCGGCCGTGCCGCCCGTCGCGGACATGATCCCGAAGAAGATGGACGCCGCGGCGGCGAAGACGCTCCTCGAAAAGGCCGGGAACCTGCTCGGCACGGTCGACACGGGCAACCACGACGCGTGCGAAGCCGCCTTCCGCGCGCTGGCCGAGGAGCTCGGCGTCAAGCTGGGCGACCTCCTCATGCCGGTCCGCATGGCCGTCACCGGCACGAAGGTGAGCCCGCCGCTCTTCCAAAGCATCCACGTGCTCGGCACGGACAAGGCTCTCGCGCGCATCAAAAAAGCGCTCGCCACGTTCTAGGAAAAACTCGAACACTGGCATAACAACGGGAGGATACCGGGATAAACGGATCGGAGGGCGGGGCATACACGTACCCATGACGAATAGGCGAGGGTACTCGCGATATTCGTCATGGGTACGTGTATGCCCCGCCCGGAGGTCTCTTTTATCGCGACATCGGGCACAAATAGGCCCGTTTCAACCTTCCCGAATCGCAGTGAGCCCGCTTTTCTAAATCACGGGAAGAAATGGCCGCGCGGAGGACTCGATCGGCGCCTCATGCGCCTCCGACTGGCCCCCGTGGAATCAGATGACGATGAGCGATCAGAACAAATGGCGCTCAGCTTTGTTTTTCTATGATTCGAAGAATGAAATCATCTTTGGTTCATCTCGTCTTCTTCCTCTTCCTTCGTGCCCTTCGTGGTAAATCCCTGTCAACAAAAGCGCGGGAGATCTTCCGCTTACTTACCGGCCTTCAGGATTTCGTCCATGTGGCGGAGGCGGCGGGAGAGGTCGCGGGCGAGGTTCATGATGATGAGCGCGAAGGCTTTCAGGTCCACGCGGTAGATCTCGTGGATGGCGCGGTTCGTGATCATCGCGACGCGAGTGGGCGCGACGGCGCGCACC
>CAYZZW010000083.1:7529-11361 GCA_964482955.1 uncultured Treponemataceae bacterium | reverse complement strand
ACGGTGACGGTCGCGGCGCCGCGGAAACCGTCGATGGCGAGGGCGAGCGGGCTGGTCACGAGGTCCTGGAACGCGCGCTGGAGATTGCGCGCGCCGAACTCCGCGGAGTAGCCCTTGTCGACGACGAGGTCGAGCGCCGCGCGGTCGTATTCGAGCGTGAAGCCGTATTCCTTCCGGATGGCGGCGTTGGCGTTCCGCACGATGACGTCCTCGAGGATGCGTACGCAGTCGTCTCGGGTGAGCGCGCGGAAGGGGACGATCTCGTCGAAGCGGTTGAGGAGTTCCGGCGGAAAGACCTGCTTGAGGCGCGCGAGGGGGACGATGGGGCGCTCGGGGCCTTGCCCGCCCGCGAAGCCGATGGGCGAGCGGTTTTCCTCCCCGACGTTGCAGGTGGCGATGATCGTCATGTTCGAGAAAGACAGCGTCTTGCCGTACGAATCCTTCACGCGGCCCGCGTCGAGGATCTGCAGGAAGAGGCGGTGCACCTGCGGGTGGGCTTTTTCGAATTCGTCGAGGAGCACCACGCCCCCCGCGTGCTTTTCCACCGCCTGCGACAGGAGAGCCATGTCGCCGTAGCCGACGTAGCCCGGAGGCGCCCCGATGAGCCTGGCCACGGAATGGCTTTCCGAGAATTCGCTCATGTCGATGCGGAAGAGCGCGTCGTCGCGGCCCGAGAGATGGCGAGCGAGGCTTTCGGCGAGCGCCGTCTTGCCGACGCCGGTGGGCCCCGTGAAGAGGAACGCGCCGTCGGGCCGCTCGGGGCGGAGGTCGAGGTGCTTTTTGCAGATGCGGAGCACGTTGACGACGCTGGCGATGGCGGCTTCCTGGCCGACGATGTCCTCCCCGATCTTCCGGTCGAGGTTCGCGAGTCCCGTGAGGTCGAGCTTGCCGTTTTCGTCGCCGCGCTCGTCGAAGCGTATGTTGGCGATGTCCGTGACGGCTTCGCGGAGGTGGTGTTCCGAGACCCGGCGTTCGAGCTTGAAGCCGGCCTTCGAGCAGGCGCGGTCGAGCACGTCGATGGCCTTGTCCGGGAAGAAGCGCATGGGCAGGTACTGTTCGGAGAGCGCGAGCGCGCGCTCCAGCGTCTCGTCGGGGATCTCGATGCCGTAATGCGCCTCCAGGCGCGGCTTGAGGCCGTTCATGATGACGCGGATCGTGGGACGGTCCGGTTCCTTCACGAGCACGGTCTGGAAGCGGCGGAGCAGCGCGTCGTCCCGCTCGAGGAAGCGGTGGTAGTCCGAGGTGGTCGTGGCGCCGATGCAGCGGAAACGGCCCTTCGAGAGCGCGGGCTTCAGGATGTCGGCGATCGGCTCGTTGCCGTACGCCTGCGCGATCTGGTGGATCTCGTCGAGGAAGACGACGAGATCGGGATTCGCCTCCACCGCGCGCACGAGGTCGCGCAGGCGCTCCTCGAAGGCGCCGTGAACGTTCGTGCCCGCCGAAAGCTCGCTGGCGCGGATTTCGAAGATGCGCACGCCCTTGAGCGCGGGCGGCACCGCGCCCGACTTGATGCGTTCCGCCAGACCCTCGACGATGGCGGTCTTCCCGACGCCCGGCTCGCCGATGACGAGCGGGTTCGGCTTGAAGTACTTCATCAGGATCGAGACGAGGTTGTCGATCTCGCCGTCGCGGCCGAAGACGGCGAAGCTCTTGTCCTTCGCGGTCAGCTCGCGGCCGAACTGCTCGAGGACCTTGACGGCCTTGGCGCGCTCGGGCGGCTCGGCGGCGACCGGCAGCTCGACCGGCGGCAGCGCGCCGACCGCGTCGGGGGCGGCCACGAAAAACGGCGTGATGTGCGCTTTGATCTCCGGCCAGGCGGCGCGCACGATCTGGTCGGTGTCCACGGTGCCGTCGCCCGCGAGGCGCTCGGCCTCGTCCAGGATCTTCCGGAATTCGGGCGCGAGCCTGATGACCGCCGGCACCGGGCCGAGGGGCCTGGCCTGGCTCTCGTCGTACGCGCGCTTCACGCGCTCGCGGTCGAGGTCGCGGCCGTTGCCGTGCGCGATGGCGAGCAGGCTCGGCACGGCGGTGAAGAGGAGCGCGCGCGCCAGGTCGTAGGCGTCCGTCTCGTCGCGTCCCTCGCGCCGGACGAGGTCCTGCATGGCCATGAGCGTCTCGAGCGCCCGTTCGGAATAGCGTTCGTAGCGGCTCATGGCTCACTCCTCGAAGGCGAGGGTCTTCGATTCCGCGCCTTCGTCCTCGACCTTGCCGATGTAATTGTAGATCTCGACCGATTCCTTCGAGATGCGCGCCGCCCGCGCGGCGCACTCGAAGTCGACGACGCCCGTGGCGAACGCCCGCTCGACGACGGGATGGTACTCGTCGATGATCCGGACGATGCCGTTCACGCAGCGCATGAGCTGGCGGCGCGTGAGCGTCGAATCCTCGATCGGGAATTCCACGATGCCGCGGATCTCGCCGTCGGCTTCGTCGTATTCGAACTGGATGAGCTTGGTCTTCCAGGAGACTTCGAGCAGGGCGCGGAAGGCGGCGTCGTCGGAGGGGGTGCCCCCGCAGTGGTAGAGGTGCGGCGCGATGAGCTTGAAGTACTCGCCGTCCTCTTCGAGCTTGATGACGAGGAACACGCTCGGATCCCCGTCCAGGTCTCGGTAATTGTCGGTGATGAAGCTCGTGCGGAGGTAGTCTTCCGCCAGCGTGAACTTGAGTCCCTCTTCGCGGAAGTAGGTCTCGATCTCTTCGATGCTCGTCGGCACGGCGATCCTCCGTAATCGAGTATAGCGGTTTGCCGATCCGCTGACAAACCGCGCGCGGCGCGGGACGAGCAGGTCGCGCGCGCGTCGACGGGATGTTGAAAAAGCCGATCCGTCCGCGTACGATGGGCGCATGGATCTTCCGGCCTCGATCTGCGTCATGCCGGCCGCGGGGGCTTCTTCGCGCATGGGCTCGTGGAAGCCGCTTGCGCCCTTCGGTTCTTCGACGGTCGCGCGGAACTCCGTCGACGCGGCGCTGGACGCGGGACTTCGCGTCGTCCTCGTGACGGGTTACCGCGCGGCGGAACTCGAGGCCGCGTTCGCGGGAGTCGACGGCGTGACCTGCGTCAGGAACGACGGGTGGGAGGGCGGCATGCTCGGCTCGATACAGGCCGCGTTGCGCGCCGTCGGAACGGTGCCCTTTTTTACCGCGCCGGCCGACCTGCCCTGCCTGTCTCCGCTCGCGTACCGCGCGGTGGCGGACGCGGTGCGCGGTCGCGGTCGGGCCGGGCTTCCGGACGCGCCCGTCATCCCGCGATACCGCGACGTACCCGGACATCCGGTGTTCGTGCCGGCCGCGCTGGTCCCGGCGATCCTGGACCTTCCGCCGGGCGAGCGTCTTAAGCCCTTCCTCGAGACGAGCGGCGCGGCGTACGTCGCGCTCGACGAGCCGGGGTCGGTGCTCGACGTGGACGACGAAGAAAGCTACGGCCGCGCGCTGGCCTTCGAACGGGCGCGCCGATCCGGAACGCGTTGAACGTGGAGGTTGAAATGGAAGGAATCGAAATCGGGGCGAAAGGTACGCGGACGCTCGTCGTGGAAGAGCGCCATACCGCCAGGCACCTCGGCTCGGGCACGGTGGCGGTGTACGCCACGCCCATGATGGTGCTGGCGATGGAAGAGGCGGCCGTCGACGCCGTCGACCGGTTTTTGCCCGCGGGGCAGGCCACCGTCGGCACCGCGCTCGACATCAAGCACCTGGCCGCCACTCCGCTCGGCATGCGCGTGACGGCCACCGCGGAACTGCTCGGGATCGACGGGAGGCTGCTGCGCTTCCGCGTGGAAGCGCGGGACGACAAGGAACTGGTCGGCGAGGGCTTCCACACCCGCGCCGTCATCGA
>CAYZZW010000083.1:0-7429 GCA_964482955.1 uncultured Treponemataceae bacterium | reverse complement strand
CGTAACGCGCTTCGCCGCGAAACTGGCGGCCAAAACCGTCAGCTGATCGTCATCAGTTCGATGACGCGGCATCGACGTAACGCGCTTCGCCGCGAAACTGGCGGCCAAAACCGTCAGCTGATCGTCATCAAACGATGACCGTCATCAGCATGATGACGCGGCATCGACGTGGCGCGCTTCGCGGCGAAGCTGGCGGCCAAGACCGCGAACTGACCGAAGCATTGTAATGAAAACGCCGGACTCGCGGTCCGGCGTTTTCGTTTTCGTGACGCGGGTCGGTCGACCGGCGGCGTTCGTTACGCCCCGGCGGCCTCCGGCCGTTCGGCTTTCGGTTCCGACGCGTCCGCGGCGGGCGCGACGCCCTCGGTCGCGGCGACGCGGAAACGCTCCAACGTCTTCCAGATCTCGTCGGCGGTCTCGGCGTTCTCCCGGCTCAAGTCCGACAGCTTCGTCGCGGATTCGTCGATCTCCCGGACGCCGAGGGTGATCTCGTCGGCGGCGTTGCGGTTTTCGGTGGTGAGCCGCCGCACGTCGTCGACGGTCCGCGAGATGGCGCTCGCGCCGTTTTCGAGCTTGTCGGCGGCGTCAGCGAGCACCTTGGAGGTGTCCGACAGCGCGCCGAGCGCCTGGTCGACGTCCTGGCCGCGTTTCGTCGTGGCGATGAGCGTTTCGGTCACGGCGTTGAGCTCGCGCGACAGCTCGTCGATGCCGTCGACCACCGAGCCGAGCGTGCGGTTCGTCTCGTCGGAGGCGCCCGTGGCCTCGGTGATGGCTTCCACGGTCTCGTTGATCGTCGTGCTGATGCCGTGGGCGTTCTCGGCGGTGCTCTCCGAGAGCTTGCGGATCTCCTCGGCGACGACCGCGAAGCCGCGGCCGGCTTCGCCCGCGTGAGCGGCCTCGATGGCGGCGTTCATGGCCAAAAGCCGCGTTTGCTCGGCGATGCCGTCGATGATGCCGACGAGCTCGATGGTGCGCTCGGCCTTGTCCTGGACGGTCCGCATGGCGCGCCCGACGCTGTCCGCCCGGTCGCGGCCTTCGGTGCCGAGGCTCACCGCCTTGGAGGCCAGCCGACCCTGCGCCTCGGCGCGCGCGGCGAGCTCGGCGAGGTCGGTCGCGATCTCCGAAATGAGGCCGCGCGTGCGGTCGAAGGACGTCTCGAGGTCGCGCGCGGAGGCGAGCACCGCGTGGGACGCCGATTCGACGTTGTCCTTGGCGCGCTCGGCCTCGGCCGCGGCCGTGTCGAGACGCTCCGTCTGACCGCGCATCGAGGCGATGCTGGCGCTCATTTCGGTGATGGTGGCCGCCGTTTCGACCGAATGGGCGGCGAGGGTTTCGCTTGCGGTGGCGCTGCGGTCGGAGGCCGCGCGGATGCCGGCGATGGCCGCCGAGAAGTTCGAGTTGAGCTCCGCGATCGCGGCCTGGATGTCGCCTATCTCGGTGGGCGACGTGACGGCCATGGAGCCGGTCAGGTCTCCCGCGGCGACGGCGCCCACGGCGCGGACGATGCCGTTGACCGCCTTCGCGATGGAGGAGCTGATGAAGAAGAAGACCAAGCCGCCGAGCGCGATGATGACGATGCCGACGGTGAGGGAGATGACGAGCGGGAAGCTGATCTGGTCGAGGATGGTCTTGAGCGGCATGTACACGACGACGCGCCACGCGATGCCCGTGTCGGTGCGGAAGGGGCTCGAGCTCGCGAAGTAGCGTTCGCCCTTCACGGCGATGGTGTTGTGCCAGGTGGCGCTCTGTTCGGTGCCGCCCTCGCCGGAGGCGGCGGTCATGGCGTCGGTCCGCGTCGCGCCGACGAACTCGACGAGCACCTGGTCCGAGCACTCCGACGCGGGGATGCGGAGGGTTTCGTTGCCCTCGTCGCGGGTGAGCGGCGTGTCGTTCGAGGAGGCGATGAGCTTGTCCTGGTCGTCGATGACGAAAATGACCGCGGAGGAACCGCGGGTGATGTCCTTGAGGACGGCGGAGAGCTCGCCGAGGGGCAGGTCCGCGCCGAGGACGCCTGTGACGAAGGCGCCGTCCGCGTCGAAGAACGGGACGTAGGGGGTGATGACGAGCCCCTTCGTCACGAAGTCCGTATAGATGGCGGACCACCCCTTGGCGCGCTTGCCCTTGGCGTCGATGTACCAGGGGCGCGAGGTCGGGCTGAATTCCACGGACTGGGTCTTGTCGCCGAGGCGGCCGCCCGGCAGCAGGTTGTAGAAATCCATGAGCCCGCCCGAATACTGGTCCTGGAGCGTGGCGACGCCGGACCCGTCCGGCGCCCGGCCTATGAGGGCGGTGTGCTCGCGGCTGTCGCCGTAGTACACGGTCGCGACCGAGGGGTCGATGCCGGCCAGCCGGTAGAGGATGGGGAGGAGCCCGGCGGTGTCTTCGAGATCCACGGCGCCGCCGTCGGCGAGCTGGGCGAAGCTGCCCAGGATGAGGTGCGCGTTGTCGAGATAGTTGCCCACCGAGGCCGTCACTTCGCCCGCGGTTTTCCAGCTGAGGGAGATGGAGAGGTTCATGACCGTGTCGTTGGCGGTGCGGATGGAGGTGAAGTAGATCGTCCCGACGGCGATGAGGAAGACGAGGACGAAGGGCCCGATCAGGAGCAATCCGAGGGGGATCTTGAAGCGTCGCGAGGCGTGTTTCATGGTTCCTCCGAAATCGTTTCTCGAAGTTTAATACGAAACCGGAGTTCGCGCCAGATTAAGTTCGGTCTTTCGGCGCGGAAGGAGGGAGCGCTTTCGGAAAATGGGGTCCGGGGAAGAAACCCTTTCCCGCCGAGGAAAGGGTTTCGTTCCCGGAAAATCAAGCGCCGATGAAGCGGGGGGTGCCGCGCGCGCGGAGCGCTTCGAGGGCGGCCGCCGGATCCTTCATGCGCGAGAGGAAGATCATCGCGGCGATGACGTACGGCTTGTAGCCGGCTTCGCGGTAGGTGTCGTCGCGGTAGCGGTCGAAGACGCTCGCGGCCACTTCGCCGGCCTTGCACGAGACGTCCGTGATGTCCGCGGGGAGGCAGTGCATGTACAGCGCCTTGCCGCCCTTCGTGAGCTTCATCTTGGCCTCGGTGCACTCCCAGTCCTTGAACCGGGCGTTGTTCTCGAGGCACTCCTTTTCGAGGGACTTGAGGCCGGCCTGGTCGCCGGACTTGAGGAGCGGCACGCGGCGTTTCATCACCTCGTACGGCGCCCAGCTCTTCGGGTAGACGATGTCCGCGTCCTTGAACGCCTCGTCCATCGACGATACGTGCGCGAACGAGCCGCCCGATTCCTTCGCCTGCCGTTTCGACAGCTCGACGACGTCGGGGATGAGGTCGTAGCCTTCCGGGTGGGCGAGGGTGACGTCCATGCCGAAGCGGCTCGCCAGGCCTATGATGCCCTGCGGCACCGAGAGGGGCTTCCCGTACGACGGCGAGTACGCCCAGGTCATGGCGAGCTTCTTGCCCTTGAGCTTGTCGAGGCCGCCGAAGTGGTGCGCGAGGTGGAGGAAGTCCGCCATCGATTGCGTGGGGTGGTCGATGTCGCTCTGGAGGTTCACGACCGCGGGGCGGCTCGGGAGCACGCCGGCCTTCACCGCCTCGTCGAGCGCCTTGCCGACTTCGCGCTGGTAGGTGTCGCCCTCGCCCAGGTACATGTCGTCGCGGATGCCGATCGCCTCCGACAGGAAGCTGATCATCGTCGCCGTCTCGCGGACCGTCTCGCCGTGCGCGATCTGGCTCTTGCCCTCGTCCAGGTCCTGGATGTAGAGCCCGAGGAGGTCGCACGCGCTCGCGTACGAAAACCTCGTGCGCGTCGAGTTGTCGCGGAAGTTCGACACCGCGATCCCCGAATCCCACACCCGCGTCGAGACGTTGGAATCGCGCAACGCGCGGAGCGCGTCCGCCACGATGAACGTCGCGTCGATCTCGTCCCTGGACTTCTCCCACGTCAGGAGGAAATCCTTCCCGTACATCCCGATCTTCTTCTTCTTGAGCGCGCCGATCAACGCCCCGATATCCTCTTTCATCACAGTCCTCCTTAATTTCTCAAACACCCTGCAACTGCACGTAATCACGCTTGCTAGCTTCTCATTCCTTTGACTTTCATCCTTCTTCTCTTCTCTTAAACTCTCTTCCCTCTTCTCCGTGACCTCCGTGGCAACACTCCATGCCAACGCTCGAGTACTCGCTAAGCTTCGCTCCGTGGTGAATCTTCCACGAGATGCTTCTTCATTCCCGCTACAGCCTGCCGAGCGCCTTCAGCACGCGTTCGGGGGTGAAAGGCCATTCGCGGACCCACGCCCCGCAGGCGTCGTGGATGGCGATGGCGATGGCCGGCGCGGCGCCGTTGAGCGAGATCTCCGAGACGCTCTTCGCGCCGAAGGGGCCGACCTCGTCCTCCACCGGCACGAGTTCCACGTGGAAGTCCTCCGGCACTTCGAAGATGAACGGCACCTTGTAGTCGAGGAAGCGCGGATTCACGCAGCGCCCTTCCTTGTCGTACAGGATTTCTTCGTACAGCGAGTGTCCGACGGCTTTCATCACGCCGCCGTAGATCTGGCCGAGGGCCAGCGCGGGGTTGATGGGCGTGCCGCAGTCCTGGTAGACGTGGAAGCGGCGGAGCTTCACGTCGCCCGTCCGGACGTCGACTTCCACTTCGGCGAAGTGCGCGCCGTACGGGAAGGCGGCGTGGTCGGTCTTGAAGCCGCCGATCCCGACGAGTTCGGCGTGGCCTTCGCCCTGCGTGGCAAGGTGCGCGAGCTTCGCGAGCGTCACCTCGCCCTTCCTGCCGCGCACGACGCCGCGGTGGACGATGGCGAGGTCGGCGACCGGCTCGCCGAGGACGGCCGACGCGGCGTCGAGGATCTTGCGCCCGAGGTCTTCCGCGGCCTTCAGCGCCGCGTTCCCGGAGAAGTAGGTGCCCGACGACGCGTACGCGCCCTTGTCGAACGGGGTGATGTCCGTGTCGCCCGAGATGACCGCGATGTCCTCCAGGTCGAGGCCGAGGATTTCCGCGGCGGCCTTCGCGGTGACGGTGTCGAGTCCCGTACCGAGGTCCGCGCCGCCCGAGAGCACGAGCGCGGTGCCGTCCGCGAGGAGCCTGATCTGGGCGTTCGCCGCGTCGAGTCCGGGAAGCCCGGAGCCCTGCTGCACGATCACCGCGCCGCGGCCGATCTTCCGGTCCGGGTCCGATCCCGCGGGCTTGCGGCCCCACGCGAACGCCTTCCGCCCGCGCGCGATCATCTCGCCGAGGCCGCATTCGCCGAGGGTCACGGCCGCGCCGGGCCGTCCTTCGCCGAGACTCTTGAGGATCTCGATCGTGGAGCCCGAACGCACGCGGTTTTTCTCGATGAGGTCGAGTTGGTCCATGCCGAGTTCAGCGGCGAGCTCGGCGAGCGCGGTCTGGAGCGCGAACGAGCCCTTCGGCGCGCCGTAGCCCTGGTAGGCGCCTGCCGGCGAGAGGTTCGTGTAGTAGGTCTTCACGTCGAAGCGCGCGTTGTCGCAGAGGAGGAGCGGAAGGCTCTTCGACACCGCGTTCATCGGCACGGTGAGGCAGTGCTGGCCGTAGGGGCCGGTGTCCGCGTCGATCGTCATGCGGATGGCGGTGAGCCTGCCGTCGCGCTTGGCGCCGAGCTTCACGGAAATTTCCATCGCGTGCCGCGTGCGGCTGGCGATGAATTCCTGTTCGCGGTCGTAGCGGAAGAAGACGCCGCGCCCCGTGGCCCACGCGGCGTAACCGGCGAGGTCTTCAAGGACGATGTCCTGCTTGGCGCCGAACCCGCCGCCGACGCGCTCCTTGATCACGCGGACCTTGTTTTCGGGGATGCCGACGGCGCGCGACACGATGCGGCGCACGTGCCACGGCACCTGCGTGGAGCAGTGGAGGACGAGGCGGTTCGCGTCGACCTTGGCGTAGACGACGTGCGGTTCCGCCGGCGCGCACTGCACGCGGTTGCCCTTGTAGCTGCGTTCGATGACGACGTCCGCCTCCGCGAAGCCGCGCTCGACGTCGCCGATGCCGTCGGAGACGCTCGCGGCCAGGTTGCGGTGCGGATCCGCGTGGAGCGGGAACTGGTAGACGATCGGGTCGTCGCGGCCGTCGCCCTTCGTGGACGTGCCCGCGGGAGCCTCGCCTACTACGTAGCGCACTTCGCCCGAGTGGATGACGGGGGCGCCGGGCGCTTTCGCGTCCGCGATGGAGAGAATGGGCTTCAGGATTTCGTAGTCGACTTGGATGAGCGCGAGCGCGGCTTCCGCCTGTTCGGGCGTTTCCGCGAGCACGGCGGCGACGCGGTCCCCGACGTGGCGCAGCTTGCGCGGGAACATGCGCTGGTCGTGCGGGCTCGGTTCGGGGAAGCCCTGGCCCGCGGTCGTGTAGACGAGGTCGGGCGTGTTTTCGTGCGTGAAGACCGCGACGACGCCCGGAGCCGCGACCGCCTTCGACGCGTCGATGGAGCGGATCCACGCGTGGGCGTGCGGGCTCCCGAGCAGCTTCAAGTGGCAGGCGTCCGCGTCGACGCGGTCCTCGACGAAGGCTTTTTCGCCGCGGACGAGGGCGAAGGCGTCCACCTTGTCGCGATCCTTGCCGACGTGGCGCAGTTCCGGCTTGAACTCGGGCGCGGCCGATTCGCGGTACGACGGGTCGGCGAGGCGCTTCGAGGCGATGCGGACGGCGTTGAAGAACTGTTCGTAGCCCGTGCAGCGGCAGTAGGTGCCGGAGAGCGCGTCGCGGATTTCGCCGTCGGTCGGCGCCTTCGAGCGCTCGAGGAGCTCGTGGACGGCGAGGACGACGGCCGGGGTGCAGTAGCCGCACTGGACGCACGCCGCGTCGACGAGGGCGCGTTGCACGATCGAGAGCGTACGGTCCTTCGAGAAATGCTCCACGGTGACGACGCGCTTTCCTTCGGCTTCCGCCGCGAGGACGATACACGAGTTGACGAGCTTGCCGTCGAAGATCACGGCGCACAGTCCGCAGGCGCCTTCGCCGTCGCAGCCGTCCTTGATGGAGATGACGCCCTTCCGCCTGAGGAGGGCTTTGAGCGTTTCGCCGTCGGCCGAGTCCCAGGAAACCCGGCGGCCGTTCAGTTCGAAGTTGACCGTCATGCCCGCACCTCCGCGTTCAGGATGGCGTCCGCGATCAGGACGGACGCGCGGAGGCGCTTGAAGGCTGCGCTGCCGCGGGCGTCGTCGATCGGATCGAGGAGCGGCGCGATCGCGGCTTCCAGTTCGTCGCGCGAAGGCAGCGCGCTCCCTTCGAGGAGGCGTTCGATTTCCGGAAAGCGCCTCGGGCGCGCGGAGAGGCCCCCGCACGCGACGCGGACTTCGCGCGCGAGTCCGCCTTCGAGGGTGTAGGACGCCGCGCAGGTGAGCACCGAGACGTCGCAGGCGGTGCGCGACCAGCGCGCGTAGCCGTGGCGTTTCCCCGGTTCGAAGGGGATCCGGATGCGGGCGATCAAG
>CAYZZW010000082.1:0-11562 GCA_964482955.1 uncultured Treponemataceae bacterium | reverse complement strand
CCCCCCCCCCCCCCCCCCCCCCCCCCCCCCCCCCCCCCCCCCCCCCCCCCCCCATTCACCCCGACCCCGTCATAAGAGATTTCTAGGATTGACTGGATTTCAGACGTTTGCTCTCCCGATCTAGACGGCGGCGCTCGCGAAGGGGCGGGAGGAAAGGGGACGCTAAGGCCCCGCAATCGGCCGCGCGCGGCCGCCGGCGGCCGCGCACCGCAGTTCAGGACACGCGGAAGCGGTTGGTCTCGTCGACGATGGCCTTGAACTGGTCGGAGAAGCGGTTGTTCATGTCGCGCAGCCGCTGCATGGCCTCGGAGATCTCGGAGGTGCCCTGGGCGATCTCGGTGATGCCGTTGGTGATCTCGCCGGACAGCTTCGCGATGGTGTCGAACTCGCCGTGGACGCCGTGGCCGCCCTCGGACAGCGCCGTGGCGGCGCTGCGCACCTCTGCGGTGAAGGTGTTCAGCCGGTTCATGGCGCCCATGATCTGGTCGCCGCCCTGGGCTATCTCCGTCAGGGCGTTGGCCATCTCGGCGAAGGTCTGGCCCACCGAAACCACTTCGCGGTCGATGGCGCCGAACGCCGCCATGGTGCCGTGGACGTTGCTCGAGGTCTTCACGATGCCGGAACGCATGTCGCCGATGATTCGCGTGATGTTGGCGGCGTTCAGGGCGGTGGCTTCCGCCAGACGCCGGATCTCCTCGGCGACCACGGCGAAGCCCTTGCCGGAATCGCCGGCGTGGGCGGCCTCGATGGCGGCGTTCATGGCCAGGAGGTTGGTCTGCGAGGCCACCTGGGCCACGATCTCGTTCATCTCGATGATGTCGTCCATCTTGTCGGCGATTTCGTTCTTGAAGACCGTTTCCGTCTCCTCCAACGCCTTGCCGCCGTCCTTGGCTATGCGGTTCAGGTTATCCACGAGCGCCGCGCGCTTGCCGGCCATGTCCGACAGGTTCCCGAGCGACGCCTTCATCTCGACGATGGCGGCCGTGGATTCGGTGACCATGGCCGATTGCTCGACGATTCGGCCGTCCAGCGTCTCGATGGCGCCGAACATGTCGCCGAAGGTCTTCTCGGAGCGCTTGACCACGCCGTCCAGCGTGTTGACCTGCCTGCTGATGGAGCCGATGTTCGCGGAGATCTCCGTGACGGCGGCGCTGGACTCCTGCGTCGAAGAGACCATGTCGTGGTTCAGGCTCATCAATCGGTCGATGGCTTCCTTGACGTTGCCGATGATGCGGCGCAGCTTGGCCGTGAACTGGTTGAACTCGCGCGACACGACGCCCACTTCGTCCTTGGTGACGGACAGGCTGGCCGTCAGGTCGCCTTCGCCGCTCGCGATGTCCGCGAGCATGCCGGTCACCGACTTGAGGCTGCGCAGCGCCGCGCGGACGATGAAGATGGTGGCCACGCCGATCAGCGCGCAGAAGACCAGCGTGAAGGCGATGGAGCGGCCGCCGATCTGCATGAAGGACGGGATGAAATCCTCGCTCCGGGCACGCAGGATGATCCGGTACTCGGTGGTCCAGACCGGCGTGCCGGCCACCAGGTAGCGGTTGCCGCCTTCGCTGAAGCTGGTCAGCCCGGTGCCGGGCACCTTCTCGCCGCCCTCGGGCACGTAGGTCGACAGCGGGCGGCCGTTGGCTTCCGGATTGGACGAGACGAGCACCTTGCCGGCGGCGTCCACCAGGAAGAGGTCGGAGGCGGGGCTGGGCTTGGCGGCCACGAAATCCTCGATGACCTTCTCGATGGACATGCCGATGCCGGCCGCGCCGATGACGGAGACGCCGTCCCGTACCTGGGCGTTGAACCAGAGCTTGGTCTGGTTCAGCTCGCTGTTGTGGTCCAGGTTGAGGAGCAGCTCCCGGTCCGCGGCCATGGTGTCGTAGAACCAGCTGTCGTCCGCCTTGTCGGGCGACAGCGTGTTGATCAGCTTGTCGCCGATGTAGAAGTTGTTGGTTGACCGGTTGGCGGCGAAAGCCGCGTCGAAGCCGTCCCTGCCGGCGATCTCCAGCATGGTGTCCTTGATCGTCTCGCCCTGGGCTTCGTTCCGCTCGTCCGACCGGAACCAGGCGCGCAGGCCGGGGTGGCGCGACAGGCTGAGCGACACTTCCCAGCCGCGGGCTATCTCCGTCTGGACACCGCTCTTGGCGGCGACCAGGATGTCCTCGATTTCCGTATGGAAGCGTTCCTCCATGTAAGTCCGCAGCGGGACGATGCCGAGCAGCAGCGAGGCGCTGACGCCGATGATGATCGCGCCGATGATGAGCAGGGAGATCGACGAGCGCAGCTTCATGGATCCTCCGGAAAAGACGGGATCTGCCGCCGGCGGCGGATTAGTTGCCTATATGATCGGTTGACCGGGAAGTTTATGCCAGTGTTCCATCGGGAAAAAGCGCGGCCGGCGCCATTCGGCCGACAGTCGCGGAGCGAGCGGGAGCAAAAGAAAGAAGCCGCCCTGTCGGACGGCTTCTTTCTTTTGCTCCCCCGCGCGGGTTCGAACCACGGACCCAGTGGTTAACAGCCACTTGCTCTGCCAACTGAGCTACAGGGGAATGCTCCCTTGCGGGAACAGGGGAATATTACTCAGGGGCGTTTTTTTTGTCAAGAACCGGCGCGAGATTGTCGGATTGGCGGGCTTGCCGCGGGAAGCTCTACGCGCTAATCTCGCGCGGTAACGCCTGCCCGCCGGGGCAGGGAAGAGGAGCCCCCCATGGTTTACGAAACGTCCCGGCTGCTCGTGCGCCCCCCGAAGCCGGAGGACGCGCGCGACATATTCGCGTCGTATGCCCGGGATCCCGAAGTGGTCAAATACCTCGTCTGGAAACCCCATCGGGACGAAGCCGAGACGGTCGCCTGGATCGATCACTGCATGGCGACCGCGGACACCGCCGACAGCAGGAAGTTCGTGCTGGAGCTCAAGGAAACCGGTACGGCGATCGGCATGATCGATTTCCGGATCGAGGACTACAAGGCCGAGTTCGGCTACGTGCTCGCCAGGCCGTACTGGAACCGGGGTTTCATGACCGAGGCGATGCGACCGCCTTTCGACTCGCTGTTCGCCGACCCGCGCATATTCCGGATCCAGGCTTGCCACGACGTCGACAACGGGGCGTCCGGCCGCGTGATGCTGAAACTCGGCATGGCGTACGAAGGCGTGCTCAGGCGCTATTCGCTCCATCCGAACATCTCGGACATCCCGCGCGACGTGAAGCTGTACGCGAAGGTCAAATGAAAGCGAGCCCTTCCCGCGGGGGAAGGGCTCGGATATCTCGCGGCGCGGACCGGATTCGATCAGCGCTTGCCTTTTTTCGGCGCCTTCTTTCCGGCGCTCTCCGCCTTCTTCTTGGAAGCCGCGGCCAATAGGCCGCCCTTGGCCTTGCCGGCTTTGGCTGCCGTCTTTTTCGTCGCGGCTTTCTTGGAGCCGGTTTTCTTGGCGGGCGCGGCTTCGCCCTCCGGCTCGGCCGGGCGAGACTTCGCGGATTTGGGCGAAGGCAGCTCGAGCTCGAGCTCGGGCTCGGCCTTCCTGCCGGGACGCGTCTCGGGCGTGTCGGAGCTCACCGATTCGGCTTCGTGGGTCGAAAGCCGGACGCCGTTCGTCTTGAGGCCCTTCTCCTCGAAATCGTCCGACGAGAAAAGCTCTTCCTTCACCTTCTGGCGCGGCTTTTTCACGTAGTTGACCGTGAAGGCGAAGTCCTGCGCGGTGGTGAAGTAGAGCACCTGCGCGCCGTCGGGCAGGAGCTGGTAGTCCTTGTTCATGATCCACGCTTCGATGCGGAAGCGCTTGATGAACGGACAGCCGTTCTCTCCGGCCTTGTACACTATCGTGAAGAGGGTGTCCGCAAGCTGCTCCTTGTCGGCGATGGCGCAGTAGAGGAGGCCCTGGTCGACGAAGGTTCGCTCCATCGACGGAGCCACCGTGTAGATGCCGTTCCGCCTGATGAAGAGGACCTTGTCGTACGGCGACACGGGGAAGAGGCTGTCGCCCGTGGACACCGAGGTGCCGAGGTAGCCCGACTGCCCGTCGTAGCGCAGCGCGATGTCGCGCTTGGCCACTTCCTTCACGTCGATGCGGTGGAAGCCGGAGATTTCGGTCTTGCGCTTCCAGTCCTTCTCGAGCTTCTTGGCGACGCCCTCGAGGAAGCCCGTGGCGTATTCGACGAGGTGCGCGAGGTGGTAGCGCACCTGCTTGAGCTCGGCCGCGAGGCGCTGCATCTCGTCCTTGGCCTTCTCGATGTCGTAGAGCGATATGCGCCTGATCGGGATCTTGAGGAGCCGGTCGATGTCCTCGGCCGTCACTTCGCGCTTGATCTCCTTCACGAAGGGCTTGAGCCCGTCGGAGACCGCCTTGTACACGGCTTCCTGCGTCTTCTTGTTCTCGATGCCCTTGTACACGCGCTCCTCGATGAAGATGCGTTCGAGGGTGCGCGCGAAGATCTCGTCCTGGAGCTCGCGCTCGCGGATCTTGAGCTCGGACTTGAGGATGTCGACGAGGCGCTCCGCGTGGTACTTCACGATGTCCGAGACGCGCGTGACGATGGGCGTGCCGTGGTTGATGACGAGGCAGTTGCACGAGATGGACTGCTCGCACTCCGTGAAGGCGTAGAGCGCGTCCTCCACTTCCTTCGCGTAGACGCCGCGCTGGAGGCGGATCTCGATCTCCACGTTCTCGGTGGTGAAGTCGGAGATGGAGGCGATCTTGAGTCGGCCCGCCTTCGCGGCGGCTTCCACGCTCTCGATGAGGCTCTCCGTGGTCGAGCCGAAGGGCAGTTCGCGCACGACGATGCGCTTCGGGTCGGAGAAATCGAGTTTGGCGCGGACGCGCACCTTGCCGTTGCCGTCCTGGTATTCGGACGTGTCCACGAGACCGCCCGTGGGGAAGTCCGGCTCCAGCCTGAAGCGCTTGCCCTGCAGGCACGCGATCTCGGCCTTGATCACCTCGAGCGGGTTGTGCGGCAATATCTTGGTGCTCATGCCCACCGCGATGCCGTCCGCGCCCGTGAGGAGCACGACCGGCAGCTTGGCGGGGAAGGCCACGGGTTCCTTGTTGCGGCCGTCGTAGGAGTCGACGTACTCGGTGATCTTCGGGTTGTGGAAGATCTCCTTGGTCAGGAGGTTCGCGCGGCACTCGATGTAACGCGCGGCGGAGGCGTCGTCTCCCGTGTACAGGTTGCCGTAGTTGCCCTGCTTGTCGATGAACAGGTCCTTGTTCGCGAGCACCACGAGCGCCGACCCGATGGACGCGTCTCCGTGGGGGTGGTACTTCATGCAGTGGCCGACGACGTTCGCCACCTTGTGGAACTTGCCGTCGTCCATCTCGAACAGGGAGTGGAGGATGCGCCGCTGGACCGGCTTGAGCCCGTCCTCGAGGTCCGGAATCGCCCGGTCCTTGATCACGTACGACGCGTAATAGAGGAAGTTTTCGTTGAAGATCTTCTTGACGTACGCCATTGTGCTGCCTTACAGGTCGTTGATGAGGTTTTGCATGATGTATTCGCGGCGGTCGGGGGTGTTCTTGCCCATGTAGAACTCGAGCACCTCGGGGACGCCCTTCAGGGCCTGGACGTCGACCTTGATCGTCCGCATGTCCTCGCCGATGAACTGCCCGAATTCCTTGGGGCTGATCTCGCCGAGGCCCTTGAACCGGGTCACCTCCGCGCCGCGGCCGAGCTCGCCGAGGGCTTCGTCGCGCTCCTTCGTGCTGTAGCAGTACTTCGTCGTCTTCTTGTCGCGCACGCGGAAGATGGGCGTCTCGAGGATCAGCACGCGACCCTGCGTCACGAGCTCCTCGAAGTAGCCGAGGAAGAAGGTGAGGAGCAGGTTGCGGATGTGGAAGCCGTCGTAGTCGGCGTCGGTGGCGATGACGATGCGGCCGTAGCGCAGGGTGTCGACGCCGTTCTCGATTCCGAGCGCCATCATCATGTTGTAGAACTCCTCGTTCTTGTAGATGGCGGTGCGCTTCTTGCCGTACATGTTCTCGGGCTTGCCGCGCAGGGAGAAGATGGCCTGCGTGTACACGTCGCGGGAGCTGACCATGGAGCCGGCCGCGGAGTCGCCCTCGGTGAGGAAGATCGTGGACAGCTCGCCCTTGTCGCCGTCGCCGAGGTGGTACTTGCAGTCGCGGAGCTTGGGGATCTTGAGCTCGATCTTCTTGGCCGCTTCCTTGGCTTCCTTCTTGACGATGTTGAGCTCGGTGCGGAGCTTTTCGTTGGAGACGATCTTGTCCTGGAGCTTCTTCGCGGCCTGGGGGTTGCGCCGGAGGAAGTCGTCGAGGCCGCGCTTCACCTCCTGCATGATCCACGGCTTGATCTCCGTGTTGCCGAGCTTGTTCTTCGTCTGGCTCTCGAAGAGGGGATTCTGCAGCTTGATGGCCACGGCCGCCGCGATGCCCTCGCGCACGTCCTCTCCGCGGTAGTTGGCCTGGTAGAATTCGTTGATGGCTTTGAGGAAGCCCTCGCGGAAGGCGGACAGGTGCGTGCCGCCGTCCGAGGTGTGCTGGCCGTTCACGAAGCTGAAGTATTCCTCGCCGTAGTTGTTCGTGTGCGTGAACGAGAACTCGATCTTGTCGCCCTTCCAGTACCCGATCTCGTAGAGCGTCTCCTCCCCGGTCTCGTCGAAGAGCAGGTCGTGGAGCCCGTTTTTCGAGGCGAATTCCTGCCCGTTCAGGACGATGGTGAGGCCGGAGTTCAGGTACGCGTAGTTCCGCATGCGCTTTTCGACGAACTCCATGTTGAAGGCGTAGTCGCCGAAGATGTCCTTGTCCGGCTCGAACTCGACGAGGAGGCCGTTCCGTTCCTTGCCGGCCGGGCCTTCCTTCTTGGACTTGAGCACGCCGCGCTCGAAGACGGCCTCGAACGCCCTTCCTTCGCGGTAGGACACGACGCGGAAGCGGCGCGAGAGGGCGTTGACGGCCTTCGTGCCGACGCCGTTCAAGCCCACGGAGAACTGGAACACTTCGTCGTTGTACTTCGCGCCCGTGTTGATCGTGGAGACGCAGTCGATCACCTTGCCGAGCGGTATGCCGCGGCCGCGGTCGCGGATCGAGACGGCGCCGTCGTGGATGTCGACGACGATGCGGTCGCCCGCGCCCATGATGTACTCGTCGATGGAGTTGTCGATGACTTCCTTCACGAGGACGTAGATGCCGTCGTCCGGGTTCGAGCCGTCGCCGAGGCGGCCGATGTACATGCCGGTGCGTAGGCGGATGTGCTCGAGCGACGTGAGGGTCTTTATCTTCGATTCGTCGTATGCCTGGGATTTCTTCGCTGCCATGTCCCCGGATGGTAGCACAATTCGCCCTCAAGGAAAACCCGTCCTTGGGCGTCCGATCTCCTTACTGCGTCATAGTGCCGACAGCGCCACGGCGATTTGCGCGGCGAGGGTGGCGTTGTTGAGGACCAAGGCGATGTTCGATTCGAGGCTGTCGCCGCCCGTGAGTTCCTTGATGCGCGAAAGGAGGAAGGGGGTCGTCTCCTTGCCCTTGACGCCGCGGGCGGCCGCTTCCGCCACGGCTTTGTCGATGGCGTCCGCTATGACGCGGCTGTCCATCTCGTGCTCGGGCGGAATGGGGTTGGCGATCACCGCGCCGCCCGAAAGCTTGAGGTCGCGCTTGGCCTTGAGGAAGCGGGCGATGTCCTCCGGCTCGTCGGCGCTCATCTCGAGCGCGAGCCCGGAGCGCCGCGTGTAGAACGCGGGGAACTCGCGCGTGCGGTAGCCGATGACGGGCACGCCCTTCGTCTCAAGGTACTCGAGCGTCTTCGGGAGATCGAGGATGCTCTTGGCGCCGGCGCAAACGACGGCCACGTCCGTCCGACCGAATTCGTCGAGGTCGGCCGACACGTCCATCGTCGACTCGGCCCCGCGGTGCACGCCGCCGATGCCGCCGGTGGCGAAGATGCGGACGCCGGCCAGTTCCGCGAGCAGCATCGTGGCGGCCACGGTCGTGGCGCCGTCGAGCCGTTTGGCCACGGTCCACGCGATGTCGCGGCGGCTCACCTTCACCGCGTCGAGCCCCTTGCGGCCGAGCGCGCGGATGGTTTCCGCGTCGAGTCCCACTTTCAGGCGGCCGCCCATGATCGCGATCGTGGCCGGAATCGCGCCCGCGTCCCGCACGGCCCGCTCGACCTTGAGCGCGGTCTCGACGTTCTGCGGATACGGCATGCCGTGCGAGATGATCGTCGACTCGAGGGCGACGACGGGCTTTCCCGCGGCGAGGGCTTCGGCGACTTCGGGGGCGACGTCAAGATAGTGTTGCATGGATGACTCCTTTCATGGTCGACAGTATCGTTTCGGGACGCATCTCGGGGGAAACGGGATCGGGCGATCCGGCCGTGATGAGGGCGGCGGCCAGCGCGTACGCGGCTTTTTCCCGGGTGTCGGCGCCTTCGAGCGTGGCCCACGCGAGGGCGGCCGCGGCCGCGTCCCCCGCGCCGGAGACGTTGACCGCCTCGGGCGCGTCGGGCGGGGGCGTCACGAGGCCCGAGTCCGATTCGCCCTGGAAATAGATGCCGCGTTTCCCGAGCGACATGAACACGTCACTCACGCCCATGTCGCAGAGTTTGCGGGCGGCCGCCTTCACGCCCGCGGCGGTGTCGGTCGAAAGTCCCGTGAGCGCGGCCGCTTCCGCCCGGTTCGGCTTGATCATCGAAAAGCGTCCGAGGACGCCGAGCGCCCTGGGGGCCTTGGCGACCGATACCGGATCGTAGAGTATCGGGATCCCCTGGCAGCGCCGGGTCACGGTCTCGATCGCGTTGACGCGCGGATTGGCGTCGACGACGACGAGGCGCGCGATGTCCAGGACGTCGGAAGCCTTGTCGACGACCTCCGGGCCGAAGCGGTCGAAGAGCGACATGGCCGCGACCGCCCCGACGAGCGACCCGTCCGCGTCGAGCAGGCACACATAGCGGGAACACGCTTCGCCTTCGAAGCGCGCGACACGCGAGACGCCGATGCCGAGTTTTTCGCAGGAGGCGATCAGGCGGTCGGAATCCGGATCGTCGCCGGCCACGGACACGAGCTCGCAGGGTACGCCGAGGCGCGCGATGTTTTCGGCGATGTTGCGTCCCACGCCGCCTGGCGCCGAGGTGCTTCCGCCCGGATTGGAATCGGCCGGGCGGAAGCGGGCGGAAGAGCGGGCCTGGATGTCGAGGTTGAGGCCGCCGACGACGGCGATCGGTCGGGACATGACTGTATATATAGAAGATTTTGAACCGATGTTCCAGCCGTCCGCGCGCGCCGCGAAACTTGATATTCGACCCGCCTTGGGGTAGATTATCCGCGAGCGGGCTCTGATCGCCCCCGATGATTTTCGTTCCCAAGAGGCTTCCGTGGACCAGATTTTCGATCGCCTTGGCTCGCTCCTCAAATCGATGTTCGCGGGCGATTCGGACCGCCGCTCCGACGTGTCCGACTACGAGACCGGGGACGCCGACCTGGACGATGCCATGGCGGAACTCGACGCCGACCTGAATAACGACCGAGAGGCGCGCGAAAAGCTCGAGCGCGAACGGGAAGCCAGGCGCCGCGCCGAAGAGGCACGAAGTTCCGCGGGCACGAGGCCGTCCGGCCCTCCCGAACGGATCGTTCGGGATTACGCCACGCTCGGACTCCACTACGGCGCGCCCTTCGCCGACGTGAAAGCCGCCTACAAACGCCTCCTCAAGGAACACCATCCGGATCGCCACGGCGCCAGCCCCGAACGCCAGAAGCAGGCCACCGAGACGGCCGCCCGCATCAACGACGCCTACCGCCGCATCGAGTCTTGGGCGACCTCGGGCAAGCTTCCCGACGGCGAATGAACGCCGTCCGCAGGTCGTCGGTAATCTTCCGCAAAACCATTAAAGTCATGACGGGGAACGCCGAAATTCGAAGTAGACCGAAGGGAGGGGGAGCGCCATGACCCAGAATCCGTTGGGAGCCTACCGAGAGACCCGTGTCAGGACCGCCAGTCCCGGCCAACTCGTCGTCATGCTCTATGCCGAGGCCGTCAAGCAGTGCGACCTTGCCGTCGATTACCTGCACCAGGACCTGAAGAAGAACCCGAAGTACATCGAGAGTTTCAACAAGGCCCTGACGAAGACGCAGGACATCATCACCGAACTCGTCGCCTCGCTCGATTTCGAATCCGGCGGCGACATCGCGCAGAGCCTGTTCGCGCTGTACATGTTCTTCAACCGCGAACTGCTCGACGCCAACATCCAGAAATCCTCCGCGAAGATCCGCGGCGTACGCGCCATGCTCGACGACCTCCGCGCCGCGTGGGCCGTGGCCGCGTCCCAGGCCGCCGGCCGAGAGGCCACGGGCGGCGTGAACATCGCCGGCTGACGGAGCGGGGCGCCCATGGCCGACCTGAGTCCGGAAGTCCTGGAAGAGCGCAAGTCGATACTCCGCCGCTTCCGGGAACTCCTCCTAGAGCAGCGCGAAAAATTCTCGCGCTACCTGGAGATCGTCGGCCACGAGCGCGCCGACATCGAGCGGGAAGACGTGGACGCGCTCGTGGCCCACGTCGAGCTCGAGCGCTCCATCGTCTCCGAGATCTACACCTTCCAGAAGGCCATCGATCCGCTCGAGGTACTGTACCGCGAAGCCTATCCGCGCGCGGTCGACCACGACATCCCCGAGATCAAGAGCACCCTCGAGACGCTGCGCGACGAGGTCGTGAAGCGCAACGAGGAAAACCGCCAGCTCCTCCGCCAGCGCATGGACCTGATCCGCGAAGAGATCAAGTCGGTCCGGAATCCCTTCGCCAAGAAACGGAGCGTGTACGCGGACTCCGATTCGGCCACCGTCATCGACATCAAGGGATAGGTTCCGAAAGTCCCCTCGCGCCCGAAGCGGGTACGCGCTCTGGCGCGTCGCCCGGACTCGGACTATACTTTCCCAAAACGCAACGAAACCCCACGGAAGGAGCGGAAGATGGACATCGTCGTACACGAAGGCATCGGCAAGGACGGATACTTTTCCCAGGATTCGGATTGGGCGATCAAGGAACTGTCGGACCCGGGCGAGATCGAGCGCTACTTCGCCACGCCGCTCATGAAGGCGTACAACAAATTCGTCGGCAATCTCCGCAAGCGGTCCGACGAGCCGTCGCCCGAAGAGCATTCCACCACCTTCTTCGAGCATGTCGAGTACTCGGGGCGCTCCTTCCGCCTCTCGAACGTGTACAACCCGATCGTCTACGACCTGGCCCTCAAGGACAACGACATCGACGACTGCATTTCGAGCGTCCGGATCGGCTCCGCGGTGTCCGTGGTCATGTGCGCGCAGAAGGGCGGCTTCCAGGGGCATCGGCTCTGGATCATCGGCGGCAAGTACGCCTCGAAGCCCGACCTATCGAAAATCCGCGCCTCCATCGGCGACTGGAACGACAAGATCACCTCGGTCCTCTCGGCGACCGTTTCCCCCCTCGAAGCCATCAAATTCGTCGTGGACCTCACCTCGAAACTGAAGTAGCCTTCACGGCTTCGGCCCACGGGCGTCCCGCGTCGGAGGGACCGCGGAGAAAGTTTTAATGCTGTCAAGCGCAATCGCGTTTTGATCTTGCACCAGGACCGCCGTGGCAGTACC
>CAYZZW010000081.1:0-11718 GCA_964482955.1 uncultured Treponemataceae bacterium | reverse complement strand
GGGACAGATCTTCTTCACCCTGTCCCTGGGCATGGGCATCATCGCCAACTACGCCTCGTACCTGAAGGCCGATGACGATATCGTCCTGTCCGGCTTCACGACGATCTCCTTGAACGAGTTCGCCGAAGTGATCCTCGGCGGCACGATCGCCATCCCCATCGCCTACACGTTCCTCGGCGAAAAGGGCATCGCGCCGTCCGTCGGCCTGTCCTTCATCTCGCTCCCGAACATCTTCCGCGACATGGTCGGCGGCCAGTTCTTCGGCGCCTTCTGGTTCCTGCTCCTCTTCTTCGCGGGCTTCACGAGCGCCATCGCCATGTACAACTACCTCGTGGCGCTGCTCGAAGAAGACCTCGGGATCAACCGCAAGGTCGGCGCCTGGGTGATCTTCGGCCTGTACATCCTGGTCGGTCTCCCCGTCGGCATCGAGCCCACGCTTTTCCGCGGCCAGACCAACTACCTCGACGCCACCGACTTCTGGGTCGGCAACGTCTTCCTCGTCGTGCTCGGCCTCATCGAAGTGATCGTGTGCGGCTGGATGCTCGGCAAGAAGGGCTTGGAAGGGATCAACCGCGGCGCGCACTGGAAGCTGCCGAAGTGGTTCTACACGATCTTCATCCAGGTCCTCACGCCCGGACTCATCATCTTCTTCCTCGGCGGCTATGTCTGGCACCTCGTCAACGGCGGCGAAATCCTCGGCAACAAGCTGGCGTACATCCTCCAGGGCAATCCCTGGACGCTCGCCGGCCAGGGCGTCGTGCTCACGGTGTTCATCCTCGGCGTGATCCAGACCAGCCTCTCGATCCGCAAGAAGTACGGCGAGGAAATCAAGACCAATACGATCAAGGTCGTGAAGGAGTAAGGCATGAACGGTGGAGCACTCGCATTCATGGTCGTTTCCTGGGCCGTCATCGTCATCGCGAGCGTGGTCGGGCTCATGTCGACCGTCAAGCACTCGAAGTAAGGTGACCCGATAACGGTTTTGCGGCCGTCCTCCGGGACGGCCGCGTTTTTGGAAAAGGCGGGCGTTCGTTCCCGCCTGAATCTCCTCCGCTCAACAGGCGGAATCCAGTACGGAGCCATCGCATGACTTTCCAAGACCTTTTCGACGATTACGAGCGGAAGATCGACAAGGACTTCCTGAACGGCTCCGAAAAGCAGAAACTCCAGAAAACGCTCAAGGACATCCGGGCGCGTTACGCGATATTGGACGCGGCCGCCCTCGAAAGCGCCATCGGCACTGGCCTCGTCGAACGCGGCCAGAAGTTCCTGAAAGCCGGTCCCCTCAAGGCCGATACCGTCAAGGCGTTTTTCCGCCACGCCAAGGCCGCGTGGTACGACCTCTCCGGCAGCCTCGGGCCGTACAAGTGGTACGTACGCTGCTTTTTCGCCGCGACCATCGCCTTTTTCATCCTTGCGCCGCAGTTCTTTCCGCCCATCCTGCCGCTCCTTTTCATCGTGCCCGTATTCCTCGGGTTGCGCGGCTTGAAAGGCCGGTCGATCAACGGCTTTACGATGAGCGCGATGCTCCTCCCGATGAGCCTCCTCGCGAGCAGCGCCGCCATCAAAACCTACGGCACCGCGATCCTCGGCGGCATCGGAACGTACGCGGCGGAATGGGGCTCCAAGTTCAACGTGGAGACTCCGCTCGCCACGGCGATCATCATCGGCTCGTTCGGTCTGTCGATCGTCGGCGTGCTCTCGTCCATCTGGGGCGCCGTCATCGGCTTCCGCAACCGCGAAATGTTCGTGTAAGCGTCGAGATATTTGACACAGAGTCACAGAGGTACATGGTTTTTACATTTGCCAAAGAGACACGGAGAGAAAAGAGGAGCGTGGTTGAAAACCGCGCTCCTCTTTTCCTATTGCGAAGGAACGATCGAAGTTCGATGGACGCATGACGATCACCGCGGAGTGCTCGCTACACTTCGCTCCGTGGCAAATTTCTTCCTACGACGGTCACACCCCGAAGAGGCGTGCTGCAAGTAAAGGCAGCGTGACGAGGGACAGGGCGGTAGACAGGAGCACGAGGCCGCTGGCCGTTTCGGAGTCGCCATCGTAGACGGTGGCCAGGATAGTCGTGTTGGCGGCGATCGGCATGGCCGCGATCATCACGGGCACCGCGAGCGTCAAGCCGGTCGCGCCCATGAACTTGAGCACTGCGTAAAGCGCGAGCGGGAAGACGAGGACGCGGTACAGCGACGTGACGTAGACGCGCCAGTCGCCGAGGAGCGTTTTCGGGTTCGCTCGCGACAGGATTGAGCCGATGACCGCCATCGATAGCGGCGTCGTCGTGTCGCCGAGGATACGGAGCGCCGACAGGATGGGCTCGGGAATGGAAACCGAACTGAGGAAGAGGACGAAGCCGAGCACCGCGGCAACGGCCGAGGGATTCAGGAGGGACTTCCAGCCGACCGTTCCCTTGCCCGCGCCCGCGATCATCACGACGCCCGCGGAAAAGGCGAGCACCTGGAACGGGATGTTGTAGACCGACACGATGAAGAGCGATTCCGAACCGAAGAGGGCGCCCATCACGGGAAAGCCCATGAAGCCCACGTTCGAGAACACGGCCGCGAAGCGGTGCACGCCGCGCTGTTCCGTCGGCACGCGGAGCGCCCGCGCGAGGAGGAAGGCGAGCGGTATCGCCGCCGCGTAGACGAGGATCGACACGCCGAGCGTCGAAAGGGCCGTGTCGCGGACTTCGGCGGAAAACGGCCGCTGCATCGAAACGATCACGAGGGCGGGCAGGGTGAAGTCGACGAGGAACTTCGAAAGCCCCGTCGTCGCCTCGGCCTTGAGCACCTTGAGTTTGCCGGCCGCGAAGCCCGCGGCCAGGAGGACGAACAGGATCAAGGTTTGGAACAGCGATTGGCTCATGGGATGTTTCCTCTCGCGAAAGTCGGGCGATTCGGCGCGGTCATGGGGCGGGCGCCGTCCGTCCCGGATCGGACAGCGCGCGGAGGCGTGCAAAGCGGTCGACGAGCGGCAGGAGCGCGCCGAGCGCGTCCGCGAACGCGCCGTAGGCGGCGTCGTAGACGGCCGCGCGACGCGAATCCGGTTCGTAGCGGCGAGCCACGCGGGCGAGCGCGCTCGACGCTTCCGCGAGGTTCGACTGCCGGCCGAGCGCCACCGCGCACGCGGCCGCGTTCCCGAGGAGTTCGCAGTCGGGCAGCGCGAGCGTCTCCACCGGCATGCCGAGTATGTCCGCCTTGAGCCCGCAGAGAAACGCGGACGCCGATTGCGCGCCGCTCGCGCGCACGAGGCGGGGGGCGAGACCGTCGGCCGTCACGCGTTCGGCCACGAGCCTGAGACCGAACGCGGCCGATTCGGCGACGGCGCGCGAGAGGTGCCGGCGCTCGTGCTCGAGCCCGAGTCCCAAAAAGGCGCCGCGAAGCTCCGGCGCGCGGAGCGGCGCGCGTTCGCCGGCCAGATAGGGAAGAAAGACGAGGCCGCCCGAGCCGGGCGCGGTGTGCGCGGCTTCGTCGAGCAGGTCGTCGATGGAAGCTTCGGATTCGTCGAAGAGGCCGTCGAGCCATTCGAGGGCCTTGCCCGAGGTCGATACGCCGCCCGACACGTTCCACAGCCCGCGGACGGGATGCGGCAGGGAAAACAGGTCGGCGTCGTCAGCGGCGCGCGGCGCGCAAAGGTTGAAGGCTTCGCTCGAACCGGTGCGGTCGCAGACGACGCCGGGCGTCGTCGCGCCGGAACCGATGACCGCGGCGAGGAAATCGGGAAAGGCCGAAATTACGGGCGTGCCCGCGCGGATGCCGAATCCGGCGGAGGCCGTTTCCGAGACGCGCCCGATGACGGTGGCCGGTTCGACGTAGGGCGGAAAGCGGCTTGGCTCGAGTCCGAGCCGCGTCGCGCTCCGCAGATCCCAGATCCAGCCTTCGTAGCGCGGATCGGGAAGGTAGGAAACCTGTTCGGCGCCGAGGACGGAGGCGAGGTATTCCGGACACGAGACGAAGCGTCGGGCGGCGCCGCGGCCGTCCGGCTCGCGTTCGACGGCGCGGAGCACCTTCGGAAGGTAAAATGAGGGATCGTGATGCGAAGCCCCCAGGTCCGCGAGCTTCGCGGCTTCGGCCGTCGCGCTCCGGTCCATCCAGGATACCGCGCGCCCGATCGGTGCGCCGTTCCCGTCGACGAAGGCGAGGGTGGGTCCGTTGCCGCTGACCGCGACGGCGAGGATTTCCGCGCCGTCCGTCCGGGCGAGGACGCGGCGGGCGCAGGCGGCGGCTGCGTCTTCCCACTCGCGCGGATCGGATTCGAAGGCGAAGATGCCGTCGCCCGCGAAAAGCCCGATGGAAGCGCGCTCGAGCGCGAGCGGATTTCCGCCTTCGCCGACGAGGGCGCATTTGACCGCGGACGTGCCGATGTCGAAGACGAGGTAGGCTCCCGGTTTCATGACGCGGTTTCCGATTCGCCGCCGGGCACGACGAGGCGCACGTCGCAGCGTTCGCGCCACGGACAGCCCGGGCACGCGGCGCCGGGACAGCCGAAGAAATCGGTCACCTTGTCGAGCTGTTCGATGTGCCACGAGAGGTCGTCGACGTAGCGGTCGAGCTGTTCCCGTTTTTTCAGCGCGTCCGCGAGGCGTTCGCGGTACTTTTCGGCCAGGCGCTTCCGCACCGCGTCGCCCGAGCGGTCGAGGCGCGCCAGTTCGAAGAGCTCGGCGATCTCCGCGAGCGCGAGGCCGTAGTCCTTGAGCTGCTGGACGCGCTTCAGGCGCACGACGTCCCGGTCGCCGTAGCGGCGGTGCTCGCCGTCGCCGCGGTCGTGCGCGTCGAGGAGCCCGAGCTCCTCGTAATAGCGAACGGTGCGCGGCGTGATCCCGAACCTGCGGGCCAGGTCGCCTATTCTGTACGAGTCGTGTCCTGACACGGAACGTTACCCTTTACGTCAATTTCGACGCGCGGCAGTTTCGATGAATTTCTAAGCGCGCGGATCGCCAGTATACTCGCCGCGACAACTCGTGAAAAGAAGGAGTACCCATGAAGCGAATCGCCTTTCCCGTCGCGCTCGTCGTCGCGATGGTCGCGCCGTTCGTCGCTTTCGCCGCGCCCGCCAAGGCGCCCAAAAACGTCGTCGTCTTCGTCCCCGGCGTCGTGTCGGGCAGTCCCGTCTACGAAATGCTCGTGGACGGCGCCAAGCGAGCCGTGGCTTCCGTGCCCGGCGCGACGCTCAAGGTGTTCGAAGCCGGTTTCAACCAGGCCGAGTGGTTCGACAAGCTCCACGAACTGGCCGGGAGCGGCGCCTACGATCTCGTCGTCACCTCGAATCCCTCGATGCCCGAACTCTGCGCCAAGGTCGCCGCGGATTACCCGGACGTCCGATTCATCGTCGCGGACGCCTACTTGAAGGGCGACAAGGCGATTCACACGGTCCTTTACAACCAGCTCGAACAGGGCTACCTCGCCGGCTACCTGGCCGGCCTCGTGACCGTGCAGGGCAATCCGAAGGCCGTCAGGAAGGCGGGCATCGTCGCGGCCCAGACCTACCCGACCTTCGACCGCATGATAGCGCCCGGTTTCGAAAAGGGACTCAAGGCGGTCGATCCCGCGTTCGTCCTCGAAACCCGCCTCGTCGGGAACTGGTACGACGCCAACCGCGCGGCCGAGCTCGCGCGTTCCCTGTACGATTCCGGCATCAAGGTGATCCTCCCCATCGCCGGCGGCGCCGGCCAGGGCGTCGTAGCGGCCGCCCGCGAAAAGAACGCGTCCATCGTCTGGTTCGACGGAGCGGGCTATTCGCTCGGGCCCGTCGTCGTCGGCTGCGCGATCATCCGCCAGGACACGCTCGTCGAAAGCCGCGTGAAGGCCGCGCTCTCGGGCGACGTTTCCTTCTACGGCCGGGCCGACATCGTGTCCGCGAAAGACGGCTTCGTGGACTTCGATTTCACGGGCGTCGCCTACAAAGCCCTGCCCGCGGATCTCCGCAAGCGTTTCGAAACCGCCGTGGCATCCCTGAAAAAGGGCAGCCCCGACTTTACGATGAAGGATTTCTAGGCTACCTTTCCTGTCGCCATGACCGACGACACCGCCGCGAAGCCCGCCCTCGAGCTTCGCGGCATCGTAAAATACTTTCCGTCCACGGCGACCCTCGCGCTCGACCAGGCGGAATTCCTCCTCGGCCGCGGCGAGATCCACGCCCTCGTGGGCGACAACGGCGCGGGCAAGTCGACGCTCGCGCGGATCATCGCCGGTTTCGACGAGCCCGACTCGGGCGTCGTGCTCGTCGACGGCATGCCGCGCGTCCGGCACGGCGTCCGCGCCGCGGAACGGTCCGGCATCGCCATGGTCCAACAGCACGAAGTCCTCGCGCCGGAGCTCGACGTCGCGGTGAACGTGACGCTCGGCTTCGAGCCCGCGCGCCTGGGGATCTTCTTCGACAGACGCGCGGCCGAACGGGAAGTCGAGCGTCTGTCGGCGCTGATGGGCGTCCGCCTCGATCCGCGCGCCCGCGTGCGGACCCTGGGGCCGGCCGAGCGCCGGTTCGTGGAACTCGCCCGCGCGCTCGCGCGCGGATCCAGCGTCCTCATCCTCGACGAACCCACCAACCTCCTGTCGGAACGGGAAGCCGCCCGGTTTTACGACTGCGTGCGGTCGATCAAGGCGGGCGGCGCGTCCGTCATCCTCGTGTCGCACCGCGCGCGCGAAGTGCGCGACGTCGCCGACAGGGTTACCACGCTCAAGAACGGGCGGAACCACGGAACCCGCGACATGGCGGGCGACGCGTGCGCCGATCCGGGAAACGCCGACGCGACGGCGCCGTCGCGTCCGGCCGCGACCTCGACGCCCGACGGGACTCGGGCGGTGCTCCGTTTCGAACGCGTGTCCTGTTCACGCAGCGACGGCTCGCGGGGGCTCGACGACGTGTCGTTCGACGTCAAGCCGGGCGAGATCGTCGCGGTGTGCGCCCACGCTGGCAACGGCCTCGAAGTCCTCGAAGCCGTCGCTTCGGGAGAACGCGCTCCCGACGAAGGCCGCGCGTTTTTCGACGGGATGGTCAATCCGGGACGTCGCGCGCTCCGTTCGTCGCTCGTTTCCTACATCCCGACGGAACGCGAGCGCTTCGGACTCAGCGTGACGCAGACCGTCGAGGAAAACGTCGCCGCCCGGCCTTCGGCCGCCGTCGGCGCGGCATCGTCGAGGCCGGGAGCGGCGAGGCGGCGACGCGCGATCGCGGCGCTGGACCGTTTCGGTTTCGGGTTCAAGCCCGAACGGGCTGTCCGCGAACTCTCGGGCGGCAACCGTCAACGGGTCGTCGTGGCGCGCGAGCTCGCCGAACCCGGACTGGCGATAGTCGCCGCCAATCCGACGCAGGGGCTCGATCGGCGCGCGCGCGCGGACGTGCGCTCGGCCCTCGCGGCGGCCGCCGCGTCCGGACGCGGGGTCCTCGTGCTCGCCTCGAACGCGGAGGAGGTGGCGGGTTTCGCCGACCGCGCGTTCGCGCTCTATCGCGGGCGCCTCCGAGAAGCTTCGGGAAGCGCGCGGCTCGAAGCGCTCATGACGGGGATCGAGCCGTGAGCGCGCGGTTCCGCCTCCCTCGGCTCCCGGCCTTCGCGAAACGGCTCGGGCTCGCGTCCGCGGGCGCCGTCCTCCTCTTCGGCGTCTACGGCGCGTTCGTTTCCGAAGAGCCGATGGCGGCGCTTCTCTGGTTCCTCCGCGGCCCTTCCGCGACCTTTCCGTCCCTCCTCACGTCCTTCGAGCGCACCGTGACGCTCTTCCTGTGTTCGGTGGCCGTGGCCGCGGCGTTTCGCGCGGGACAGTTCAACCTCGGCGGCGAGGGACAGGTGTATGCCGGAGCCTTTTCCGCGGCCGTCGCGGCGCTCGCCTTGCCCGGCCTGCCGCCCGTCGTCGCCCCGTCCGTCGCGCTGGCCGCCGGGGCGCTCGGCGGCGTGGCGCTCGCGGCGCCGGCCTGCGCGGCAGGCCAGCGGCGCGGCGGCGACGTGCTCCTCGTCAGCTTCCTCGTCGCGCAAGGCGCCTCCCCGATCATCGACTGGCTCATCGCATCTCCATTCCGCGACACCGCGAGCAATCTCGTCGCGACGCCCGTCGTGGCCGCCGCCTTCCGCCTGGCGCGGCTCGCGCGGCCGTCGGCGCTTTCGGTCGCGGCGCCCCTGGCCGCCGTCATCGCGTTCGCCGTCGTGGCGAGGGCGCGCGCGACGGGCTCAGGCTTCGCGGAAACCACGTTCGGCAGGAATCCCGACTTCGCCCGCTCGGTGGGACTCGCGGACCGCTTTCTGCCCGCCCGCGTCATCGCCCTGAGCGGCGCCCTCCACGGACTCGCGGGAGCCTTTCTCGTGCTGGCGCAGGAAGGACGCGCGGTGCGCGGCGTCTCGGGGGGACTCGGGTGGAACGCCATCGGCGCGGCGATGCTCGCCGGCCTCGATCCGCTCCTTTGCCTGCCCGCTTCTTTCTTCTTCGCGTGGATCGACGCGGGAGCGCGCAACGCGTCCATCCACGCCGATCTCTCCGCCGACGCGGGCCTGTTCCTCAAGGCTCTCGTCATCCTCGTCGCCACCGTGCGGATCTGGCCTTCGCCCGCCCGCCTGTTCCGGCGCCGGCCCGCGCGCGCGCCCGCCTCCCGCGCGACGCCGCGCGACGGAGGCGCTTCGTGATCTCGGCCTGGCTCGCCTCGTCCCTGCCGATCCTCGTGACCGCGCTCGGCGCGCTGTTCACCGAAGCCTCCGGCACCCTCAACATCGCCCTCGAAGGACTCATGACGGCGGGAGCCTTCGCCGCGGCGCTCGTCGGATCGGGCGGCCCCGGGACCTTCCTCGCGTCCGCGCTCGCGGGCGGGGCGCTCGCCCTCTGCCTCGGTTTCGTGAGCTTCCGCATGAAGGCCGATCCCTTCGTCGCGGCGCTCGCCTTCAACCTGGCGGTGCAGGGCGTCACCGGCCTCGTGTCCGAACACGCCTTCGACACGAAGGGCGTCGTCGCGCTCGCCGCGGCCGGTTCCGGCGGGGCGTTCCCGGCGATCGCGCTCGCGCTCGCGTCCGCGCTCCTCGTCGTCCTCTTTTCCCGGACGGTCTTCGGCCTCCGCGTGCGCGCGGCCGGATCGAATCCCGAAGCCCTCGAGCAGGCCGGTTCCGACGTCGGCCGCGTGCGGATCGCGGCGTACGTCGTCTCGGGCGTCGCCGCGGCCCTCGGCGGCGTCTTCCTCGTCTCCGAGATCGACGCGTGGGTGCCCGGCATCGCGGCGGGGCGGGGGTGGACGGCCCTCGTCGCCGTGTATCTCGGGCGGAAATCGTCCTTGGGCACGGTGATCGCCGCAATCGCCTTCGGAATCGTTTTCGCGCTCGCCAACGCGGCGCAAGCCTTCGCGAGCATACCCGCGGAATTCTCGCTCGCTTTTCCGTACCTCCTGGCCGCCTGCATCGCGCTGACGAAGGGCGGGCGCCGTTCTCCAAACGCCTAGGAGCCTGTTGGGCTTGTGGATTTTTCGCGCTTTCAGCCCGAAAAACCCCTGTTTTAGTAGGCTCCTTTCGGAGTTTGTAGGGAAGAAAAATCGCGTTTCCGCGATTTTTCATTCATTTCGCGGACAAGTCCGACAAACTCCCAGCTTCCTTTTTAGTTGACACGCCGAACTCCTTCGACTATATTCCTATTGAACCGATAGGAATAAGGGAGTTTCGATGTTCACCGTGTCCAAGCGCTCGCAGTACGGCATCCGCGCCCTCGTGTACCTGGCCCGGAAACCGGAACGCGCCGCCCCCGCCGCGGAGATCTCGAAGAGCCAAGGCATATCCGCCAAATACCTGGAAGGTATTCTCACCACGCTCGTTTCGGCGGGACTCCTCGTCAGCGAGCGCGGGAAGAACGGCGGCATGCGCCTCGCGCTCGATCCCGGATCCCTCACGATGCTGGACGTGGTCCAGGCGCTCGACGGGAAGGTCCGGCCGGTGCCCTGCCTCGACCTCGCGGACGGCTGTTCGCTCGAACGCGCCTGCCTGCCGCGCCGTTTCTGGCTCGGGCTCCGCTCGACGATCGAAGCGTACCTCGGCTCGAAGACCTTGAAGGACGTCGCCGAAATCTGAAAGGACACGGCAACGACCGATACGCACGACGACACGGGTTTGCGGCGTTCCCGAAAACCGCGGAGGACCAGCGTGGACAGACGCAGGGTATACATGGACTACAACGCCACGACGCCGCTCAGGCGCGAAGTGCGCGACGCGATGGTGGCCGATCTCGACATCTTCGCCAACGCCTCGAGCATGCACGAGGAAGGCCGGCTCGCCCGGTCCCGCGTCGAAGCCGCTCGGGCAGACGTGGCGGCGCTCATCGGAGCGCGCGATCCGGAAAGCGTCATCTTCACATCCGGGGGCTCCGAGTCCAACAACACCGTCTTCGCGACGATGTTCCACGTCGGACGGAAAGGCGCCAGGCGGAAGATCGTGACGACGGCCATCGAACATCCCTGCGTGCTCAACGCGGCGAAGTGGCTCGAGAGCGAAGGCTTTTCGGTCGTGTTCCTCCGCGTGGACGGCACCGGGCGCGTCGACCTGGACGAGCTTTCCCGCGAAGTCGACGAGACGACCCTGCTCGTCTCCGTGATGGCCGCCAACAACGAGATCGGCACCGTGCAGGATCTCAAGGCGATTTCCGCCGTGGCGCGCTCGCGCGGCGCCTTCGTCCACACCGACGCCACCCAGGCCGCCGGCAAGATCCCGGTGGACGTCGCCCAGTGGGACGTCGACTACCTCACGCTGTCGTGCCACAAGCTCTACGGGCCCAAGGGCATCGGGGCGCTCTACGTGAAAAAAGGCTCGCCGCTCGTGCCGCTCATCCGCGGCGGGCACCAGGAGCGCGGACTCCGCGCCGGCACCTACAACAACACGGGCATCCTCGGCTTCGGGACGGCCGCGCGCCTGGCGCGGGCGGAACTGTCCGAGTACGGCGCGCGCCTCAGCCGGCTCCGCGACCGGCTCCGCGAAGGCCTCCTCGCGGCCGTGCCGAAGGTGCGGGTCAACGGCCACCCGACCGAAAACCTTCCGAACACCCTGAACATATCGTTCCCCGGAGCCGAGGGCGAGGCCATCCTCCTGTACCTCGACCTCGAGGGGATCGAAGTCTCGACGGGCTCGGCGTGCGCTTCGGGAAGCCTCGAGCCGAGCCACGTGCTGCTCGCCACCGGTCTCGGGCCGGAGCTCGCGCACGGCTCGATCCGCTTCAGCCTCGGCCGCGACACGACAGAAGCAGACGTCGACTACGTGATCGAGCGATTGCCCCCGGTCATCGCGCGCCTCAGGCGCATGTCCACCGTAGAAGCCTGACAAGGAGTTAGACATGGACGCTTTCCAGTGGCTGTATTCCGACGTGGTGAAAAACCACTTCACGAATCCGCGCAACGTCTTCGATCCCGACCAGGGCTTCGCGCACGACGCCGAGGGCATCGTCGGCAACGTGAAGTGCGGCGACCAGATGCTCTTCTATCTGAAGATTTCGGACGACGTCATCACGGACGTGCGCTGGAAGACCTACGGCTGCGCGAGCGCCATCGCGAGCACGTCCATGCTCTCGGAAGTCGTGAAGGGCATGGACCTCAAGAGCGCGTACAACATCAAGCCGGAGGACATCGCCGCCAAGCTCGGGGGCTTGCCGGACAACAAGATCCACTGCTCGGTGCTCGGCGACAAGGCGCTGCGCGCCGCCATCGACGCCTATCTGGTCAAGACCGGTCGCGCCGGACTCTACAAGAACGAGGGCGCGAAGG
>CAYZZW010000080.1:0-11846 GCA_964482955.1 uncultured Treponemataceae bacterium | reverse complement strand
TCTTGGTGAGGTTCTCGAAGGTGCCGTCGACTTCCATCTTCTCGATCTTCTTGAGGCGGAGGATGGATTTCTTGATGGTGGAGAAGTTCGTGAGCATGCCGCCGAGCCAGCGGTTGTTCACGTAGAACATGCCGCAGCGCTCGGCTTCCTTGGCCACGGCCTGCTGGGCCTGCTTCTTGGTGCCGACGAACAGGATGGTCTTGCCGCCAGCGACGGTCTTGCGGATCGCCTCGTAGGCTTCCTTGATCGACTGGATGGTCTTCTGGAGATCGATGATGTGGATCCCGTTGCGTTCGGCGAAGATGAACTTCTTCATGCGCGGATCCCAGCGCTTCACCTGATGTCCGAAGTGGACTCCGGACTCGAGCAGGTTCTTCATGGTAACGACGGCCAAGCGTTCCTCCCGTGGCGCGCGTCCTTGCGACGCGGCCTCCTTCTCTGGATCTCGTTCGTCCTTGCGGCGGCCGCGGGGCGGCGTCGCGGTCGGACGACGGAAAGTTTCGGGCTACGGGTCGTTTCCGGCCCGCGTACCGGCGCGGCTTACCGGAAACGGTAGCCGAGCGCGGCCATGATGCCATAAAAGTCGGCGAGTGGCAAGCCTACGACCCCCGAGAAGGAGCCCTCGACGCGCTCGACGAAGTAACCCGCCCGCTCCTGCGCGCGGTAGGCGCCCGCGACGTCGCGCCATTCGCCCGTCCCGAGGTACCAGTCGATTTCGCGCTCTGAGAGCGGGGAAAAGGTGACCCGCGTCTCGTTCACGCGGCTCGCCTTGCGCCCCTCCGCCCGGTCGAGCGCGCACAAGCCCGTGAAGACGGAGTGCGTCCGTCCCGACAGGAGCTCGAGGAAGCGGCGAGCTTCCGCCTCGTCCGCGGGCTTTCCGAGCGTGAGCCAGGTTCCCGGACGCCCGGGGTCCTCGAGCGCGACGAGGGTGTCCGCGGCGACGATCCAGCGCGGGGCGCCCGCGGCGAGCCGGGGCAGGACGGCGTCCGCCTTGAGGCCGGCCAGGGCTTCGACGCGTTCGCGGGGCGGAAAGGCGTCGAAGACGGATTCGTCCGCGTCGGCGGGAGCGACGACGAGCGGGATGCCTCGGGCTTCGAGGAGTTCGCGCCGCCTCGGCGACGCTGACGCGAGCAGGATGGGTTCCATCGCGACGCACGATAGCCCGCCGCGTCGGCGGCGGTCAACGTGCCGGGGAAGAAGACGCGCGCGCGTCCGCTTCGGCTTGACACCGTGAAGGCGCGCGTACTACGATGCGCCCGTTCGGGCGATTAGCTCATTTGGATAGAGCGACAGCCTCCGGAGCTGTAGGTGGTGGGTTCGAATCCCGCATCGCTCATAGCATTCCCTTCATCTTGTATCAAGCGGGACCCGATTCCGGAAACGGAGGAATTCCGATGCGTGACATCGTCGGTGAACCCAGGCGCTTCCTCGAAGTCGATCTCGGGCGTCGGTCCGGTTCGATATTCATCCCCTCCGACCGCGATTTCGCCGATTATCTCGGCGGCAAGGGCCTCGCCCTCAAGCTGATCGCCGACCGCTTTTCGGAGCGGGCCGGCCGCGATTGGCGCGCCATCGATCCCCTCGGTCCCGACAACATCCTCGCGTTCGCAACCGGCGTCTTCATCGGCACCGGCGCGCCCTGCTCGGCGCGTTTCGCCGGCGCCTCGAAGTCGCCGCTGACCGGCATCATGACCACCTGTTCCTGCGGCGGTCCCTTCGGCATGGCGCTCCGCACCGCGGGCTTCGACGGTCTCCTCGTCTCGGGTCGGGCCGAGCGCCCGACCGTGCTCCGCATCGACGAACGCGGCGCGACCTTCGAGGACGCCGACGATCTCTGGGGCATGGAGACCGGCGCGGCGCAGGCGCGGCTCGCCTCCGACCCGGCCGACGGCGCCCTCGTCATCGGCCCCGCCGGCGAGAACGGCGTGCTCTACGCGAACATCAGGTCGGGCAACCGCTACCTCGGCCGCGGCGGCATGGGCGCCGTGATGGGCGCGAAGAACCTGAAGGCCGTCGTCGCGCGCGGCAAGTCGTGCCGCGTCGTCCCAGCGGACCAAGAGCGTTTCGCGCGCCTCAACAAGAAGGCGAAAGAGCATATCGTGCGGAATTCCTTCGTGCGCGAGTACAAGGCCTACGGCACGAACTACAACGTCAACTTCGGCGTGGACGCGGGCTTCGCGCCCGTGCGCAACTTCCGCGACCGGACCGACGAGCGCTGCCGGAACCTGTCCGGGCAAGCCATGGCCGAACGCTACGCGACGAAACATTCGGTGTGCGTGCCCTGTTCGGTCCTCTGCGGCCACAAGGGCGTCTACCCGGACGGCCGCGAGCGGCACATCCCCGAGTACGAGACGATCGGGCTCTGGGGCGGCAACATCATGAACTTCGATCCGGATCCCGTCGGCGACTGGAACGACCGCATGAACGAGCTCGGGATGGACACGATCTCCGCGGGCGGCACGGTCGCCTGGGCGATGGAAGCGTCCGAAAAGGGCATCAGGCCGAGCGAGCTCGCCTTCGGGAAGATTGACAACATCGCCCGGACCATCGACGACATCGCCTTCCTGCGCGGCGAGGGCGCCGAACTCGCGCTCGGTTCGAAGCGGCTCGCGGAACGCCACGGCGGCCTCGAATTCGCGGCGCAGGTGAAAGGCATGGAGATGGCCGCCTACGACCCGCGCGCGGCGTGGGGCCAGGGGCTCAATTATGCGGTCGCCAACCGCGGCGGCTGCCATCTGAGCGCGTACCCGATCGCGCTCGAGTCCATGTTCAAGTTCATTCCGCCGTACACGACGCGCTCGAAGGCGGAGTGGGTCGACTTCATGGAGGATTTCTACGCCGCCGTCAACTCGGCGCAAACCTGCCAGTTCTCGTCTTTCGGCTACCTGCTCGAACCCTTCGTCGCCAAGTACACGCCGAAGCCGTTCCTCAAGCTCGCGATGACCTTCATGCCGCGCGTCGCGCAGGCGCTCCTCGATTGGAGCGTCCTGTCGGGCCTCGTTTCGGCCATCACGGGGCGACGCGTCACGCCGGGCGACTTCAAGCGCATCGGACGACGCGTCCACGTCCTCGAGCGCTGTATGAACATGCGCATGGGCGCCGAGTCGCACGACGACACCCTCCCGGCGCGGTTCCTCGACGAGGCCGATACGGCGCACCGCGTGCGAAGCGTCGTGCCCGTCGCGAAGCTCGTGAGGAAGTACTATCGGGCGAAGAAATACGACCGTCACGGCCGTCCGACGCCCGCGCTCCTTCGGAGCCTCGGCATCGATCCCGGCATGGCGCCGGATGAAACGCCCCGGCTGTCACTGCACCCGCGGCCGCGTCCGCTGCCGACGCTGTACGCGCGCGTCGCCCTCGCCCTCGTCGGGAAGGCGTTCGCCGCCGCGCACCGCGTCGATCCCGTCGTCCGCCGGGAGTTGTCGCGCCTGGGCCCTGGCGGCGTGTTCGCGCTCAGGGTGCATCCGTCCGGGCCGGGTGCCGCCCTGCGCCTCGGCGCCGACGAGAAACTTCGCTATCTCGGCTACGGACCGGCCAAGCCGGACGTGCTCATGTGTTTCGCCAATCTCGGCGCCGCCCTCAAGGTGCTGACCTTCCGGGCGAACGCCCTGGAAGTGTACGCGAAGAACGGCTTTACGGTTTCGGGCGACCTCCCGACGACCATGGCCGTCATCCGGGCGCTCGGCGTCGTCGAAACCCTGCTGTTGCCCCGCTTCGTCGCCCGGAAGGTCCTCAAGCGGCCGCATCGTTTCGGTTTCCTCCGGGGAGCGCTCGAACGGCTCGCCGTGTATTGCCTCTTGCCCTTCATGCGCCGCCACCGGAGTGCCGGCGCCGCCGACAAACGCTGACGGAGGCCTTCCCATGGACAGGCGCGGGTATTTCGAGTTCCACAATCCGGTGCGCATCCTCGCCGGCGCGGGCGCGCTCGACGCCATTTCGAACCAGCTCGAGCGCCTCGGCGTCGCGCGGCCGCTCCTCGTCACCGACAAGGGCGTCACGCAAGCGGGCCTCGTCGATCTCATGCTGAAGGCGGCCTCGGGCTCGCGCCTCCGTTTCGCCGCGGTGTACGACGACGTGCCCCCCGATTCCGGCACCGCGACCGTCGGCAAGGCCGTCGCCGCGTACCGGAACGCCCGCTGCGACGGCATCGTCGCCCTCGGCGGCGGCTCGGTCATCGACACGGCGAAGGCGCTCAATGTACTCGCCGCGAAAGGCGGGGACGACCTGGCCGCGTACGCGGGCGCCGGCGTCATCCGGGGCCGACTCAAACCCTTCGTCGTGATCCCGACCACGTCCGGCACCGGCAGCGAGTGCACCCTCGTCGCCGTCATCCGCGACGACGAACGCGACCGCAAGCTGCTCTTCGTGTCGGATTCCCTCCAGCCCGACGCCGCCATCGTCGATCCCCGCCTCACGATAGGCCTGCCGCCCCTCCCGACCGCCGCCACCGGCATGGACGCGCTCAGCCACGCCATCGAGGCGTCGTACTGCCTCGGCAAAAATCCGCTGTCGGACGCCTACGCGTTTTCCGCCATCGAAATCATCGCGCGGGACCTCGAGCGCGTCGTGCGCCATCCCGCCGATCCCGACGGGCGCTTTTCGCTCGCGCTCGCGTCGACGATGGCCGGCATCGCCTTTTCGAATTCCATGGTGGGGCTCGTGCACAGCCTCGGACACGCGGCGGGCGGCGTCTGCCACGTGCCGCACGGCGTGGCGATGACCGTCTTCCTGCCCGGAGTGATGGAGTACAACCTGGGGAAACGCGCCGCGGAGATCGGGCGCCTGCTCGAACCGCTCTCGGACGGCGAAACGTACCGCGACACGCCCGAAGCGGAGCGCCCCGCGGCCGCCATCGAGCGGGTGCGTTCGCTCAGGGAACGGCTCCACGACGCGGCCGGGTTGCCGCGCACGCTCTCCGAAACGGGCAAGGTCCGGCGCGAGGACCTGCCCGCCATCGCGCGCGCCGCCCTCGACGACGCCGCGATGGCCTTCAATCCGGAGGAAGCTGACTACGGGGATTGCCTGCGCCTGCTCGAAGCGGCGTTTTGAGCGCCCGAGCGGCGCGTTTCAGGCGTAGAGATCGACTTCGGTTTCGGGCGGGACGACCCGCTCGGGTTCGGGCGGAGGAGGGGGTTCGGGGGCCGGCTCGGATTCCGGCGGCGGCACCTCGATCACCGTGGGATACATGAGGCTGGAAATCGAATCGATGTCCATGGCGCTTTCGATCGCCCGAATCGGATACGGTTCCGCGGCGGATACCGAACCGCCTTCGCGGCGACGCCTCCCTCGTTAAGATACTCACGGGCGCCGGGGAAAGAAAGCAGACGGCAAAGCCGTCCGCGCAGGTGCCCGATAACGAAACGGCCGTCCCGGAGGACGGCCGTTCGCGTGGGCGCGGTGGCGTTATTTCGAATTCTTGCGGAGCACCTTGAGCAATTCGGTCGCCTTGTTCTTCACCGGCATGATGTAGTTTCCGCCGGCGATGCGCATCACCGTGCGGATGGCCATCGGATCCTTGATCCCGCCCGTGGCGGCGGCGATGCGCTCGAAGGCGATGAGCACTTCGAAGGCGAGGGTGTTGTCCGGGAAAAGAATGTCGAACCGGGCGGCGATGAGCGAAATGGCCTGCGTCACCTCGTCGTTGTCGTTCATCCCGATCTTGCCGAGCGAGCGGATGGCCGCGGCCAGCACCATCGGTTCCTGGTCGGACATGAGCACCTTGAGGAGGGCGTCCTTCGCTTCCTTGTTCTTGAATTCGCCGAGGTAGTCGCACGCCTGCGCGCGCTCGTACGGGTAGTTGTTCTTGGGCCTGCCGAGCCCGGCGTCGCGGGTGACGTAAAGGATGCCTTCGAGGGCGATGTATTCGAGGCTCTTGCGGATGTCCTCGGTGAGGCGGCCGCCTTCGATGGCGTCCTTGATCGCCTCGAGGGCGCGCTGCTTGTTTTCCTTGGTCTCGCCCATCGCTTCTTCGCGAATGATCATGGCTTCGACCGATTCCTGGGCGTAGGCTTCCTCGGCCGTACGTTCGCCCGTGCCCGTGGTGCCGGTGCCGCTCTGCTGCGCGACGGCCACCGAGAGCGGCACCGTCGAGAACGCGAGACAGAGCATGGCGATGAAAGCGAAACTGGAACGCATGGTCACCTCCTGACCGTCATTTTCCACGAATTGCCGACTTTTTCAAGGTAGTACAGGATCACCCGTTCGCCTTTGCTGTTGATGGCCATGACCTTGATGAGTTCGTAATCGAGGTATTCGATGTCATCCGGCTTCGCGTTGCCGCGCGACGGATACACTATATAGAAGAAAAAATCCTTGAGGGATTTCAGGACGACGCCCTGGCGTTTCAGGACCGGGAACTGGGACCATTCGTCGAGGACCGCCTCGGAAGAGTAATAGTCGATATACGCTTTGGTGAGGTACCCGAGCCACAGGTCGTAGTCCCGGCGCTGGATCACCTGGTTCAATTCTTCGATGAATATGTCGATATCCACCATCGTGTTGCGCTTTTCTTCCGGGGTGATGGTCTGCGGATCGAAGGGCTTCCGATCGGGCGTCTCCTGGGCGATCGGCGTCTTGTCGACAGGTTCCGCGGGCTCGGGCGTGGAAGGCGACGTCGTACGGCATGCTCCGAACGCCGCAAGGCAGAGCGCCACGAGACAGAGGGAGCGGACTTTGATGAGGAGACGGGACCCGGACGCCAGCATGGTTGTATAGTAATGCACGCCGATTGGCTTGTCAAAACCGCAAATCTCTTTCTGTCTCGGACGGCTGTTTTCGGAATGGGGTGCTTCTTTGGAACTCTGCGCGAAATATCATGGAATCTGTTTCCATATGCGGCATATTGCATGAAAACGATTCCGATTCTAGGACTTTCGACCTCGTGCGGCAAATGATGTAACTTATTATTGTCAATGGAGATATTTTAGTATAGAATGGCAGCGTCCGCAGTATGCATTCGATTCGGGATTCGTATCGCGGCCTCGATATAAACAGTCAGGCGCCCGGAGGCTTCATGGACATCGCCGCCCAGCACCATCGCGAATACGACGAGCGGCCGGAAATCGTGGCGTCGGTCCCGGGCTTCGTTCCCCTTCTCGGCGAGCACGCGGAAGATTCTGGCGGAAACGTCATCGCGACCGGCATTTCCCCCCGGCTCTCCGTCTCGGTCTCCTTCCGCCATGACGCCGCCGTGCGCTTCTATTCGGTCAATCTCGAAGAACGGAAACGCGTCACGATCACGACGCTCGGGTACAAGCGGGAAGACCGCTGGGCAAACCGGCTGAAAGCCGTCCTCGAGACGCTGGCGGCGTCCGGAGTCGACATACGCGGCATGAACGTCACGATCGCGTCGGACATTCCGGCCGGGGTGGGGCTCGGTTCAACGGCAGCCCTCGTGGCGGCCGCTTCGGCGGCCTTTTCGAACGTGTACGGCAAATCGCTCGAAGGCCGCGCCCTGGTCGATTTCTGCCGGTCCGTCCCGGACGCCGGCGAACGGCGGCTGGCGCCCTACGAGACGGTCGTCCCGGCCAGCGCCAAACCGGGCGCCTTCGTGCGCTACAATCCCTTCGTCGACCGCGCCCTCGCCCTGCCGGTCGACGTGTCCGACCACGTCTTCGTCGTCACCGACTCGCGGGTCCCCCGTCCCGCCACTGACGCCGAGCTGAAGGTCCGCTCGGAGGACGCCCGGAAATGCCTGGCGCTCCTCGGGCCCAAGCGGAGCGTCCGCGGGCTCGCCGGCGTGACGGTGGCGGAACTCGACGGCATGATGGGTCTCCTGCCCGAAAGCACGAGGCGGCGCTGCCTCTTTCTCGTCGAGGAGATCGCGCGCGGCCTCGAAGCCGAGGAAGCCCTCAAGCAGGGAGATCTTTCCGCCTTCGGGAAGCTCCTCGTGAAGTCGGGACAGGGGCTCCGCAACCAGTACGAAGTCACGTGCCCCGAGATCGACTGGCTCGTCAAGCGCGCGCTCGAGATCGACGGGGTCCTGTGGAGCCGGATGAGCGGGCGCGGGTTCGGCGGGTGCACCACCTCGCTCATGACGCGCGACGCGTTCGAGCAGTACGCCAAGCGACTCGAGGAATACGAGCGCATCTTCGGCTTCAAGGCCGTCGTGCGCGACGTGGGACTCGACGGGGGCATGGCCGTCGAGCGGGCGGAGGCGTGACCGGTATCCGGCCGGCGCTTGCACAAGGCGCCGAAAACCGTTTTCATGGACGATCATGCGCATACTGGTGACCAACGACGACGGCATCGGCAGCGACGGCCTCCGCGCCCTCGTGGACGCCCTTTCGGCGCGGCACGAAGTCTGGGTCTTCGCGCCCGACGGCGAACGCTCCGGCGCGAGCCACGCCCTCACGATGAAAAAACCCGTGCTCGTCCGCAAGGTGGCCGAGCGCGAATACACGGCCTCGGGCTCGCCGGCCGACTGCGTCATCCTGGCCGAACTCGGCGTCGTGCCGGTGGTGCCCGACCTCGTCGTGTCCGGCATCAACCGGGGACCGAACCTCGGGTCCGACCTCGTCTATTCGGGCACCGCGGCCGCGGCGCGGCAGGCGGCGATGTACGGCATCCCGGCCATCGCGGTCTCGCTGGCCACCTACGTTCCCCCGCTCGATTTCCGGCCTTCGGCGCGCTTCGTCGCCGAGCGGCTCGATGACCTGCGCGCGTACTGGCAAGCCGGCACGTTCATCAACGTGAACGTCCCGCCGGGCGAACTGCGCGACGGCCTTCCCGCCGCGCTGACGAAGCCGGGACAGCGCGTCTACGAGGACAAGCTTGTCGCCTTCGACGCGCCCGACGGCTACAAGTACTGTTTCCTCGCGGGCGGCCACGTCAAGGACTCGGGCGGCGTCGATTCCGACTCGGACGCCGTCGCGAACGGTCTCGTCGCGGTGTCGCGCGTGCTCGTGATGCCCCAGGTGGACGAGTCCTTCGCCCCCGGTCCCTTCCCGCCGGAGGCCCGATGAGCGGCCGGGTCGACGGCGCCTTCGCCCTGTACCGCGCGGGGAGATACGAAGAAACCCTCGCCGCGCTCGCGGACTACGCGCCCGAAGGCGACGAGTATCTCGACGTCGCCTACCTCTTCGGCCTCTGCCTCGTCCGGCTCGACCGTCTCGAGGAATCGCTCCTCTATCTCGAACAGGTCGTGACCGGCGGCGCGACGCCCGACCGCGAGCGCCAGTGCCGCTTCGCGCTGGCCTACGTCTACTCGCTCACGGGCCGCTCGCGCCTGGCCGAATACGAGATCGGCAAGATCATGGACAGGGACGGCGAGTCCCTGGCCTCGTGCCTGGCCATGGGCTACGCGTGCTGGGCGCAGGGCAGGCTCGACGAGGGCGTCGAATGGTACGAAAAGGCGCTGGCGGCGCGGCCCGACAATCCGACGGCGCTCAACGGCCTCGGATTCCTCCTGGCCTGTTCCGAACGCGACCTGAACCGCGCGCTGGCCTGCTGCCGCAAGGCGCTCGACGCCGACCCGGACAATCCCGCGTACCTCGACTCGCTCGGCTGGGCGTGCCACAAGCTCGGCTACCGCGACGAAGCCCTGCGCCGCCTGCGCGACGCCGCCAGGGCCGATCCCGATTCCGACGATATCCGGAAGCACCTCGAGACGGTGCTGGAGGCCGATACGCGATGAACCGCATCCTCGTCCTGTCCGTCCTGTGCCTCGCCCTCGGCGCCGCCTTCGTCGCCCCCGCGTCCGCGCAATACCGATACGATCTCGACGAGCCGGCCGCCCAGGAGAATTTCCGCCTCGGCGTCCAGGCGTACCAGCGTGGGCGCTACGCGGAGGCGCTGGCCCTGTTCGAAAAGGCCTTTTCGGCGGAGCCGGACAGCCCGCTCGTGTCGTACTGGCTCGGACGCTGCTACGCGCGGAACGGCTTCGAAGCGACGGCCCTCGAGCGCTACGCGGAGGCGATCGCGCTCGGCGGCCCCTCGGCCCTCGTGGAGCACAAGGCCGCCGCCATCCGCGCGAGCCGCGCCGTGGATCCTGGGGCGGGCGACGGCCGACATGTCGGCATCGCCACGATCCAGTCAGGCACGCCGCGCTCGCTCGCGTTCGCACGCCCGTCGTCGGCGCTCGCCGAGCCCGACGGTTCGGTCCTCGTCGTCGCGTTCGGGTCGAACGAAATTCTCAGGATCGACACGAACGGGATCGTCGCGTCGCGCTGGAAGGGCGGCACCGCCGGTTTCGACGGTCCGTACGACGTCGCGCGCGCGCCGGACGGCTACTGGGTGAGCGAATTCCGCGGCGACCGCATTTCCCTCGTCGACCGCGCGGGGACGATCGTCCGGCGCGTCCAGGGAGGCACGGGCGACGCGCGGCTGTCCGGGCCGCAGCACCTCGCCATTGACGAAGCCTTCTATTTGTACGCGGTGGATTTCGGCAATTCGCGCGTGGTGCGTTTCGACCCCGAAGGCGTGCCGATCCAGCGCTTCGGGGGCAAGCAGGCGGGCTTCCCCGGCCTGCGCATGCCCACCGGCATCGCCGCGCGCTCCGGCCGCGTCTACGTGGCCGATCTCGCGCTCCGGGGCATCGCCGTGTTCGACTATTCGGGCAACTTCCTCGACACGGTCGGCGTCGGGGACTTCGCGGCTCCCGAAAGCCTCCGCTTCGACGACGACCGCACTCTCGTCGTCGCCGACCGCGACCGCGCGCTCGCGTTCGACCTCGAGACGGAAACCGTCACCGAGCTCTACCGCTCCGAGCGGCGGAAGCCGCGCATCACCGGCGCGGTCCGCGACGCGGCGGGCGACCTCGTCCTCGTCGATCTCGACGCGAACGCGGTCGACTTCGCCTCCGATCCCGCGTCGCTCTACGCGGGCTTCGCCGTCGAACTCGAGCGCGTCGATCCGTCGCGCTTCCCGGTCGTCGAAGCCGAAGTCATCGTCCGGGATCGCTCGGGCCGGCCGATCACGGGACTCGACGCCCGCAATTTCTACGTCACCGAACGCGTCAAGCGCTCGACCAATCTCGAGGAACGCGGCACCATGCTCGTGGAGACGGTGGAGTCGATCGTCCCGGTGGCCAACCTGGAAATCGCCGAACGCGAAGCCTCGGGCGCCGACGTCGCGATCGTCGTCGAACTGTCGCCCGCGCTCCTCGCTTCGCGCGAAGCCCTCGCGCGCGTCCTCGATTCGCTCGCGCGCGAGGCGTCGAAGTCGGGGACGGTCACGCTCGTCGCCGCCGGCTCGAGCGCCGCGCCGCTGTCCGCGAGCGCGGCGGACCTGCCCGGTTCGATCTCGAAGCTCCTGTCCATGGCGCCGTCGACCGCCTGGCGGCTCGACCAGGCGACCCGCCTCGCGGTCAACCGGCTGGCCCAGTCGAAGGGCAATGCCGCGGTCGTCTTCGTGGGCTCCGGTTCCGCGAACGAGGACGCGCTCGGCGCGACCTCGCTTTCGGACCTCGCCTCGTACTGCCGCAACAACGGCGTCTCGTTCAACGCGGTGCTCGTCGGGGGAGGACGGGCCGCCGACGCGCTCCGCTACCTGACCTCGACCACGGGCGGCGGCGTCTACGACGCCGGGCGTCCCGAAGGTTTCGCCGGCTTGGTGCGGAGCCTCGCGGAGACGGGACTCGGGCGCTACCGCCTCCGGTTCGCGAGCGGGTCGAGCGCGGGCTTCGGCCGCGTGTACCAGTCCTTCGCGATCGAAGCCTACCTCTTCAAGAAATCGGGCCGCGACGAAATCGGCTACTTCGCGCCGCTCGACTGAACGGCGCGCCGAAATCCGCTTGACGAAGCGTGGGCGTTTCGGTAGGATGACGCCCGCATGCCATCTTAGCTCAGGCGGGAGAGCACGTGACTTGTAATCTCGGGGTCCCCGGTTCGATTCCGGGAGATGGCTCG
>CAYZZW010000079.1:0-12082 GCA_964482955.1 uncultured Treponemataceae bacterium | reverse complement strand
CGCCGACGTTGTCCGCGATGACGGCCGGGTTGCGCGGATCGTCCTCGGGGATGCCGATCTCGACCTTGCCGACGAGGTCGGCGGCGATGTCCGCGGTCTTCGTGAAGATGCCGCCGCCGGCCTTCGCGAGGAGGGCGAGCGACGAGGCGCCGAAGCTGAAGCCGAGCACGATCTCGACGTCCCGCGTGAGCAGGTAGATGCCGCTCATGCCGAACACGGCGATGCCGACCATCGCGAGGCCCATGACGGCGCCGGCCTTGAACGCGACGTTGAAGCCCGCGCCGATGGTCTTCTGGCAGGCGACCGCGGTGCGCACGTTCGCGCGCACCGCGATGGACATGCCCATGTAACCGGCCAGCGCCGAGCAGAGGGCGCCCGCGCCGAAGGCCAGGGCGGTGAACAGCCCGTGGTGCGGCTTGGCTTCGTCACCCGAAAAGACGAGGGCGAGGACGACCGCGAGGATGACGGCCACGACGATCAGGGTGGTGTAGAGCAGCTTGAGGTAGGTCGCGGCGCCGGCCTTGATCCATCCGGCTATTTTCCGCGCCTTGTCGCCGCCTGAGTCCTGTTTAGCTACCCAAACGTAGTACAGGAACGATGCCACGATCGAGACGACGCCGGCGCCAAGGCCGACGAAGAGCCACGTATCGTTGTTCATGGGGGAACTCCCGGTGGTCGGCTCATCGCCGCCGGGAGCAGGCTGTGGAGGCCGCCCCGGCGCACGTTCCGCCGCTCCGCCCGGAGCCGCGGATCGTCCGACCGGTGCCGAATCATTTACCGGAAACCCGCTTCCGTCAAGCGGAATCGCCTCGCTACATGTTGGCGGAGCGCCACCAGGCGTAGTGCCTGTCGCGGAGCGTTTCCTGCGAAGGCATGGGGAACATGATGAGACCTTCGCGGTTGCCGAAATAGACGCCGTCCTTGAGCGTGCGGTACGAGAACGTGGCGGAGTGGATGCGGTCCACCATCTTGGTCGTGACGTTCTTCGTCTTGAGCGACGCGAGGCAGCTCCGCAGGTGGTCGATGTTCTCGTAGGGCAGGTCGCGCACGTCGCCCCGTTCCGGATCCGAGGCCAGATCCCCCAGGCGGAGTTCGGCCCAGCACAGAGCCGGCACCGACAGGTACTTGCCGCCGCCGTCCATGAAGAACGAGTGGAATCCCTTGGGCCCGAGCGCGCTCACGACGAGCGGGTGGAGCGGCGCGATTTCCTGGTACAGATGGAGTCCCTTGGATTCGGGCGGCAGGGTCGGGGCGCGGTCGATCGAGAGGGTCCGGCCGTCCTTGGTGACGAGGTGGAGTTTACCGAGGGCCGAGAGCGGTACGCGTTCGGCGACGCGATAGACCGATATGTAGACGGAGCGTTTCGGGGCGCCGTCTTCGTGGTAGCAGCCCGCGAGCGCTTCGTCGATCTTGAAGTCCGCGTGGCGGTATGCGGGGTCGAGTTCGAAGAAGGCGGCCTGTCCCTGCGTTTTCCGCTCCGATCCGACCGCGTAGTACGCGCCGAATTCCTCGGGTTCCAGTTGCGACGCGATGAGCGCTTCCGGCATGAGCGAAAAGTATAGGTGTTTGGTCATATCGGCTCCTTCCTCCGTGTCGTGTCCCGGTCCGCCGACGTTCCGGCCGCCCGTCTATGGCCAAGTATAGGGCACGAGGCTCCGGGATGCAAAACTCGGGGCGGTCTCTCCGGTGATCGACGGGCGCGGCTTGTCGAGACCGGGTGACGCGGGTATGATTCCGGCATCATGGCGCACAACGTCGAACTCGTGATCGACAAGCTCGCGGCGGGCGGCGACGGGCTCGGTTTCCACGACGGCAAGGCCGTCTTCGTCCCCTTCACCGTCCCCGGCGAGCGGGTTCTCGTCGAGCTCGAGTCGTCGGGCCGCGATTGGGATAGGGGCAAGGTCCTCGAAATCCTCGACGCGTCGCCCGACCGCATCGGTCCCGCCTGCCCGTATTACGGCGCCTGCGGCGGCTGCAACCTCCAGCACGTCGACTATCCCCGCCAGCTCGCGCTCAAGGCCGACATCGTCAAGGACGCGTGGACGCGTGTCGGCAAGCTGCCCGAGCCGGACGTCTCCGTCGTCATGTCCGTTCCCTACGCGTACCGGAGCCGCATGCAGTTCCACGTCGACGACGACGGGCGCATCGGCATGATGCGCGCCGCCTCGGGCCAGCCGGTGCCGGTGGAAACCTGCCCGGTGGCCGTGGTTCCCATCCGCGCCTGGCTCGAGCACGCCTCGTCGGCGAAAAAGACCCGGCTGTCGCGCTCGCCGTGGGCCGAGCCGGGCGCGCGCTTCCTCGTGTTCTCGCCGGACCGTTCGGGCGACCGCGTCTACGTGGAGGGCCGCGACGGCGAAGTGGCCGCCACCGTGCGCGGCCGACAGATCCGCTTCCACGTGAAGGGATTTTTCCAGAGCAACCTGTACCTGTTCGACCTGCTCGTGGGCGCGGCCATAGGCGACCTCTCGGGCGCCCGCGCGCTCGACCTGTACTGCGGCGTCGGGCCGTTCACCTCCTTCCTCGCGGATTCGTTCGAGTCGGTGACCGCGGTGGAGCACAATCCCTTCGCCGTCGAGTACGCGCGCCAGAACGCGGGCGGCCGCGGCGTCTTCGAGGCGCTGTCCGCGGAGGACTGGGTGGGCACCCGCGGCGCGAAGCAGGCGTTCGACGCGGTCGTGGTGGATCCGCCCCGCTCGGGGCTGTCGGAGCGCGTGCGCGCGTGGCTTCGCGGGAACAAGCCGAAGGTCCTGAGCTACGTTTCCTGCGACCCGGTCACCTGCGCGCGCGACGTCGGCGAACTCGTCCGCTCCGGCTACTCGCTCGAGTGGCTCAAGGCCTTCGACTTCTATCCCCAGACGGGACACGTCGAACTCTGCGCGCGCCTCGTCTCCGGGGACTAGCGCGTCATGCGGTTCCGCTTCGTTCCGATCGCCGCGTTCGCCCTCTTCTTCCCGGCGATCCCGGCCTTCGCGGCGGACGAGGACCCGCTCGCCTTCCGCTTCCCCATCGCGGGCGTGGCCGTGGCCGGTCCCTTCGAGGCGGGCGGCCGCTTTTGGACCGTCTCCGCGGACAAGATGCTGTACGTCGTGTTTCCGGACGGACGCGTCTCGACGCGACGCGCCTGGAAGGACGGCGTCCCGTCGTGGTTTTCGTGGGATCCGTACGGACGCGCGCTGACCGAAACCGCCGACGGAACGCTCATCCTCCTCGACGGCTACGGCCGCGAAATCCGCCGCTTCAAGCCTGACGACAAGCCGATCTTTCCCGCGGCCTTCGGCGCCGACGGCCGTTCGTTCCTGCTCTCGAACACCTTTCTGTCCTGCCGTTCCGCGAACGGCGCCCTTTTATGGAAAGAAGGACTCACCGTGCCTCCGTCCGCCGGCCCGGTCGTCTTCGACCCGGAAGGCGGCCGCGGCTCGTTCGTCGCGTACGGCGACGGCCTGGGCGCGCTCGTCGTCCTGACCCCGACGGATTCGGCGCGGCGGGAACGGACGCTCCCGGGGCGCGCGGCTTTCATCCTCGGGCTCCGGAACGCCGACTCCGCCGCGCTTTTGGCCGTATCGGAAGGCGGGAAGGGTTCGCTCTTCGACGTAGCCGATTTGATCCCGGACGATTTGGGCCTTCCCGTCGAACCCGTCGTCGCCGATCCGCCCCCGCCCGTCAGCGTCGCGTTGCCCGGCAGGCCGGTCTCGATGGCTTCGACCGGAGACCGCGCGTACGGCGTGCTCGCGGACGGCACGGTCTTCGCGCTCGGCATGGACGGCGCGCTCGCCTGGACGACGAAGGTCGCGTTGGCCGACATCCGCGAACTGCGGGCTTTCCCCGAGCGCGTCGTGATCCTGTCGACGCGGGGCGCGGTCAGCCTCTCCGCTTCCGGCGAGATCTTCCGCGAACTGGCGATACGGAACGCGAGCGGCGCCCCGGCCTTCGACGCGTCGGGCGTCCTCTGTTCCCCCGGCGCCGACTGGATCCTCTATGCCTATCGCTTCGAAAAGAAGCTCACCGCCGCCGTCCGGACGCCCGCGCCCCAAGAGGGACAAGTCTGGGCCCGCTCGGAACTCGGCGAACGTTTCTGGTGGCTCGACGGCCCCGGCGGAGCCGAGTATCGGGACGAACTCCTCGCCGAGGTTGAAAAATCGCTGGAATCGGGTAGTATTGGGGGAGCGGAGACGTCGTCGCGCGCTTTCCTGACCGCGTTGGCCCTGCAGGGCTTGTCCCCGACGGCGGGGCGCATGGGCGATGCCTCGGGCGGCCGCTTTTCCGACCCGGTACCGCGCGTGAAAGCCTGCGCGCTCCTCGGCGCCCTCGGTTCCCCCTCGTCGACGGACGCGCTCGTCGAGGCGTTCCGGGGCGATCCGGACCCGGCGGTGCGGGCGGTAGCGGCCCGGGCCATCGGAACCATCGGCCTCGATCCCACGGGATCGGCGCTCGCCGCCTTCGAGCGGGCCGCGTACGACACGCTCGGCCCCGACGAGGACGGCGCCCTCGCGGTGATCGGCGCCATCGAGGGGATCTCGCGGGGCACGGGCCGCACGGACGATCCGACGGGCGTCCGCGCCTTGATCAAGCTGTCCCAGCGCCCGTATCCGCAGAACGTGCGGAAGCGGGCCCAGGCGGCGCTGGACTGGCTCAGGAAACGATAGCGGCGCGGCCGTGCGCCGCGCGCGAACGGATATGAAAACGGGCGCCCACGAAGCGCCGCTTGAGGAGCGATCGATGAAAAAGACCGAGGCCTTGCTCGTCACCTTCCTGCTCGTCGCGGGAGCCCTGTGGGCGCAGACGCCCGACGAACCGGAAATCCGCTCCGTCGGCGCGGCCACGGTCGAATTCATCAATTACGAGGGACCCCACTCGGTCGTCGACACGGTCGACGCCATCCGGAGCCTCGGTTCCGCGCTCGGCGTGGCCGTGAAGGGCAAGACCGGACCGGACAGCGCGGGCGACCTGGCGCGCTACGCCGTCATCCGCGCCATCGACCCGAACGAGTCGGGCAAGTTCGACGCGGACATCCTGGTCATCGGCGCGTCCGCGCGCGTGGATCATGTCCGCAACCTGCGCCTCATCATCGCCTCGTACCTTGAAACCGTGCACGGCTACAACCGCGACCAAGCGCGCGTGCTGGCCACCTTCATCACCGTGTACAACGCGGTCCACCGCGGCGACCTCGGCTATTTCGGCGGGAAGTACAAGGCCGTGGTCCTCAAGAACCTCACGAAGGAAAACGCCGGCCTGTCGCGCCGCTACGACGAGTGGCCGGGACGCAGCCGCATCGTCATACCCCTCACCGGAAAGGCCGCCGCCGGCACCGCGAAGCAGGGCTCGGGCGTCGACACGGGCACGCTGTCCGAAAAGCCGGTCACCGAGAGCATGGAAAAGGACGAGCCCGGCAAGGGCGTCGACGACCGCAAGGGCATGGTCGGCATGCGCGAAGGCGAGATCGACGAGAAGAAGGCCGAGCTCGAAAAGGACAAGGCCGCCACCGCCGCGGAAGAAAAGGCCGTCGAAGCCGAAAAGGCCCGCATCGCCGCCGAAAAGGAAAAGCTCGAAGCGGAGAAGGCAGCCGCGGGCGACTCGCAGAGCGCCGAACTCAAGAAGCGGGAAGCCGAGATCGCGGCCGCGGAGAAGGAAGCCGCCGCGCGCGAAGCCGCCGTCGCCGAAGACAAGGCCGCGACTGCCGAAAAGGAAGCCGCCATAGCCGCGGAAGAGAAAGCCGTCGCGGACGAGCGCTCCGCCATCGCCGACGCGCAGAAGGCCGGCATCGCGGAGGAAGTGGCCGCCAAGCAGGAAGATCCCCGCTCGGTCGTCGTCGTCGTCGAGCTCATCGACCCGAATCTGCCCTATGCCCGCCTGGCACGCGTGAACGTCGACAAGAACACCGTATCGAAGCGCTCGGTCGTCAACACGATCCGCGCGGACTCCGTGATCGAATCGGGCTCGTCGTATCTCGCCGTCGCCGGCAAGCCCATCCCCGGCGCCGCCATCCGCATCGTGAAACTCAACAAGGACACGCTCGAGCAGGAAAAGGAAAGCGCCGTCGACGTGTTCGCCGACACGCACCTCAAGCTCGCCGGCTCGGAGCTCCTGGCCATCGTCGCGGAAGGCGGCAAGCACTACCTCGGCTCGTTCGACCCGGCCACGCTCGCGCTCAACCGCAAGAGCTCGATCGAAGTGGCGCCCTTCACGTACATCGGCGTCTCCGACACGGGCTTCGTCGTGCAGAAGCCGGACGGCAACTTCGCCATCCTCGGCAAGACCGATTTGAAGCCCGTCAAGGAATTCAGCCGGTAGGGACGGATACCCCGCTCCGGGGCGTTTTCTTCTGGCGTTGGTCGACTCGGGAGGGGGCGATGAAAAAGGAACGGGAGTACCGGGAGCGGTGCGCGAAGGCGGGCTTGGACGGCGCGGCGACCGACGCCGCGGTGGACGCCGCGCGCGCGATGGAAGCGGACGCGAAGGCCGACGGGGACAGCCTGTCCGTCGCCGGTTTCGACGAGCACGTCGCCGCGCTCGAAAAGGCGGGGCTTGCGGACGAAGGGCGGCTGCGGGCGCTCGCGCGTTACTGTTCGCTCGTCGGGAACGACGCCGTCGCCATCCGGGCGCTCGCCTACCTGTTGCCGATCGGCGTCCTCGAAGGTCACCTGGATCGACTCGAGAAACTCGAAGGTCGGGCCGTCCGCGATCGCGTGATCGCGAAGCTGACGTTGCCCGCGCCCTGCAGTCCGCCCGAGCGTTATGTCGAACCGACCGCCGCGCTCGTGCGCGCGCTCGAGGCGGAACTCGGGCCAGCGCGCGCCAGCCGCGTCCTCATGTGGAACGTCCACGGCATACCGGCCTCCGCGTACGAGAACGAAAAGAAGCTCTTCGACTCGGCTCCTTCGATACAGGCGTGGCTCTCGGGTTTCCACGAACGGCAGGTGGCCACACTCGCGCGCCACGCCGCCGACGGCACGCTCTGGTTCGAACAGCGGATCACGCCCCGCGTCGTCGACTTCGTACGGGGCAATCCCGAAATGCTCGGCGGCGTCGTGGACGGCGACAAGATCATGGTCACGAAGATCCCCTACGATCCCGACGGTTTCATCGGCGCGGTCGATCAGCTCGAGCGCAGGCGGCTCGCGTGTCATTGCCCGCACGCCCGCTCGTCGATTACGGAGTCCGGGGCGGCCGTGCCCACGGCGTGGTGCGCGTGCTCGGCCGGCTTCGAAAAGTTCATGTTCGACGTGGTCTTCGGCGAAGAGGTCGAAACCGAGGTGCTGGAATCCGTGCTGGCCGGAGACCCGCGGTGCCGCTTCGCGAATACCATCCCGAAAAGCGTGCTGGCGAGGAAGACATCTGTTTGAGGTTTTGCCACGGAGAGACGGAGGCACGGAGGGGAGGAAGATACCACGAAGGGAACGAAGGGAACGAAGGAAGATCTAAACTGATTGTTCGGAAAGATATAGTACGGGTTTGTTGGTTTGTGTGGGTGAAGGTAAAATCGGAGAATTCAGCAATATGATCATCGATGGAATTGAATATGAATTGATGGATGTCACGCGGGAGAATGCCGCGCGGTTTCAGGGGGTGCTCGAGTCGATCGATTACATTACCGAGTATTCCGGATATGAAAAAGGGACCATGTCGGCAGTTGGTGATTTCGACGAAGCGTTGCCCGCGGGGTGGGCGGCGGACAAGAACAAGCGGACGGGCTTGGTTCGCATAGCAGACGACGCTGCGGTCGCGTGGGTCAAGTATTACGAAGGCGCTCCCGCGGCGGACACGATCTTCCTCGGTGAGCTGTTTGTCGATCGCGACGTTCATGGACACGGTATCGGGAAAGAGCTCCTCGCATGCCTGGAGTCGGATTGGAAAGCACGCGGCTTTAAGAACGTCGTACTGAACGTCGATGTAAAGAACTGGAAAGCGTTGCGATTTTGGATCAATAACGGCTACCGCCATATTGACCGCTACATGGGAGACCCCGAGTATTCCGCGAACACCTACGCGATGCTGCGGCTTTCGAAAGAGCTATAAATTGAAATAGGGAGGAACCAAATGGACATCTTCATGACGGTCGAGGACGCCGAGGGCGAACAGATGGGCGAGGCGATCGAGATCGGAAAGTTGCAGCGGCATTTCAAGACGCTCGAGACGGGCGTCTGCCTCCGCTTCGTATCGGACGACGACGACGCTGCCTTCAACCAGCGCCAGCTGCCCTGCCTGCTCGAAGAGCTGGAAACGCTCTCGGCCAAGGTGACCAAGGCCGACGAAAAGGACGAGCTCGCGGCCGTCCTGAAACTCTGCCGCAAGGCTGCGGGCAAGAAAAACGTCTTCGTGAAATTCTACGGCGAAAAAGTCGCCGACTGACGTTGCGACCCTTCACGGCTTCGGTTCCCGGGCGACCAGTTGAAAGGCAACCACGGAGCCACGGAGATTTGTACCACGGAGTTCACGGAGAAGAAGGGAAATAGGATTCCGAGATAGGCTAACACGGGCTGGTTTATAGTCGAATAAAGCCTGCCGCGATTCGTTCGGCCAGTGAGCCGTTGTGCGGCGCTACTAGGGTAAGGTGGCGCCAGCTTGTTTGAACCGTATGCGCCGGGTCGGGTGGCGTGAAAAAAGCAGGGTATCGTGAGGTACTCCGAATGATACCCTGCTTTTTTCAGCGACAGGACCCGACCTGTACGGTCCGTATAAAGTGCCGCACCTTTTCTAATAGCTCCATGAAGGTACACAGTCTCACAAATCGCCGCCCGCGATGTTGCTTTGCGAGTACTCTCGCCTATTCGGCGCGGGTACTTGTATGCCCCTGGCCCCGGTCGATCCGGTCCGACATCGTCCGCCGCACCTTTCCACACTAATCAAAGCAAGACGAACGCGACGACGGCTCCTATGACGAGCGCCAGATCGCGGAGGCGGAAGCGGAAGACGGGGAGCGTGCGCGCCGGATCGTAGGCGCGGGCTTCGAGGGCGCGGGCCGTCCCGACGGCGCCGGTGGCGGCGTTGGCCACGAAGGACGCGAGGAGATCGGACGTGGAACCGAAGGCGTTGCCGAGGCGCGGGCGGAAACCGCGGGCTTCCGCGGCTTCGCGCGCGCGCGCGTAGGCGTCGAAGGTTCGCGGGAGGAAGTCGACGGCGAGCGTCAGGTAGAAACCCGGATCGAGGTCGTTCCGGCGGAGGATGAAGCGGCAGGCGCCGCTCAAGCCCGCGCCGAGTTCGTGCGGGCTCGTGGTGCGGAAGAAAAGCTCCGAGGCGAGGAACACGACGACGAGCCGCGCGAGGTAGACGCCCGTCTCCCGCGCGGCTTCCGCCGCCGCCGCCATGTCGGCCACGCCGACGAATTTCGAGACGGACACGAATGCGGCCATCCAGACGAGGAAGCGAGTCTTGCGGGCGGTGGCGGAGAGCGACGCGCCGGAGACCGCGAGCAGGACGACGACGGACGCCCCGATGGCGGTGGCCGCGTACGGGGACGCCCGCATCGCCAGAGCGGTGAAGGACAGGAGCGCGGCGAGCTTGGCGAGCGGATGGAAGGCGCGGAGCGGGCCGGAGCCCGCGACGAAACGGAAGGGCGTCACAGCCAGCTCAAGTCGGAACGGCGCTCGGGACGGCGCCAGGGATCGACGAGACCGTGGCGCCCGTAGCCTTCGCGCGGGAAGTCGTCGGGATTCCCGTCCCAGGCGATGCGGCCGGAGTCCATGACGACGAGCCGGGTGGCGTGCGCGAGCACCTTTTCGAGTTCGTGGGTGAGGACGATCACGGTACGGCCCGCCCGGTGGATGCCGACGACGAGCGCGAGCGTCGCCTGTATCGAAGGATAGTCGAGGTTGGCGAAGGGCTCGTCGAGGATGACGCAGTCGGGGCGCATGGCCAGCACGCCGGCCACGGCCAGGCGCCGCTTTTCGCCGCCCGAGAGCGTGTCCGGCGCCCGGTCGCGAGCCCCCGCGAGGCCGGCCGCCCCGAGCGCCTCGTCGACGCGTTGGCTGATCTCCTCATGGCCAAGGCGGAGGTTCGAGGGCCCGAAGGCGGCGTCTTCCGCGACGCTGGAGCCCACGAGCTGGGCGTCCGCGTCCTGGAAGACGTAGCCGATCGAAGAGCGGACGTGCCGGAGATTCGAGGCGACCGGGGCGCCGCGGAAGAGGACGCTCCCCGAGCTCGCCTTCGACAGGCCGATGGCGTGGCGCATGAGGAGCGTCTTGCCGGAGCCGTTGCGCCCCGCCACGACGAGGAACTCGCTGTCGGACACCGACAGGGAGACGTCCTCGAGGCCGAGGACGCCGTCTGGGAAGCGGTGGCAGAGTTTTTCGAAGCGGAGCAGCTCAGGCATGGACGGCGTCGCGGCGAAAGACCGCCACGAGCCGGGGCTTCACCTTGAGGGCGACGAGGGACGCGAGGACGATCTTGATGAGGTCGCCCGGGACGAAGGGGACGAGGCCGAGCGCGAAGGCCTTGGCCCAGTGCGCCTTGAGCGCGGTCTTGAGCCACGGCACGCCGACCGCGTAGACGACGAGCGCGCCCGCGAGTCCCGCGACGAGGTAGCGCCAGAACTTGGGCTTGTCGCCGCGGGTCAGGAGCCCCATGAGGGGCGTGGCGACGAGGTACGAGACGAGGTAGCCGCCCGTGGGGCCGGCGAAGCGCGCGAGCCCTCCCGTGCCGCCCGAAAAGACCGGCAGGCCGATGGCGCCGAGCGCGAGGTACACGAGTGTGGCGACGGAGCCCCAGACGGGGCCGAGCAGGAAGGCGGAGAGCATGATGAAGAAATTCTGGAGGACGATGGGCACGGGGCTGCCGGGAAGCGGTACGGCGATGTAGGCGCCCACGGAGACGAGCGCGGCGAAGAGGCAGGCGAGGGCGATTCTGACGAGCGACGGTTTCATGGATGCTCCTTTAAAAAAAAAGCCGGCTCCCGAGGGAACCGGCTCTTGTCGTGGAGGTGAGGGGAATTGAACCCCTGACCTTTTGAATGCCATTCAAACGCTCTAGCCAACTGAGCTACACCCCCGGCAAGCGAGGGGCATTATACGGAACGGGCGGGGCGATGTCAAGCGCGGACGCGGGGGCGGGCGCGCTTTTTGCCCAGCTTGAGGACGAGGAGGACGATCAGGGCCAGGACCGCGACTGCCATGCCGACGTACACAGCGCCGCGCGGATCGAAGGCTTCCTTGCGGGGCGGGAGGATTGCGGAGGAATCGTGGACCCACGACGCGAAGGCCCGGGTGTGGACGCCGGTCAGCGAGAGGAGGGTTTTCACCATGGTCCGGAAGGCGGGGATGTCGCCCTCGTCCTTGCCGCGCAGGGCGTCGAAGGGGTCAGTGACTTGCTTGAGGGGATCGATGTTCGCCGAGCCGTAGTCGAAGGCGGGATCGCTCACCCATTTCGGGTCGAACACGGAGGCGACGAGGCGGTCGAGTTCCCTGCCGAGGGAATAGGAGCGGAGCGCGACGACGTCGTAGGCGTAGAGTTCCCGGTAGGGTTCCGCGACGATGCCCGGCTCGGGCGCGGCGAGGACCCGCGCGAGGTCGGATTCGGGGTAGGGATCGGCGACGACGGCGTTGTACGCGTAGTGTTCGCCGAGGAGGTGGCGGTTCGAGAGGAGGACGACGGCGTCGTCTATCTTCTTTTTCGGCGAGGTGGCGTAGAACCAGAGCAGGGAACCGGCGCTGCGGCCGGGCAGGACGCTGGCGTGATAGGGGTACGCGAGGTCCTGGAGGTAATGGAGCGCCCAGCCGGCGAAGCGCCAGCCCCAGTAGTCGTGTCCGGCGGCGAAGGCGAAGCGCGCGAGGTTTTCGAACTGGAGGATGCGGTAGGCCGCCTGTCCCTTGGTGACGAAGGGGGCGGCGGCTTTGACGAGGGGATCTTCTCGCGGGAAGCTCATGTGGAAGGGCGCCTGCGAGCCGTAGACGAGGGCGGGATTGCCGTAGGGTTGCGGCCCGAAACCGTAGGCCGCGCCGAGTTCGGTGCCGTTGTCCTCGAAGAGGCCGAAGTCGAGGCCGTAGTCGGGTTCGTCAGAGGCGGTCATGACGGTTTCCATGACGCTCGTCGAGCCGCCGTTTTGGAGGACCTCGAACGGGGCGTTGGGGACTTTCACGTCGATGAGACTGGC
>CAYZZW010000078.1:0-12108 GCA_964482955.1 uncultured Treponemataceae bacterium | reverse complement strand
ACCGGGTTCGATTCCCGGTCTCGGCTTAAAAAGACGCGTCCCCAACGGGGCGCGTCTTTTTTAATAGGCCGAGACCGGGAATCGAACCGGAGCGAGCGCCGAGCGAATGCGAGGAAGAGCGCGCATGGATGCGCGCGGAAGCGAGCGTAGGCGGCCTGGAAGCCCGAGACACGAAGTCGAGGGATGGAAGGCGATTCCCGGTCTCGGCTTCAAAAAAGGACGCGTCCCAACGGGGCGCGTCCTTTTTTTATAGGCCGAGGCCGAGGGATTTCCCCGCCGAAGGCGGTTACGATCGTTTCCACTAAATCCACGCGAAGCGTTATCGAAGGGTTCGAGCGGCGCGTTCACGCCCGATCATTTGAGGGCGTGGACGCGCGAGGCGACAAGGATGTCGCCGAGAGTGAGAACCCCGGCCTGGAAGTCCGAGACACGATGTCGAGGACTGGAAGGCGATTCCCGGTCTCGGTATGGCGCAAGAACATCTATCCTCCATACTCCTACTCCTCTCTTCTCTGCCTCCGTGATCCCGAGTCAAAGACGTACATCCCTGTACGTCTTTGACATTGCCGAATGGTGCACATTCGGCTGGATGGTTCGCGCGTCCATGCGCGACCCATACAGTCGGCGCTTTGCGCACCGCCTCCGTGGTCCAAATCTCCGTGTCTCTGCGGTGAATCCTGTGCGATGGGGCATCTTCGTGCCGCGGCAATGGCGACCCGAAATTTCGCTTGACGGCGTAATTTCGGAGTGTATTCTGTATACAATATCCAAGTCAGAGGAGTGGTCCATGCGAAAAAGTACAGCCAGGTTCCTGGCCTCGCTGGCGGCGCTCGTCGGGATTGTCTTGTTGGCTTCGTGCCAATTCCCCGGCGGCGACGACTACGCGAGCGGTTCGATCGCGATCAGCTTCGGCGACGCGACCTCGAAAAGCATCCTGCCCGACGTCTCGATGAAAGTAGTCGAGTACCTCGTCGAGGGCTCGGGGCCGAACGGAGCGACCTTCTCCGCCAAGACGGCGGGCGGATCGCTCGTGGTCGACAAGCTCGCCTTCGGCGATTGGGCGATCACGGCGAAGGGCCTCAACGCGTCCGGGACGCCCGTCGGCATCGGCACGGCGGCCACGACGGTGCGCACGGGGCAGACGACGAACGTGTCGGTGACGGTCAGGCCGTACGAAGGCGACGGCACGCTGTCGCTCGCGGTGCGCTGGAACGCCGCCGATCTCGACGTGCCCTCGGTCGAGGCGATCCTGAAGCCGGTCGCCGGCGCCGACATCCCGCTCGCGTTCGTCCTGAACGCGACGAAGGACGAGGCGACCTTTGCCTCGGCGGCGATTCCCGCCGGCTACTACACCCTGGACGTGAAGCTCAAGGACAACGGCATCACCGTGATGGGCGCGGTCGAGGTCGTGCGGATCGCCAAGGGCGCCACCAGTTCCGGCGTGTTCGAGTTCTTCGAGGTCAACAAGCCCGGCGGCACGATCAACGTGGAGATCGTCGCGGACATGGGCGATCCGCTCGACGTGGCGATGTCCGGGCTCGGCGCGAACCTCGTCGGGACTTCCGTGATGAACGTGAATTCGTCCGTCTCGGGCGGCGTCAACGCGGTTTACGTGTGGTACCTGAACGGCGAAAGCTTCGCCACCGGGACGAGTTGCGCGATCTCGGGGCTCCCCGACGGCTTTTACCGCCTCGACGTGACGGCGTTCAGCGCGGACGGCAAGCGGGCGGGGTCCGCCTCCGGCTCCTTTCGCGCCGCCGGCGCCATCGACCTGTCGCCTTACCTGAAGATCCACCAGATCCAGGGCGCGACGCATATCTCCCCCTACGCCGGACAGGCGGTCACGGGCATAGTCGGCGTCGTCATCGCCAAGGATCCTAAGCAATTCTGGATCCAGAGCCCGGTGGCCGACGCGGATCCGGCCACCTCCGAAGGCCTCCTTGTCTTCACGAACGCGCTCCCCGCGGTGTCGGTCGGCGATCTCGTCGTCGTGAGCGGCACCGTCAAGGAGTACGGTTTCAACAACGAGCTCAGGCTGACCGAGCTCGCGACGCCGACGGTCACGAAGACCTTGGCGACGGGCTGCGCCCTTCCGGACGCGGTCGTCGTGGGGCAGGGCGGCCGCGTGCCTCCGGCCCTGGTCCTCTGCGACGACGGCTCCGTGGCCACGGGCGGCGTCTTCGACCCGGAGAACGACGGGCTCGATTTCTGGGAAAGCCTCGAGAACATGCTCGTCCGCGTGAACGGCGCGGTCGTCACCGGGGCGGGCACCTACGGCGAAGTCGCGGTCGTGGCCGACGGCGGCGCGGGCGTCCCGGCCGGCAGACGCACGTCGCGCGGCGGCGTGGTCATCTCGGAAGGCGTCTACAATCCGGAAGTGGTCCTCGTGGACACGGACGCGGCCATCCTCGGCCTGCCCGCGCCCGCGGCGAAGACGGGCGATTCGTTCGGCGGCCCGATCGTCGGCGTGATGAACTATTCCTACGGCAACTTCCTGATCCTGCCGACCTCGATGCCGGCGCTCGTCCCGGGCGCGCTTCCGCGCGAGACTTCGGACCTGACGCCCGCGAGCGACCGGCTCACCGTCGCCACCTTCAATCTCGAGAACTTCCCGCGCAGCGTGGACACGATGACGCCGGCGCAGATCGACGCGAAGGTGGCCGACCTGGCCCAGACCATCGTGGCGGGTCTCCGCTGCCCGGACATCCTCGTCGTCGAGGAGATGACGGACGATTCCTATTCCGCGAACAACGGTGTCGTGACGGCGAACGCGAACTTCGCCCGCCTGATCGCGGCCATCGTCGCGGCGGGCGGTCCGGACACGTACCAGTTCCGCCAGATCGACCCGGAGAACAACGCGGACGGCGGCTGGGCGGGCGCGAACATCCGCGTCGGCTTCGTGTACAACGGGGCGCGCGTGAGCTTCGTCGACATCCCCGGCGGCGGCCCGACCTCGAGCGTCGCGGTCACCTCGGAGGGTGGGGTCCTCGGCGTCAGCCAGAGCCCCGGACGGATTTCCGTCGCCTCGTTCGCCGGAAGCCGCAAGCCCGTCATCGGCAAGTTCGTGTTCAACGGCAAGCCCGTCTTCGTGATCGGAGCGCACCTGGCTTCTAAGGGCGGCGACGATCCCCTCTTCGGCATCAACCAGCCGCCCGTGCTCACTTCCGAAGTCGAGCGCCTCGTGCAGGCGAACGCGCTCAACGCCTTCGTCGACGAGATGCTCGCGGTCGATCCGAACGCGAACATCGTCGTCGGGGGCGACCTCAACGACTTCGCCTTCTCGGCGCCGGTCAGGGCGCTCCAGGGCGACGCGCTCCGCAACCTCGTCGAGGAGCTCCTGCCGCTCTCCGAGCGCTACACGTACGTCTACGACGGGAACAGCCAGCAGCTCGACCACCTCATCGTGTCGCCCGCGCTGTTCGGCGCGAATCCGCTCGTCGACGTCGTGCACCGCAACGCCGAGTACTGCGACGCGGAACGCCACACCGACCACGACCCCGTGCTCGCGAGCTTCGGCATCGCGTTCGCGGGGAACACCATGCCGCCCGCGTGGATCTCCGGCTATCCGGCGGTCGACGTGACGGGCGAGACGGCCGCGACGGTCCGCTTCAAGCTGAACGAGGTCGCGACGTTGTACTACGCGCTCAAGTCGGACGGCGCCGCCGCACCGACGGTCGCCGAGCTCAAGGCAGGGACCTCGATGGCGCTCGCCGCGGCGACGGAAGGATCGGTTGCCTTCGATTCCCTCACGGCCGACACGCCGTACGACCTCTACGCCTTCGCGGTCGACGCGGACGGCAACGAGCAGCTGGGTGCTATCCTCGTCGAATTCCGCACGAAGGCGGCTGTCGTGCCGCCCCCGCAGGGACTCAAAGGGCTGTACTTCTCCGATTACGGGGAAGGCGGTTCGAACAACAAGTACCTCGAAGTGCGGAACGTCTCCGGCGCGGCCGTCACGCTGACCGAAGCCGACGGGACGCCGAATTTCTTCATGGTGCTGTCGCAGAACGGCGCGGCGCTCGCGTCGGGGATGACGATCTATAAATTCCCCAACGGCATGACGATCGCCGACGGCGGCCTCGTCGGCGTCTACAACTCGGGCTCGGTCGCCGCCATCAAGGACAAGATGGGCGCCGCCGCCTCGTTCGCGAGCACGGTCACCTACTTCAACGGGAACGATCCGGTCGTGCTCGTCCAGGACTTGAACGGCAACGGCGCCTTCGACCTCGGCGTCGACGCCGTGCTCGACATCGTCGGGAAGCCCGGCGATTCGAACAACTTCGCGATCAACGTGGGGCTCCGCCGGAACGCGGCGATCGTCACGGGCAACGGCGTGTTCGATCCGGCCGAGTGGACGCAATATCCGCAGGCCGAAGTCGACGCGGGCACGTGGTACGGGACGCACCCGTAACCGATCGCCCGCGGTAATTCGAAGACACCTAAAACGGCCGGGATCTCCCGGCCGTTTTTCATGCTCCCGGCGGCAGGGCGAACGGGCGATTCCGGAATGGCCGTCCGACGAATGGAAAGACTGGAATACCATGTAATATGCGGATGGATATATAGTAACTTGTCTATGCCTTGACGGTTTATTACGTGAAAGGTAAGATTTGGCCCCGAGTTTTGTATACGAAGGCGGCGCGCGCGCATGCGGACGTTCTGGAAATTCCTCGTTTCCGTCAGACTGGCGATCGTCCTCATCCTCGCCCTGACGATCGGGTGCGTGCTCGCCACCCTCGTCCCGCAGGGCATGCCGGAGGCGCGCTACGCGGAGCTGTATCCGCGCGCCGTCGCGCTCCTCGTCACGAAGACCGGCCTGGCGGATTATTTCACGTCGCCCCTCTTCATCCTGCCGGCGCTCGGCTTCGTCGTGAACCTCGGCGCGTGCACGATCGACCGCCTGCTCCGCGAAGTCCGCAAGCGCGGCGCCAGGCGGCATGGGCCGGACCTCCTCCACATCGGCATCCTCGTGCTCGTCGTGGGGGCGGCCATCGGCTTTTCTGGGCGATGGGAAGGCGCCGTCTCGCTCGCCGTCGGCGATTCGGTCAAGCTCCCCGGGGGCGAAGTCCTCACGCTCGTCGACTTCCGGGACGAACGCTATCCGGACGGACGGCCGAAGAACTGGATCAGCGTGGTCGATGTCTCGAAGGATGACCAGACGATCCTCGATGACCGGGCGATCCGCGTGAACGATCCGCTCCGCGTGGGCTCCGTCGCCATCTACCAATCCACCTACGGCGAGACCCTGCTCGTGAATCTCGTCGGTTCGGACGGCACCGCGCGTTCGCTTTCCGAAGGGCAATCCGTCGAACGGGCCGGCGTCACGGTTTCCTTCATGGCGATCGAGGGCGCGGACGGCACCGCGACCGGCATGACCGCCCTGCTCCGCGTCGCGCGAGCGTCCGCGACCGCCGACGCGGCGACGGCTTCGGGTCCGGCCGCGAATGCGGACACCGTGGTGCGCGTCGGGGCCGAAGGCGCGAACGTCGGTCCCTGGCGGGCGTCGGTCGCCGCCGTTCCCACCGCCGGTCTCGAAGCCGTGGCCGATCCCGGCTTCCCCGTCGTCGCGGTCGGCCTTGCACTGATCGCCCTGGGAACCGCGTGGACCTTCATCCAGAAACTCAAGGAGACCGCATGATCCCCACGATCGCGTTCGCCCTGCTCGTCGCGGCCGCTGTGCTTCACGTCGTCTTCCTGTTCCGGAAAGATCGGGCGCCCGACCCCGCGTCGCCCTGGCTGCTCGCGCTCGCCGCGCTCCTGCTCGTCGGGTTCTCGGTTTGGCGCAGCGTCGCGATCGGCTTCGTCGCCCTCACGAGCACCTTCGAGTCGCTCGTGTTCTGGTCGGCGGCCATCGCCCTCGTGACGCTCGGCTATCGCCTCCAGAAGAAACTGCGCTACGAGCCGATCGTCGGCTTCGTGTCGACCTTCGTCGCCGTCGTCCTCCTCGCCGTCGCGTCGTCGCCACTCCTTCCGAAGGATGCCCTGCCGCCCGTACCGGCGCTCAAATCCGGTTGGCTCGTCCTCCACGTCGTCTGTTCTTTCGTCGGAGAGGCCTTCTTCGTCGCGTCCTTCGCCGCGGCGCTCGCGTTCCTCGCCGCCCGGGACGAAGGCCGCAAGGCCGGCTTCGACCGGGTCGCCTACACGGCCATCGCCATCGGGTACCCGATATTCACGGCCGGCGCCCTCGTCTTCGGCGCCATCTGGGCGGAGCGCGCGTGGGGGAAGTGGTGGAGCTGGGACCCGAAGGAAACCTGGGCGCTCGTCACCTGGCTCGTCTACACGCTCTACCTGCACGTCCGCCTCGTAATGAAGCGGAAGGACGCGGTACCCGCCGTCATCGCCGTCGCCGGCTTCGCCTGCGCGACGTTCACCTTTTTCGGAGTCAATTACCTGTTGCCGGGACTGCACAGCTACGGCTGATCGCCCGGCGTATCGAAACCGCGGTATCACCGCACGGAGGAAACGGAATGAAGAAGCTCATCATGGCGGCCCTGGCCTTGGCGATCTCCGCCACCGCCTTCGCCCAGGCGCTCAAGGACGGCGTGTACTTCGCCGAGGACGCCGCGTTCGGCTCGAGCGGCTGGAAGGCACAGGTCGTACTCACGGTACAGGGCGGCAAGATCGTCGCCGCCAACTGGAACGGCGTGTCGAACATCGCCGGCGCCGCCGACAAGAAGTCGTACGACAAGGCCGGCAAGTACGGCATGGTCAAGTTCGGCAAGGCCAAGGCCGAGTGGTCCGTTCAGGCCGCCGCCGTCGAAGCCTACCTCGTGAAGACGCAGGATCTGGCCTTCGCCAAGTACACGAACGCCGAAGGCAGCACCGACGCCATCTCGGGCGCGTCGATGCACGTGAAGGAATTCTTCGAGCTCGCGAAGAAAGCCGCCGCCGCCGGCCCCGTCGCCAAGGGATCGTACAAAAAGGACGGCTGGTACTACGCCGAGCAGGCCGCCTTCGACGCGAAGACCGGCTGGAAGGACTCGGTACTCGTCACGGTCGTGAACGGCCGCGTCGTCTCCGTCGTCTGGAACGGCGCGTCGAACGACGCGAAGAAAAAGTCCAAGATCGTCGAGTCGACCGCCGGCAACTACGGCATGGTCAAGTTTGGCAAGGCCAAGGCCGAATGGCACGAGCAGGCCGCCAAGTTCGAAGCCGCCCTCGTCGCCGCCCAGGACCCGGCCAAGATCGCCGTGAAGTCCGACGGCAAGACCGACGCCGTCTCCGGCGTCTCGATGACCGTCTCCGGCATCGTCCAACTCGCCCTCGACGCCCTCAAGTCCGCGAAGTAAGCCCAACCGGGGAATTCGCCACAGAGGCACAGAGGCACAGAGAAAGAGAATAAGGCTTGATTGATTCAGAGCCGGGGGCCGACGGAGGCGGATGCTTTCGTCGGCCTTTCCATTTTACGCCACGACCTTCACGGATTCGGCTCGAAGAGGCTCTCTCTCGCAAGACTTACCACGGAGACACCGAGAAAGTCGGAGTTCACGGAGAAGAGGAAGAAGGGGAAAGGGTTTTAAGACAGGAAGCGTCGGGGCGGGTCTTAGCCAAAAAAAGATCGATGCGCTTTAGCCGGACGTGATCGCGGTCAGCCGATGCTTCCGGGGCGGTCATGGCTGGAAAAGGCAAACAGTTTTTCGTCGGCCGACGAACCATTGTGCGGCCTTACTGGGGTAAGGTGGCGCCAGTCAATTTGAAACGAATGTGCCGGGGCGGGTGGCGATTCCTTGTCGGTCCTTGGTACAAAAATGACAGGCGCGGTTCGTTTCGGTTGAAGATGCCCTGTCTGTGGTTTGGATTTGCCGGCGTCCGATTGTGAAGTCGTCAAACCAACGCCGTGGGCCGTACAACCCGGACCGCCCAAACATGCGCTTAATTTCGCGGCGTTGGCGCGGTCGGTTGTACGGCCCACGCTTCGGTTCGTCGAATTTGCTTATCGTTCTCCGAAGAGCGGTTTGAGCTTCTCCACAGCCGTATCCAGCTCCTCCGAAGCGCCCCTGCACGCGGCCGCCGCCTTCCAGAGCGCGTTGATCGCTTCACGCTCCGCGAACAGCATCATGCCCAGGTCGGCTCGGGCGCCTCCGCGTTTGGTGACGCCCGGGTCTCGGCGGATCTTCTCGAGCAGGTCGTCGACGATGCTGGTCATGACGTTTCTCCGGATCTACGGGTATTCGTGAAAAAAGCGACCGGGCTACAGCCCGGCCGCTTTTTGTCAGAGGGGCGGCGATATGTCGCCGCGTCCCGTCATTCCTCGATCTTCTCGATGCCGTCGAGGGCAACGTAGCCCTTGTCGAGGACGAGAACCTTGAGGAGATAGAGCGCCTCGGGCTTGACGAATTCCTTGAGCTGCGGCGCGCCCTTCACCGCGCGTTCGATTTGCGAGCTCTTCTTCACCATGCAGCGGATCGGCATGCTCTTTTTGCCTTCGGTGCCGTAGAACGTGAAGGCGCGGAAGTCGTCCTTAGAATAGCCGGACGGGAAGGAGCAGTACTCGTCGAACGAGTCGATGGCGACCGTGATCGCGATCGTCTTGCCCTGGTATTTGCCCCAGTTGTCGCGAAGTTCCTCGTACGTCGTCTCGGCGTAGGTCTTGCCCTCGGTCGGATCGGGCCGCGCGACGCCCGTGAACTTGACGTCCAGCTTCAGGACGCGCGCGCCGGCCGTGACCGCCTTGTCGCGCGGGAAGAGTTTCATCGCCTTCTTCCAGTCGTACGCCGGCGCGAAGCCCTCGGCCGCCTTGCCGCCCGAGGCCATGAGCGGCTGCCCGAGCATCTGGCGGAGCTTGTTCCAGTCGTCCATCGTCACCTTTCCCGGCACGTACGCGGTGCGGTTCAGGTAGACGTTGAGCCACGCGGGGTCGAGGTCGAAGTTCGGGTTGGCGACGACGTTGCCCGCCGCCGACTTGAAGCCCACGTCGCCGAGCTGGGCGAAGGTCTTGTCGTCGATGACCTGGTTGTCGTTCACGAGGACGTTGGACCAGAGGTTCTTGTTGAAGACGTTGTTCGTGAGCGTCACGCTCTTCGGGTCCGCGTAGATCTTGAGGGCGTTGTTGTCCATGAACATGAAGACGTTCTCGTCCACGATCACCGGGCCTTTGCGGATCGTCAGCGCGAAGCCGGTGGCGCTCTTCGAGTCGCCGAAGCGCTTGTCCCACGAGAAGAGGAAGGTGTTGTTCCTGATCACGGTCGGCACGGCGGTGTTCGGCGATATGTCCATGATCGCGTTCACCGTGTTCATCACGATGTTGTTCTCGAAGGTGAAGGGCTCGGCCATCTTGACGGGCGAGAGCGCGTGGTTCACGAAGACGCAGTTCCGCACGACGCCTTCGGCCGACGGGATGAACACCGAGTAGCGCGTGTCCGAGCGCGAGAATTCCATGTCGCCGGAGGACAGGTAGCCGTTCCGGAGCTTCTTGTCGAACACGAAGCCGTCGACCACGAGGCCGGTGACGTCGCCTTCGCCCTCGAGGGTGTAGCCGATGGGCTGGTTCTTCGCGTCCGCCGGCCACGCGAGCACCGTCGGGTTCGCCCAGGGATCGCGCGCGGTGAAGTCCTTGTTGTAGCCGCCCATGAGCGTCAGGTACTTGGTCGAGACCTTCCAGAGTCCGGACTTGAGCTTGCCGCCGTACTCGCCGCCCGCCACGTGGATGGTGTCGCCGAGCTCGGCCTTTTCGAGGGCCTGCCACGGATCCTTGAAGGGCTTGTCCTTCGAGCCGTTGCCGCCCGAGGCGTCCGCGCGCACGAACCAGTCGCGGCCCTGCGGGCGGGGCGCGGCCTGGACCACGGCTTCGTAGGGCTCGAAGCTGTCGGCGACGATGCCGACCTTCATCGTGGACTGGATCCCGAAGACCTGGCCCTTCACGAGGAAGAGGCGCGTCGCCTTGCCGATGCCGTTGTAGGTGGGGCCGTTGAAGCCGTCGGCGAGCCCGCGCGCGGCCGTGGTGCCCTTCTTCACGGCCAGCGCCATGCTGCCGCTCTGCCCGTTCGGGTCGGCGATGGTGGCCGTCTCGTGCGTGTCGCGCTTGACGCCGCCCGACGTGAAGGAGTCCGGATTGAAGGTGCCCGAGAGCGCGACGACCATCTCGACGAACTTGCCCTCGTTGCCCGCGATGTTCTGCCTGACCGCGATGATGTCGGTCTTGGCGTAGTCGCGCGCGACCGCCGGGGCCGCGCCCTGGAACGCGGGGACTTCGAGCTTTTTCGAGCGGGCGCCCGCCTTCACTTCCGCGTTCTTCGGCGAAAGGAAGGCCGCGACCTTCGCGGGGTCGTACGCGGGCATGTAGCCGCTCGCCGGCTCGCCGCCGGAGGCGATGAGCGGGAGGCCGGCCGCCTGGCGCGCCTTGTTCCAATCATCCATCTGCACCTTCCCGCGCGACCCGGACGAGCGTTTCGAGTAACGGTCCAGCCAGACGGGATCGATGTCGAACTTCGGGTCGACATTGACGTTGTCGCCCTGATCCTTGAACTCGATCTCCTCGAGCATGTCCATGCCGTCCTTGTCCACGACGGCGTCGGAGCCGTCGACGATGAGGCGGACGTTCGCGTAGAGGTTGTTCCAGAAGACGTTGCCCTTGAGTGTGCTCTTTTTATAGATGGTTTCGTCGGTGGACGGGAAGTAAATGGCCTGGTTGTCCGCGTACATGATGAGGTTGCCGGACACGACCGCGTAGTCCTGCAGCTTGATGCCGTGGCCCGCGGGGCCGCCCGTGCCGAAGGTCTTTTCGCTCCATGCGAAGACGATGGTGTTGTTCTTCACCGTCGTGGACTTCTTCTCGGCGTTCGGGGCCGATTGTCCGACCCAGATGGCGCTGTCGCCCGCGTTGACGACGAGGTTGTTCTCGATGGTCGAGCCCGCGGCCACGCGCATGCCGTAGAGCTCGGCGTTCACGATGACGTTGTTCCGCGCCACGACCGGCCAGCCCATGAAGCCGATAGCCCCGCGGGAGCGGGCCTTGGCCGGGTCGAGTCCGGTTTTCTTCGCGTCGACATAGGCGTTGGCGTCCGTCATGTCGAAGAAGAACCCGTCGATCACGCTGCCGGACGGGTCGGAGCCGCTTTTCGACTCGGCCAGCACGCGGAACACGTCCGACATGTTCTTCGAGTCCTTCTTCCAGAGCAGTTTCGTGGGGCGCTTCCAGGGGTCGCGTTCCTTGAAGTCCTTGTCGTAGCCGCCGAGCAGCTCGACCTTGTACTGGATCTTCCAGGTGCCCGAGTCGAGCTTGCCGTAGTACGAGCCCTCGGCCACGTTGATCCGGTCGCCCGCTTCGATGACCTCGAGGGCCTGCCAGGGATCGCCGAAGGGCTTTTGTACGCTGCCGTCGCCGTCGACGGCCCCCGCGCGGACGAAAAAGTCGCGCGCGTAGACTAGATTCGGCGCCAGGATGAAGGCTGCCGCCAGCGCGAAGGCCGGACGAATCCAACGTTTTTTCACGGTATCCTCCTTAGGATATCTGAGGGGAGCGGGAAGCGCGATTGCATGGAAAGTATCGGTCACGCCGATGACCCGCGCAAGGCGTCGCGGCATGCGCCGTACGGCCCGGAGGACGGTCGAACGGCGCGGAAGCGCGCCCGGGCGTCGCATCCTTCCTTGCGCGCTTTCGCGGAACGTCGTACAATATCGGTCGCCCTTCCCGGGCTCCTCCGGGAGGAAAAGGAGACGCGACATGAAAGCCCTCGTGAAGAAATACGCCGAACCCGGCCTCTGGATGGAAGACGTCCCGATGCCCTCGATCGGCGACACCGACCTCCTCGTCAAGGTGAAGAAGACCGCCATCTGCGGCACCGACATCCACATCTACAAGTGGGACGACTGGTCCAAAAGGACCATCAAGACCCCCATGACCATCGGCCACGAATTCGTCGGCGAGATCGTCGACATGGGCCGCGCCGTCCAGGGCTACAAGATCGGCGAGCGCGTGTCGGCGGAAGGCCACATCGTGTGCGGCGTGTGCCGCGCCTGCCGCGCCGGCAAGCGCCACCTCTGCCCGAACACCCGCGGCATAGGCGTCAACCGCGACGGCTGCTTCGCGGAGTTCGTCTCCGTCCCCTCCTCGAACGCCTGGCACGTCCACGACTCCGTCTCCGACGAGCTCGCGTCGATCTTCGATCC
>CAYZZW010000077.1:0-12152 GCA_964482955.1 uncultured Treponemataceae bacterium | reverse complement strand
GTGGATGGCGCGGTTCGTGATCATCGCGACGCGAGTGGGCGCGACGGCGCGCACCGTGGCCGCGGAAGGCATCACGTCGAGGAGCTCCATTTCGCCGAATTCGTCGCCTTCGCCGTATTCCACGATCTTGACGCCGCGGCGCGTCACGGCCACCTTGCCTTCGACGATGAAATGGATGCGGTCGTTCGGCTCGCCTTCGCGGATGATCACGGCGCCGACGTCGTAGTTCGCGTACTCGAACAGCGGCTTGATGCGCTCGATCTCCTCGGGCAGGACGCCGCCGAACAGGGAATACTTCTGGAAGGTCGCGACATCGATCATGGAAACCCCGGAGCGGGGCCCGAGCGTTGCCGCGCCGCCGTCTCCGCTTAAGAGTGTAACGCCTTGACCGGCGCGCTTCAAATCGAGGGGCGATTTCGCGCCGATCTCCTTTTTCGTTATCTTATGGCTCACCATGATCCACGACACGAACATCGAGAGCGTCAAACCCGATCGGACCGCCGTCGACCGCCTTCCCCCCGAAGTGAAGCGCGTGGTCTGCGACTGCGGCACGGAACCGCCTTTCCGCAACGCCTACTGGGACAACCACGAGCCGGGCGTCTACGTCGATGTCGTCGACGGCACGCCGCTCTTCGCGAGCTTCGATAAATTCGATTCCGGCACGGGCTGGCCGAGTTTCAGCCGGGCGATCGACGAAGGCCGCATCCTCGAACTCTCGGACGATACGCTGGGCATGCGGCGCGTCGAGATCAAGAGCGCCTCGTCGCGGGCGCACCTCGGACACGTTTTCGACGACGGTCCCGCGCCGACCGGACTGCGCTACTGCGTTAACTCGGCAGCCCTCCGCTTCGTCCCGGCGGCGCGCCTTCGGGAAGAAGGCTACCCGGATCTCGCGGACGCGTTCGGTCTCTGATCGACCCTCCGCGTCCGCGTCTTCCAGCGTCGCGCGTCATCCGAAAAAAACGCGCGCCTGCTAGCGTGGTTCCCCTGCGTTCCGGTATAATCGGTCCCGGTTACGGACGGCACGACGGCTTGACGCCGCCAGCCGTCAGATGCCGTCCATTACGGAAACTGCGAGGAACACATGAGCGAGATTGCATCCGATTTCATCCGGGACGCCGTCAAGGAAGACTTGAAGAACGGCCGCTACGATTACGTACGCACGCGCTTTCCGCCCGAGCCGAACGGCTGGCTCCACATCGGGCACGTGAAGGCCTTTCTCATCGATTTCAACGTCGCCCGCGACTTCGGCGGGAAGTGCAACCTCCGCTTCGACGACACGAATCCCGAAAAGGAGGACATGTCCTACGTCGAGGCCATCAAGCGCGACGTCAAGTGGCTCGGCTGCGACTGGGAAGACCGCGAGTTCTACGCGTCCGACTACTACGAAAAGCTCTACGAACTCGCCGTCAAGCTCATCAAGAAGGGCAAGGCCTACGTCGACGACCTTTCGGCCGAGGAAATCAGCAAGTACCGGGGTACGGGCGACACGTCGATGGTCACGGTGGACGGCGTCACGACCCGCGTGACCGCGCCGGGCAAGGACAGCCCGTACCGCAACCGTTCCGTCGAGGAAAACCTCGACCTCTTCGCGCGCATGCGCGCGGGCGAGTTCGCCGACGGCGCGAAGACGCTCCGCGCCAAGATCGACATGACGCACCCGAACCTCCTCATGCGCGACCCGCCGATGTACCGCATCCGCCGCGAGCCGCACTACCGCACCGGCACCGCGTGGTGCATCTACCCGATGTACGACTTCCAGCACCCGCTGTCGGACGCGATGGAGGGGATCACCCATTCGCTCTGTTCCCTCGAGTACGAGATCCACCGCCCGCTCTACGAGTGGTTCGTCACGGAAGCCGAGGTGTTTCCCTCGCGCCAGATCGAATTCGCGCGGCTCAAGATGACGCACACCGTCCTCTCCAAGCGCTGGCTCCTCAGGCTCGTGCAGGAAGGCTACGTCTCCGGTTGGGACGATCCCCGCATGCCGACCCTGTCCGGCCTCCGCCGCCGCGGCTACACGCCCGAGTCCATCCGCGACTTCATAGAGCGCGTCGGCGTCGCCAAGACGGACTCCCTCGTCGACATCCGGCTCCTCGAGCATTGCCTCCGCGAAGACCTCAACAAGCGCGCGCTCCGCGTGATGTCGGTCCTGAAGCCGCTCAAGCTCGTCATCGAGAATTGGCCGGCCGGGAAGGTCGAGCAGCTCGAGGCGGTGAACAATCCCGAAGACCCGGGCGCCGGCACGCGCTCGATCCCGTTCTCAGGCGAACTCTACATCGAGCGCGACGACTTCCAGGAAGTCCCGCCGCCCAAGTACTTCCGCCTGTTCCCCGGCAACTCGGTCCGGCTCCGCTACGGCTACATCGTCACCTGCACGGGCTTCGACAAGGATCCGGCGACCGGCGAGATCACGGCCGTGCGCTGCACGTACGACCCGGCGACCCGCGGCGGCGACGCGCCCGACAACCGCAAGGTGAAGGGCACCATACACTGGGTGTCGGCCGCTCACGCCGTCCCCGTCGAAGCCCGCCTTTTCGACCACCTGTTCCCCGCGGACAAGCCGCAGGACGTGCCGGAGGGCGTCGACTGGGTGACGACGATGAACGCGGATTCGCGCGAAACCGTGAAGGGAGCCTTCGGCGAACCGTGCCTGTCCGACGTCAAGGCGGGCGCGAGCTACCAGTTCGAGCGTCTGGGCTACTTCTGCGTCGACCCCGACACGAAGCCGGGAGCGCCGGTTTTCAACCGCTCGGTGAGCCTACGCGACAGCTGGGCCAAGATCGAGCAGAAGAACGGATGACGCCGCGGGTGCGCGCGACCACCGTCTGGTCGGGCTTGCGTTAGGAGCCAACACCGAGGACACGGCGATGTTCGACGCACTGTACGAATACTTTCGCGGCGCGGCCGGATTCGGCATCCTCTTCGCCGGCCTCTCGAGCCTCGCGGCGCACCCGAAGGAACGGGGACTCCGCGCCTTCGGGGCGCTCTATCTCGCGTGCGGCGCGCTGTTCACGCTGAGCGCCCTCGACCCGATCGCGCGCCTGCCGCTCGACCTCGACAACCTCGCGCTGCAAACCCTGATCTTCGTCCTCGGCTACGCGCTCCTCGAGATGACGCTCTACCTTTTCGGGAGCGAGCGGCACCGGGGCAGCCGCGCTCGACTCGTGACGGCGGGGCTAGCCTACGCGGCCGCGCTCGTCCTCCTTCCGCTCCTCGACTACGCACTCGGCCTCGAACCGTCGATCGTCAACGTCGAAGACGGACTCGCGCGCGGACCGATTCACGCGATCGCCGCGACGGCCGCGTACGCTTGGCCGATCGCCGCGTCGTTCGTGTCCTTCCTGATAGCCCGATGGCAGCCCGCGGACCTGTCCGGCTCACGCCCCGACTCGCGGCGCTTCCTCCTCGCGCTCGGGGGAATCGGCGTCCTGATTTCCTTCATATTCGTCTGCCTCGCCCTGTCGCTCCGCGTCCCGTACCGGGTCGGGCACCTGCTCCTGGAAGCGGTCCTGCTCGCCTGCGCCCTCGCCGTGACGAAGCATCCCCGCGCCCTCATGCGGATCCGCGAGGAGATCGGGAAGGAGCACGAGCGCCGCGTCGTCATCGGAAACGACGAGGCGGAGCTCATCGAGCGCAAGCTGGAGACGCTCATCCGGTCGCCCGAGTTCATCCGCGACGAAAAGCTCGACCTGCGCTCGCTCGCGAGGCGCTTGGGCGTGCCCGCATACCGCCTGTCCCTGTACTTCGGTTCGCGCCTGTCGACGACCTTTCCGGCCTGGCGCAACGCCCTGCGCATCGACTACGTCCGCCGCCGCATGGCCGAGCGTCCCGACCTCACCATCCTCGAGATCGCGCTGGAAGCCGGGTACACGTCCAAGGCGACCTTCAACGCCCAGTTCTCCCGTCTCGTCGGTATGAGCCCGAGCGAATTCCGGCGCACGGCAAGCGCCGTCGCCATGGAAACAGAGACATGATCGAATCATGGTACGAATTCGCAAAACAAGACGATTCATCCTCCCGATGATGCTACCCTCCGTTTGATCCGCCGCCGAACCGTCGCCCCGTGAAACCGGTTCGGCGCGGCAAGGAGCCACGCATGCGCAACTTCGGGAGGGGGCTCGTCGCCCTCGTCGCGTTCCTGTCCGTTACATCGGTCCTGCCGGCCGAGGACGCGGCGCCAGACTTGAACGAGTACTACCGCTATCCGTTTTCGGTCGGGGGGCAGTACCAGGCGTTGTCTCCATTCGGCGCGTATCGAGCCGACTTCGACCTCTTCGACGTTTCGGCGGTCGCGCGCTATCCGCTGCCCGGGTTCCCCTTCGTCCAGCCCTTCCTGCAGGGCGGCCTCATCCAGTTTTCGCCCCGCGACCCGGGCAACACGTGGGAACACAAGGACGCGTACGCGCTCGTCGGGGCGGCGTACTCGTCGCGCTTTTCCAAGAGCTTCGAAGTCGGCGTCGATCTCGCCGCGGGCGCGTCGCTGTCGCTGTATCCGAAGCTCTTTCCGGAGACGGGCACGGTCGGCAACTACAACCTGCTCGCGCAGGCCGGCGGGCGCGTCGCCCTCATCCCGTCCTACAATTTCGCGATCGAACTCAGCCCTTCGCTCAAGTACGTCCGCTCCATGGGCGCCGTGACCGACTTCGACGGCTTCATCCTGGGGATCGGCCTCGGCGTCCAGCTGCGGCTCGGCGAGGATCCCGACTCGGCCAAGGCCGCCCTCCGCAGCCTCCGGCTCGGCGACGCCGGCGCGACGAGCGTGTTCCCCGCGATGCAGAGCCGCTACACGAAGGAGCCCTTCGCGAAGATACTCGTCACCAACGCCGAGAAAAATACCGTGACGAACATCGAAGTCACGTTCTTCCAGCCGGGCTACATGGACGCGCCGACCCTCTGCGCGCGCATCCCCGAACTCAAGCCCGGCGAGAGCCGCGAAGTCGGCGTCATCGCCTCCTTCAACGCAGAAGTCTTCCGCAACGAAGGCGTGACGCCGCTCTCCGGCGAAGTGACCGCGAGCTACACGTGCCGGGGAAGGGCGGGGGAGCAGCGCGCCTCGGTCGCCTACGACCTCCAGGACAAGAGCGCCATCGTCTGGGACGACGACCGCAAGGCCGCAGCCTTCGTGACGCCCGCGGACGGCGCGCTCAGGAACTTCGCCGGCTACGTGCGCCAGATCAATAAAGATAAGATCCGTTCCGGTTACTCGGAAGCGGTCCAGTTCGCGTGCCAGGCCTACCACGCCCTCGGCGAGCTCGGCATCCTCTACCAGATCGATCCCACCCAACCGTTCGCCGAGGTGAAAGGCGACGCCGTCACCGTGGACTCGGTCAGCCTGCCGCGCCAGACGATGCAGCGCCTCACGGGCGATTGCGACGACCTCACGGTGCTCTACGCGACGGTCCTCGAGGCGGCGGGGATCGACACGGCGCTCGTGACGGTGCCGGGCCACATCTACGCGGCCTTCTCCGCGAAGACGAAAAGCCGCGCCTTCGGAGACCTCCACCCGGACCGGACGATGACGATCAGCGTCGACGACGAACTCTGGATCCCGGTGGAGATCACGATGATTGGGAAGTCCGGCTTCGTCGAGGCGTGGCGCAAGGGCGTCGAGGAGTGGAAGGCGGCGGAAGTCGATCCCGCTTCGCGCGGCTTCTACCGCGTCAGGACAGCGCAGGAACTCTATCGCCCCGTGGGCCTCAAGGAAACCGACCTCGGCCTCCAGTACGGCCGCAAGGAGCCGGTCGTGAGCGCCGCGGCGCGCGAGATCGAAAAGCTCGTGGACGCGATCACCGAAGCCGCCGAAAAGCAAGCCAAGGCATCGGGGGCGAAGGAAGACCTCAACAAACTCGGCATCCGATACGCCCGCTTCGGAAGCTACGAAAAGGCGGCGGCTACCTTCAGGCAGGCGGCCGCCCTCGATCCGGCCTACGCGAGCCCGCGGCTCAACCTGGGCAACGTCTATTTCCTTTCGAAGGACTACGCGAAGGCGCTCGCCGAATACCAGAAACTCGAGCGGGCGCAGTCGGGCGACACGCCCTTCATGAAGACGCTCGCGCTAAACATAGCGAAGTGCCACAACGCCCTCGGCGACTTCGGCAAAGCCGGCGAATACCTCGCGAAGGCGAAGGAACTCGACCCGTCCCTCGGCGAGCAATACGCCTACCTCGCCTCTGGCGAAGGTTCCGGAAACCGCGCCGCGGACGCCTCGGCCGACCGCGGCCCCGTCTTCGAAGAATGACATGTCATCATTTATCAAGGCGCCCGCGGGCGCAGTACGTTCCGGAGGATGTCATGAGTAGACTGCCGACGAGCCGCCCGCGCGGCCGATTCCCGGTGTTCCCGACGCTCGCGTTCTTCCTGACCCTACTGTCGGCTTGCACGATGCCTCTCATCACGAAGGACATGGTCGCCGCGGCGAAGGATCGCGACGGATTCTCCGCCGCGGCGGGAAACCGCTCAACGACGCTGACCTGGACGCCCGATCCGACGGTCGCCTCCTACTCGGTCTATTACACGATAGACGGCGGGGCGCCGACCGAGGCGTATTCGGTCAAACTCCTCGACGTGGAGCCGCCCCTGGCCATCACCGACCTGGCCAACGGAAGCCGGCATACCTTCCAACTCAGGACGCGATACGGGAACGGCGCGACGGCGGTATCCGCCTTGGTGGAGGCGATCCCTCTCGCCCCGAACACGCTGACGCCTTCGGTGGAACCGGGCGTCGGCCACGTGGTCGTCTCCTGGAATCCCATCCGGGGTTCAGACGTTTTTGAGGTCTGGAGGGCCGATTCCCGGCAGGGTCCCTTCACCAACGTCTCCGGGCCGGTGTCCGGAACCCGCTGGACGGACAAGAACGCCTCCGACGGGACGCCGCGCGCTTACGCCGTCAAGCCGGCGGGAACCGGCATGGATCAGCTCAGTTCAGCGAATTACGGCGCCTCGTTCCCATTCACCGGGGAACGCATCGGCCTCGCCGGAGGACTGGCCATGCGCGAAGCCCAACGCGTCGCCGTGCGGGGTTCCCTGGCCTACGTGGCCAGCGCATCGTCCATCGTTTGGGGCGACGCTCCCGTCGACGCGCGAAACGGCGGCCTCGCCGTCATCGACATCGCCAATCCCGAATCGCCGAAGCCCTTGGGATCGGTATCCTGGCCCTTCAGCTTGCCCGAGGCGATCGTCCTGAGCCCCGACGGGCGTTACGCCTTCGTCGCCAACGCGGGCGTCGTCTACGAGTATCACGGCAAGCGATCGGGATCAGTCGTCGTCGTCGACCTGCTCGATCCCCGCAATCCCGTCCTCGTCCAGCGTTTCGAGCCCTCCGACAACTCCCTCTACAATCCGCGCGCCCTCGCGCTGAGCGCCGACGGCAAGTGCCTCGTCGTCGCCAACGGCAGCGTCTCGATGTACACGCCCGTCATGAACCCGCAGGGCAGCCTCCAGGCTTTTTCGATCGGCGCTTCGGGCATCGGCGAGCGTACGGCCGTCGCGCCGGCCGCGGCCGGCGGCGCCGCCGATTTCCGGAGCGTCGCTTTCAGCGAGGACGGGCGCTACCTTTTCGCCGGCGCCTTCGTCGATAACCCCAGCTTCGCCTTCCGCCTCTTTCGCGGGGAAACGACCCTGGACGGGGGGGGCGCCATTGTCGCGCTGTCCGGACCGCAGGAGGTGCTTGCGACCGGATTCTCCGACCCATCGGCTACCTTACGCGGCATGGACCGGGTCACGGCGGTCAGGGCCGGACGGAAACTGCATATCGGCTACGGGAAGAACCTCGTGGTCGTCGACATCGGCGATCCGTCCAACCCGGCGATCCTCGCGAGCGAGAAGGCCCTCCTGCCGGGCAAGGTCAACTCGCTCACCCTGCGGGGGCAGTATTGTTTCCTCGCCTGCTCGGACGGCGTCCTGCGCGCGATGATTCTGAACGAAGACAACCAGCTTTCGCTGATGGGTAGCCGTTATCTCGGCCCCGGAGCCATCGGCTCACGCGACCTGACGATGTGCTCCGACGGCGTCCACGTCCTCGTCGCCGACGGGGACGGCGGCCTCGCGGTCGCGCGGGGAATGCTGCCCGATCCGCCCAAACTGATAGGTTCGCTCGCGCTTGAAAATGCCGTCCGCGGGATTACACAACTCTTCCTTGACGGGGACCACGCCTATCTCCTGGAAAGGGTGGGGACCAATAATGTACAGCTTCGCGTCGTGGACATCGCGAATCCCGCCGCTCCCCGGAAGGGCGGAAGTAAATTGCTCATGAAAACCGACGGGAGTGGCACCCCGACGAGCGTCACTCCCTACCTCGCCCTCCACGGCGGCGTGTTGTATCGCGCCGCCCACTGGGAGGGACTCGGAGCGATCGATGTCTCGGATCCGGAAAATCCCCGGGATCTCGGCGTACTGCCCAGTCCCAGTTCCAGGTATTGTGGCTTGGCCGTCAGCGGTTCCAATGTCTTCACCATCAGCTACGGCGAGATGGGAAACCTCGAGTGTTTCGACGCGGGCGATCCGGCCGCGTTGACGAAACGAGCGGCTCAGATGAAGTTCGTCGGGGCTTATTCAAGTCTGGCCCTACTCGGCGGCTACGCCTATGCCCTGACCTACTCCTTTATCGCTTCGGAGTACACGGTACGGCTCGAAGCCTTCGACCTGTCCGAGGCCCTCGACTGTGGCGTCAAGCAACCCGTCATCGCAACCACCTATGGGTACTCGACGACCACTGACTCTCCCTCGCTTGTGCTGCGATCCGGCGCCGCCATGGTCCAGGAAAAAGCCGGGACTCGGGCCTTCGATCTCTCCAATTCCGGGAACCCCATCCCGGCCGCCGCGGCTACGACGATGGGCTCGAAGGCCTTACTGGCCTGGCATGGCGACTATCTGTTCTTCGGCGACGGTTCCGTCTGGCGGGCCGACGCCGCCACGGCGGTCAAGATGTTCTCGTTTCGGGGCGAAAACGGCGCCGTCCTTCTTCCGGAAGCCCTGCAGGCGCGCGGCAAGTATGTGTACCTGATCGCAGTCGGCGCGGATTCCATCCCCCGCCTCTTCGTCTTCGACCTCTTCCCGGAATCCTGAGCCGGGGCGAAATCGGGGCTCTCGCCGCGGAGAGGGCGGGAGCCCGCGCCGCGGATTCTTTCGCTGATCGCCGACCTATTTTTTCGAGGAGTGAGCAGTATGTCGAATTTTCGTGGCGCTCTTCCCTGTATCCTCGCGACGGCGCTGCTCTGCGCGTGCAGCATACCCATGATCACTCCGGAGATGGTGTCCTCCGCCAAGGACGATACGGGTCTCGTCGCGACGTCCTCGAACAAGCGGGTGACCCTGACCTGGGTCGAGGATCCGACCGCCGTCGAGTACGTCCTGCGCTACACGAAGAACGGCAGCGAGCCGTCACCCGGCAACGGCATCACCCTCTCAGGCGTGCGTCCGCCCCTGTCCCTCGCGGGACTCGCGAACGGCGATCTCCATGTGTTCGACCTGAAGGCCACCTATCGAAGTGGCGCCGTCACGGACGTCGGCACTGTCCGTTCGATCCCGCTTTCGATGACGACGCTTGCGCCGCAGGTGACGGGCGAGATCGGCGCGATCCGTGTCCGCTGGCCGGCGATACGCGGGACGAACGAGTTCGAAGTTCAGCGCAGGGTGGGGAACTCGGGCGATTTCGCCAAGCTAGCGATCGTCGGCACTTGCGAGTTCGTCGACTCGAACGTCGTCGAAAGCCAGGTGTACTACTACCGGATCAAGCCCTCGAGCGGGTCGGAAGTTTCGAGCGCGGCCAACCCGGCGCGCCCGGCGTTTTCGGCATACGCCCCGCGCATCGACTCGGCGATAGCGACGCAGGGGAACGCCCTCGACATCGCGAGGAACGACGCTCCCGTCGATCCTTTGAACGACAACCATGTCTACCTTTCGAACGGCACGCAGGGGTTGAAGGTGCTCGCCTTGGACGCCGACGGCAAACCGACCTTCGTCCGCGATGTCGCGTTTCCGGCCGGCCTGACCGGGGCGGAGGCGCGCTCCATGTCCGCCTCTGGAACATGGCTGTGCGTCGCCGCCGAGGCGGGACTCGCCTGGTACGATATCACCGATCCCTCGAATCCAGCATCACCGCGAAGCGTCGTCATGGCCAAGCCGTTTTCAGGTGTGACAAATCGTGCGTTCGCCACAAAAATAAAAGGCAATTTCGCGTACGTGGCGTGCCTGGGATCCGGTCTCCAGGTCGTGAACCTCGTTTCAGGCGGCATCGTACAAACCCTGGCCGGCGTCGATGTCTCCGTGTCTGATGTCGAACTCTGTAACGGTTACATCATCGCGACGGTCGACGCTCCCGTTGCCATGGGCGGCAACACGCTCAATCTGTATTCGGTCAATTCAAGCACGGGCGCGCTTACCGATTACCGCTCGGTACCCATTCCGGCCATCGGCGCGGGGAAATACATCGCAGTATCGGACAAGACGGTGTTCGTCGGAGTCCGCCAGACCCTCTACGTGGTTTCCATCGAGACTCCCTCGACGCCCACCATCATCAAGACCATGGATTTCAAACCGGCGCTCTCGGGTTTGAACGTGGTCGGTAACCGGTGCCTCGTCTTCAGCGAATTCAACAACCTCGTCTACGATTACGACATCAGCGATCCGGCAAAGCCTTTCCTCTCTTTAACCTGTGAAATGCCGACACGACCCGCCGCGGCGATCGCCTCCGGGTCCAGTATACTCATCGCCTCGAACTCCGCGGGGCTCCACGTCCTTTTCGATCCCCGCCAGTACTTGCGACAGTCCGGCTGGATCAAAACGGCCGACTACGGGACATTCTACGGCCGCGACGTGAAGATACGGGGCGACCTCTGCTTTCTCGTGGGCTCGGGAAATCTCTCGATCGTGGACATTTCCTCTCCCGCCGCTCCCCGGGCGCTCTCGCGGCTCGACCTTCCCGCGGAGGCCATGTCAATCGCGCTTTCCGGAAACTACGCATACGTGACTTCCTCGAGCGGAACGCTCCACGTCGTCGATGTTTCGGATCCCGCCGCGCCGCAGATCGCCTCGACCGCCACCGTCCCCGGCAGCCCCGCGGGTGTGGCCGTATTCGGCGACCGCGCGTTCATAACGAACGCCAGTGCACGGTTGCAGGTGGTGGACGTGAGCGATCCCGATGCCGCCTCGTCGACCGGAGAGACCGTGAAGCTCCTCGATCAGAGCGACTCGGATATCACCATCGACGGCGCGATGGCCTATCTCGCCGCGGGCACGTATTACGGACAGCTCCAGTGCGTGGACCTGTCCAACCCGACCAGTACTGCGACGAGCGTGCCGCTTGTCTCGCGGGCGCCCGCGATCCAGGGCGCTTACGCGTACGCGCGGGATTACATCGACGGCTCGCTGGGCTTGCACGTGACCAACGTGAGCGATCCGCTCAAGCCTACGAAATTCGGTTTCGCCCCTTGTCCGTATTTCGGAGATCCGAGCGCAAACATCCAGGGCAATATCGTCGCTTCGGGCGGCTTTGCCTACGCGGTGGTCTGGGGCATCGGAGTGCAGCGTTTTTCTATCGCGAATCCCGCGGCGCCAAGCTACGTGGCGACCTTCTCGGGAAGCTCCTCGTACGATGTCGACGTCTCAGGTTCGCTCTGCGTCATCGCGACGTCGAAGTGGCCCGTCGGAGAAGGCATCGAAATCTGGAGTCTCGAACCCTGACGGGCGGGAAAGGCCCGTCCATACTGGCGGTCCCACGCCCGCATCGGGTATACTCCCCATCGCGCGCCAGGCCGCCTTTCCGGGCGTACCGACCGCGACACCCCGTCCCGGTCCTTCACGCCACGGAGGCCCGGACAAGGAGTCCATTCATGGCAACCAACGACGCGACCCTCACCATGGACAAGATCGTCTCGCTCGCCAAGCGGCGCGGCTTCGTCTTCCAGTCCTCCGAAATCTACGGCGGCCAGGCCGGCGCTTGGGACTACGGTCCCCTGGGCATCGAGCTCAAGAACCGCATCCAGCGCTTTTGGTGGAAGGAGATGACCCAGCTCCACGACGACATCGTCGGGCTCGACGCGGCCATCCTCATGCACCCCACCGTATGGGAAGCCTCCGGCCACGTCGCCAACTTCACCGATCCTCTCGTCGACTGCAAGAAGTGCAAGCAGCGCTTCCGCGCCGACCTCATC
>CAYZZW010000076.1:0-12265 GCA_964482955.1 uncultured Treponemataceae bacterium | reverse complement strand
GGGAGCTGTTTCCCGAAGGATACGCGCGCGCTCGTGAAGATCGGCGAGGCGCACGGCGTCGACGCGAGCATCGTGCGGACGACCATCGAAGCCAACGAGCGGCAGAAAGCCCGGATGGTCCTGAAACTCGAACGACTCGTGCGGGACGCCGATCCATCCGGAACGCGAACTCTCTCCGGCCTCCGCGTGGCGGTCTTGGGTCTGGCCTTCAAACAGGAGACGGACGACATACGGGAAAGCCCCGCCATCGCCATCGTCGGGCTTCTGCTGGAAAAAGGCGCGAGGGTATCGGCGTACGATTACAAGGCCGCCGGCAATTTCAGGAAACTGTATCCCGCGGTCGAATACCGCGACAACGCCTACGCCGCCGCGGCCGGGACCGACGCCCTCGTGATCCTGACCGAATGGAACGAATTCCGCAGCCTCGATCTCGAACGGATCCGCCGCGAGATGAGGGGCAACATCATTTTGGACGCGAGGAACCTGCTCGACGAAGCCGACGCCCTCGGGCACGGCTTCGTCTACGAGGGCGTGGGACGTGGCGTGAAAAAGCCGGGTTAAGGTTTGTATTCGGGGTCAGGGCCGCCACCGGCGTCCGGATCGAGTCCGAACGGATCGCGGATCAGCGTGATGCCGTCCCGCGCGAGTTCCACCATGAGGCTGTTGCCCGGGGAACTCGCAACGTTGGCTGCCAAGACCAGGGGGACGGGTTCGTCCAGGTACGAGCCGAAGCGGTGCTTGTGTCCGGCGATCACGATCGACACCCCGAACCGGTCGAATAAGCCCATGACTTCGGCGGAACCCGGAAACGCTCCCTTCCCGCCGCTCGCCGCCAGGGCGGGCGGATGGTGCTGGACGGCGACGATCGTCGCGCCCGCCGAACGGGCGGCGGCGAGCACGCCCTCGAGCCATTTCAGCGTCCCGGGGCGCACGGCGCCGCCGATGGCGGAGATGCGGAACGGGATGAACGCGTTGTCGTACCAGCGTGCCGTGTCGAGCACGACAAGCACGACGCCGGGCACCGGCTCGGCGGCGTACGACAGCGATTCCGCGTCTTTCGATGCCGCTTCGGCGAAGCCGAAAGCGGCGTAGATCGTCTCGAAATCGCGGGGGCTGACGGATGCAGCCTGGCCGCTGGCTTTCGCGCCGAAAAACAGGGCTTGCGGGCTGTTGACGTCGTGGTTGCCCGTGGTGACGAAGGCCGGGACGCCGCTTCGCTCGAAATCCGCGAGCGCGGCCGCGAGCGCTTCGTGGCCGACTCTTTCGCCTTCGAAGGTGAGGTCGCCCGAAAGCACCGCGAAATCGACTCGATCGGCGGTTTCGGCCGCCGCGAGCGCCGCCGCGACGTTCGCGAACGATTCGTCGACGGCCTTGCTCCGGCGCTCGATGTAGGCGTCCCAGAGCTTCCGGTCGACCGTCAGCTTGTCGACGTCGTATCCGTGGACGTCGCTCAAGACGAGGATGCGCAATCCCGAAGGCGGAACCGCGCCGCTGAACACGGGTTTCGCTCCGATCGGCTCGAGGTTCCTGTCGTCGGGATACGGGCCGTGCGTGGCGCACGAGACGATCAACGGGACGCAGAAGGCGAGCGCGAACCAGGCGGCCTTCGACGCGAGGTGACGCCGCGGCGTCTGCCGGGAAAACGTGGAAGATATCATATCAAACAGCGTAACGGGAGCGCGGCCGGAATGCCAGGGCGATCCGGCCGGCATTCGGGCGCCTCCGCGGGTCGATCCGATCGAGGTTGGATACAACGACAAGCAGCAAGAAAGCGGGTAACGTGGACATGAAACGGAGTGACGATGGAAACCGGGTGGCGATGTTCGTCGCCGGATACCGCTGGAGCGGTTCGAGCGCGGTCTGCGAATGGCTCGAGGATTTCGGGTGTTTCAGGAAACCGCGCGGCTGCGAGACGTCCTTCGGCGAGATCCGCGCGTTCAATTACGGGTTGATGCTCTCGCTGGCCGTGGGCGAAGGCCGGACCTTCCTCGGCGATCGCCTGGCCCGAAAGGCGTTGCATCCCGAATCGCGCGGCCGGAGAGCCCTGCTCGGACCTTCCCTCAACTGGCAAAAAGGTCCGGCCTCCCCGATGTTCGCCGCGTTGGACGCGCTGTACATGGTCGCCGTGTCGCCTTTCCTCAATCCGAAGGCTTCGACCTACGGACGCATGCTCGATATCCAGCTGGGATGCGACCATCGCGGCGACGCCGGGTACCGCGGGCGCGTGTCCGCGTTCGTCGACGCGTTGCGGAACCGGATGCGGACGCCGGACCCGCGGGTCCCGTTCGATTCCGATCCCGCCGTCCGGTCGGCGGTCTCGGCCCTCATGGCGCTGTTCTACGACCGGCTGCGGGACGACGCCTCCGTGCCGATCTTCGACAACGCGATCTCGGGCCTGTACCCGGAGCGCTTCGATCTCGTCGGCCCGGCCGAGTTCCAGCGACAAGTAATTCTGCTCGTGCACCGCGACCCGCGGGACCAGTTCGCCGAGCTGGTGAAATACAGCCCGAAGAACCACCCCTGGATGGTGAAGGGCTTCATCCGAACCTATCGCGCCCTGATGGCCCGTACCGAAGCCTGGCTTTCGAATTCCGGACGGGTGCCGGGTCGGATGGCGGCGAATCTCAGCTTCGAAGCCTTCGTGTGCGACACGGACGGTTGCCGGAGCGGCTTGCGCGAGTCGATCGGACAGGTCGCCCGGGAATCGTTCGGGACCATTCCGCGGTTCGAGCCGAAGTACGACGCAGACGCGTCCCGGAAGAACATCGGGGTCTGGCGGAAATCCGGACTCGACCGGGAAATGCGTCTCATAGAGCGCGAATTGCCCGAGTACCTGCGCGCCGAATCCTGAACGCGCCCGCTCGGGCGGATGCTGTCAAACGCGCCTTGTTTGCGGTATCCTTCGGGCAATAACGAACGAGGTGGTTCCCGGAACATGAGACTTCTGACCAGGCGCTTGGATCAATTCACCATATTCCTCGCGGATGTCCTGCTCATCTACGCGAGTTTTTTCCTTTCGTTCGTCGTCTGGGAGGGAATCGGACCGGCGTGGTCCCATTTCGCCATGACGGCGCCGACCTTCTCGGCGATCGTCCTGCTCTGGGTTTCGGTGTTCTATACGGCCGGTCTCTACATCATCGACAACCCGTTCGACGGGCTCCGCTTTTTCAAGCACTTCATCGTATCGGCGGCGCTCGCGGGACTCGCTTCTTTCGGCTTGCTCCGGCTGGTGCTGAGGCGGCTGGACCTGGACGGCGACGTGGCCGCGGTCTTTCCCCTCATCGTCGCGGTCACGGTCTGGTTTTGGCGTTTCGTCTACGCGCGCGTCAGGAGGGTGTTCCTTCCCAAGACCGGCGTGGCGTTCGTCGGCTTCAACGCGGGCGTCGCGGAGCTCGTCTCGGCAATGGCGGAGCGGCCGCATTTGCGGTACGAGGCCAGGCTGGTTTTCGCCCCAGACGGCACGGCGTCCGCGGATCCCTCCGTCGAAACGGTCTCGGACCGCGCGGGATTCGTCGACCGGGCGGCGGCGCTCGATATCGGGCTAGTCGTCACCACGCGCCGATCCGCCGTCGACGAATCCGCGCGGCAAGCGGCTTTCGGCCTGCTCTCCCGCCCGGTGCGGTATATCGCCCTCGCGGATTTCTACGAGTCCTATCTCAGGAAGGTCCCGATCGGCGACATCGACGAACTGTGGTTCCTCGAAAAGCTCAACCGGGAGATTTCGCGTCCGTACATGATCCTGAAGCGGATCACCGACATCGCGGTGGCGTCCGTCATCCTGGTGTTGAGCGCGCCTTTCTGGGCGTTCATCGCGCTCGCGATCAAGTCGGAGAGCCGCGGGCCGGTATTTTTCAAGCAGCGCAGGCTCGGCCGCTACGGGAAGGAGTTCACGATCCTGAAGTTCCGCAGCATGCGGACTGAATCGAACGACTTCAAGCCGACGGATGACGGCGACCGGCGCATCACCGCGTTCGGGAATTTCATGCGCAAGACCAGGATCGACGAGATTCCGCAGATGCTGAACATCCTGGTCGGCGAGATGAGCTTCGTCGGTCCGCGGCCCGAACGCCCGGAACTCGCGGTGGAACTCGAGAAGGTCATCCCCTTCTACCGCGAGCGCCTGCGCGTCAAGCCGGGAATCACCGGATGGGACCAGGTGTCGGGCGAGTACCATTCCCCGTCGATCGAGGACACGTACAAGAAATTGCAGTACGATCTCTATTACATCAAGAATTATTCCGTGTTTCTCGACGCCTCGATCTTCTTCAAGACCATCATGACGGTTTTCATGCGGGCGGGCCGCTGATGCTCGCGTTGCGCATCGCCTTGCGGAACATACTCCGGAACCGGAGGAAGACGATCACCGTCGGCGCCATCGTCGCGGTGTGCCTGTGCTGCATCCTGATCGGCAGGGCCGTGATCCTCTCTTCGTCGTCCGGATTGCGCGACATGTACGTCGACAGCTTCACCGCGGACGCCGTGATCTCCGCGAACACCGGCGAGATCCTGTCCGTTTTCGGCAATATCGACCCCGTGCTCTCGGAATTTTCCGTCACGCCCGTGCTGAAAGACGCCGAGGAAATCGCGGATCGGCTTTCGACGGACCGCTCGGTGGAACGCGTGGAGCCCCTGGTTTCCACGGCTGCCCGGATCCAACACGGGAAATTCAGGGGAGACCGGCCGGTGTTCGGGGTTTCCGCCGGCTATTTCGGGATGTTCCCCTCGTTGAAAATCGTCGAAGGCGCCGCGCTCCGCGAAGGAGAACGGGGGATCGTCATCACTCGCTCCCTGGCCGACGCCGCCGAAAAGGCGAACGGACGGCGTCCGGTTCCCGGAGACGTCTTCAAGCTCAGTTCGGGCCTCGGGAATTCCTTCGCGATCCGCGAAGTGCCGCTCGCGGGAATCTCGGAATACTCCGCGCCCGACCGCACGCTCGACTCGATCACGCTGGTCGACCGGGAAACCGCGCGCGCGTTGTCGTTCGTGACCATCGGCGCCGAGGGCGCCATCTCGACCGGAGAAGGAACCGACGCAGCTTCGGTGGACATCGAAGACCTGTTCGGCTCAGAAACGTCGGGCTTCGCGGAAGCGGACGACGAGGGACTCGACGTGGACGAGGTGGAGCGCGAGATCGCCGGGGGAAACGCGGATACCGCGGCGAATCCGGACGGCGCGGTCCATTTCCTGCTCGTGCGTCTGACCGCCGGCGCGTCCGGGAAAGGATGGATCCGGAATGCGGCTCGCGGCTTGCGCGAATCCGGGTTCGACGTCCGCGTCGCGGATTGGCGCGTCGCCGCCGGCATGGGCGCGGTGGCCGTGTTCGCGCTCGGCATCATTTTCGACGCGGGCTTTCTCGTCGTCGGGGCGGGAGCGCTTGCCATCATCATGAATTCGCTGGTGATTTCCGTGCTCGAGCGAGCGAAGGAAGCCGGTACGATGCGGGCGTTGGGGGCGTCGAAAGGATTCGTTTCCCGCGTGTTCCTGGCGGAAACGGCGATCGTGACCACGGCGTTCGGCGCGTTCGGCGTGCTCTGCGCGATCGCCTTGAACGCCGCGTTCGCCGCTCGGGGAATACGCGTCCAGAATCCGCTGCTCGTGACCTTGTTCGGCGGAACCTTGCTCAAGCCTTCGATCGACCCGGTTCTCGCGCTGCAACACGTCGGCCTGGCCTTCCTCATCGGTATCGTGGCGAGCGTCTACCCCATTTGCCTGTTGAACAAGCTGACGCCAAGTTCGGCGCTCGCGGTCGAGTGATACGATGAGTCCGCGCATCGCGATACGGAACCTGACCAGGCAAAAAAGGCGCTATTCGCTGTTGTGGGCGGCGGTGACGCTCGGATTCGCCGTCGTCATACTGCTTTCTGGTTCGACGGGCGGAATGGCGGCCGGCTTGCGGAGAAAGGCGTCCATCTACTACGCCGGCGATCTCACGATCATCGGCCTCCACGGTCCGGAAAAATATTACGACATCGGGGATTTCGAAAGACTGTCAGAGCTGGTCACGCGGACCGGGCTCGCGTACCCCGTCGTGCCGCGCGGAAACGTCTATTCCGACGGTTCGGTTTTCTTCGGCGGCCGGACGTCACGGCAGAAGCGGGTGACGGGCGTCGATTTCGAATCGGAACGCGGCTTGTTGGGCGGATTGGATTTCGTCGAGGGCGGAATCGGCGGATCTGACGGAAACGACGGAATATTGCTGTCGAAAGCCACCGCGGACGCGATCGGCGCGCGCGTCGGGGACGAGATTCTGGTCATGGTGCCGACCTTCGAAGACCAGCGGAACACGGGCGCCTTCGTTCTCCGCGGCATATTCAAGGACGCGAGTCTCTTCGGATCGTACACCGCGTACTGCGATCTCGACGGGCTCAATTCCGCGGTCATGCATCCCACCGGCATCACCGACGTCGGGATCCGCCTCAAGCCCGGCGTCGAGGCGAAACTCGCCGCGGAGCGTATCCGGGCGGCGATGGAATCGGCCGGGCTGCAGGTCTTCCCTGTCGTGCACCGCAAAGACGTCTACGACGGGTACAAGAAGGAACGCGACTGGAACGGCGTGAAGTACGCGATCCTGACGCTCGACGCGCATCTCTACGAAGTGCGCGATTTCCTCGCCGCGCTCGACGCGGTAACGTATTTCCTGCTCGCGGTGTTTATAGCGATAGTGACCGTGGGCATCACGAACACCTACCGGGTGCTCGTGTTCGAACGGACCCGCGAGATCGGCACGATGCGGGCCATGGGACTCCAGCGCGGCGGCGTCAAGGCGATTTTCCTGTACGAGTCCCTGGGGCTCGGGATCGCCGGATCCGTCGCAGGATTCCTGGCCGGGATCCTCGCGCTGCAGTTCGTGTCCGCGATCGACCTGTCCGGCGTGCCGGGCTTCCAGATGTTCCTCGAGCGCGACCGTCTGCGCTGGGAGCTCGATCCCGGCTTGGTCGCGTTCGAAGCCCTCGTAGTCTGCGCCGCGGCCGTCCTGGCCGCGTGGCGGCCGGCGGCGCGGGCCGCGGCCGTCGAACCCGCGGACGCCTTAAGGAGTTGACGATGAAACGGATCGCCTGCGCGCTCGCCGCGCTCGTGACGACGATGGCGGCGTTCGCCGCCGAACCGGATTTCAAGAAACTGCTCGCCAACGTGGACGCGCTCGTGTCGTTCGACGGGGATTTTTCCGCCGAGTATACGGTCGTCCAGGATAATCCCGGCGTGTCCACGAGCGTCACGAAACTCGCCATCTTCCGCCGCGACCGGGCGTCCAAGTACCTCATCATCATCCTTCAGCCGGAAGCCGACAAGGGCAAGGGCTACCTCAAGATCGACGACGGCCTGTGGCTGTACGATCCGGTCGGACGGTCCTTCACCTACACGAGTTCGCGGGAGCGTTTCCAGAATTCCAACGCGCGCAATTCGGACTTCACCCGCTCGACCCTCGCGAAGGATTACGACGTGGTCGGCTCCAAGCGGGAGAAACTCGGCAAGTTCGATTGCTGGGTGCTCGATCTCAAGGCCAACAACACCGACGTCTCGTTCCCGAAGATGCGCGTCTGGATCGACGACACGAACCTCGTCCGCAAGTCCGAGGACTACAGCCTGTCCGGCCAGCTCATGCGGACCACCGCCATCCCGACCTACCAGAAGGTCGGCGACCGCTACGTGCCCGTGGACATCTACCTGATCGACGCGCTCCGCGGCAAGACGGTTGACGGCAAGTTCAAGAGCGAGACGACGAAGATCACGATCGCGAAGCCCTCGCTCGATCCGCTCAAGGATTCGATGTTTTCCAAGGCGTACCTCGAGAAGGTCGGCAAATGAGGATACCGGCGGCGCTTCTGGCCGCGTGCGCGCTGCTGCTCGCGACGCCGTTCGCCGGGGCGCAGGGTGCGGACTTGACGGGGACCGGCGGGACCGAAGCGGCCACCGCGGAAGACGGAGCGACGGCGGCGGAAAGCGGCGCCGCCGACGACCTGTTTTCCGACGCGCCCGACGACGTGGAAACCGACGAACCGACCGGATCGGTGCTCGAGGACCTCGAGCAGGGAAGGAAGCTCGCGTGGAGCGGCTCGATCGTCGCGCGGGCCGGGGTCATGGCCGGCTGGATCGATCCTCCCTGGTCGGACGGCGGCATGGCGGGCGAGTCCGCGACGCCGCTCGGCGCCTTCGGCTCGACGCTCGCGTTCGACGTGCGTCCGAACTCCTACGCCCGCGTCCACGGCGCCTTTTCCGTGGATTATCCCGAATTCTTGCCCGCGGTCGCGGAGCTGTTCTTCGACTACGACCTGGAAGGACTCGTCTATGCCCGCTTCGGCAGGCAGACGTTGTCCTGGGGCGCCGGCCGCTTTTACCGCGACGCGAACCTGGTCGCGGGAGCGGAAGAAGGCGTCGCGCTCAAGGCGACCGTCCCGCTCGGCGCGCTCAACCTGCAGGGCGTCGTCGTCGACCGCCCGGCGTGGCACCCCGGCTCGGACGTCCCCGACGCCGGCCAGCTCGGCTACGGCGGTCTCCTCGATTTCGCCGTCGGCAAGGTCGAGGCGTCGGCGGGCGGCTTCTATCGCGGCGCGGCCGGCGCGACGTACGCGGCGACGGTCAAGACGTCGCTCGCGGGCGTGGATCTGTACGCGGACGGCGTCGCGAAGGTCGCGCGCGAAACTTCGTGGGCGGCGGTGGCGGGGTTCTACTGGGATCGCGTCGATCCCTCGGTGCGGCTCGCGGGGGAATACCGCTTCGCCACGGGCGACTTCGGCGCTCCCTGGCACGCGGCGACGCTGGCCGCGCTCTTCAGGCGCTTCCTCGGATCGCCTTGGAACTTGGGCGTCCGTTGGGATCACGATTTCCTCGGGATGTCAGGACAGGTCATGCCCGGGCTCACGTGGACGCCCTGGAAACGGGTCACCGTCGCGCTGGCGGCGCCCGTCGCCTACGGCGGGGCCGTCGTCGAGTACGAGGACGAAACCGACGCCTCGTCCCGGACCGCGGCGGTCGTCCTGGCCGTCAGCGTGAACATCGAGTTCTAGGAGCCCGACGGCGCATCAATCGATGCCGAAGGGCGTCCGATGACCGGCCTTCGCGCCATCTTTCCCTTGACGCTCCGCGCGCGCCGGACGATGATGGTATGGAACCATCATGTCGCTTTTCCTGCCCATCGTCATATCCGCCCTCATCCTGCTCACCGTGACGGCGGTGGGTTTCTTCGTGGTCGTGGCGCCTTCCAGGAACGGGCGGAATCACCCCAAGAAAACCAAGGTCCGCGACCGCTCGGTCATCCTCAAGGAAGCCAACCGGCGGTTGGCCCAGAATCCCAAAGATCCCGCGGCGTTGCTGTCGCTCGGCGAGCTGTACTACTCCGAACAGAACTGGGAAAAGGCCGCCTCCACCTTCGCGCTCCTGTCGGACATCTCGGCGGGCAACCCGGAGATGGACGAGTTCGTGATCAACATGCGCTACGGCCTCTCCGCCATGAAGCTCGGCAAGACCGACGAGGCGTACAAGGCGCTGTTCGTGGCGCGCACCTTCAAGCAAGACAACTTCGAGGTAAACTACAACCTCGGTTATCTCGAGTTCCAGAAGCGGCAATACGAAAAGGCGGTACCCCTCCTCAAGCAGGCCGCCACCCTCAATCCCGACCACGCCATGGCGCTCCGGTTCCTCGGCATGGCGCAGTTCAAGGTGAAGGCGTACCGCGACTCGCTCAACTCGATCCGGCGTTCGCTCGACATCGCCCCCGACGACAAGGAAGCCATCTTCGCGATGGGAGAGTGCTATTACGAACTCGGCCAGCCCGACCAGGCCGTTCGCGTCTTCACGCACCTCCGCGCCGATCCGCAGTTCGGGCCGAGCGCGGCGCTGTTCGCCGGAACCATCCACCTGAACCAGCGCCAGTACGAAAAGGCGATCATGGATCTCGAGATCGGCCTCAAGCACCCGAACATCAAGGTGGAGACGCTCGTCGAGCTCAAGTACCGGCTGTCGGCCGCGTACCTCCACGGCCAGGAGATCTCCAAGGCCGTGACGATACTCGGCGATATCCAGGCCGTGTATCCGAACTACAAGGACGTGCCGTCGCTCCTGTCGAAGTACAAGGAGCTCAACTCCAACCGCAACCTGCAGACCTTCCTGCTCGCGCCGGCCAGCGACTTCATCACGCTCTGCCGCAAGGTCGTGATGGGCTTCTTCCCCAAGGCCAAGATCAAGATCACGAACATCGCCGTGCAGAACAACGACTACGCGGACATCCTGGCGGAGATCGAGACGACGAAATGGTCCGACATCGCGCAGTTCCGCTTCATCCGCGCCACGGGCACGGTGGGCGAGCTCATGGTGCGCGACTTCCACGCCAGTCTCAAGGATTCCAAGGCCGGCAAGGGTTACATCATCTCGGCCGGCACCTATTCGGACGAGGCGCGCAAGTTCGTCGAGGCGCGTCTCATCGACCTCGTCGACAAGGACGCGCTCATGAAGATGCTGAACGGCATCGACATGAAGGCGCGCAGCCTCCTCGACGAGTAGCTCCGCTCAGCCGATCGGCTTGCGGATGAGCCGATCCCATGACGAAGGCGGCGATTCTCGGTAGTCTTCCAGTCCCGCGGCGAGCTCCTCGACGATTCGCTGGTCGAACGCCTGCTTCCTGAGTTCCGCCAGGGCTTTGTCGATGCTCATGGGTTTTCGGTACGGCCGCTCCCCGGTGAGCGCCTCGAACACGTCGACGACCGCGACGATGCGCGATTCGAACGGAATCGCCTCGCCCACGAGCCCTTCGGGGTAGCCCGAACCGTCCATCCGCTCGTGGTGGTAGCGGACGATATCCGACAAGTGGGCGAGTTCCGTAAAATACGACAGGATCTCCGCCGAAATGGCGGGGTGGCGCTCCATGATGATCCGTTCGGGGTTGTCGAGGGGACCCGCCTTGGTGAGCGTCTCCACCGGTATGCCGATCTTGCCGATGTCGTGGAGGAGGCCGGCGACGTAGATGTCCTTGAGACGCTTGCCCTTGAGCCCGAGCCGGCCGGCGATGTAGGCCGACAGGTGCGCCACGTTGCGCGAATGGTTGGCCGAGTACTTTTCCGTCTGCTCGAACATGAAGATGATCGAGTCGAGGCCGCGGGCTTCGTAGAACACGCGGGTGTTCTTCCTGCGGAGATGCAAATAGAACACCGACATGAGCGTCGACAACGGCACGACCACCATGAGGTCGCGCAGGAAGTTGCCCGGATCGCTGTAGATCGCGCGGAGCCCATAGACGAAGTCGTACGCTTTTTCGCCGTTCATGGCGATCGTAAAGCGCCGGTCGAGGACGTTCTTCGAGAGCGCGATGGCGTCGATGTCGACGAAGCCGACGGTTGTGGGGACCACGCGATCGGCTTCGTTGTCGAGGATGTCGAAGGTGACATGAAGGATGAGCCCGCGTGCCGAGACCGCGTAGCGGCCGTCCGCGTACGGCGAGCCGGATTCGAAGCCGGTCTTCAGGATGTACTTGAAATCCGTGCTTATGGGCCTGATCAACTCCCATGCCGTTGATTTCTCGACGTCGAGCACCGCCTGGCGCACGTCGTCCCACTGGAAATACCCGGAGGAGATGCCGTCGCAGATGAGCTCCACGACGGTCTTGAAACTGGTTCGCGAACTTTCGAAGTAGGTCTGCCGTTCCGCCGTGCGGATGCTTTCCAATGAAAGGAACACGGCCGCGAAAACCGCGAGGAACAGCGCTGTCGCGACCAGGGAAGGCTTCATCGCCTCCAGTCTACGACAGGCCGGTTCGGAACGCAACGATACGTGCGTTCGGTTCGGTCATCCGCGAACGATCGTCGAACCGAAGCGGACTGACGCCGACGGGCGCGTTCCGACCCTCCGTTCAGGAGAGGGTTTGCGACGAAAGCTGGCGGTAGAGCGCCTCGGACAGTCCGAAGTTGGCGCTTTTCGCCATGGAGGCGGCCCGCTCGTCCGTGAGCATGTCGTCGAAGATCTCTTCGGCGTACCCTCCGGTGACGAGGCCGCTCTTGTCCACGCTGGCTTTCATCTCCTTGAGCATCATCTTGACGAAAATCGACTCGAAATCCTGGCAGGTCTTCCACAGTTCGGATTTCTTGTCGATCGGTCTCGTCGACGCGACGCGGGCGCCCGTGCCCTGCACGGCGACGGCGCCCTTCGGCACCGCGAGCGGACGGTTGTGGTACTGGAGCATGCCCGTGTCGATCGCGCCCATAGCCTACTACTTACCGCTTGAGCTGGGTGGCCGTGCCGCGCATGTTGTCGCTCGGCTGGATGGCCTTCGTGTTGA
>CAYZZW010000075.1:0-12424 GCA_964482955.1 uncultured Treponemataceae bacterium | reverse complement strand
GAGCTCGACGCGGCTATCATGGACGGCCTCACGCTCGCCTGCGGCGCCGTCGCGGGCGCGAAGACGATACGGAATCCGATAATCGCCGCGCGAGCCGTGATGGAAACGACGCCGCATGTCCTTCTCGCCTGCGAAGGCGCGGACGCGTGGGCGGCCGCCGAAGGCCTCGAGACCGTCCCGAACGACTATTTCGACGACGCCTATCGTTACGAACAGTTCCTGAAGGCGAAGGAAAGCGCGCGCATCCAGCTCGACCACGCGGACGAACCCGACTCCGCGAAGGGCACGGTCGGCGCGGTAGCCCTCGACGCGCGGGGCCACCTGGCCGCGGCCACGAGCACCGGCGGCATGACCAACAAGAAGTACGGTCGCGTCGGCGACACGCCCGTAATCGGCGCGGGCACATACGCGAACGACCAAAGCTGTGCCGTGTCATGCACCGGCACGGGCGAGGAGTTCATGCGCCACGTGGTCGGCTACGGGGTCCACGCGCGCATGACCTGGGGCGGCATGACGCTCGAGGACGCCGCGGGCGAGCTCGTCCACCGGGTGCTCAAGCCGGGAGACGGCGGGCTCATCGCGGTTGGGAAGGACGGGAGCTGGGCCATGCCCTACAACTCGCCCGGGATGTTCCGCGGCGTGGCGACGTCCGACGGCGTATCCGCGGTGGCCATCTGGGAAGACTGACGGGCCGTTTTACGGTTTCGCCTTCGCCGCGAGCTCCGCGGCGACGCTCCTCATGCCGGAGGCGATGTCGGCGACGTCCGCGAAGTCGCGGTTCGCGACGGCTTCCGTCTCGCCCGTCTCGATGCGGACGAGCTTGACCACGACGACGTAGCCGTTTCCCAGCGCGCCGGCGCTGCCCGTGACCAGGTAGACCGCGTTCAGCACGCGGCCGATGCCGACCGCGCTCTCGAGGTCGGTGGTCCCGGACAGCTGCAGCTCCTGCTCGGCGAGCACCTTGTCGAGCTCGGAGCGCTCGAGCACGCGGAAGGTCCCGGTGGAGACCAGGGCGGCTGCGAGCAGGTCCGAAAGCAGGGACGCCTCGTGGGCGGCCAGGTCCCGCCCGGCGAGCCCCGCCGCCACGAGCGGTATCCGAGGCCGCTCGGCGGCGGCCGGCTTCGCGTCGCTCCGGGGAGGGGCCTTTTCCTTTCTCGCGAATGCGTCGATTTTCGAGACGCTCACGTCGGCGAACGAATACCGCGAATGGTTCTCGAACCAGATGTTGCCCGCCGCGATCGGGTCGTCGGCGTCCGTATGGCTCAGGACGAGCTGGCCGTTCTTGAAGACCTTGATCTCGTTTCCCGCCGCGGCGATCTCGAAGCGTTGCCAGGTTCCGGGGCTCGACGTGACCTTGGCCGAGTCCAGGCGCGACAACTGGCTGTGCCTGATCTTCGCGGCTTCCAGGCTGATTCCCTCCGGACTCACGATGAGACAGTAGCGGCGGTTGAAATAGTTGCGGAAGTTGATCATGGCGAAGGGATCGGAACCTTGGTCGAGGCGGAGCGAAAACGCGAGCGTGAAGTCGCCGACCAAGCTTCCCGCGAGGGTCATGCCCGCGGGCGCGCGGAAGACGAGGAAGCGCCGCCCGGCCTTTTCTTCGGCGACCACGGAGTCGCTCGATCCGGGTCCGATCTCCCAAGTCGACAGGAGGGCGGTCGACTCGGCGTCGTAGAGCGCTCGTTCCCCGATCGCCTCGAAATCGGAGCGCATGGTGGCGCAGGAAACGGCGAACAGGGACGCCGCGACCGCGGCGAACGCGGTCATCGAACGGATACGTTTCATGAGGTCCCCTTCCGGTTTCACGGCGGAATCAGGAAACCGGCCATACCTTCAAGTATAGCGCCGGCCGCATCCCGCGCAATCGCGCGTCGCCGCGAACTCCATCGCGACGCGGATCGTTTCGAGCTGGATGTCGACCGTGTCCTCGATGCGTCTCGCGTAACCGCCGGCCATCGTGACGGCGACGGGGAGGCCACGGGCGGCGCACGCGTCGAACACGAAGGCGTCGCGCAGGGCGAGGCCGCGCTTGGACATGCCGAGGTGCCCGAACTGGTCTCCCTCGTACGGGTCGGACCCGGCCAAGTAGACGGCGAGGTTCGCGCGCGCGGCGTCGAGCGCCTCGGGCAGGGTGTCGCGGAGAGCGGACAGGTAGGCGTCGTCGTTCGCGCCGTCCGGAAGGCCGACGTCCAGATCGCTTGATTCCTTGCGTACCGGGAAGTTCTTTTCGGCGTGGATCGAGTAGGTGAAGACCGTATCGTCGTCTCGGAAGATGAAGGCGGTGCCGTTCCCCTGGTGCGCGTCGCAGTCGATGACGACGACGCGTCCGACTTCTCCTTCTGCCCGCAGCGCCCGCACCGCGATGGCGACGTCATTCAAGAGGCAGTAGCCTTCGCCGCGGCCCGGAAAGGCGTGGTGCGTGCCGCCCGCCAGATTGAAGGCGACCCCTTCCGCGAGCGCCGCCCGAGCGGCGTCGATGGTGGCGCCGCTGGCGAGCGCCGAGCGCTGCCACAATTCTTTCGACCACGGAAAACCGATGCGCCTGAGCTCCGCTTCGCCCAGCGTGCCCGCCGCGAGCTTGCCGAGGTAGTCGGCGTCGTGGACGCGCGCGAGGTCGGCGACGGTGGCGGGATTAGCGGACACGAGCTCGACGCCCGGAAGGGCGGCGGTTTCCGCGGCGCGCGCGAGCATCGAGTACTTGGCCATCGGAAAGCGGTGGCCTTCGGGCAGGGGAACTCGGACGCGGTCGGAGCGGAAGAGTTTCATCCGAAGGCTATTGTTTCGCCAGTTCCTTCGCGAGTCCGTAGACGGCGTCTTCCAGCACGGCCAGGTCCGCGGCCAGGACGCCGTCGGCGACGTCCCGCTTCGTGTGGTAGGCGTCCGTGTCGTATTCGCAGATCGTGACGGCGCGGGCGCCGGCGAACCCGAGGGGGCCCGAGTCCACGTTGTACACGGGCGATTCGGGGTTCGCCTTCACCCCCGCCTTCGCGAGCGCGGCCCGTACCTTGTCCGCGAGGAGGGCGCTTTCGCCGCCGTTCGAGTAGAGCGAGGGCGTCGTCGGGCCTTTGCCGCCCACCATGTCCAGGTTGATCGCGTTCACGCCGTCGAGCGGGAAGGGGGGCGCTTCGGCGAAGGCCGCGGCGCCCGAGAGGTTCACTTCCTCGGCGTCCGTGAGGAGGAAGGCCACGTCGGTCTTGACGCCGTCGCGGACGAAGTTCTCGGCGAGGGACAGGACGAGCGCGACGCCGGAAGCGTTGTCGAAGGCTCCGGGGAAGGGCGTGCCGTCCCATTCGAGCCCGACGTGGTCGTAGTGGGCGAGGAGCATGACGCGCGGCTCGAAGGCTCCGTCGTCCCCGTTCCACGAGGCGACGAAGTTCCGGCAGCTCCGGTCCTCGAAACCGAGGGGATTCTCGAGCGTCGCGACGGCGCCCTTCGCGGCCGCTTCGGCAAGGTAATCCGCGAGATCGGACGACACCACCATCTTGATGAAGCCCGTCCTCGCTTGAGCGAGTTCCCCGGAATCGTTGCCCGGATACGTGGCGCGCTTTTCGGCCATTTCCGGATCGACGAGGAGGATGAGCGCCGATGCGCCGCGGCCGCGGAGCGTCTCGTCGTTGGCCGCGTCGTACGTGCGTCCGGAGAGGACGACGACGGCGCCTTTCGGGAAGTCGCCGTTCACGTGAGCGAGGAAGGCCAGTTTCCCTTCGGCCCGCTCTCCGGTCCACGCGCCGCTCGCCGATTCGCGGTAGTCCTTGCGGAACTCGAGTTCGCGCGTCGGGGAGCCCGGCACGGCGACCGCGAAGCGCGGCTTCCGCACGAGCACGGGCGGACGCTCGGGGAAGGCCTGTTCGACGACGGTGAATCCGATGCCCTCGAGCGTTTTCCGGAGGTAGTCGCCCGCCTTCCGCCCGCCGGGCGAACCGGCTTGCCGTCCTTCGTATTCCGGCTTGGCCAGCTCCCGCACGACGGCGAGCGCGTCGATCGTGTCGCCCGCGCGCGGCGCGGCGTTCGCCGCGCCCTTGTTCGCGCACGAACAGGCGATGAGTCCGATGATGATGGCCGGTATCAGTCGATTGCGAATCAAGGCGGGCCTCCGCTGGATGGGATGTGACGGATTTGGCAAAGCGAGATTACAGGAGTTCGGGCTTTCCGCGCCAGCGATTGAAACGAGTAGCCCGCAGCGGCGCGCCGCGAGCCTGCGAAACCTATTCGGTTTCGCGGGGGGGGCAGCATATCGACGAGCGGAGCTCGTCGCCGCCACGGGCAACGACCGTGGCTTAGGACCGCGCGCCCGGCCGCCTTGAACCGCGCGCGCTTTTCACGGCGGCCGGGGCGCCCGAAGAAACCTGGATCAATTCACGAAATGGCACGCGCACTGGTGGCCGGGGGCCACTTCGCGCAGGACGGGTTTTTCCTTTTCGCAGACGGCTTCCTTCCGCGGGCAGTTGAGGTGGAAGGGGCAGCCCGAGGGCAGGTCGATGGGCGAGGGGATTTCGCCCGTGAACGGGATGCGCTCGGCCTTGCGGCTCGGGTCGGTGCGCGGGATGGCGGCGATGAGCGCCTGCGTGTACGGGTGCTTCGGGGCTTCGTAGATGGCCAGCGAGTCCGCGAGCTCCATGACGGAGCCCAAGTACATGACGGCCACGCGGTCGGACATGTGGCGCACGACGGACAGCGCGTGCGACACGAAGATCATCGTGAGGGAGTGCTCGCGCTGGAGGTCGAGGAGGAGGTTGAGCACCTGCGACTGCACGGACACGTCGAGGGCGCTCACGGGCTCGTCGCACACGACGACTTCCGGCTCGAGCGCCAGGGAGCGCGCGATGGCGATGCGCTGCCGCTGGCCGCCGGAGAACTCGTGCGGGTAGCGGAAGTAGGAATCCTCCGGCAGGCCCACGTCGGCGAGGAGTCCGAGGGCGATCTCCTTGCGCTGCACGGGGGTGAAGTCGGTCTGGATCATGAGGGGTTCCTCGATGATGTAGCCGACGTTGAGGCGGGGGTTCATCGAATCCGCGGGATCCTGGAAGATCATCTGCATGCTCTTCCGGACGAACTTGAGGTCGCGCTCGCGGAGCTTCGTGATGTCCTTGCCCTCGAAGAGGACCTGGCCGCCGGTGGGCTTGTACAGGCGCATCATGGCGCGGCAGAGCGTGGACTTGCCGCAGCCGGTCTCTCCGACGATGCCGAGCGTCTCGCCCCGCTTGACGGCGAGGTCGACGCCGTTCAGGGCGTGCACGATCTTGCCGCCCGAGAAGCGGCCCTGGGAAAAGTGCTGGACGAGGCCGCGGGCCTCGAGGATGGTTCCGTCGGTGTTCATCATATCTTTCCCGCCTTGAAGCAGCGCACGAGATGCTCGCCGCCGTCGGTGGCGGCGAAGGTCTCGAGCGGCGGCGTATTGTTCCTGCAGTGATCGTCGGCGTACGCGCAGCGGTTCGCGAAGCGGCACGTCGCGGGATAGTCGTGGGGAGAGGGCACCTGGCCCTGGATGGAGGGCAGTGCCGATTTCGCGACCGAGTCGAGCTGGGGCATGGAGGCGATGAGTCCGCGCGTGTACGGATGCACCGGCTTCTTGAAGATGGCTTCCACCGAGGCGTGCTCGACGACCTGGCCGGCGTACATGACGACGACTTCGTCCGAGATCTCCGCCACGACGCCCATGTCGTGGGTGATGTAGAGGACGCCCATGCCGTTCTTCTTCTGGAGTTCGCGGATCAGGTGGAGGATCTGCGCCTGCACCGTCACGTCGAGGGCGGTGGTAGGCTCGTCCGCGATGAGGAGCTGGGGATGGCCGCCCAGGGCCATGGCGATCATGACGCGCTGGCGCATGCCGCCCGAGAGCTGGAAGGGATAGTTGTTGACGCGCTGCTCGGGCGAGGGCATCTCGACCCGCTTGAGGATCTCGAGCACCTCGGGCTTGCGCGCCTTCTTGGCGATCTCCGCGCGGTGCAGTTCGAGGACTTCCTCGATCTGGGAGCCGGCGGTGTGCACGGGATTGAGCGCGGTCATGGGTTCCTGGAAGATCATCGATATGTTGCCGCCGCGGATCTTGTACATCTCCTCGACCGGCAGCGCGAGGATGTCCTTCCCGTCGAAGTGGATGGCTCCCTGCGTGACCTTGCCGTACGGTTGCGGCAACAGGCGCATGATGGACGACGCGGTGACGCTCTTGCCGCAGCCGGATTCGCCGACGAGCGCCAGCGTCTTGCCCTTGCCGATGGAGAAGGAGACGTTGTCCACGACTTCCATCGGTCCCTTGTCCGTGTCGAAGGACACCGATATGCCCTCGACTCTCAATAACTCGTTGTCACTCATCTGTACCACGCTCGCAATCGTAAGGATGGATACGGCTTAACCCGGGAAACGTACCACGAAGGACACGAAGGGAGCGAAGGACACGAAGGTAAGAAGCGCAAGGTGAAAGGCCGATGATCGCGAAAACCGACTTCTCTTCCTTCGTGCTCTTCTCTTCCCTTCGTGACCTTCGTGGTCACTCTTTGCGCCGGTGGCCTCATTGCCGGCCACCGGTCACGGAATTCTTACTTCGCCTTGAACAGGTCGTTGATGAAGGTCTGGCTCTTGTAGGTCTTGCCGGCCTTCTGGGCGGCCTGCACTTCCTTCTTGATGTTCTGGTCGATCCACATGAAGCCGAAGTAGTCGCCCCAGGTGCCCTGCGAGGAGCCGGAGAAGTCCGGGGTCTCGAAGTAGTCGTAGTACTTCGTGGTCATCCACGCGGGGTAGCGGATCCACTTCCAGGCGGCGCCGCGGCAGAACGGCACGTAGTAGTTCGGGACCACGAGGGCGTCCTGGTCGACCTTCTTCTGGATCAGGCGCGAAAGCTCGGCCTTGCGCTTCAGGTCCGAGGACTCGCGGAACTCGTCGATGTACTTGTCCATCTCGGCGTTCGCGTAACCGAAGAAGTTGTTGGTCTGGGGTTCGGCGGCCTGGGAGGAGTGGAAGTACTGCCAGTAGTCGGTGTAGAGGCCCGTGGACATGCCGCCCCACCAGGCTTCGAACTTCTTCTCGAGGATGGCGGAGAAGGCGCCCTGCTGCATCATCTTGAGGTTGATCTCGAGGCCGCACTTCTTCGCCTCTTCCTTGAGGACGGAGATGCGCTCGGTGTGGTTCGGGCTCGAGTAGATGAGCTCGAAGGCCAGGCGCTGGCCCTTGGCGTTGACGCGGATGCCGTCGGCGCCGACCTTGTCGTAGCCGGCCTTGGCGAAGAGCTCGGCGGCCTTGGCCGGGTCGAAGGCGGGCTTGCGGATCGAGTTGTCGTCGAACTCGTAGCCGGCGAAGGTCTGGCCGATGCCGATGTTGTGGTAGAGCGCGTATTCGCCGCGGAGCACGGTGTCGATCATCTTCTTGTTGTTGATCGCGTAGTACATCCCCTTGCGGACGTTGATGTCGGAGAAGATCGGCGCCTGGAGGTTCATCACGATGCCGGAAATGCCCTGGCTCGGGACGTAGAACGCGTAGTGGCGGTCGATGTAGCCCTTCACGAACTCGGGGGCGGTGGATTCCGCGGCCCAGAGGGTCGGGATGATCTGGTAGAACTGGTCGAGCTCGCCCTTGTAGAAGTAGTTCTTGATGACGTCGTTGCCGCCGGTGATGACCTTGTACTCGATCGTGTCGATGTTGAAGCGGCCCTGGTTGTAGCCGTATTCATGGCCCCACCAGTTCTTCACCTTCTTGAAGGTGAGCGACTCGCCCTTTTCGAAGGAATCGAGGAAGTAGGGGCCGGTGACCGGCTCCGCCTTCCACTGGAACTCTTCCCACCAACCCTTGGCGATCGGTCCGCCGTAGAAGTGGGCCGGGCGGGGCGTGATGTTCGCGTTGTAGAGGAGGTCGGCCGGGGGCATCTTGGTGGACATGGTCACGGACAGCGTGTACTTGCCGAGCGCCTTCACGTCCTCGTACATCTCGTTGTAGGTCTCCTGGTACCAGGGATCCTCGAGATTGTCGCTCTTGTACATGTTGAACATGAACACGAAGTCTTCGCTCGTGACGGGCTTGCCGTCGGACCACTTCGCCTTTTCGTTCAGCTTGAAGTAGACCGTCTTGCCGTCCTTCCCGAACGCCCAGTGGGTGGCGATGACGGGGAGGAACTCGCGGGTTTCGGAGTTGAGGTCGACCAGCGGCATCTGCCAGAAGAGTGGGCGGGAGCCGCCGTTGCCGTTCGGGCCGACCGTGCGGAAGGTCTCGGGGAATTCGCCCAGGGAGGCGTGGTAGGTGCCGCCCTGCTTGGCGCGGGTCGAACCCCAGCGGTTCGTCTTGGACGTGTACCAGGTGACGGTCTCGGGGAGCCCGGCCACCTTCACGTTCTTGTCGACGATCTGCGGACTGGAAAAATCGGGCCGTTTTTCGGCGGCCTGGGCTTTCTCGTCGGCGGTGACCGCCGGCGACGTGTACGGAGTCTGCGCGAAAACGGGCGCCAGCGTGAGCGCCGCGAGGGCCGCGAAGACCAGCACGTTCCTGAACTTGTGCATACTTCCTCCTTGTCGAACTTCTATCGCATGCGGCCCGGCTCCGCGGACGCGGGGCCGGGCCGCCTGGATACATCGGTTACTTGTAGACCGTGTACTTCTTGGGATCGAACGCGTCGCGCAGGCCCTCGCCGACGAAGGCGATCATGACGAGCACGAGCGTCATGGCGCCGACCACCGAGCCGAGGATCCACGGCGCCTGCTTGTACTCGGACACGCCCTGCTGGAGCAGTTCGCCCCAGCTCGGCGTCGGCGCGGGCAGGCCAAAACCGAGGTAGTCGAGCGCCGTGAGCGAGCTGATGCCGCCTGAGATGGCGAAGGGCAGGGCGGTGAGCACGACGACCAGGATGTTCGGGATGATGTGGACGCTGACGATGCGCCAGGTGCTCGCGCCCATGGAGCGGGCGGCCAGCACGTAGTCGCGCTCGCGTTCCCGGTAGGTCATGGCGCGGACCGACCAGGTGCGCGCCGTCCAGCCGAAGAACACGTAGATGGCGAGGAACATTCCGATGGCCGGCTTGAAGATGGCCGCGATGATCATCACCACGTACAGGAACGGGATCTGCTCCCAGATCTCGATGATGCGCTGGAACACGATGTCGAAGGGGCCGCCCAGGTAGCCCATGAGGCAGCCCACCACCGTGCCCACGAAGAAGGTGGCCAGCACGTAGGCCAGCGCGAACAGGATGGCGATGCGGAACCCGTAGAAGAGCCGCGCCACGATGTCGCGCCCGATGCGGTCCGTGCCCATGTAGTGGCGCGTCGAGAGCGAGGGCGGGTACGGCGGGAAGGTGCCGTCCTCGCGGAACTCCTGCTCGAACGCGTTGTACGGCACGATAGGCATGAGGGCGAAGCCGCGTCCGCTCCCCTTGAGGTCCTTGGCGAGCTGGCGGTAATCGACCTCGTAGTCGTAGTCGTAGCCGAAGACCCGGCCGGCCTTCATCGCGGTATAGGTGGGAAAGTGCACCTTCCCGTCGCACACCACGAGGACGGCGCGCGAGTTCACGAGGAGCTCCGCGACCAGGGACAGCAGGATGAGGCCGACGATGATCTTGAACGACCAGTAGCCGCGCTTGATGCTCTTGAAGCGCTCGATGCGGCGCTCGGTGAGGGGGTCGAGTCGTAAGACGGGCAGTTTCATGGCTATTTACCGAACCGTATGCGGGGATCGACGAGCGACACGAACAGGTCGCTCAGGATGTTGCCGACGAGCGAGAAGAACGCCGCCACCGCGAGCGTGCCCATGACGACCGGGTAGTCCTGGTCGACGAGGGCCTTGAAGCCCAGCATGCCCATGCCGCGGATGTTGAAGATCTGCTCGATCAGGAACGACCCGGCGAAGAACACCGTGATGATGCTGCCGAAGCTGGACGCGATGGGGATGAGCGAGTTGCGGAAGGCGTGGAGCCACATGGCGTCGCGGAAGGTGCGCCCCTTGGCGACGGCCGTCTTCACGTAGTCGGCGGCCATGTTCTCCATGAGGTTGTTCTTCATCACGAGGGTCATCATGGCGAAGTCGCCGATGGTGTAGGCCGCCACCGGCAGGACCATGTGCGTGAAGCGGTCGGCCAGCTTCCCGAAGAAGCCGAAGTCGTTGTAATCCTGGGATTGGAAACCGCCGAGCGGCAGGAGATTGAGCTTGAAGGCGAAGACCGACAGGAGCACGATGCCGACGATGTAGCCCGGCAGCGCGTAGCCGATGAACACGAGCGTCGACGTCGCGTTGTCGTACAGCGTCCGGTGCTTGAGCGCCTTCGATATGCCGAGCGGTATCGAGAACATGTACGCGACGATGAGCGACGCGACGCCGAAGTACAGCGAGATCGGCACGCGCTTCAGGATCGTCGGCAGGACGGGGTCGCCGTACTGCGTGGACTTGCCGAAGTCGAGCCTGACCACCTTCCCGAGCCACTCGACGTAGGCGGGGATGATGGGCTTGTCGAGACCGTAGAACTTCTTGAGCTGCTCGATCTGCTTTTCGGACAGCTTTTCGCCGCTCGTCTTGCGCGCGGCGCTCTTGGCGCCGCCTTCGCCCGCGGCCGCGACCATCCGCGATTGGATGGCGCGTTCCACCGGTCCGCCCGGCACGAGCCGGGTGATGAGGAAGATCATGACGGTGACGCCGATGAACGTCGGGATGACGAGCAGGAGTCGGTTGAGGAAATACTTGAACAAGGAAGCCTCCTCGTGTTCGAAGGAGTTGTATCCGGCCTGGAGCGCCGGGGAAGTGTTGAAAAACCCTATCACAGCAGGACGGGTGACACAAGGAAAATCGTACACCCTTTGGTGGAGAAGCCTGCGGTTTATTGCGGTCAGACTTGGTTTTTTCTGATGTCGCGTTACTGAAAACGTGCGAAAGTATCGCGCGAGAATTAAGAATGGCGAAAAATATTGAAAATGCCGCATATGCTGCAACGTATTTTTCGATAGCCAATACACCGTATGGGTAGTACACTCGAAGTGCTTCAACAGATGAAGCGCAACGAGGAACAATTTCCACATATCCTGGAGGCTTACATGGACTCGCTCGTCAAGGATCCCGCCGTCGGGAAGCTCTGGTCATACTTCGCAGGCCTTTCGAAGATCCCCCGCGGCTCGAAAGTCGAGGCCGCCGCCGCCGATTGGGTGGCCGAACAGGGCCGAGCCCTCGGCTGCGCCGTGGAGCGCGACTCCGTCGGCAACGTGTTAATAAAGAAGAAAGCGTCGTCCGGGCGCGAAGGGCGCCCCGGCATCGTCCTCCAGGCCCACGTGGACATGGTGTGCGAAAAGAACGAAGGCACCGACCACGACTTCACGAAGGATCCCATCGCCCTCGTGCGGAAGGATGACCACGTCACGTCCCGCGGGACCACCCTCGGCGCGGACAACGGCATCGGCGTCGCGGCCGCGCTCGCCGTCCTCGCGTCGGACGATCTCAAGCACGGGCCCCTCGAAGTCCTCGTCACCGTCGACGAGGAGAGCGGCATGACCGGCGCCAAGGGGCTCGGCGAAAAGGCGCTCGGGTCGAAGTACCTCATCAACCTCGACAGCGAGGAAGAGGGCCGCGTCACCATCGGCTGCGCGGGCGGCATGGACACCATCGCGCGGAAGAAGCTGACCCTGGTGCCGGCCCCGGCGGGCGCGAAGGCGTACCGCCTCAAGGTCTTCGGTCTCAAGGGCGGCCATTCGGCGGACGCCATCGGCTCCGGCCGCGGCAATGCCATCCGCCTGGCCGCGCAGCTCGCGTCCGCCTTCATGCGCGACCACGGCGTCGCGCTCGCCTCGATCGCGGGCGGTAACAAGCGCAACGCCATCCCGCGCGAAGCCTTCGTCGTGTTCTTCGCCGATCCGGCCCTCGAGGCGAAACTCCGCGCCGACGTCTCCCGCCACGAAGCCGCGTGGAAGCTCCACTTCGGCGTCTTCGAGCCGGAGCTGGCCTTCGCCCTCGAAAAGGCCGACGCCGCCAAAGCCATCGCCCCGGCTGACGCCCGCACGCTCGTCGACGTGCTCTTGTCCCTCCCGAGCGCGGTCGAGGCGATGAACCCGGCCCTGGCCGGCGCCACGCAGACCTCCACCAACATGGGCGTCGTGACCCTGGCGGACGGCGTCGTCGAGATCCATTCCCTGTCGCGCAGCTCCGTCGACTCCTCCAAGCTGGCCCTCGTCGAGCGGCTCAACGCCGTCTACCGCCTGGCCGGCTACGACGTGACGAACGGCTCCGGGTACGCCGCCTGGCGCCCCGACCCCGAATCATCCTTGTTGAAACTCGTCCAAGCCGCCCACGAAACGGCCTTCGGGAAACCCCTCAAGGTCTCGGCCACCCACGGCGGCCTCGAGTGCGGCCTCATCGGCGCCAAGCACGAGGGCATGGAGATGGTGTCCTTCGGCCCCGACATGTGGGACGTCCACACCCCCGGACGGGGGGCGACTGCGGTTGTTGGTCGGTCATTTTCGTTTCTCCCTAA
>CAYZZW010000074.1:0-13056 GCA_964482955.1 uncultured Treponemataceae bacterium | reverse complement strand
CCGAGGCGCGGCTCTTCCCGATCGCGTCGAGCTCGTCGATGAAGACGATGCAGGGCGCCTTCTCCCGCGCCTGCTTGAAGAGGTCGCGGACGCGGGCGGCGCCCACGCCGACGAACATCTCCACGAACTCGGCGCCGGACATGCGGAAGTACGGCACGCCCGCCTCGCCGGCCACCGCGCGCGCGAGGAGCGTCTTGCCGGTGCCCGGGGGCCCGACGAGCAGCACGCCCTTCGGGATCTTGCCGCCGATCTCCGTGTATTTCTTCGGGTTCTTGAGGAAGTCGACGACCTCGACGAGTTCTTCCTTCGCCTCGTCGACGCCGGCCACGTCCGAGAAGCGCACCTTCACGTCGCCCTCGGGCACCACGACGGACTTGTTCTGCCCGAACGCGAGCACGTTGCCGCCCATGCCGGCCATGCGCTTCTGGAGCACGCGCCAGAAGAAGTAGATGACGACCAGCGGCAGGACCCACGACAATACTATGGAAAAGATCGCGTTGCCCTCGCGCGACACCGCGGCGTACTCGACGCCCTTTTCCTCGAGGAGCTTCGTGAATTCGGGATCCGTCACCGGGACCGTGCGGTATACCGCGACGCGCTCCCGCTCTCCGGAGGGCGAAAGCCTCGGCGCGGACGCCGCTTCGGCATCGCCCGCGACCGTGAACCCGGTGTAGTACGACGTGTCGATCGCCACTTGCTTGATGACGCCGGACCGTATCAGGCCCTTGAATTCGCTGTAGGACACGAGGGTGCGGTCCGACGACTGGATCAGGAAGTTGAAGACGCTGATGAGCACCAGGGCGATGACGATGGGCCACAGCGAAAACTGCCGGATCAGGGGCGTCCCCGGACCGGGCGGCGGGACGAGGGGACGGGAGGGGCGTTTCTTGGCGCTCTTGCGGTGACCATCCCAGGCGGAGGGCTTTTTCGACGGCATATGAATACTTCCTTTCCGGGCGCGGCATGCCGATCGGCCCGTGGCCCGACGCTCCGCCCCGGTTGAATGTACGGAAAAAAACGGAGATCGGCCACCTGCAGGTCGAAACGGCGGAAAACGAAGGAACGGCTGCGGCGCGACTTGACCCCCGACCGTATAGTTTCGTATATTTCGGCCGAACAAATCCAACCGTTCGTCATCCACCATAGTCAGGAGGATCCACGTCATGAAAGTCCAACCCCTCGGCGACCGCGTACTCATCAAGGTCCAGGAGAGCGAAGCCAAGTCCGCCGGCGGCATCATCATCCCCCAGACCGCCCAGGAAAAGACCCAGACCGGCACCGTCGTGGCCGTCGGCACCGACGCCGAAGTCATCAAGGTCAAGGTCAAGGACAAGGTGATGTACGACAAGTACGCCGGCACCCAGATCAAGCTGGACGGCGTCGAACACCTCATCGTCAAGATGGCCGACATTCTCGCCGTCCTCGACTGACGCGCGGCGCCGTCGGAGCGCCCGTCCGCGCAAGCGGACATGAAAAGCCCGATCCTTCCGGATGCCTATCGGTTTCCGCGGGGATCGGGGTTTTTTTCGCGCGATCAGTCGGCGAAGAGGGCCAAAACGTCGTCGGGCGTCTTCGCGGTCAGGAGGGCGGCCCGGCGTTCGTCGCTCTTGAAGAGGATGCTGATCTCCGCGAGGAAGCGGAGGTGCGGGCCGTTGCGGTCGGGCGGCGAGAGCGTCATGACGAAGACGCGGGCCGGCTCGCCGTCGAGACAGTCGAAGGGGACTGGCTGCTTGGACACGCCGACGCACGCGACGAGCCCGGTGACGGCGTCGGTCTTGCCGTGGGGCAGGGCGATGCCGTTCTTCATGCCGGTGGACATGGAGCGCTCGCGCTCGAAGACCGATTCGAGGGCGCGGACCCGGTCCGCCACCTTGCCGGTCGCGCAGAGGACGTCGACGAGCTCCTCGATGATCGCGTCCTTGGTGGCGCCCGTGAGTCCCAGGACGATGGTGTCGCGCGTCAGCGCGGTCGAAAGGCGCATGGGCGCGATTGTACGGTCGGTCTCGCCGAAAGTCAACGAAAACGGTCATTGACGGCGCCTGTCGGCCGGGGATATGGTCGACGCATGAAGATCTGGATCAAACTCGTCATCGCGTCCGCCCTCGGGATCGCGATCGGCTTCGCCCTCCCGGGCGGGAACAAGGTCGTTTCCGACGTCCTCCAGGCGATATCGACCTTCGCGGTCGGCTTCGGACGTTACGCGCTCGTGCCGCTCCTCCTGTTCACGGTGCCGGTGGCCGTGTACGAGCTCTGCGAGGACAAGACGATCCTCAAGACCACGTGGCGCTCCGTGCTCTACTCGTTCGCGGCGACCTGCGGCGGCGTCCTCCTCGGCGTGATCGCCCCCGTCGTCATGAAGCCCGCGCGCATCCCGCTCGTCGCCGAAGCCGCCCGCCTGCCGACGGTGCCCGACGGCCGCGACCTGGTCCTCTCGCTCTTTCCCGCCAACGCCTTCGACGCGATCTTCTCGGCCGGCGGCTTCATCCTGCCGCTCCTCGTCCTCTGCTACGCGATCGGGCTCGCCTTCACGCACGACCGGACGCTGGCCAAGCCGGTGGTCGTCATCTTCGACGCGCTGTCGCGCATCGTCTACCAGATCAACAGCTTCCTCGTGGAAGTCGTGGCGGTGCTCGTCATCCCGCTCGCGGCCGCGGCCGTCTACGGCCAGCGCCAGGCCGCCGCGGCGCCGGTGTACGGCTCGCTTCTCCTCGTCGTGGCCGTCGAGACGGCCGTCGCGGCCCTCGTCGTCATCCCGCTTGCGGCCTACATCGCCGGCGGCCGGAAGAATCCCTTCCCGCGCGTCTACGGGATGATCGGACCCGTGCTCGCGGCCGCGGCTTCGGGAGACGCCCTCTTCGCGGCCGGCGCCCAGCTCCGGCACGCGAAGGAGAGTCTCGGCATCCGCAGGCGGAGCGGCTCGGTGTCGGCGCCGCTCGCGTTCGTCTTCGGCAAGGCGGGCACCGCGCTCATCAGCTCGACCGCGTTCATCGCCGTGCTCAATTCTATATCGGGCATCGGCCTCGGCTTCAAGGAAGTGCTCCAGGTCCTCGCCACGGTCCCCTTCGTGATGATCCTCGCGGGAGCCGTGCCCGGAGCCGGTCCCGCCACCGCCGTCATGGCCCTCTGCGCCATGCAGGGCGGCGGCTTCGAGTCCGGCTACCTGCTCATCGTCCCCGTGGCGATACCGCTCGCCGCCTGCGCCGTGGCCCTGGACCTGCTCGCCGTCGGCACCATCTCGTTCGTCGTCGCCGAACAGCACTCGAGCCGCGTGGACCGCGACCTCTCGCACTACATCTGAGCCGATGCGCCCGTCGGCTTGCCACCGGGCGCGCTTCGATGCTATCGTCAAATCGTCAGGTCCAGTAGCTCAGTTGGATAGAGCGGCTGCCTCCTAAGCAGCAGGTCAGGGGTTCGACTCCCTTCTGGATCAAAAAAGCGCCGCCCCGGCATCCCGGAGGCGGCGTTTCTTTTTTTAAAGAAATTGCCCCGAATGCACGGAGAAAGGAATCTTAAATGCCGGACACCAACAAGTATCGCTTTTATCTCGCGGGATGTTTGCATGTGACCTTTTTACATATCGCGTCTATCTTTGAAAATGTGCGCAGTTCTAACCTGGATTTTCCTTAGGTAGTCAATAAAATGGTAACATGCAGGTACGTTATTGGTTGTGGGGGATTCATGGCACAGTTGTCGGTTAGGGTGTCCGAGGAGGTTCGGCATCGTTTGCGCGTGCGGGTGGCGATGGAAAAGTCATCTGTTCAGGCGGTTCTTGAATCTGCGGTTCTTTCATACCTGGAATCCAAAGGTGAGGACGTGTCGGACCTGCGGGAATTGATCGCGCGGGAGCGGGCTGACGACCCAGGGGAGGTTCCCAGGTTGGACCGTCGAGCGGCAGGCGGGGTTTGAAGCCAGCCCGTCCTGCCGTTATGAAAACCCGTGGAAAGGTTCTATATTTGGACCGTCACAAAGATCTGGCTCTGAAGGAAGGAGGTTGACCATGAAGCGGTTGATCGCGGTCGTGCTGCTCGTCGCTTTCTCTGGCTCGGTATTCGCGGAGGGCGTGATCGACGTCGTTCCCGTCGAGCGGTTTTTCATGTCTTTCAACCAGTATGGTGGGTACGGGGCCGCATACACGGATTGGACTGCGTATTGCGACGGACGCCGTATTTCCGAGGCTGATTTCTACGATCTCACGGGGGATTGGTATTCAGAAGAATCGGCGCGCTCGCGGGATGCCTGGGGTTGGTCGTTATTCCTCGGTGGCGCCGCGGTCACGACCGGCGGGTTGGTGATGGCCGGCTTTGGCGAAAGCGAGGTTGACCATCCGACGTTGTTCTGGTCGGGTGTCGCTGTTAGTTGGACCGGGATCGCATCTATGTGTTGTTCTCTGTTTTTTACCGGGAAAATTCGGAATTACGAGTACGCCGCTCGGCTCGCTGAAGAATACAACGCGACCTATGGTGGCACCAAATAGTGGCACCAATCGCCCGTGAAACTCTGGGAAAGGGTGGGGAAGCGGTGCCGTGGATTTCATTACCCTGGCACCACTTGTGTTTTTAATTCCTTGTCGGAAAACGCTTTGCCAGAGGCCGTTTTAGACTTCTAAGCGGATGGTCGGGGGGTCGAGACCCACCTGGATTAAAAAGCGCCGCCCCGGTTTTCCGGAGGCGGCGCTTCGCATTTATAGCGAATGACGTAAATTTAAATTCCCTATCTCGATTTTTTCTTCCTTCGTGTCCTTCGTGTCTACACCTTCGTGCCCTTCGTGTCCGATTTCCTTATTTCCCGCTCGCAGGCGGCGGCAGCTTTTCCCGGGCTTCGCGTTCGGCCACGATTTTTTCCAGTTCGGCGTAGGGATCGGCGGTCGCCTCGTCCCAGCCGCGGCGCATGTCCTCGAGGTAGCCCTGGAACTCGTCCGTGCGGTGCTTGACCGCCGCGATGGCCGCCTGGTCGGTGGAATCCGGCATGGCCGCCATGCGCGCCATGTCGAGCTGCATCTGCTTGAGCACGTTGACCGACGACTTGAGCCTGAGCCTGAGCACTTCTCGCTGGTCCTCGAGTTCCTTGCCGGCCTTTTCGTGGCGGTCGATCTCTGCGACCGACTTTTCGTATTCGGCCTTGAGCGACATGTTCGTCGTGCCGTCGATCTTACGCTTTAACTCGGCGCGGTCCTTTTCGAGCTCGCCGAGCGGGATGGTGTCGACGAGTTGGTCGATCTCGTTGGCTGACTGGGTGAGGAGCTTCACCTGCCCGACGTATTCCTCGAGCTGCGGCTCGAGGTCGGGATCGAAGGTGTCCGCCTTCCGCTTCTTGGCCTTCTTGAGCTGGGCGACGATCGCGTCGCGGGCGGCGCGCGCCTCGGCGTAGAGCGAGGCGTACGGTCCCATGGTCGCGGCGTCGGCGCGGGCGCTCGCGCGGTTCTTGAAGAAGCTGCGCGCGTTTCCCGAATGGCCGAAGCTTTCGAACAGCTTCTTCTGGAGGGAGCCTTTCGTGAAGCGGTAGGTGATGAAGTGCGAGATCCAGCTCACGACCATGATGCCCGAGGGAATGGCGGCCCAGAGGAACTCGGCGCTGGTCATGAGGTTGATGAGGAAGAGGAGGCCGGGCACCATGACGGTGGTGACGCCGTGGTGGACGATTGAATCCTCCACCCGGTGGAGCTTCTTGCAGGTGTCCAGCTGCGCGGCGTCGAGCTCGGGCATCTTGTCGAGTTCCGCCCGCTTCTTGCCCTGGCGGTACGCGGCGGCGGCGTTCGAGGCGATGCCGATGCCCCATGACGCCGAGACGATGGCGGCCCAGAGGAAATCCGCGCTCGTCGTGATGTTTATGAACCAGAGGAGGGCGTTCACGCCGAGGAACGAAGCGACGTTTCCGACGAGGCCGGTCTTGGCTTTCCGCTCGTTGTTTTCCACCGCGGCCCGGTATTCGGCCAGGTCGCGGGTGACGGCTTCGGATCCCGGCTTGAAGTAATCCGAGTCGCGGAGCTCCTTGTCCCACTTGCCGGTGGCGAGCTCCTGCTCCTGGCGCTTGAGTTCTTGCTTGACGGCCAATTTTTCCAGCGCGCGCCTGGCGCGTTCGCCGCCGCGGCCCGAGGCGTCGTGCTTTTCCCATTCGCGGACGCCGCGCTCGATGGCGCCGATGATGCCTTCCACCGCGTTGCCGACTTCGCGTCCGATCTCCGACCCGAGGCCCGCGCTTCCCGCGGCGCCCGTCGAACCCGGGCGGCCCCACGACTCGCGGCTGTAATCCTCGACGCCGCGCTCCTTGACGATGAGCCCCTGTTCCGCCATCGAGGCGATCACTTCCTTGGCCTCGACGCCGTACTCGCCGTATTTTTCCAGCGCCTCGCGGACCGAGAACCTGCGCCCGGCCGTCTTCGTGTCCGCGAGGATGGCCTTGCGGATCTCGGCGATGACGTTGGCCGAGCCTTCGGGCGTGTAGGACCGGTCGAGCCCGCCGCGCGCGGTCCCGGATTCCCCGCCTTCGGCGCTTTCGTCGCCGAGATAGGTGCCGGGCTTGTAGCCGGGCCGCGGCTTGTCGCCGTTCGGGTCGAACTCCACGTTCGCCGTGGCGATCTCGAAGGCGTGGATTTCCTTCGTGATGTTCTTGAGCGAGACCTTGCCGAGCTTCTGCGCGTTGAAATCGAGCTTGTTGAGCACCTGGTTGTAGACGTCCTGCGAAAAGCAGATGCAGCCCGGGCGCGCGAAGGACTGGAGGCGCGCGGCGATGTTGATGCCTTCGCCGAGGGCGTCGTTTTCGTAGAAGTAGATGTCGCCCAGGTGGAGGCCGATGCGCACGAGGAGCGGCAACGTCGGGTTCTGCTTGTTGTGGGCGTACAGCGCGTCCTGGATCTCGAGCGCGCTCTGGAGGGCTTCCACGGTGTTGCGGAAGTCGATCAGGAAGGCGTCGCCGATCGTCTTGATGACGGTGCCGTGGTGGCGTTCGGCGATCTCCGTGATGAGCTCGTTGTGGACGTGCAGGAGCTTGAGCGTTCCGGCCTCGTCCTTCTCCATCATCCGGGAAAAACCCGCGATGTCGGTGTACATGATCGCGGCGAGCCGATAGTCCTTCTGTTCCATTCCGACAGGATAGAACGCCCCCGCCCCCCCGGTCAACCGTTCGCGGTTACGGGTTCCCAGCGGGATTCCTGTTTGGGGAGGTCGACGCCCGTGCAGCGGAGGCGAAGGACGGCGTTGAGTTCGGGGTCGCCGGCGCGGACGCGCGTCTCGAGGCCGATCTCGGGCAGGAACACGGACGCGAAGCCGCCGCCCGATCCCACGACGACCGCGTCGCCCGTCCAGCCGGGGCGCGCGTCCAGCCACGCGAGCGTCCAGTGGAGCTCGCTCGCGCGTTCGGCCTGCCGGTTGGCGGAGCCCGCCGCGAGCGCCCGCCCGAGCCCCTCGGTGACGGACGACTCGTCGCGCGGCGTCCGCCCGGCCAGCGCCGCCCGGATCTGCTGGTGCGCGAGCAGGTCGGCGTAGCGGCGGAGCGGGCTCGTCACCTGCGCGTAGAACGAGAGTCCCAGACCCCGGTGGGCGCTCGGCTGGGAACTGCCCGAGCCCGCCTTCATGAGACGTCTTTTGGCGAATTCGCCGGCGAGTCCGGACGGCAGGTTCTCGCGGGTTTGCGGCGCTTCCTGGCCGTAGTACGGAAAAGGCAGGCGGCGCTCGAAGGCCCAGCGGGCGGCCGCCTCGCCGCAGAGCATCATCATCTCGCGCACGAGGTCGGAACTCGGCACGCGCGACGGCGTGTCGATGGCCGGCACGCCGTCGGTCACGTGCACCCGGACTTCGGGAATGTCGATGTCGATCGCGCCCGCTCCCGCGCGGTAGGCGCGGCGCAGTCCGGCGATCCGCGCCAGGTCGGCGAGCGGCCCGTCGAGGAGGGGCAGGGCGCTTTCGTAGGAATGGCGCTCGACGCGCACGAAACTGGGGACGATGTCGACCGATTCGACGGCGCCCGTTTCGCTCACGGCGATGCGGAAACTCAGCGCGCGCGATACGTCCGAAAGCCCGAGTCCGAAGCGGGGCAGGGCTTCGTCGGGCAGCATGGGCACGGTGGCTTCGGGCAGATAGAGCGTGCCCGAGCGGTCGGCGGCTTCGCGGTCGACGGGGCAGCCGGGCGTCACGGCGCTGGCCGGGTCGGCGATGGACACGACGACGAAGCCGTCGGCGAACGCCACGGCGTCGTCGGGGTCGCGGCTCCACGCGTTGTCGATCGCGTACGAGACGAATCCGGTGAGGTCGACGCGGCCTTCGTCGTCGTCCGGGCCGAGTTCGATGGCGGGGGCTTTCAGGGGCAGGCCGGAACGCTGGGGCCAGGGATTGTAGTGCCGCGGCCAGACGCCCGCGCGAAGGAGGAAGGCGTGGACGGCTTCGGGCGTCTCCGAAAGGCCGATTTCGGTCGCCAACCGCGATTTCGCGGCCTTGCAGAGCGCGAAGGCTTCCAGTTCGCCTGAGAGCCGTTCGTCGCCCGGCTCCAGTTTCGCCGCCTTGGCCCGCGCGACGAAGGCTTCCCGCTCGGCGGCTTCGCCTTCCTTGCGGGCGCGGCGGCCCGCCTCCCGGTCGCGCTCCTCGTCGTTCAGGGCGACGAGGCCATCGCCGTCGACGCGGAACAGCGAGCCTTCGAGCGCGGCGAGCCAGCAGGCGAGGGCGGCGTCCGGGGCGTACTCGCCGAACACGAGTTCGCAGACTGCGGACAGCTCGGCCCGCTCGCCGGGGATCATCTGCCGGGCCGTCTCGAAGTCCCCGCCTTGCCGGGGCGCGGGGAGTTTCGCGACGGGACCCGCGTGCAGCAGGATGACGTCCTTTTCCCGTACCTTCGCCGCGGTTCCGCCCTCGATGGCCAGGTCGAGCTTGTCGCCCGAGCCCGTGACGAGGGCCGCTTTTCCTTTGTAGGCGACGAGCGCGCCGGTTCTGATCATCCTGGACTTCCTTTCCGTTCCAAATGTTGCCGCATTGACGCCGCGAGAAGCCCGATCATGCGGGATGAAGCGATCCTGCGCAACTGGTGCCTGGCACCCGAATTGTGGCGGGTGTCTGACACCAGGAGATCTCTGAATTGTGGCGGGTGTCTGACACCAGTGGTACTCTGATTTTGACAATTCGACAAAATATGTCATTCCAATAGCAGTATTGACGAAAGTTTTTCCAATGGTATGCTGGGCTGTCGCGGGGGGACCGTACGTCGTTCAGGCGCCGTTACCCGATCCCGCAGAAAAAGTCCGCATTCGACAGAGGTGCTTCATGACCGCTTTGATCGTCGGTTTCGTGCTCATCGGCCTGGCCGTCTTCGCCTGCGTCCCCGGCTTTTTGGGCTGGTGGCAGGACGTGCTCGCCTTTCTCCGGGGCGCCCTCCCGGTGATCTTCGCGTTCGTCGGGTTGCTGGCCGTCTTCATCGGCGTGGCGGACATCAAGGATCGCCGCGAAGCCCGCAAGGAAGAAGCCGCCGAGGAAGCCGAAGAGGGAAAATGAGCGGAACGGCCGGAAACCGGACTTCGTCCCGGAATGCCCGGCGCTTTTTCCCCTTCCCTTGACATGATTCACGTTCTATGGGATTATACGCCGCTTTTTCGATAGGGCAAACCACGCTCGTGCAAGGAATAGATCGATGAACACAGTGTCCGTGAAACCCGAAGACGCGAACCGCGTTTGGTACGTGATCGACGCCCAGGGCAAGCGCCTCGGCCGCGTCGCCGCGAAGGTCGCCGCCATCGTGCGCGGCAAGACGAAGCCGACCTACACCCCCAGCCAGGAAACGGGCGATTTCGTCGTCGTCATCAACGCCGACAAGATCGAAGTCACCGGTAACAAGTACGAAGGCAAGATGTACTACTACCACACCGGCTTCCCCGGCGGCATCAAGGCCAACACCTTCCGCTCGCTCATCGAGCGCAAGGGCACCGAACCGCTCGAGATCGCCATCCGCGGCATGCTCCCGAAGGGACCGCTCGGCCGCAAGCTCAACCGCAACGTCAAGCTGTACGTCGGCCCGAACCACCCGCACGTGGCCCAGCGCCCCGTCGCCATCGAAGTGTAAGTGAGGACAGGAATGGTCAAGAATATCGGAATCGGCACCGGCCGCCGCAAGACCGCGGTCGCCCGCGTCTATCTCCGCGAAGGCAACGGCAAGGTCCTCGTCAACGGCATCGAGCTGGACAAGTACTTCTCGCTCTCCGAGCTCGTCGCCGTCGTGCGCCAGCCCCTCGCGATCACCGCCAACGAGAACAAGTTCGACATCGTCATCACGGTGGTCGGCGGCGGAATCAACGGCCAGGCCGGCGCTTGCCGCCACGGCATCGCCCGCGCCCTCTCCACCTTCGACCCGACGAACCAGACCTCGCTCCGAGCCAACGGCCTTCTCACGCGCGATCCGCGCATGGTCGAGCGCAAGAAGTACGGTCAGCGCGGCGCCCGCAGGCGCTTCCAGTTCTCCAAGCGCTAAAACACGCTTTCCCCGACCGGAGGACGCCCATGCGTATCACGGTCTTTCAAGGCTCCCGCGATTCCGTCCGCATCGAGACGGAGGGCGGGAGCCCGTTTTTTACCCGCCTCGTCTACCTGGAAGGGTCCGGCGCGCCTCCGGAGATCGTCGATGCCCTGCGTGCCTGGCACGCTTCGGCCGACGTGCGTGCCGGGCACGCGTCGACCGCAGCGCCTCTTGCATTCGACGCCGACGCCGATTATGACGATGATGTCCCCGCCTCCGGCGACTCGGCAGCCGCGATCGGAACCGGCGAAACGGCGCTTCCGGCTTGGCTCGAAACGGCCAAGCGCGCGTGGGAAGCCGAGACGAAGGCCGCCGAGCTTCTTTCCAGGAGCGAACAGCCTCGCTTCGCGCTCGAGCGGAAACTCGCCGTACGGAAGTTCTCCCGGCTCGAGGCGAAGCTCGCCCTCGATTTCCTCGAAGGGGACGGGCTCGTCGACGACGCCCGCTACGCGAACGCGTGGGCTTCCTCGCGGATGCGGCGAAACGCCCGCGGTCCGGCCGAAATCGAAGCCGGACTCCGGGCGCGAGGCGTGTCCCCGGACGTGGCGGCCGCCGCGGTCGGGGCGATCTTCGACGCGGAAACCCGGGCCGCCGCCTTGGAAGCCGCCGTCGCCAAGGCTCGGCGCAAACCTTCCTGCGATGATAGCAAGCTCCGTGCCAAGCTCGCGCGCCAGGGCTACGGCCGCGCCGAACTCGACCGCGCGCTCGGTCACGAACGCGATACGTGATCGCTCTATCACGCTACACTTGACATTTAGCGACATATAATACAAAATCGCTGAAAAGAGCACGGATCGAGGAGCTTGCCCAATGGATGACGATATCCTGACCATCGAAGAAGTCGCCCGCTACCTTCGCGTTTCCGAGCGCACGGTCTACGACTGGGCCCAGAAAGGCGAAATTCCGTCGGGCAAGATCGGCACCGTCTGGCGCTTCAAGAAGAGCGAAATCGAGCGCTGGGTGAACGAACGCCTGTCTTCCTCCAAGAACGGTCCGGCGGTCACGCCCGTGAAACTCGGCAACATCCTGTCGCCGGAGCGCGTCGTCTTCCTCGACTACCCGCGCAAGCGCGACGCCATTGTCGCCCTGTCCGAAACCCTGGCCAAGGCGCCGCAGGTGAAGAACCGGCAGGAACTCGTGTCGGAGATCCTGCGCCGCGAGGAGCTCATGAGCACCGCCATCGGCCGCGGCATCGCCATTCCCCACGTCCGCCTGTCCTCGGTGACCGACCTCGTCGTCGCCGTCGGCATCTCCCGCTGCGACATCATCGACTTCGCGGCCTTCGACGACCAGCCGGTGCGCCTCCTCATCATGGTCGCGGCCGCCTACAACCAGCACGCCTACTACCTGCAGACGCTGTCCTTCCTGAGCTCGCGCCTCAAGAACCAGGAGCTGCGCGATTCGCTCACCCGCGCCACGACGCCCGACGCGGTCTACGCGCTCTTCGCCAAGCAGGACGAGCTCTGACGGACGCGGGCTCCGGGACTTTACCGGCAGCCCGTTTTTTTGTACCTTCGGTGCGGCGCCGCGAAGACGCCGCATACGGCGGGCGGACGTGGAGCCGCACGGCTTCTCTTGACGCCCCGCCGCAACACGGAAACCGTGGAGTCAACCATGCCGACCTACGACTACGAATGCGAAAGCTGCGGACACTCGTTCGAGGCCTTCCAGAGCATGTCCGACGCCCCGCTGTCGAAATGCCCCGAGTGCGGCAAGAAAGTGCGCCGCGTCATCGGCGGCGGGTCCGGAGTCATCTTCAAGGGCACCGGGTTCTACAAGAACGATTCGCGCAAGAAGGACTCGGGCGATTCCTGCTGCTCTTCGTCGTCCTGTTCGAAATCCAAGGAAACGGCCTAGGGTCCGGAATCCGGCCGGCGCGGCTTGACCGCGCGGAGCGCCCGGATTCTTCCCGTCCGAACCCATGACCCGCGCCCGATATTTTTGCGAACACTGCGGCGCCGAAGTCCTCCGCGACGCCAAGTACTGCGGCAAGTGCGGCCGGTTTTTTTCGGCCGTCCGCTGCCCGCGGTGCCAGTTTTCGGGTTCCCCCTCCGCTTTCCGCGACGGCTGCCCCGTCTGCGGCTTTTCCGCCGCTTCCCCCGAAGAATACCTGCCCGATCTCGACGCGACCGCCTCGCGTCCGAAACACCCAGCCGAAGCGCTGTCTCCCTGGGTATACATCGCCGCCGTGAGCGCCCTCCTCGCCGCCGCCGCCGTCTTCCTCCTCGTCGCCAGCCGCTGACCCGCTCACGGGCTTTTTCGGCTTCGGCTCGAAGAGGCCTCCTCGTGTAGGACTCACCACGGAGATACGGAGTGAAGTCGGAGGACACGGAGAAAAGGGGAGAGAAGGTTTAAGAGAAGCTAACTCGGGCATGACATTAGCCGAACAGAGTCCGCCGCGATTCGTCTGCTTACGGTTGATCGACGAGTTTCGCCCGTCGCCGCCACAGGACGAGGGCTTGTGACGAGGTGTGCGCCGCTGCCGGGGTCAGTCGACGTCCGATGACGATCCTGATGCGACCGCCGGGTGGGGCATACAAGTACCCATGACGAATATTGCGAGTACTC
>CAYZZW010000073.1:0-14132 GCA_964482955.1 uncultured Treponemataceae bacterium | reverse complement strand
CATGACCGTATCCTCTCACACAAAACGGTCTCCGGCAAACCCGGGGCGGTTCACCCCGCATAGGAGCGACCACGGAGTAAGTCGGAGGGCACGGAGAAGAGGGAAAGAGGATTTAAGAGAGGAAGCTTTAAGCCGGGTCATAGCCAGGACAATCCCGCCGCGGTTAGTTCGTGAGAATGTCGTTGCGCCCTTCTGTTCGGGGCATAGCCAGAGGAAGCCAGCTACAATTTGTTGCCGCGTTCCGCGGCGATGCCCATAAGCCTTCGCGTGCCCTACTGTAGTTTATCGGTGCCTGGTGACGTACCGCATGCGACCGCAGTTTGGGTCATGCAACTACCCGCGACGAATATCGCGAGTACTCTCGCCTATTCGTCGCGGGTAGTTGCATGACCCATATCCCGGTCGACCCGATCCGATACCTGTCCGCCGTACCCTCTACCGGGTACGGCAGCTTGTGCGTGTTTTATTTTACCGTCAGCGTAGCGCCCAGTTCAAACGTGTAGTTCGCGCCCGACACGACGTCAACCGCCGTCTCGAGGACGAGCGCGCCGGTCACGACGCGGATCACGCGGCGGCCGGGCAGCAGCTGGCCTTCGAAATCCTTCTGCGGGCCCCCGTCGATGTAGAGGCGGATCTGGCTCCAGGGGTTGCCCTTGAAGTCCGGATTGATGTTGGCCGGATTCAGGGTGAAGTGATAGCTGGCCGTGGCGTACTGCAGCACGATGTTGGCCGTGTAGCCCGTGCCCGCCGGTACGTTGATCTGCGCGTTGTAGTCGGAGAACCCGGGAGCCTTGACGGTGAGGTTGTAGACGCCCGGCACGACGTTCGTGACGAAGCGCGGCGGGGTGATGTTGCCGGCGAAGTTTCCGTTGAGGTAGACGGCGGCGCCGTCGCGGTTGCAAGTGAGGGTGATGGCGGCCATCTGCTGCTGGAGGGACACGTTCATCGTGAGGCCGGATCCGGGATTGACGATGACGTCCATCGCCCAGAAGTTGTAGCCGGGGGAGCGGACTTCGAGGCGGTAGTTGCCGGGCGCGAGCGAGGTGCGGAAGACGCCGTTGGCGGCCTTGCCGTACGACGCGTTGTTGAAGAGGATTTCGGCGTCCGGAACGTTCACGGAGAGGCTGACCGGCGCCATCTGGCCCTGGAGCACCGCGTTGATCGTGGTGTTGCCGTTGATGACGACGTTCTGCGTGTAGTCGGTGTAGCCGGGAGCGCGCACGATGAGCGAGTAGGAGCCGGGCGCGAGGTCCGATCGGAACGGCGTGACGCCGGCCTGGATGTTGTTGATGATGACCTGGGCGCCGTTCACGTTGCAGTTCACCGTGAGGACGTGCTTGAGGGTCTGCGGGGGCGGGGTCACCGCGCCGCCGATCGGCACCAGGGTGACGTTCAGGGTGACGGGGGAGTTCGACACCTTGATCGTCTGCTGGAAGGGCTGGAAACCGTCTTTCTTGACCGTGATGGTGCGGTTGCCGGCCGAGATGAGGAACGAGAAGTTCGGCGTCGTGTAGCCCGCGAGCTTCCCGTCGATGAGGACCTGCGCCCCCACCTGGTTGCAGATGATGTTGAGCGAGGTGCGGTTCTGGGCGAAGGCCGCGCCCGCGAAAGACGCGAGCAGGGCGAAGATCAACATGGTTCGTTTCATGGTCTCTCCTTGGGGTATGCCGTCCGGATGTCCGCGCGGTCCGATCCCGTACCGAAACGCGCTGACGAAGGAAAAACACTGCCGGGCGGATCATGGTTACCGGCGCCGTTTCCGGGCGCGGCCGGACGCCGCGGACCGGGCGCTGACTCCGATTCCTTCCATAGACTATACGACGCCCGTATCGGGCTTTCAATGCTGGCGGGGCGCTTCGTCCGACGCGTTCGGGGGTCGATTCCGGACGGGGCTTGGTTTTTCGCGTGGGCCGCGCTACATTCATCCGTATCCGGGAACGATGTTCCGGATCTTTTCTCGCTTGCAGCAAGGAGGACGACATGAAGCGAACCTTGATGATCGCGGCGTTGGTGGCGGCCCTGGCCGTGCCCGCGTCGTTCGCGCAGTTGGCGCTCGGCGTTTCGGGCGCGCTCTACACCGACAGTGAAATCGGCTTGGCCGAAACCTTCGACCGTTTCGGCGAGGGGGACGGCATCTTCTGGGGACCGTTCGTCGAATACGGCCTCAGCAACTTCGCGGTGGGCCTCTCGCTCAACTTTTCGTTCTACGAGGAGGATTGGGGCTCGTTCGACCCGCCGGTTCCCTTCATGATCCCCTTCGTCGACTACGACGTGAACATCTACGGCCAGTACCACTTTCTCGGGTACCGCGGGCTTCTCGACCCCTTCGTGGAGCTGGGCTTCGGCCAGATGGGCAAGGACATCGCTTCGGACGAATACGATCCCGATCCGGAAAACCCGCTTTACGCCACGAACTACCTGGATCTGGGCGTTGGCTTCGGCGTGAACCTCGGGCAGCTGGGCTTTTTCTGGAAGATGTGCTACATGATCCCCGGCGATCCGGCCGAGGCGGAAACCGACGTATATATCGACACAGATGGTGACGGTACTGGAGATTATCACCAGACGATGTCCTATTACCTGGAAGAGTACCCGCTCCGCCGGCTGAAGATCTTCCTGGGCGGCAAGTTCGTCTTCTAAACGACGCGGCTTCGGAAATGGCGCGGCGGCTCCCCACCAGGGAGCCGCCGCTTTTTTCGCCCATCGAGCCGGCTATTCGCCGTCGTTCGCGTCGCCGGCCGTATCGGAACCGTCGTCGTCCGCCGTGTCTCCGGCTTCCTCGTCAGTTTCCGCGCCTTCTGTCGCTTCGCCGTCGGCGTTCAGGCCGGCGGCTTTGGCTTCTTTCTTGCGGAGGAGCTTTTCTTCCTTCTTGCGCTTCTTTTCCAGCTCGCGCTGGCGTTTCGCGAAACTGTAATTCGGCTTTGCCATGGCACTTCCTTTTTCGACCTGGACTGGATACGGTCAAGTATACCAAAAAAAAGCCCCGGCCGAACAGGCCGGGGCTTTCGGGTTGTCGTTACGCTCAGTAGCGGTCGTCGCGGCGGGGTTTGTCCATCGCCTCGTTGACCCGGAGCTGGCGTCCGTCGAGTTCGCGGCCGTTCGTACCGTCGATGGCGGCCTGCGCCTCGCTGTCCGAACCCATCTCCACGAAACCGAAGCCCTTCGACTTGCCGGTGTCGCGGTCGATGATGACCTTGACGGAGTCAACCTGCCCGTACGCCGCGAAGATCTCCCTGAGACCTTCTTCGCGCGTCGAGTAGCTGAGGTTTCCGACGTAGATTTTCCTGCCCATGACAACTTCCTTCTTCCGGGGTTTTCGGCCCCGGACTGTAATGTGATCGTCGGCATACCCGCGAACGCGGCGCCGACCTTGATCGAACGGTGATTACGCGGGCGCCTTCTCCCCGACTTCGCCGCGCTTGACGAAGCCCATGACGACGTAGGCCGCGAACATGCAGACCGCGCAGAACGCGTACATGGCCGGGTAGCCGAAGAGGTCGATGAGCCCGCCGGTGACCGGCGGCGACGCGATGGCCGCCGCCTGCGAGAAGGTATAGTAGAGGCCCGTGTAGACGCCCATCGTCCCGAAGCCGGCCATTTGCCAGAGCATGGGGAAGCTGTTCGTCACGACGGTGACCCAGAACATGCCGAAGGCGAAGAGGAGCGCCCAGAAGACGATCACGCGGAGGCCGTTCCCGAGCCCGAACGCGGCGGAGAGGCGGTCTTGCGCGAAGATGAGCCCCATGACGACGACCAGGGCCGCCAGGGCGAAGCGGATGGTCTTCCGGCGGCCCAGTTTGTGGGCCACGTAGCCGGAGGGAATGGCGAAGAGGGCGTAGGCGATGCCGACCATTCCGGAGGAGAACGCCGTCGTGCCCTCGCTCATGCCGAGGACGTCCACGCCGTAGCGGCCCAGGAAGGGGAGGACGCCCTGGTAGCCGAGGAACCACAGGAAGAGCGAAGTCAGGATGAGGAGGGCGCTCTTGTCGGACGCGCCCGTCACGGCCTTGAAGGAGGACCAGAACGGCGTCCGCTCCTCGGCGGCGGCTTCGTCCGAGCGCTTTTCCCGCACGAAGGCGAACACGAGTATCGTGGCGATCACGACGAGGAGGGACGCGACGGGGAAGGGGAGCCGGTTTCGCGTCGACCCGAGAACCGGGAGGATCGCGTCCACGTCCATGAGCCGGGCCAGGAACACGGTGCCGACGATGGCCGCGATGCCGCCCATGGTGTTGATGACGCCGTTGGCCTCCGAGCGGAAGTCGCCGGGGATGGTGTCCGGCATGAGCGCGACCACCGGGCCGCGGGCCGCCTGCTTGAAGACGTTCAGGAGGAATACCACGGCTACGAGGACCGCGAGCGATACGCCCGCCGCGTACGGCACCAGTCCGAACATGACGGCCGTGAGCGGGAGCAGGGTCACGATGTACGGCATGCGCCGGCCGATCCGCGTGCGCGTCCGGTCGGACAGGATCGATACGAGCGGGATCATGAAGAGCGCGAAGACGTTGTCGAGCGTCATCACGAGGCCGACGAGGAATTTGGAGCCGATGTACTGGCCGAGGAACTTGGGCAGGTAGTTGTCGTAGAGGGGATCCATGAGACCCATCGTGAAGAAGCCGAAGCCGATCAGGAAGGTCAGGGGCAGATACGGCGCGAAGCCGGACTTTTCTTTCATGCGAAACGATTCCTTCGACACTCCGCGCGCCTTGCGCGCGGTCGGTTTCCGCGAAACGCGGCACTTGTACAGTACGACGCTTCCGGCGTTTTGGCCAGTATTATTTTCGGCATAAGGTTCCGTTCGCGCAAGGGTCCGGGGCGAAACTTGGGCGTTTCGGGGTCGAAAACCGGCATTTTGGCCGGAAATCGTCGGTTGAGCCTCCGGCGGACGTTCAGTGGAGGTCGATGTCGTCGTCTCTGGCGGGCGGAAGGCCGAACATGGACAGCTGGCGCCAGGAAAAAAAGCCGTCGTCCAGCATCGCCCCGAGTTCGTACAGGGAGGCGATGCGGGGCAGATCGGCCGCCGGGTGCTTGCCGGTTTCGTCGATGAGGACGCCGTGGCCGCCGCAGGCGACGAAGCCGTTCACGTAGCGGGGGATGTCGTCGACGAAGACGCAGTCGGAAGGCGCGTCGCCGAGCGCGGCGCAGACGGCGCGGAACGCGTCCGGGTGCGGCTTGCCGCGGAGTCCGCAAAAGCGGATGTCGAACACGCGGTCGAACAGCCCCGCGAGACCGAGCCGCGCGAGGACGCGGTCCGCGTGTTCCGACGGCGCGTTCGTGAAGACCGCCATGGGCAGGCCGAGCGATTCGAGGTACGGCCGCAGGCCGGGATCCGGCTCGAGCACGAGTTCCTCCCCGTCGGGGTGGATCGACGCGTAGTAGCCTTCCACGTCGTCGAAGCCGTGCTCCTTCATGAGCCACTCGAGGGTGGTGCCGTAGCGCGGCATGCGGACCTTGCGCAGGTCGGCGGCATCGTGGAGATCCATGCCGAGAAACCGCGCGACGTAGGCGTTCATGCGGGCCACGATGTCCCGCTCCATGACGTTCGACGACGGATACAGGGTGCTGTCGAGATCGAAGATGAGCCTACGTATCATGGGCACGGTGATACCACGGGGCGCCCGGCGGCCGCAAGGCCGGCGCCGAAGCGGCGGCTTGATGAAGCCGGAAATCGTGGTATACTCGGGCGAGTCGGGCATACAGCGACTCATCAAAAGGAGCGTGACATGAAAAAGATACTGGTATTGGTCCTCGGCCTCGCGGTTGCGACCGCGGGAACCGCCTTCGCGGATCACGGCAACGGCCTCAGCCTGGGCGTGGTCGGAGGTTCCTGGTTCGGCGCCAACGGTTTCCAGGGCGGCGACATCGGGCTCGCCCTCCACGTGCCCTCGATGCCCATCTATTGGGGCATCAAGATCAACATCAACGACACCGTCTTCGGGCTCGGCGTGACCGGCGACAAGTACATTTACGACCAGGGTCTCGTCAGCGAGGGATCCTTCAACCTCGACTGGTTCCTCGGCATCGGCGGCTACGCGAACATCGTGTTCGCGGACCAGGCCTACGCCGCCCTCGGCGTCCGCGTGCCGATCGGCCTGTCGTGGCACATCGGCCAGCCCATCGAGCTTTGGGTCGACCTGGCCCCGAGCCTCGGCCTCGCGATCAATCCCGTCCACTTCCCCGACTGGGGCATCGTGGGCGAGATCGGCCTCCGCTTCTGGTTCTGAGCCCTCCGTAAGGAGACTGGCCACAGGGCGAAGCTTGGCGAGTACTCGAGCGTTGGCACAAAGTCGCAGAGGAAGAGAAATCTAAAGCGAAGAAAAAGCCCCGGACGGCGGTGAACGCCTTCGGGGCTTTTTCGTCATCGCTTGGCGGGATCAGTGGATGAAGATGCCGGCGATGGCTATGGCGGCGCCGATGGCGGCGACGACGTAGGCGGCGATCGTCTTGAATCTGGACGACTTTCGCGCTTCGGCGACCAACTGTTCCTCGCTCTTCGTCGAGACGATGAAGCGGGCGCCCTTTTTCGAGGGTTTCCCGACCTTGAGCCGTCCGCCCGCGTCGTTCGCCTCGCCGAGGACGTACAGGGTGGCGTCGAGCGGGATCGACGTCTCCTCGTACTTGTAGCCGAGCGTGCGCCGCCCGCCGCCGCCGCCGAGCATTCCGGCCAGGTTCACCGAAAAGCGGCCGAAGGTGACCGTGCCGCCGCCTTCACCCTGCTGGTACTGGGAAAAGGTCCGCTGCCCGGTCACGGTGGCGCCTTCCGGATCGATCTCGACGGAACCCGTGGCGTCCACGAGCTTGAAGGGCGTCGAGCGCACGTTCGACTGCATCACGTCGGAGCCCCGCCGCGTCTTGAGCTGGCGGTGCCCGTCGGAATCGTTTTCGTAGTAGCTTTCTTCGTACTCGCGCGTGACCGTGCACGCGTAGTAGACGCAGGGCGTGCCGGACATTTCCGCCTGCAGGGGGCTGGGGCAGTCGATGGTCCCCTTGACTTCGGCGGTCTGGCTGAACGAACCCGCGCCGATCTCCTTGGCCACGTCGGAGGCGATCTGCACGAGCGACGCCGCCGTGGACGTCTCGGTGCCCGCCATTTCGTCGGCCTTTCCCGCCGAGCTCTTTCCCATGAAGAACAGGACGACGCCGATCCCCGCCACGATGATACCGATGAAGAGCATGCTTTCCTCCTCGAACGCGCTATCCCCATAGCCTAACGGATCCCGCCCCCCTCCGCCACGGGCGCTTGCCATTCATGTTCCGTGGCAAATTTTCCTTTTAGATGTTAGGCTGGACGGCATGTACGACGCGTTCGCGGATGCCTACGACGAACTGTTTCCGGTCGAGCCGGAGGCGGTGGACGGGCTTAAGGCCTTGGCCGCGCCAGGGTTGCCGGCGCTCGACGTCGGGTGCGCGGCGGGCGCCCACGCCATCGCGCTGGCGGACGCGGGCGTGCCGGGCGTCGGGATCGATCCGACCGCTGCTTTGCTGGAAAAAGCCCGCGCGCGGGCGATGGGGCACGCGAATCCGCCCGAATTCCTCGAGGGAGGGATGCTCGACCTGCCGCGCCTCGTCCCGAACCGGCGCTTCGGCCTCGTGTACTGCCTCGGGAACACCCTGCCGCACCTCGGGTACCGTCGGGAATTGCCCGAATTCCTGTCGGCCTGCCGCGCCGCGCTCGAGCCGGGCGGCGGCATCGCGGTGGAACTGCTTAACTATCGACGCCTCTTGCGCGACAAACCGTCCGATTTGCCTCTGATCGACACCCCGCGCTGGCGTTTTGAGCGCTTCTACTTATATATGGAAGAAACCATCGTGTTTTCCACGATTTTGACGGATAAGCGCTCCGGAACGGCGAGCAAGGGCGCCGTCCGCCTCATTCCCTTCCTGCCGTCCGAAGTCTCCGGGGCGATGGAAAGCGCCGGTTTCGTCATGGAAGCCCTCGCCTCGGACTGGAACGGCGGCGTCTTCGATCCCGCCGAAAGCCCGGTGCTCCTCCTCAGGGGACGAACGCCCGCTTGATCGGCGTCCGCCGACGCTTCGGTGGCGCTTACTGCGGAAACCGCGTTTTTCTGTCGATTTCCGCGCTTCGTTCGCCGTTTTCCGCCCCGTCTACTTGACCAAAAACGCGTATTTCGCCATCATGCGCGAGCCTTCATCCGCACTCGGGGGTTGCCCGGGATCGGGGATGCGGGGACGTTCGCCGCGTCGCGGTGGCCGTCGTTTGTGCGGAGTTCCACGACTCCGCGCGCCAGGGTCTTGGACGCGCCCGCCAGGGTACGGTCCGGGAATGCCGGCGCAAGCGATCTTTGGAGGACACATGAAAGACAGGATCCGCGTCAGGCTCAGGGGCTTCGATGTTCGTCTCGTCGACGACAGCGCCCGCGCCATCGTCTCCACCGTCCAGAAGGCCGGTGCCAAGGTTTCGGGACCCATCCCGCTTCCGACGAGAATCAACAAGTACACCGTCCTTCGTTCCCCGCACGTGCACAAGAAGTCCAGGGAACAGTTCGAGATGAGGACGCACAAGCGGCTCATCGACATCATGAAGCCGTCCGCCGACGTGATGGACGCCCTCATGAAGCTCGAGCTTCCGGCCGGCATCGACGTGGAGATCAAGCAGTAAGGGTTTTATCGGATCGGGGAGGGCGCGAGTCCTCGGCCCGTTCCGCGGAAAAGGTTCCCGGGCTTCGTCCCGCGGAACCGAGCTGTAAACGCCCGGCTCCGTGCCGACGCGTTCAACGCTAGGAGAGTTGCATGATTGCACTGATCGGAAAGAAGGTCGGCATGACGCAAGTGTTCGACGACACCGGGGTCCTCATGCCCGTCACGGTGCTCAGGTTCGAACCGAACGTCGTCGTCGGCCAGAAGAAGGCGGACACGGCCGGCTACGACGCCGTCGTGCTCGGCACCTTCTCGCTCAAGAAGAGCCGGACGTCGAAGCCGTACGCGGGCCAGTTCCCCGAGAACGTCGCCCCCACGCGGATCCTCCGCGAGATGCGGGGCTTCGGCAAGGAAGTCCAGGTCGGCGACAAGCTCGGCGTGGACCTCTTCCAGGGCACGCGCTTCGTCGACGTTTCTGCGACGAGCAAGGGCAAGGGCTTCCAGGGCGTCATGAAGCGCTGGAATTTCGGCGGCGGCCGCAACACCCACGGTTCCAAGTTCCACCGCGAACCGGGTTCCACCGGACAGCGCTGTTACCCCCACAAGTCGTTCAAGAACGTGAAGCTCCCCGGCCACATGGGCTCGGAGAAGGTCACGATCCAGAACCTCAAGGTCATTCGCGTCGACGCGGACAACGGTCTGCTCCTGGTCCGCGGCGCCGTTCCCGGCCCGCGCGACTGCGTCGTCGTGGTCCGCACCGCCGTGAAGCGGTCGAAGTAAAGGATAGGGGACCGCTATGGAAAGGAAAGTCGTTTCCGTTCAGGGCAAGGAGACCGGCACCGTTCAGCTCGCTGACGAAGTGTTCGGCCTGCCCATCAACGAAGACGTGATCTACTACGCGATTCACAACGAGCTCGCGAACGCCCGCGTGGGCACCGCGTGCACGAAGACTCGCGCCGAGGTGCACGGCACCAACCGCCGGCCCTACAGCCAGAAAGGCGGCGGCCGCGCCCGTCACGGCGACACCAAGTCGAACGTGTACGTGGGCGGCGGCATCCAGTTCGGCCCGAAGCCGCGCGACTACTCGTACGCGCTGCCGAAGAAGGTGAAGCGCCTGGCCCTGAAGACCATCCTGAGCCTCAAGGCCCAGAACGAGACGCTCATGGTCGTGCAGGACTTCACGGTCGAATCGTGCAAGACGAAGGATCTCGTCGCCATCCTCGACAAGGTGGTGCCGCAGGAGAAGGCCGAGCGCACGATCGTCATCCTCAAGGACGACGACGCCGCCGTCAAGCGCGCCGGGCGCAACATCCCCTGGCTGCATTTCCTGTCGTACAACCGCCTGAGGGCCCACGACCTCTTCTACGGACGGCACGTCGTCGTCATGGAGAGCGCCGTGAAGCAGCTCAACGAGTTCTACGCGGACAAGTAAGGAGCGCGCGATGCAGAACGACAGCATTCTTATCGAACCCGTGCTCAGCGAGAAGACGAACATCCTCCGCGAGGAGGGAAAGTACGTCTTCCGGGTCGATCAGCGCGCGACCAAGCCCCAGATCATGGAGGCCGTCCGCGTCATGTTCAAGGTCCATCCGGTCAAGTGCGCCGTGATCAACGTCACGCCGAAGCCCAAGCGCTCGCGCGGCAAGCCCGGCTACACCGCGGCCTGGAAGAAGGCCATCGTCAAGCTCCAGAAGGGTGAGACGATCGGCATCTTCGAGGGCGTGTAAGGAACCCAGGGAGTACATTATGGCTATCAAGACGTTCAAGCCGATAACCCCGGGCCTCCGCCACCGCGTCCAGGTCGTCAACGACGCACTGACGCAGGGCAACGAGCCCGTGAAGGCCCTGACCAAGGGCAAGGTCGACCGCGCCGGACGCGCGGGCAACGGCCGCATCTCCGTCCGTCGCCGCGGCGGCGGACACAAGCGCAAGTACCGCGCGATCGACTTCCTCCGCAACAAGGTCGGCATCCAGGGCACGGTCGCCTCCATCGAGTACGACCCGAACCGCAGCGCCAACATCGCCCTCGTGAACTACGCGGACGGCGAAAAGCGCTACATCCTGGCCCCGAAGGGCCTCGCGGTCGGACAGAAGATCATGTCCGGTCCCGGCGCGCCGATCGAGGTGGGCAACGCCCTCCCGCTCGACAGCATCCCGACCGGCTTCACGGTCCACAATATCGAGCTCAACCTCGGCAAGGGCGGCCAGCTCGCCCGCTCCGCCGGCGCCGGAGCGCTCATCGTCGGCCGCGACGGCGACTACGTCACGATCAAGCTGCCCTCCAACGAGCTCCGCCTCGTCTTCGGGAAGTGCATCGCGACGATCGGCGCCGTGGGCAACGAAGACCACATGAACGAGGTGATCGGCAAGGCCGGACGCAACCGGTGGAAGGGCCTCAGGCCCAAGGTCCGCGGTACCGTCATGAACCCGGTCGACCATCCGCACGGCGGCGGCGAAGGCCGCGGCAAGGGTTACAAGCAGCCTGTCTCCCCGTGGGGCCAGCCTTGTAAGGGCTACAAGACGCGCGATCCCCACAAGCCGTCGTCCCGCTTCATCGTGAAGCGCAGGAAGTGAGGTAAGTAGCAATGTCGAGATCAGTCAAGAAAGGGCCCTTCATAGCGAAGAGCCTGTACAAGAAGGTGCTCGAGACGACGAAGGCGGGAGACAAGAAGATGGTGAAAACCTATTCCCGCTGCTCCACCATCATCCCCGAGATGGTCGGCCTCACCATTTCCGTGCACAACGGAAAGAGCTGGGTGCCGGTCTACGTGACCGAGAACTACGTCGGGCACAAGCTCGGCGAGTTCGCCCCCACCCGGACCTTCCGCGGACACGGCGGAAGCGACAAGAAAGCGGAGAAGAAGTGATCATGGCCGACAACAAGGATTACACCGCAGTCGCCAAGTGGCTCCTCGGCTCCCCGACGAAGGTCAGGCCCGTCGCCGACCTCGTCCGCCGGAAGCCGTACACCGACGCGCTCGCCATCCTCGAGAACGTGCCCAACAAGGGCGCGAAGCTCATCAGGAAGGTGGTCATGTCGGCGGCCGCGAACGCCCTCAACCAGAACCGCAAGCTCGCGGAAGACATGCTCTTCGTGAAGGAACTCCGCGTCGACGAAGGCCCTCGGCTCCGCCGCGTGTGGTTCCGCGCCCGCGGACGCGCGGACATGCAGCAGAAGCGCATGCTGCACATCAGCGTCGTCGTCGGCGAAATCGGAAGGACGGAGGCATAACGTGGGCCAGAAAGTAAATCCCGTCGGGCTCCGGCTCGGCATCAACAAGGACTGGAAGTCCCGCTGGTACGTCGATCCGCGCGACTACGCGAAGACGCTCCACGAGGACCTCAACCTGCGCAAGAAGATCCTGGCGATGCCGGACACCCGGAACGCCGACATCTCCGAGGTGGAGATCGTCCGTCACCCGCAGAAGGTGACGATCGTCATCCACACGGCGCGTCCCGGCGTGCTCATCGGCCAGAAGGGCGCGAACATCGAGAAGATCGGCCTCGAGCTCCAGAAGATGGTGACCAAGAAGGTCTCCATCAAGATCAAGGAAGTGAAGAAGGTCGAGACGAACGCGCAGGTCGTCGCCATGAGCGTCAGCCGCCAGCTCGAGACCCGCGGCTCGTTCCGCCGCGCCATGAAGAACGCGGTCGGCAACGCCATGAAGGGCGGCGCCCAGGGCTGCAAGGTCCGCATGTCGGGCCGCCTCGGCGGCGCGGACATGAGCCGCACCGAGCAGTACAAGGAAGGCCGGACCCCGCTCCACACCCTCCGCGCCGACATCGACTACGGTTTCGCCGAGGCGAACACCACGTTCGGCAAGATCGGCGTGAAGGTGTGGATCTACCAGGGCATGCTCTACAAGGCCGACAAGAACGAGGACGCCGGCATGCTGGTCCGCAGGGACCGCGGCGACGAACGCGGCGGCCGCCGGGAACCCCGGCGCGACGACGGGCGCGAGCCCGGCCGGGACGGCAGGCGCGGCGGTCCCAGGGGCCCGCGGCCGGACAACCGCGAGGCGAGGAGCTAAACCATGCTGTCACCGAAACGAGTCAAGCACAGAAAGGTCCAGCGCGGGCGGATCCACGGCGACGCCCACACGGGCAACACCATCGCCTTCGGAGAATTCGGCCTGATGTGCATGGAGCCCGAGTGGCTCACGAACCGCCAGATCGAAGCCGCGCGTATCGCGCTCAACCGCTACATCAAGCGCGGCGGCAAGCTCTGGATCCGCGTGTTCCCGGACAAGCCGTTTTCCAAGAAGCCGGCTGAAACCCGCATGGGCAAGGGCAAGGGCGCTCCCGAATACTGGGTCGCCGTCGTCCGTCCCGGCACGATGCTGTTCGAGCTTTCGGGCGTCGAGCGGAAGGTCGCGGAAGAGGCCATGCGTCTCGCCGGCTCCAAGCTGCCGGTGAAGACGAAGTTCCTCGCCCGCACCGACATGGAGATGGAGTGAGCCGATGAAGAACTCATTCAAGGAACTCAAGTACGACGAGCTCCTCGCCAAGCGCGAGGACCTCAAGAAGAAGTACTTCGACCTCCGCATGCAGATGGTGATCGGCCATGTCGAGAACCCCCTGCAGAAGCGCGAGTACCGCCGCCAGATCGCCCGCCTCAACACGCTGATTACCCAGCGCGAGCGCGAGCAGGCCAAGGCGTAAGGGGCGAGGAGACACAACGTGGAACAGGTCCTGAATAACGAAAGCAAGGGCAAGCAGACCCTGCAGGGCATCGTCGTCAGCGACAAGATGGACAAGACCGTCGTCGTCGAGATCACGACCCGCAAGCTTCACGCGCTCTACAAGAAGTACGTGAAGAGCTCCAAGCGGATCAAGGCGCACGACGAGCAGAACGAAGCCCACGTCGGTGATACCGTCCGCGTCGTCGAGTCGAGGCCTCTGAGCCGCGACAAGCGGTGGACGCTCGAGACGATCGTGGCGCGGGCGAAATAAGGCCGGAGGGAAACAATGGTCCAGGTAGAATCCAGGCTCAACGTGGCCGACAACTCCGGCGCCAAGATCGTCCAGGTCATCAAGGTGCCCGGCGGCTCCAAGCGCCGTTACGCCGGAATCGGGGACATCATCGTCGTGGCCGTGAAGCAGACGATCCCCAATTCCGCCATCAAGAAGGGCACCGTCGAGAAGGCGGTCGTCGTGCGCACGCACAAGGAATACCGCAGGCCGGACGGAACCTACATCCGCTTCGACGACAACGCCTGCGTGATCATCGACGCGAACAAGAACCCGAAGGGCAAGCGCATCTTCGGGCCGGTGGCGCGGGAACTGCGCGAGAAGGATTACATGAAGATCATCTCGCTCGCTCCCGAGGTCCTCTGAGGAGACGGGTATGGCAATGAACGTCGTTAACTACAAGCTCAAGAAGGACGACACCGTCGAGGTCATCGCCGGCAAGGAAAAAGGCAAGCGCGGTACCGTCCTCCGCATCGACCGAGACAAGGGCCGCGCCGTCGTCCAGGGCGTCAACATGGTCAAGAAGGCCATGAAGAAGCGCAAGCAGACCGACCGCGGCG
>CAYZZW010000072.1:0-15603 GCA_964482955.1 uncultured Treponemataceae bacterium | reverse complement strand
CGACGACGGTGGACGTGCCGCGGTAGGCCGAGTTGATCGCGTCCTGCACGCCGGAAAAATCCACGAGCGCGATGGACCCGTCCGCGCGTCGGATGAGGTTCTTCGGCGAGACGTCGCGGTGGACGACGGGCGGCCGGAAGGCGTGCAGGTAGGACAGGATCTTGAGGAGTTCCGCGACGAGGCGCGTCACTTCGGTTTCCGTGAAGACATGCCCACTGTCGGCAGTCTTCTGGAGGTCGACGCCGTCCACCGCCTCCATGACGAGGCCGAAGCGCGTGACGCCGCCTTCGGACCAGGAAAAGTCGTCGTAGAGCCTGGGGATGGCGGGATGGTCGAGCCCCTTGAGGACCTTGACTTCGCGTTTCCAGAGGTCGAAGACCTTCCAGTCGCCCAGGGCGTTGAACGACAGCGCCTTGACGACGACCGCCGCGCCCTCCGGAAGTCCGGCGGGATTGACCGTTTCCGCGTGGCCGCGCCAGGTGACGGAGGTGGCTCCGTCCGACAGCTTCGTCTCGAGGCGCCAGGCGCCGTTCAGGATATCGCCCTTGTCCATTACCCGCTCCTATTCCATGGAAAGCAGTCGATAGCGTTCGTCGGCCGCCCGGCGGCCCGCCTCGTCGCCGAGTTCGTCGCACGCGTCCCGGAGGTTATACCACGCGTCGGCCTTGTTCGGATTCGCCGCCACCGCCTTTTCGAACGCGTTCCGGGCTTCGGGAATGCGGCCGATGGTGAAAAACACGACGCCGAGGTCGTTCCACGCGTCGAAGGACTCCGGATCCAGACGCAGAGCGTCGCGGTAGCGGCTTTCGGCCAGGGCGGGCTGGCCGCTTTCGTAAGCGATGAGTCCGAGGGCGATGTGGGCGTCGACAAGTTCCGGGTCGAGATCGACGGATTTTTCCAGTTTGTCGACGGCTTCGACGAATTTTCCGAGCGCCTTCAGTTCCAAGCCGAGGTTGTACCACAAGTCAGCGGATTTTTTATCGAGCGAAAGCGCTTTTTCGAAGGCGGCGGCAGCTTCCGCATGATGGCCATCCGCGGCCAAAGCGCGCCCAAGGCGGTCCAAATCGGCCGGATTGTCCATGAAAAGGAGTGTAATGCCCGGAATTCGGGCATGTAAAGGCCGAAAGTCGCCAGAGTGCGGATTTCGGTTTCGCGCAACGCGAATTTTACGGATCTGCCGATAATAAAGTCGCCACGGAGCTGGCACGAGTCTTGCTAATAGATAGGTGGACTTTGGGGATGTTTGCCGGAAGCGGCGGATTTCCGGGCGGATGCGGCGCTTTCTTGCTTTGGCACGGTGCGCGCGTTACCTTGGAAACAGCTTCATGCCGGCTTTGACGCGGACCGCTCTGCGGCCGCATACGGTTCACCTTGAGCGCAAGGAGGCGCAAGGCAATGAAGAAGATTCTGGTTCTTTTGGTTCTCGGAGCCATGGTGGCGGGCGCCGCCTTCGCGCAGACGAGCACGGTAAACCATCCGGTGACGCTCACCATCAATGCGATCGCCATGATCGGATTGAACGACGCGACCAACATCACGTTGACTACCGTGAATCCGGCGACTGCCGGCGATCCGCCCACCGGGCAGACGAACAACTCGAAGTATCTGCGCTACACGACGATCAATGATACGGGTCTTAAGCGCACTGTCACCGTGCAGTGGGACTCCGGCGATGCCGACCGGCCGCCCACGGGCACCGAGCTTCACGTCGTCGCCGGCGCGAGTGCGGCTACCGGCGCGGGTACTCCTGCCACCGAGCGGACCATCGGCGATGCCGCCCAGACGGTCCTCACGGCAATCGGCAGCTGCATCACCGGCACGGCCGCCGCCAGCGGGCACCAGCTTACCTATTCCTTCGTTATCGTGACCCCATCAGACCTCGTGTCGGGTACCAGCAACCAGGTTACGGTACTGTACACGCTGAACGAGGACGCCTGACGGCCTACGGCTCCGATCGGTTCCGAAAGGGGCGCTCGCGAGGGCGCCCCTTTTCGGAGGCACTTGATTCGTCGAGCCGAACATGGGAATCCGAGTGGCGCAAAGAATCCTGAAGCTACGGGTTGATGAGGCGAACAAGGTCTTTTCCGCGTCCGGCGGACTTGGGGAGGAGCAGATGGGACAGTTCCGGCGAATCTTGACGGTCTTCGTCTCCCTCGCGTGCTCGGCCGCGGCAGGCGCCCAAGTGAGCGTCGTCGGCCCGCTCACCCACGAATTCACCGTCCAGCTCGGCGCTTCGTACGATGGCACCATCGATTTGAGCAACGTCGGAGACAAGCCGGCCGAGGTCAAGCTGTATCAAACCGATTATTTCTTTTATGCCGACGGGACGGTTCAATACGGGACCCCGGGTGAGCTTCCCCGATCCAACGCCAAGTGGATCACGCTTTCGCCCAAACTGGTGGTCGTGCCTCCCAAGGAAACCGTCCAGGCGCACTTTTCGGTCCAGACGCCCGACGACGCCACCCTGACGGGCACGTATTGGAGCCTCGTGATGGTCGAGCCCGTACCGGAAGGATCTCCCGAATCCGGCATCGTTCCCGCGGATCGGCCGACGCTGGGCGTGCGCGAGGTTTTCCGCTACTCGGTCCAGATCGTCACCCACGTGGGCGACACGGGGACCCGTTCGCTGAAATTCGTCGCCATGAAGCTCCTGGCGGAAAACGGCAAGCGTGTCCTGGTCGTCGACGCCGAAAACACCGGCGAGCGCTGGCTGCGCGGCACGCTCGCGGTCGACCTCTACGACGCAAAGGGGGCGTTCGTCGGGAAATTCACCGGGAACAAGAAACGTTTGTTCCCCCTCACTTCCGTCCAGTTCGCCGCCGATCTTCCCGGCGTCGCCAACGGGACGTACAAAGCCCTGATCGTCGTCGACTGCGGAGGCGACGATGTGTTTGGCGTCAACGTCAACCTCGTCCTCAAGGACTAGGTTCCGGGCTGCGATCCTCGCGTTCGGCCTCTGCGCGGCCGCGCTGGCCGTCGCGGACGGTCGCGGCATGACGTTGCGGACGGCCGGGTCTTCGATCGTCGAGGTCGATCCGCGCGCCGTCGCCTCGGCGGCCCTCGTCGTCGAAAACGGGACCACCCGATCCGTCGACTACCGTCTGGATGCCGCCCTGCCCGAGGGCTGGCGTCCGGTAACCCCCGCCCTCGAACTCAAACTCGATTCAGGATCATCCGCGGTGCGCATCGTATCCTTTTTCATACCCGCCAACGCGCTTGCCGGGACCTACCCGGTCGCGTTCCGCCTGATCGACGCGGCCACGGGTTCCGCGGCCGCCGAATGCGCTTTCCAGGTGATCGTACGACCCGTCATGACCGCGGATTTCCGCGTCTTGGAAAAACCGCGTTTCGTCGTGGCCGGCGATTCCTACCGGATCGACTGTTCGTTGGCGAACGCGGGCAACCGCGAAATACTCGTGCGGCTTCTCGCCTCGAAAGGCGGCGAGTTCGAGGTGTCCTACGAGGGACTGACCGGCGTCGACGAAACCGTGCTGAAAGTCGGCGAAGTCCGGCCGGTGTCGATCGTCGTCAAGACGAAGGATGACCTGAAGCGGTTCACGACCCAGCTCGTCAACGTCAACGCCATCCTTAGGAATCCGGACGACGACATCGCGCGGATTCTCGGCGCGATATCGTGCATCGTGGAAATCGTGCCGAAATCGGTGGACGCGCGGTTCATCGTGAATACCCTGCCGGTCTATTTCGAGACGACCGCGACCAGCACGTATTCGGGCGATTGGTCCGGAAGCCTTTCGGAAACCATCAGCGCGAAGGGAACGCTCGACGACCGTGGCGAACACGAGGTCGACCTCTACCTACGCAAGCGACTAGGGACGGATACGGATCCGCTCTGGTTCGATCCGCAGGACCGATATACGCTGAAGTACCACAACCCCCTGTTCGACCTGACGCTCGGCGACGACCAATTCGGCTTGTCGCCGCTGCTGGGGCGCGAGGGTTTGGCGCGCGGCGTCCGGGCGTCTGCGGAAGTCGGCCGTTTCGGGGCGACCGCGCTGTACTATCGGGATGTCTGGATGGACGGTGGGGAACAGGGTGCGGGCGGCGGACTTTCGTACGCGGTTCCGTCGGAGACGGAGCGGTCCGATTTCTACCGGGCTTCGGCGAACTTCCTCACGCCGCTCGACGGCGGCGCCTCGATCGGTCTTTCGCAGGAATACCGGCCCATGAAGAACGTGCTCGCCCTCGCGGATGTCGCGGTCACGAGATCGGCGTCCGGCGCGTTTTCGCCGGGGATCTATTCCGCGATCACCGGCAACCCGGGCGCGTTCGCCTGGAACGCGCGGTTTATGCGCGTGTGGCCCGGTTTCGGGGGATCTTACGCGGATTCCATGACGGCCCAGGCGAACCTTGGGCTCGCGCTGCTCGACGGCGCCCTGCACCTGGTTGGCGGGGGTTACTACGCGGAGCGGAACCTCGAGCTGGACGAAAGCCTCGCGAGCGCCGACAGGACGACGCGGATCATGCTCGGCGCGAACGGGAAGCTTCCCCGCATCGATACCGAACTCGGCCTGACGTGGGAAAACGCCCATCGGGTCGATCGCCTTGAAGATCCAAACTACGACGCGTGGGACAACATCTTCAAGTTGACCGCGAGGCGCGAGTTCGCGCCCTTCGCGGCGAGCCTTTCGACCCAGTGGGATTTCGGCGCCGATTCCGTGACGGATACGAATAAGACGATTCAGGAAAGCACCCTCGGGCTCGAATGGGCCGTTTCAGACGCATGGAACACCATCGCCTCCGGGCGCTTCTACAGCGCGGCCTATGCGGGCGGCGGAACGCAGTCGGTCGCCGGGTTGATCCTCGGGGCATCGTACGCGAAAAGCGGCGTCAACGTCGGTCTGGGCTTGCGAAATTCCCATTCGTTCGGCGTTTTCGGGTGGGAACGCGGCGATCTCGGTTTTTCAGCGAACTACATCGTGCGTTTCAGGAACGCGCACGTATTTTCGGCGACCTCGGACATCTCGTTCGGTTTCGACGAAGCCGGCGCGTCCGGCATCGCTTCGCTCACGCTCTCGTACCGCCTTCCGCTCGAGCTGCCGGTGAGCCGAAAGGGCGATACAGCCATCGTGCGCGGCAGGGTGTACGATGTTGCGGACGGACGTCCGATCGCGGGCGTGCTCGTGAGGCTGAACGGACTCGTCGATATCTCGGACGCCAAAGGCGCATTCACCTTCTATCTTCCCCGCACGAGCAGTACCTATTTGTACATCGACCGCGGGACGGTATCCGCGGATCTGGTTCCCGTTCGCGAGCTGCCGATGGAAGTCGATACCAAGAAAAACAGCGACCAGACGATCGATATCCCGCTCGTCGTCTCATGCGAGCTGCGCGGAACCGTGGGACTGTACAATCTGGCCAGGACTGGCAGCTACGGCGAGGGAAGCGGCGACGAATCCGAAAATCGCGTTCGAGAACGCGGGTTGCCGGGTTTGATCGTCGAGATGGCGGGCGAAGGCCGGGTCAAGCGCCGCGTGACCGGGGCCGACGGCGAATTCGCGTTCCCCGATCTCGTGCCGGGAACCTATACGATCAAGATCGTCGGCGGGCAGATCCCCAGCTATCACACGGTCACGCCGGCTTCGATGACCGTCGAGCTCGCGTCGGGCGATTCCCGCGAAGTCGAGATCAAGGTGACGCAGGATCGGCGAGCCATTAAGCCGGTGGAAGCGGCCACTGCCGACCTGGTGCTCGAAATGCCGGGCACGCCCTCGGAGGCGACGGTCGTTCAGGAATCTCCAAAGCCGGCGCCCAAGGGCCCGGAACCCCGCCCCGAGGAAAAAAGCGGCGGCGAGGTGATTCCCGTTACGCCGTCGGATCACAACGCCGCCGCGCCCGAAGGGCCGTCGGCGGAAGCGACTCCGCGGGAAACGCCGGCCGAGAGCCCGCTGGCCGTTGATGAACGTCCCGTGGCTGGGGACCCGGCGCGGAAATCTCGTGACACGTCGCCCGCGGGCTTCGGGCCGATGCCGGAAGCGGCGGTCCGGCCCGCGCTGCTCGGTCCCGGCTTCGAGCCCGATCCGCCCGCGCCTGAATCCGAGCGGAAGCGCCCGGCCGCCCGAGCGGAAACGCCGGCCGAGACGCCCGGGAAAGCTCCGCGCGAATCGGTCAAGGATGGCTTCGACCAGGCCGTCCCCCGGCTCGGTTCGTGGGAACGGGAAAGCGATCTCGTGCGGCAGACCGATTCGGGCCAGTATTTCGCCAAGATCATGGTGCCGGTGGTCCAGACGATGGATCCGATGCGTTTCGCCTTCAAGGCGCGTTCGACGGGCAAGGGCTGGGTCGGCGTGGGAATCCACGTATACGTCTCGAAATCGCGGACGTTCGAGGGATATGGCAACGGCGAATCCTTCCTGATCTGGCTCACCTACGATCCGGTCCACTACCGGAAGGACAAGACGCGGATCCAGATCTATCGCTCGCGCACGGATATCGACATGGAAATGATCGCTGAAGCGCCTGTCACGGCTGATATCTTCCAATTTAATATGCTCGAAATCGATATCGATCCGGGCAAGGGTGACATCTCTGTGGCCTTGAACGGAAAATCGGTGGTAAAAGCGACGGGAATTACCGGATTTGCGCCGAGTTCAAACATATTTTTCCGATCTATCGATTCTGCGGAATTTAGCTCATTTAAGGCTGAAAAGCTTTTACCGCCGGATCCTCTGTCCCCTAAGGGCAAAGACACGAAGGATTAAGTAAAATCTGGAGATTCTGTTAAAAAATATCTATTTCGTCGAAGAAAGCGCCCGGAAGTCGTATCTTTCGGGTGCTTTCGTATCTGGAGCTTTGCTTGAAACCAAACAATAAAAAAAGGCGAAAGAAAAAAAAGACGAAAAAAGGCAAAATATTTCTTGATTTAAAAATTGCATGGTTGTATACTCGAGTCAGGTTATCGAGAGACGAACAAACCGGCTGGATAAGCCGGGTTAGAGAGCGCTAGGAGGCGCAGAGAGATGAAGAAGACGCTGGTTCTGATCGCCGTCGCCCTTGTGATCGTGTCGGGCGCCTTTGCCCAGACGAGCACGGTGAACCACCAGGTTCAGCTCAACGTTCCGGCCGTGGCCATGATCGGCTTGAACGACGTCACCACCATCACCCTCAATGTCGTGGCTCCCCTGGTCGCGGGCGACAACCCCACCGGTGAGTCCAATAGTTCCAAGTACCTTCGCTATACGACCATCAACGCCCCCACCACCACCCGCATGGTGACGGTGGCCTGGGGCGGCGCCGACGCCGCTCCCGCGGGCACGTCGCTCCACGTGGCGGCCACGGTTCCCGGCGGACGGGGCACCGCCGCGGGCGACGTGACCATCACCGGCACGGGCCAGAACCTGATCACCGGCATTCCGAGCTGTGTCACCGGCATTGCCGCCGCCAGCGGAGCCAACCTGACCTATGGCCTGGTCGTCGACACGCCCGCCAGTCTGGCTTTCGGCGACAACCACCTCGTGACGGTGACCTACACCCTCACCGAGGACCTGTAAGGAGCGTTCGCCCGCGAACCGATCGCGCAAGGGCGCCCGTCGGGGCGCCCTTGTCGTTTTATGGGAGGCGGATTACCGTGAAGGATATGAAATCACCCATCGTTGCCGTGTTTTGGCTGTCCGTCTCGGTTTCCGTGGCGGGAGCGATAAACCTGAGTATCACGACTGGCGCGGCCGGCTGGACGGTTGTAGTTCCGGGAGCAAACATGCCGACGGTACCGGGTGCCGACATCAGTGTTTCCACGTACACGAGCGGCGCTGCGCAAACCGTGATGCGTGTGCGAAGGTTGCCGGGAGGCTGGATGCCCGGCAGCACGGGCTGGTACATCACGGCGCGAAAAGTGGATACGAACTGGCATCCGAACCTGCGCCTGTACATCCGGTGTACCGCGCCGACGACGGGCTGGAACTACCGCCTCTCCGCTTACGGCGAATTGACGGACGCGGATCTGCTGATCGTCCGTAGGGCCAGCCAAACGCAGGTAGCGGGAATATCGATGCAGTTCCAGCTCACAGGAGTATCTGCGATCGTCGGCACGTCGAACACGACGACGGTTGTCTACACGCTGACCGAGTATTGAGGGTGATGGCAATGCGCCCGAAACGGTTAATCATCTGCGCGTTGGCGTGCTTCGCCGCGGACGCCGCGTTCGCGGAGCTGAGCGTCGTCGGATCCCTCACGTACGAGTACACGGTGGAAGCCGGCGTGACGAAGGACGGCGTCATCGAGCTGTCGAACACCGGCGACAAGCCGCAGGAATACAAAGTCTACCAGACCGACTATTCGTTCTACGCGGACGGCCGCGTGCTCTACGGCGATCCGGGCAAGCTGCCGCGATCCAACGCCAGTTGGATCACGCTGTCGCCGAAGCAGGGCGTCATTCCCCCGAAGCAGAGCGTCCGCGTTGCCTTTTCCGTGCGGGCGCCCGACGACGCGACGCTGGCGGGAACGTACTGGAGCGTCATCATGGTGGAGCCGATCGCGGAAGGCTCGGCCGAATCGAGCGCGCCGGGAGGCGGGCAACCCGCCATCGGCATCAACGAAGTGATGCGCTACGCCATCCAGGTCGTCACGCATTTCGGCGAGACCGGAAAGCGTTCCGTCAAGTTCGCCAAGCTCAGGCTCGAAAACGAAGCGGGTTTGAAGACGCTCGTGGCCGAAGTGGAAAACACGGGCGAACGGATGCTGCGCGGTCATTTCTGGGTCGATCTCTTCGACGCGAACGGCGCGCACGTCGGCAAGTTCGAGGGAAACGGGAGGCGCCTGTATCCCCAGACCTCGGCGGCGTATCAGGCGGACCTGGCTGGCGTACCGAACGGGTCGTACAAGGCGCTCGTCGTGGTGGACTGCGGAGGCGCCGACATCTTCGGCGTCAACGTCAATCTTGTCCTCAAGGATTAGGGCCGGCGCGGCCTTGGCCCTGTACGCGGGGTTCGCGTGCGCCCTGGCCTTTTCCCAGGGGAGCGGAGTGCGCGTCGCCGCGGTCGCGGCTGCGGTCGAAGTGGCGCCGCGCGGCGTCGTATCGACCGCCCTCCGCGTGACGAACGATACCAAGTCCGCGCGCTCCTTCGCAGTCGATGCGAATCTCCCCGAAGGCTGGAAGGCCTTGACGCCGCGCGTCGACGTGGACGTGCCCGCGGGCGCGACCGAGATCCGCGTCGTTTCCTTCGTGACCGCCGCCGACGCGCCTGCCGGCGAGTACGTCATCCGCTACCGCCTCGTCGATCCGGACACGCGCGCCGCGGCCGCCGAGTGCGACCTGAAGGTTCGGGTGCTCGCCGCGGCGTCGCTCGATTTCCGCGTCGTCGACTCCCCGTCGTACGCCGTCTCGGGCGAAACCTACGAGATCGCGTGTCTGGCGGCGAACACGGGCAACACCGAGCTGCTGGTCCGATTTCGCGCCGTCGGCGATTACGAGTATACGGTCGAATACCGCGGCTTGACCGGCGTCGACGAAACGCTGCTCGCCGTCGGCGAACGTCGCGCGTTTTCGATCCTCGTGACGACGAGCCCCGACATCGCGCGCTTCGTGCAACATCACCTCCAGATTTCCGCTTTGCTTCGCAATCCCGATCCGGCCGCGCCCGTGGCGAAAGCGCTCGGCGCCGCGTCCGTCGTCGTCGATCTCGTGCCCGCGTCCACCGACCTGTCCTACATCGTGCACTACCTGCCCGTCGCGCTCGACACGCGAGCCGGCTTCGACCTGGGAAGCGCGTTCGAGGCGGACGCGTCCGAGACGGTGTCCGCGAAAGGATCGATCGACGACGACGGCGTGCACGATGTCGAGCTGTTCGCGCACAAACGGATCGGCACCGATACCGACCCGCTCTGGTTCGATCCCCAGGATCGTTACTTCGCTTCGTATTCGAACGATGCCGTGTCGGTCGCGCTCGGCGACGACGCGTACCGACTGTCGCCCTTGCTCGGTTCGCCCGGTCTCGGCCGCGGCGCGCGAATTCGGGGCGCGTTCGGCGCTGGTTCGATCGGCGATATCGGAGCGGGCGCCTTCGCGTTTGCCGACGTGTGGAAGGACGGAGGCGCGCGCGCCGCCGCCGCGTTCGGCGATTGGACGTTCCCGCATCCGGAGACGGGCGACCCGATGTACCGTGCCGGGCTCTCGCTGCATTCGCCGCTTGACGGCCGGATGGGCGTCGGGCTTTCTCAGACCTACGAGCCGTTTTCGTGGCTGGAGGCGGACGCGGATTTTGCCGTGCAATCGAAGATCGAAGGCGGAGTCGTTCCGGCCCTGTACCTGTCGACCAAGGGCGACTGGAAACCGGCCCGCTGGCTCGCGCGCTTCGTCAGGGCATGGCCCGGCTTCGAGGGCATGTACCGCGACGTCCAGCTGCTGCAGCTTTCGGGCGGGACGGGTTTGCTCGAGGGCGCGCTCGCGCTCGACGCCAGCCTGTACTGGGCCGATCGCAACCTCGACCTGGACGGGTCGCTCGATTCGGCAGACCGCACCACGGACGTCACGCTCGGGGCGTCGTACACGGTGCCGGGACCCGGCACCAAGCTCGGCGCGTCGTGGCAGAACCAGCATCGCGTCGATCGCCTTCCGGACCCGGGCTACGATTCGTGGAACAACATCGTCGGCGCGAGCGTCAACCAGGACTTCGCCCCGTTCACGGCGGGCTTGGGCGTCAAGTTCGATTTCGGTTCGGACGCGGTGGCGGATACGGACGCGCTCAGGCACGAAGAATCGCTGAGCGCTTCGTATCGCCTCGACGAAACGTGGATCTTCAACGCGGGTTTGAAGCTGACGGGTCTCGCGGCGGCTTCGGGTTCTCGCACCGGATTCGGTCACGCGCTCGACGCGTCGTACGCGAAGGATCGCTTGAACGTCGGAGCGCGGCTCCAGGGACAGTACGGCTTCGATCCCGCCGGATGGGTCGACACGTCGCTGGGACTCTCCGGAACTGCGGCGCTCGCGTTTCGGAACGGCCATACGGCGACGGCGCGGTCGGAAGTGACGCTCACGGGAACGATCGCGGGCTGGACGCCGGGCGTGTCGCTGTCGATAGGCTACCGCGTGCCGCTCGACGTGCCGGTCGGACGCAAGCGCGACGCGGTCGTGGTGCGCGGGCGTGTCTACGACGCCGGCACGAACGCGGCCATGCCGGGCGTGCTCGTGCGCGTGAACGGAATCGTGTGCGTCACGGACTCCAAGGGCGGATACGTGTTCTACCTGCCGCGAGCGGAAAACGCGTATCTCCAGCTGGACCGGAGTTCCGTGGACGCCAAGCTCGTGCCGACCGTGCCGATGCCGGTCGCCATTCGCGCCACCGGCGGCGATCAAGTCATCGACATAGGGATGGTGGAATCCTGCGCTGTCTCGGGCGTGGTGGCGCTGTACGAGGCGGCGCCCGGCACGGTAGCCGGCGCGGCGCCTGAGTATGTCCGCGCGCGGGGGCTCGCGAACCTGGTCGTCGAGCTGTCGGACGGCCTTGAGACGCGGCGCCGCCTCACGAACCGCGACGGCGCGTTCTCGTTCCCGGACTTGAAGCCCGGGCGGTATGCCTTGACCGTGATCGCCGGACAGCTGCCGCTTTACCACTCGCTCGTGCCGCCTTCGATGACGCTCGACCTGTCGTCGGGCGAGGCGCGCGACGTCGAGTTCCGGGTCCAGATGGAGCCGCGGACGATCCAGATCATGGAGACCGAAGGCGACCTGCTGCTCGAATCGCCGGAGGCTTCGGAGGAGGGCACCGTCGGGAACGGGCGGTGATCCGCGTCAAGCCAAGTATTTTTTTCTTGCCAGAACCGGGAACCCGGTTCAGGATGCACGGGCGCGCGGGACGGCCGTCCCGCAAGGAGTGAATCGTGACGACAGACGCGACGATGGATAAACCCGCTACCGTTTTCGACGGACTTCGCAGGCGGCCGACCTCGCGCCCGGGATGGATATCCGTAACCCTGTTCGGCGTGGCCGTGGCGCTCGCCTTCGCCTATCATGTCGTACTGGTGGCGGCGCCGGCCGAGGGGCCTCTTTCGATCATCCTGCGTTTCGCGTGCCTGTGCGCGACGATCGCCGTCGCGCTCGCCGCGGCGACCGTTTCCGTTTTGGCGCTCGTCCTGAAACGGGACCTCACGTGGGCGCCCCTGGGGATAGCCGTTTCCATGCTGGCCCTGTTCGGCTTCGAGCTGTCCGTCCTGATCCGCGCGCTGCTGGTCAAATAGCGTTCAGAGTCGCGCGGGAGGATTCGCCTTCCGTTCCGCCCGTTCCCTGGCCCGCCGTTCCTCGATCGCCGTTTCGAACACTTCGGTCGCCGCTTCCCGCGCGGCCGCGCGCAGGGCGCCGAAATCCGCGTCCGCGCCGCTTCCCGCGCTCCGCTCGAGGGCGGCCAGCCGCTCGGCGGTCACCGGATGCGGGACGAAGGCGTTGCCGTCGCAGGCGGCCAGGTCGAGCGATGCAAGCCGCGCGGCGAGCGACTCGCGCGCCCGTTCCGCGCAGACGGCGGCGGGGTCCGTTCCCGAGTCGACGACATATTCGAGCAACTCGTCCGCCAATCCGCCGCAGAGCGACGCCCGGAGAGCCGCCGCGAGCGAGCGTCCGTCGGCCGCCGCCAAAGCGTCGCGGTCCGACAGGAAGGCCGCGCGCTGGGAGGATCGCCAGAGCAGCGCGATGACGAGCGATCGATGGGCATGGAAAACCCAGGCGCAGAACAGGATGACCGGTTTCAAGACCAGGGTGACGGTCCGCTTTCCCACGGCGAGCCAATCGGCGAAGGGGCGGAGGAGGTTTTCGTCGCAGGCGAGGGCCGCGCGCACGAGCGGGCTCTCGAGCGGATCGAAGCGTCGGCCGCGGGCGACGGCGAGCGCGATCGACGCCGCGAGGGGCCTGTCGTCGAGGGCGTCGACAAGGGGCACGCCGAGGACGATCCCGGACCGGGCGCCGCGCGGGCAATCGGCCCTCAGCGGGCGGCCGACGCCGGCTTCGAAGCCGATCAGGCGGACCGGTTTCGCGCCGAGCCGGGAGCAGATCGCGTCGATGGACGCGTAGATGCCCGCGGTTTCGTCGCGGCGTTTCCGCCAGAGGACTTTCCGATCGTCGAGGAACAGCAGCACGAAGGCGGACAGCGAAACGGCCACCATCGGTATCACGAAGATGAGCGAAAACAGGATCGCTTCCGAGTTTGCCGCTATGAAAACGCCGAGCGCCCCGATCGACAGCACGAACGCGAGGGGCAGGAGCGCCAGCGCGTTGGCCGCGGCGAAGGCGGGAAGGTCGAAGGCGGGCGGCGTCCCCGCCGCGTGGCATCGAGTCAACCACGTCGCGTTGTGGGCGGCCTGTCGTCGTCGTATGGCTTGAAGCGTGAGATCCATGGCGGTTCCTTGTTCGGGCAGGGTGACGGGCTGATTCTAGCATGCGTGCGGAATCGACGAAAAGCCGCGGAATTGTGGCGGGTGTCTGACACCATCTTGTATGAAAATGTAGACAGAACAAACCGGCAGGATTTGTAAAGTTATCGTTTTTATATCGATATTTTTTGATTTTTTTCTTGTCAATTCCGGCAATCCCCCCTATAATACGCGCGCCGCTTATCGCACCATACACTCACGGGGGTATTCCAATGCCAGTCGCTCAGATCGAGTTCTCGAAGGAACTCGTGGATTTCGTGAACGAGTGGAAGCAGAAGCCGGGCAACCTCATCATGATCCTCCATCGGGTCCAGGAGGAGTTCGGCTACATTCCGCGCGAAGCCGCGGAGCGTCTTTCCCAGATGCTTTCCCTGCCGCTCGCGAAGATTTACGGCGTCATGACGTTCTACCACTTCTTCAAGACGAAGAAGCCGGGCAAGAACCGCGTCGCCATCTGCATGGGCACCGCGTGCTACCTGCGCGGGGGCCAGGACCTCGTCGAAGAGGCCCGCTCCATCCTCAACATCGAAAAGGACGAAGTGACCGCCGACGGCCTCTTCTCCGTCGATGAAGTCCGCTGCCTCGGTTGCTGCGGCCTCGCGCCCGTCCTCATGGTCGGCGACGAAGTCCACGGCAAGGTGCCGAAGGAGAAGATGGCGGAGATCATCGCCAAGTACCGGAACTGAGCCCGGGCGCCGCATGCACTACGAAGTGTGCGATTTCGCCCTCGACATCGTCCAGAACTCCGTGGAAGCGGGGGCGAGGACGATCGTCGTGGAAATCGCCACGGGGTGCGGGCGCGTGGGGATCCGCGTGGAGGACGACGGCTGCGGGATGACGGAGGACGAGCTCCGCCGCGCGGTCGATCCCTTCTTCACGGACGGAAAGAAGCATGCCGGGCGGAAGGTGGGATTGGGGATTCCCTTCCTGCTGCAAAGCCTGGAACAGGCCGGGGGGAGCCACGAGCTCCGCTCGAAGAAGGGCGAAGGCACGGTCTTCGCCTTCGAGTTCCCGGCCGATTCGATCGACACGCCGCCCCTCGGGGACGTCGCGGGGTTCTTCCTCTCGGCGCTTTCGTTCGACGGCGGCTACGAGCTCGCGGCGAGGCGACTGCGGGACGGCGCGGAGGCGTACGCCTTCAAGCGCTCGGAACTCGCGGACGCGGTGGGCGACCTGCACGACGCGGCGTCGCTCGCGTCGATACGGGAGTTCCTCGTCTCCTGCGAACTCGGGGACTGAAAGGCCGCGCCGATCGCGTCGAGCGATCAGAGGCGCGGGAACGACGGAAACAACGTGCCGAACGTCCGGGCATCCGGGCGGCGGCGAAGGAGATCATATGGCGAAAATGACGATTGAGGACCTGCGGAAGCTCCGCGAGTCCAAGAAGGGCGAGATGACCCGCCGCGAAACCGAGGGCAAGACGATCCAGATCATCGTCGGCATGGGCACCTGCGGCATCGCGGCCGGCGCGAAGCAGGCCTTCGACGCCATCGTCAAGGCCGTGGACGAGCACAAGCTCGGCGAACAGGTCATGATCCGCCAGACCGGCTGCATGGGCCTCTGCTACGTGGAGCCGACGGTCGAGGTGATCATGCCCGGCATGCCGCAGACGATCTACGGCAAGGTCGACGCCGCCACCGGCGCCGACATCGTGAAGAAGCACGTCGTCGAGAAGGCCCTCCTCGAAAACCACATCTTCGACCGGCCCGCGGCCGACATCGTGAAGAAATAAGGCGGAGGACGTCATGGCTTACAAGAATTTCATCCTTGTCTGCGGCGGCACCGGATGCGAGTCCAGCAAGGCTGACGAGATCTACAGGAACCTCATCGCCGAAGCCGAGGCGCAGGGCGTCAAGAACGACGTCCAGGTCGTCAAGACCGGCTGTTTCGGGTTCTGCGAAAAGGGACCGATCGTCAAGGTGCTCCCGAACGAGTCCTTCTACGTCGAGGTGAAGCCCTCCGACGCGAAGGAGATCATCGCCGAGCAGATCGTGAAGGGACGCGAGGTGAAGCGTCTCCTCTACAAGAAGGAAGGCGGCGCGGCGAACAGCGTGAAGGTCGAGGACATCCAGTTCTACCAGAAGCAGTTCCGCATCGTGCTGCGCAACTGCGGCGTCATCAACCCCGAGAACATCGAGGAGTACATCGCCCGCGACGGCTACGTGGCCCTCGAGAAGGCCCTCTTCGAGATGACCCCCCAGCAGATCATCGACGTGATGAAAGCCTCCGGCC
>CAYZZW010000071.1:0-15622 GCA_964482955.1 uncultured Treponemataceae bacterium | reverse complement strand
CGCTCGCCGAACGCAGGCGGGACCTGGCAGCGCGGCGCCGCGACCTGGCGCGGGAAATCCTCGCGACCGGCGGCAACACGCGCATGGCGTACCTCGAGGCGGAAGAGGCGCTCGCGAAGGCCGAAACCGCGCTCGTGGACGCCGCGCTCGCCCAATGGCAGGCGGAGCGCGCCGTGGAGGAGGCGCTCGACCTTCCGGCGGGCGGGCTTGGCGGCGCGCTCGAGGCCTTGGGAGGCGATCATGAGTAGGGGACTTCTTCGCCGTGTCGCCGCGATGGCGGCCCTCCTCGCGGCCGCGTCGGGCTTCGCCTCGTGCGCGAAGGCCCGCCCCGCCGCGGAACCGGGCGTCCCGACCGTCGTCGCCGCGCCGGTCGGCGGCGTGGAGCTCGCGGACGAGCTTTCGAGCTTCGGCACGATTTCCTTCACGCGGAAAGCCGAACTGTCCGCGACGGCCGACGGCGTCGTGGCGAAGCTTCCGTTCCGCGAAGGCGACAAAGTGCCCTCGGGCGCCCTCGTCGCGGCGCTTTCGAACGCGCAGTACGAACTCGCGCGGCTCCGCGCGCTCGACGGGATTTCGCAGGCGGAGGCGGCGCTCGAACTCGCGGAGGCGCGGCTCTTCGAGGGGCGACTGGCCGTCGAAGCCCGGCTCGTCGGCGTGGAGAAGGCCGAACTCGAGCTGGAACAAAGCCGCGCCGAGCTGGCCGACGAAGAAAGGAAGTTCCGCGACAAGGAAACCCTGTTCGCCGCCGGCGGCGTCGCCGAGGAGGAACTCCGCCAGGCGCGGCTCGCGCTCGCGTCCCGTCGGGTCGGCATCGCCCTCCAGGAAAAGGATCTCGACGTGAAACGCATCGGCTTCCGCGACTCGGACCTGTCCGCGTCCGGCTTGAAGCCGGGCAGGGACGATGCTTCGCGGCGCGCGGCCTTCGTGGAACTCAACACCGCGACGCTCCGCGCGGAACGGAACGCGGCGAAGGCGGCGCTCGCGTCCGCGCGCAAGGAGCTTTCGTCCGCCGAGCTGGCGATTCGGGACTTGTCGGTCGCGTCCCCGGTGTCGGGCGTGCTCGGCGCGCGCTTCGTCGAGGAGGGCGAGCGCGCGAAGGCCGGGGACAAGCTCGTCGTCGTGATGGACACGCGGAAGGTCCACGCCGTCGTGCCGGTGCGCGAGAACGAGGCGGGCCGCCTCGCCCCCGGCATGCGCGCGACGATCCGCGTGGACGCGCTCGGCGGGCGCGAATTCGCGGCTTCGGTCGACGTCGTGTCGCCGTCGGCGGATCCGGGCGTGGGCGCCTTCACCGTCAAGCTGCTCGCGGACAACCCGCTCGCGGTCCTCAAGCCGGGCATGTTCGCCCGCGCGACCATCGTCCTCGGGAAGCCCGCCGTCGTGGCCGCCGTGCCGCCGGAAGTCCTCGTCGCCCGGTCCGGAAACCGCGCCCGCGCGCTCGTCGTCGCGGGGGGCCGCGCGTCGTGGCGCGACCTGGAAACCGGACGGGAAGTCGACGGACTCGTCGCCGTCGCGGGCGGCCTCTCGCGCGGCGAGCTCGTCGTCTTGCGCCCGGATCCGTCGATCGAGGAGGGGAGCCGTGTCGAAATCTCCAAGTGACCCGAAAATAGCGTCCCGCGCGGCGCCTGCGCGAAAACCCGCGATGCCCGTCTCGACCGCGCTCTCGTTTTTCGCGGTCGCCGCGGCGGCGGCGTTCGTCTCCTGCGGCCTCGTCGACCTGCGGCCCATCGGCTACGCGACCCGGCCCGCGGACCGCTACGACGTCGTCGGGGAGGGCGAGGCGGTCTGGATCGAGTTCGACGAGGACGTCGACCGCGACGAAGCCGAACGCCGGCTCGGCGTCGAAGGCGCGTCGGGCGGCGTGTCCGGCGACCGGCGCTGGGAGGGAAACCGCCTGCTCTTCGAGCCGACGCCGCCGTGGACGCCGGGCGTCCGCTACGAATTCGTCTTCGCGGGGGAACTCCGCGCCGCGAACGGCCGCTCCGACGTCTTCGACGTCCGGATTCCGTTCACGGCCGTGCGCCCGGTCGGCGCGCCCCGCCTGGTTTCGTCCGTCCCGGCCGACGGCGTCTCGGTCCCGACCGACGTCGTCCTCACGTTCGTCTTTTCCGAGGCGATGGATCGGGCGTCCGTCGAGCGCGCGTGGTCCCTCTCGCCGTCGGCCGATTGCGATTTCTCGTGGTCGGCGGACGGTACGACGCTGACGGCGCGGCCACGCGCGCGGCTCATCCCCCTCAGGCGCTACTCGTGGCGCGTCGGTACCGGGGCGGCGGCCGTAGACGGGGCGGCGCTCGGAACGACGGCGGAAGGCTCGTTCGTCACCGACGCCGACGCGATCCCGCCCCGCGTGACGCGGACGGGACCCGCGCTCAAGACGGGCGGCGTCTGGGACTTCACGGCTCCGGACGCCGCGTTGGCTGATCTCGACGTCGGACAGGCGGCGATGATCCGGTTTTCGGAGGATGTCGATCCGGAGACCGCGCGCTCGGCCGTCCGCTTCGAGCCGACCCGCCGCGGCGTCGTCGAGCTTCCCGACGCGCGTACCATAGTCTACCGCTTCGAGGAGACGCCGGAACCGGGCGTTGCGACCGAACTCGTCGTGTCGGCGTCGGTGCGCGACCTCGCCGGGCTCGCCATGATCGAGGAGTACCGCGAGCGCTTCGTCCCGGCGACGGAGTGGCTGCGCGTGACCTCCGTCGGCCAGGAGGGCGGTACGCCGGTGGCCGACCCGGCCGCGGGCGCCGTCGCGTCGTTCGAGGCGGGCGACCCGAACGGCGACGCGACGCTCGTGGTCCGCTTTTCGCGGCCGCTCGCCCTCGCCGAGCGGATCGCCGCCGTATCGAAAATCCGTTGCGACGCCTTCTTCCCGGCGTCCACCCTGCCGCCCGTCCTCACGCAGGCGGCGTGGCGGACCGCGACGGACGAATTGGCGCTCACGTTCACGGGCTTTTCCGAAAGCGACGCCGCGGTGGCGCGCTTTTATCGCCTGACGGTACCGGGCGGGAAGGGCGGCGTCGGGGACGGAAACGGGCGCACGCTCGAAGCGGACATCGTCGTCACCTTCGAGGAGGCGTTTCCGTGAACGCGAAGCGAATGTGCGTCGGCCTCGTGTCGATCTCCCTCGTCCTCGGCTCGTGCGATCTCCTCCGCGGACAGCCGTTCGAAGTCGTCTCGTGGAAACCGGGCGAAGGATTCGTGGCCGATCCGGGCTCCGCGGTCGTGAGCCTGCGCTTTTCGAAGGAACCGGACCGGACCAGCGTCGAGACGGCCTTCCGCTTCGAGGCGGATTCGGCCGAACAGGACGGCGTCTTCCATTGGGACGGCGATCGGCTCGCCTTCACGCCGTCCGAGCCGCTCGCGTCCGGCCGCGACTACCGCGTCACGCTCTCGGCGTCCGCGGAAGCGGAAGACGGTCTCTCGCTCGGCCGGGACTTCGTCGCGCGCTTTACCACCCGGGCCGAGTCGACGCGGCCGCGCGTCGTGTCCATCGAACCGGGCGACGGGGCCGTCGTCGACGACACGGCGCTCCCGGTCGTCGTGACGATGAGCGAGGCGGTCGACGAGGCCTCGTTCGTCGCGGCCGCCGCCGTGTCCCCGTCGGTCGACGGCCGCTGGGAAGCGTCCGCCGACGGTCGCGTCATGAGCTTCGCGCCGATCGGAACGTGGGCCTACGGCGAACGCTATGAAATCCGCGTCGGCTCTGGCGTGCGCGACCTTGCGGGCAACGCCCTCGCCGAAGAGCGGCGTTCGTCCTTCGACGTCGGCTCGGACCGCGCGCCGCCCGCCGTCGTCTCGGTGGCCGCGAAGGTCCCCGCGGGCGACGCCGCGCTCGCGCTGCCGCCGGACGATCCGAACGACGCGACGGTGCTCGTCACGCCGGGCTGGGAAGTCGACTGGGGCTTCGTCGTCCGCTTTTCGGAGCCGGTGTCCCGGTCGACCGCGCTCGCGCGCATCGCCGTGGAACCGTCGCTCGTCCTCGAAGCGGAACCGGGAGACGCGTTCGCCTCGGAGTTCGCGTTCACGGCGCCGGAAAAGGCGCTTCGCGGAAGGGAGTACGCGCTCGTCGTGGGCGCCGGGATCGAGGACGAAGCGGGCAACGCGTCGAAAACGTCGGTCTTCCACCGCTTCCGCGCGGACGGCCCGAAGACCGCGCCGCCCGCCGTCCTCGAACTGCGTTTCCTCACGAACCCCGCGGAGGCGACGCCCGTCTGGCAAAGCTTCGCGCCCGACGGCGCGTTAGGCGCCCTCGACGTCTCGAGATACCCGACGGCGGGCGGCGAGGTCGCCACGGCGCTGTACGTCGTACTCTCCCTCGGCCTGGACCAAGCGCCCGACCTCATGGCTTTCCGCGGCGCGTTCAAGGCGGAAGCGACCAACGCGTGCGCCACCGTGTCGGTGAAGTCGGTCGCCCTGGCCGATCCCGCGACCCTCGATCCGCCGCCTCCGGCCGGCGCGGCGGTCATCCGCGTCGGCATCGGGTTCACGAACCGGGTCAATCCGGGGCTCGTCACCTTCGTCCTCGGCGATTCCTTCGCCGATCTCCGCGGGACGCGCATGGCGGACGCGTTCCGCCTGCCCGTGCTCAAATGAGGGACGCGGGATGAAGGCGCTCACGAGGCTCTGCCTCGAACGGCCGGTCGCCGCGCTCATGACGTGGGCCGGGATCGTCTCGCTCGCCCTCGTAGCCGCGTTCTCCATCCCGGTGCGCTACCTGCCCGAGATCCCGGTGCCGCGCGTCGTCGTGACGGCGCGGTATCCCGGGTATTCCGCCGAGGAAACGCGGGCGCTCGTCGCCATCCCTCTCGAGGACGCGCTGGCACAGGCCAAAGGCTCGGTCGGAACGAGGAGCGTTTCGCGCGACGGGCGCGCCGTGGTGGTCGTCGATTTCGCGTGGGGGGAATCGGCCTTCGTCGCCGCGACCCGCGTCCGCGAGGCGATCGACGCCGTGTACCGCGCCCTGCCGGACGGGGCCGAAAAGCCGGTCGTCGCGCCCTACGATCCCTCCGACGCCCCGCTCCTCGTGGCCGCTGTCCGCGCGCGCTCGGGCGACCTGACGGCGGCCCGCTCGTTCGCCGAGCTACAGCTCAAGACCCGGCTCCAGCGGGCGGACGGCGTCGGCGCGGCAGTGATCGTGGGCGGCGCCGAGCCGGAGATCGTCGTCGAGGTCGACGCGCGCAAGGCCGCCGCGCGCGGCGCCGACCCCGGCCTGGTCGCGCGCGCCATAAGCGAGGAGAATGCCGAGTACTCGGTCGGCACCGTCAAGGAAGGCACGACGACGCTCGGCGTCCGCGTCGGCTCGCGCGCCGCCCGGGCGGAGGAGTTCGAGGCGTATCGCGTGCACGGCGGGCGGGGCTCGTTCGCCGTCGGGGAGACGGCGCTCGTCCGCGAGGGCCACAAGCGGCGCGAAAGCGTCTTCGCGCTCGACGGACGGGAATGGACGGGCGTGGAGGTGTACGGTCGCGCGGGGGCGAGTCCCGTGTCCGCGGCCGCCGCGGTCCGCGAGGCCGTGCGCGAACTCGAGGCCGTCTACGGCGGCGATTACGAACTGGCCGTGCCGTACGACGGCTCGCGGTCGGTCGTGAAGGCGGTGACGGACCTGGCGCTGTCCGCCGCGGTCGGGGCTGCCGCGGCCTTCGCGGTCGTCGCGCTCTTCGCGCGGAATCTCGGCGCGAGCCTCCTCATCGTCTCGACGATCCCGGTATCGGCGACCCTCGCGCTCGGCGCTTTGGCGGCGCTCGGCTCGAGCCTCAACACGATGTCGCTCGGCGGGCTCGCGCTCGGCATCGGCATGATGTCGGACAACGCGGTCGTCGTGCTCGAGCGCCTGCGAGACCGTTCGGGCGCCGATCCCGATTCGCCCGCGGCCATGGCCGAACGGGTGGGGGAGGTCGCTGCGTCCGCCTTCGCATCGACCTTGACGAGCGTCATCGTCTTCCTTCCCATCGTCTTCCTGCCGGGGGAACTCGGCGCGGTCTTCGGCGACCTGGCGAAAGCCTTCGTGTGCTCGCTCGTCGGCAGCTGGCTCCTGTCGATGACCCTCGTGCCCGCGCTGTTCAGGCTGACCTTCGATCCCGCGCGCCCGACGGCGCGGGCGCCCCGGCGCGGGCGACTGTATCCGCGCCTCCTCAAGTCCGCCTTCCGGAAACCGCTGCCCATCTTCGGCGCGGCCGCCGCGCTCGCGCTCGTCGGAGGATTCGCGTTTTCGCGCCTGCCCGTCGAGTTCATGCCCGGCGACGACGCGGGCGAAGCCGTCGTCGAAGCCGTGTTCCCTCCGGGCACCGACATCGAGTTCGTCGGCGGGCGCGCAGTCGCGCTGAGCGGCGTCCTGCGCGGCGTCCCGGGAGTCCGCGCCGCGTTCGGGCGGGCCGGCGGCGACAGGCGGGATCTCCGCTACCAATCGGACCCGGACGCCCGCGCGGAAGTCCTCTCGGTGCGCTGCGCGCTCGACCCCGCCGTGTTTCCGGATTCGGGGGCGGCGGCCCTCCGACTCGCCGCCGCGGCGCGGGCGGCCGGCTTCGGCGCGGACGACGGAGCCGGCCTCCGCGCGTATTCGCCGCCCCCGGTCGTGGAAACCGTGCTCGGTTCGGGAAGCGACACGCGCGTCGCCGTGTTCGGCGACGATCCCGACGAGGCGTCCGATGGGGCGCGCCGCTTCGCCGCGAAGCTCGGGCGCGACACGCGCGTCGAGTCGATCGCGCTGTCACCCTCGGGCCGGAAACCCTCCGTCCGCGTCTCGCCGGACCGCGAGGCGGCCGCCGCCGCGGGTATCGGATTCTCCGACGCCGCGCGACAGGCGGCGGCCGCCCTCGAAGGCAGCGTCGCGACGACCCTGGAACGGGGCGGCCGCGACATCGACGTCAGGGTCCGCGCGGCCGGTGACATCGACGTCGACGGGCTCGGCTCTCTCGTGGCCGCCCTCGGCGAAAGCGGACCCGCGCTCCTTTCCGACGTGGCGCGGACGGAACGCGTCGAGCGGCCGGAAGCCCTGGCGCGCCTCGACCGCCGCGACGTGGTGTACGTCGACGCCAAGCCGGCTCGGGACGCGCGGGACGGGTTCGCCCCCGCCGTGAAGGCGGCCTGCGCCGGACTCGACGCCACGCCTCTTTCAGAGGGCGCCTTCGCCCGGTACGCGAGCCGCCTTCTCCTCGTCGTCGGGCTCGTCGTGCTCCTCCTCTACCTGTTCCTGGGCGCGCAGTTCGAGTCGTTCGGCTTGCCCGCGCTGCTCCTCCTCGCCATCCCGCTCTCGTTCGCAGGCGTGAGCGCCGTCCTCCTCGTCACCGGTTCGAGCGTGAACTTCGGCTCGATCCTTGGCGTGATCGTGCTGTTCGGCATCGCCGTCAACAACACGATCATCCTGTGGGAAGTATCCGCGGAGCGGCACGCCGCGTCGGCGTCGGCCCGCGTCGACGCGGAATCCCGCGCGCGTTCCGCGCGGTCCGCCGCCTTTACGGGAGCCCTGTCTCGGCTCGAACCCATCCTCACGACGGCGCTCACGAACGTCATCGCCTTGGCTCCCGCGCTCTTCTCGCCGTCGGGCGCGGCGCAGCGCGCGATGTCGGCGGCCATCCTCGGCGGGATGCTCGTGTCGACCTCGCTCAGCCTCCTCGTGGCGCCCGTCGCGTTCGCGCGGAAGCTCGCGGGAAAGGTTCCGAAAGCCGGAAGGAAGCAGGACGCCGCCGCCTTCGGTGATGGCGACGCCATCGGCGACGTCGAAGACGGCGAGGGGCTGTCCGCATGATCCTCGAATCCTGGTACGGCAAGCCCGTGGCCGCCGTCTGCGTACTCGCGGGGCTGCTTGCCCTCGGCGCCGTCGCGCTGTCGCAGGCGGAATTCGGACCGCGCGAGAGTCCCGGCCGCGCCGCCTTCGCGGTGACCCTGCGCCACGACGGCGTCGACGCGGAGGACATGGAACGATCGATCACGGAGCCGCTCGAGGACGGGCTGTCCTCGGTGCCGGGCCGCGGCGAACTGCGCTCGACCACCGAACGCGGCAAGTCGCGCGTCGTCGTCTACCTCGAAGACCCCTCGGTTCCCTTCGAAGAGGCGTACGCCGCCGTGCGCGACGCGTCCGAGCGCGTCTACGCCGCGTTGCCCGACTCCGTCCAGCGCCCCGAGATCGCCTCGACGAGCGAGGGCGGCCGCCCCGCGTGGATCGCGGCCGTCAAGCCCGGGACTTCCGGCGACGACGTCCTCGAGGAGACGGTGGAAAAGCGGATGAAGGCGTCCTTCGCCAAGATCCCGGGCTCGGGCGACGTGGAATGCTCCGGCACCGGCGCCGAGGAAATCCGCGTCCTCGTCGAACCCGCGCGCGCCGCCGCGTTCGGCGTCGACCTTCAACGGCTCGGCGCCTTCATCGCCGGAGGCGACGCCGCCCTGCCCGTCGGCGGCCTCCGCGAGGGGCAGTATCGGCTTCCCGTCGAATTCGCCGGCAGACTGCCGGATCCCGAAGACTGCGGCGCGCTCCTCGTGCCGACGGACGGGGGACTCGTCCCCGTCTCCGCCTTCGCGCGCGTCGAGCGCGGCCGCGGGAACCCGGATTCGATCTCGCGCGTCGACGGCGTGCCCTCGCCCGTCATCGCGGTGATGCCGGGCGGCAGGGCGAATCTCGTCGCGCTGTCCGAAGCCGTCGCGCGGGAACGGGCGGCGTGGGAAGGGAAGGGCTACGGATTTTCGGTGATCGCGGACGTCGGGGCCGAGCTGGCGGCGTCGTTCCGCGGCATCCTCTCGGCGACCTTCCAGGGCATGGCCTTCGTCGCCGTCTGCATGCCGTTCCTCGCGGGCGGCGCGCGCGTCGCGCTGGCCGCGGTGCTCTCGGTCCCGGTCACGGCCTTCGCGGCCGCCTTCCTCCTGGCTGCGCTGCGCGTGCCCTTCGACGACTCCGTCCTCTCGGGGCTCGCCGCCGGGCTCGGCGCCAGCGTGGACGCGGTCGTCGTCGCGCTCGAGCGTATCGGGCTGGCGAAGGGCGACCGCGACGCGGCCGCCCGCATGAAGGCGCTGTTGCCGTCCCTGATCGGGGGCGCGGCCACGATGATCGTCGTGCTCGTGCCGCTGTCGTCGGGCGCGTTCGGCTCGGGTTCGCTCGCCGCAACCTCGCTCGCGGTGGGCGCGGTCGCGGTGTCGGCCCTCGCGTGCGCCGTCTTCGTCGCGCCGCTCGTCGCCATGGCCGGCCCGCGTATCCCGGGACGCGGAGCGCGCCTCCCTCCGGGCGCCGCGGCCGCGCGCGCGAAGAAAACCCGAAGCCTAGTCCCGCGCACGGGCCTGGTCCCGAGCACGGGCCCGGTCCCGCGCACGGGCACGGGCCCGCGGTTCCGCGGGGCGAAACGCGCGTTGACCCGGCTGCTCGCGCGGGCGATCGTCGGGAGCGCGCGCAAACCCCTGATTCCGCTCGCCCTCTGCGCCGCCTGCGCGATCGCCGCGGTCGTCGTCGGGGCCATGTCGCCGCTCGACTACGAAAGCGCGGGCGACGAAGGCTCGGTCGCGGTCCACGTCGAATGCGAGCGCGGCGCCTCGATCGAAAGCGTCGACGCGCGTCTGGCCTCGTACGCGGAGCGCCTCGAGTCGGTGCGCGGCGTGCGCATGGTGCAGACGAGCGCCAAGCCGGGGGCCGGCGACGCGGAAATCGCGTTCGATCCGAAGCTCGCCTCGCGCGCCGACATCGCCGCCGCCGCGCGCCGCTTGGGCGCCTCGGTGCCCGACGCCTTCGTGTACCTGCCGGGCGGCGGCGATCCGCGCGAGCGCTCGTACGAACTCTCGGTGTCCGGCGACGACGACGCGACCGTCAAGGCCATCGCCTCGGAAGTCGCCTCCCGTCTCTCGGAATCGCCCCTCGTGTCCGACGTGGTCCTCAACTTCAAGGAAGGCCCGGACGCGCTCGTCTACGAGCCCGATCCGTTCAAGCTGTCCGCGGCGGCCGCGGCCGATTCGCTCAGGCGTTTCGCGTACGGCCCGGTCGTACACAAGAGCCTTTCGGGGGGCGACGAAATCGACGTCCGGATCATGGCCGCCGGGGCGCGCGACGCGGACGAAGCTTTCCTCTCCGCCTTGCCCGTGCCGCTCCGCGGGGGGAAGACCGCCCCGGCCGCGGCCGTGGGGAACTTCTCCCGCGAACGCGAGACGGCGCGGATCTACCGCAAGGACCGCAGGCGAACCGCGTTCCTCACGATGCGCACGCGCGAACCAGACGTCGGGAAGGCGCGCGCCGCCGGGGAAGCCGCGTTGCGCGCGACGCCCATGCCCCCCGGCTACGGCTGGGAATTCGACCGTGAGGCGATACGGCTCGAAGCCGATTCCAGGAAGGCGGTCGCCGCGTTCGCGCTCGCGGTCGCCCTCGTGTACGCCATCTTGGCCGCGCTCTCGGAGTCCTTCGGTTCGCCCCTCCTCGCGCTCCTCGTATTGCCGCCCGCGATGCTGCCCGCGCTCGCCGCGCTGGCGGCCGGCTCGGGCGCCCTCCGCGTGAGCGGCATCGGTTCCCTCGTCCTCCTCGCGGGAATCGCCGTGAATTCCTCCATTATCGTGGTGGACGAAGCCCGCGCGCGCGGACTCGGCCGTGGCGGCTCGGGGAGCTTTTCGATGTTCGGTGCCATCCGATCGCGGGCCGGCGCGTTGGCCGCCACCACGTTGACGGCGGTGGCGGGCGCCCTGCCGCTCGTGCTGGCGCCGGGATCGGGCGCGTCCTTCCTGCGCTCCGTGGCCGCCGCCACCGCCCTCGGCACGGTCGGCGCCTACGTCGGGGCCGTCACCGTCCTTCCGGCCGCCATCGCCGCGTTCCCGCGCCTCCTCCGCAAACACGAACCGCGGACGGGCCGGGTCGCGGTCCGCGTCCCCACGGAAAAAAATCCGCCCGACACCCGGGCGATACCGGATTCCGCCGTCGTTCACCGTACGAAAACAAGTCGAAGGAGTCTTCCATGAAGCGCAGCCTACGCATGTTCGCCCTCGTCCTGAGCGCCGCCCTCGTCGCGGGTCCCCTGTCCGCGGAGGACGAGTACGGCGTCAAGGGCTTCGACGCCGGCCTCCTCGAGTTCGCGATCGACAAGGCCGATCGCGCGATGGGCGCCGCGGCATGGCTCGAAATCGCGCGGGCCGGGGCGGCGTACGCGGAAGCCTCGTGGGAAAAGGCGGCGATCGCCCTGTACGACGGCGACGCCGTCTTCGCGGCGGACCGCGAAAAGCTGTCGGGCGCCATCGACGAGGAACTCGAACGGCGCTTCGCCGCGTGGCTGTCGGACCGCTTCTTCGGCTCGATGGCTTCGGACGCCGGAAAGGCCGCGCACGCGGGCTCGGCGGCCGCGGACGCGGAGCTGCTTTACGAGACGAAGGACGGCGCGATCGTCCGCGACGAGCGGGGCGACCCGGTCATCAAGAACCGCGGAAAGGTCGACGACCTCGGCGCGTGGCGCGCGAAGGCGGGTGAAGGCGCCCGGGCGGAAACGGCGCGCTACGAAGCCTCGTTCGCCGCCGCGCTGCCCGAACTCCTCGCCTGCGTGGAGCCCGGGCGCCGTGCGGCCCTCGCGGAAAAGCTCAGGCTGTCGTTCGGCGGCGTCGCGTCGAGGGCGAAGGCCGAAGTCGACGCGACTCTCGCCCAGCGCGAGCGCGCCTTCGCGGCGGCCCGGCTTTCGGACGTCTATTCGGAGCGCGCGAAGAGCGAAGCCGAAACGGCCGGCGCCATCGTCGACGAAACGATTCGAAACACGCGGCAGCGGCTCGACGAGTCGGAACGCGGCCTCTCGGACGCGATCGCCGAGGCGGGGAAGGGCGGAGGCGACCTGGCCGCGTACGGCGAAGCCTGGCTGTCGATGTACCGGGACCAGTTCGAGCGCGGACTGTCCGCGTGGGAACGGGCCGAAAAGGACTTCCTGGCCCGGCGCGCCCAATGGGAAAGCGACGCGCAAACTGGCTTCGCGAACGGCGACAAGGCGTGGTCTGAAGCGTTCAAGAAGATCGACGAAGAGCGGACGGCGTGGCGGACGCGCGTCGCGGAGCTCTACGCGGACGGCAAGGCCGCCTTCGCCAAGGCCGGAGCGGAGCTGCAGGACGCCATCGCGCGCGCGGAAAAGGAATTCGACGATCTGGCGAAGGCGCGCTCGGAGGCCGCCGCGAACCGGGCCGCCGCGCTGGCCGAAACCTTCGCGCGTTCGGGGCAGGCGGTGCGGAGCGCCTCGGAAGCCGGGTCCTTCTGGATGGAAACCCTCGTTCCGGACGACGCGGCGCGTCCCGTGTTTTCGGACGCCCTGCTCGACGGCGGGTCGTGGTTCGACCGCGACGCGGCCGCCTCGTGGGATGCCCTCGTCGCGTCGTACGTGAAATCGAACGCCGGGCGCAAGACGATCGTCTACGCCGACACGCCCTGGAAACGGGGCAAGGAGTCGCTCGGCGCCTCGACCGCCGCCCGCCTGACGGCGCTCGAGGCGTCCTTGAAATCGGAATATCCGAACGGCGCCCGCCCGCAGTGGTACACGGTGAAGGACGACGAGGGCGAAACCGAGCGCGAATGGCGCTATCCGGCCCGCTATCAATCCTTGATCGCATCGATCGACGCGTGCCGGGCGACGATGGCGGACTGCGCCCTCGCGTCGACGGGCCGCCTGTCCGACTGCGTTTCCTCGCTCGCCGCCTGGAAGAAAACGGGCGGCTCGGAAGGTCGGCAGAACGCCGCGGACCTCGAAACCTTCATGAGGAAGGTCTACGGATGCTACTTCGACCTCCGCTCGATGGCCGACCGGACCGTGCGCGCGGGCGTCTACGCCGACACCTACAAGACCGACGGGAAAGCCATCGCCCTCGACCGTTCGGCCGAAAAGGACTTGATCGCGCGCTACGCCGCCGAGTTCGAAGCCAACGCGGGGAAGGGCGCGGCGCAGACCGCGAAGAACCGCTGGACGGCGCTCTGGGAAGCGGAAACCTGGGCGGTGTCGATGCGCGACGAAAAACGTTCGGCCGACGAAACCCGCCAGGCGCTCGAGGCGATGCTCGCGGACGCGCTCGGCGCCGGAGCCGACTCACTCAAAGACGTGCTCGAGCGGGATCCCGACGGCTTCCATCTCGACGAGTACCAGCTGGCGCTCCTCAAGGCCAAAGCCACCGAGGCGTATTGGAAGAAACGGCTCGACGAAGCGCGGGCGGTCGACGCCTACGCCCGCGACCTGACCTCGGGCCGCGCCACGAGCGCCGAGTCCGACACGCGGTACGCGAGCGCTTTCTCCGCCTATCAAACGGCGCAGTCCGACTACGCGGCGAGAGTTTCAGCCCTCGAAGCCGCTTCGAAGGCGGTGGATACGCCGGCGGCGGCCATCAAGACGGCCAAGGCCGCGGTCGAGGAAGCCGGACGGAAGCTCGAGGAAGCCGAACGGCTCTACGCCGAGCGTTTCTCCGTCCTCGCGTCCGGCAGCGACCGATACCAGCGCGAATTGCTCCAGTCGAAATTCTCGGCGCTGTACGAACGGGCGGGCCTGGACGACCCCCTGCGGGAAGGAAGCCTGGCGCGTTCGTACGCCGACTACTACACGGCGCTCGACCGGGCAGGCGGGCTCGCGTCCGTGGATCGCGCGCAGACCGCGATCGCCCGCCTCGTGCAGGGCGGCACGGATCCGTACACCCTGGTCTCCGAGCCGTCGTATGGCGCGTTGGCCGCATCCGTATCAGCCCTCGAGCCGCCGTCGGACGCCGCTTCGGTCAAGGCCGACGCCGCGGCGTACGGACTCGACGCGCTGTCCGAGGACGGCAAGGCGGTTCAGTCCCTCATCGACGCCGCGAAGGCGACCGACGTGAGCGCCGAGCGCGACCGCGCCGTGTTCCGCCTGGCCGCGAAACTCGCGGAACTCCGGGCGAACGCCCGGGCGGTCCTCGAAACCCGGCGCGCGGCGATCAAAGCCTGTTCCCTCGCCGATTCCGCCGCCTGGTACGAAGCCGTGACCGGCCGCGCGAAGCCGTCGGGCGACCTTCTATCCCTCCTCGACGCCGATGTCGAGGCAGCCCGCGCGACCTGGCTCCGCGAGAAAGCCACGCTCGAGCGCGACGCGCTCGAATCGATCGCGTCCGGATCGGACTTGGCGGACGCCCGGTTGAAAACGGCCCTGTCGCTCAACACGAAAACGATATCGGCGGAGGATGCCGAAGCGAACGCCGAATCGCTTTCGTCGCTCCTCGACGCCCTCGACGCGGACGATCCGAAAGCCGCCATCGAAGCGCTCGCGAAATCCGACGCCTTCGTCGCGTCCTGGCTCGCCGGCGCCCCCGTTTTCGCTGGCCCGGACGACGATCCGCTCGAGTCGCTCGCGGCCGGGAGCCGCGGCGCCTTGTTGGCGGCCGCGGCCCATCGCGACGCGGCGCGGGAGTGGTTCGGTAGTGCCCGCGCCTTCTCCGCGGAACGCGTGGCCGCGGTCGACGAGCGGCTCGACGAAGCCTTTTCGGCGTTCGGGTTACCCGCCGGTTCGGGATTCCGCGACGCGCTCGAAGCGGCCGCCGCTTCGTTCAAAAGCGCGCCGGACGAAGCGGCGCGCGAGCGCGTCCTTGCCGCGGCGGTAACGGCCCTCGACGACGCCTCCTCCATCGACGAAGGCCGCGCGCGCGCCGTCGCGGATTTCCGCGACGCCATCGTCGCGCTGTGCGCCGCCGCCTCGCGGGCTTCCGGCGCGACGGTCGACCCGTCGTCGGACCCCGCGTCCGCGCTGGCGGAAGCCGACGCGGCGGTGTCGCGGGCGTCTATCCTCCAGGACGCGGTGTCGGCCCTCGGTTCGGGCGGCGTGGCGCGGATCAAGGCGATCAAATACCTCGCCGCGGAAACGCGCGCGGGGCGTCTCGGTTCGCTCGACGCCGACGGGACCGAAGCGGGGCTCGTCGCGGAGGCGGCCGGCATGATCGCGCGGGAAGCGGACAAGACCATCGACGTGTCCGCGTACGCGCGCAAGGCGGCGACCGAGGTCTTCGGCTTCGACGCGACGGCGGATTCCGCCCTGATCGAACGCATCGTGACTCTCGCGGCGGAATTCGCGGGCGCCCCGGCGGCCGCGACGGAACCCTTCGGGCCCGAAGACGATTTCGGGCTTTCGCTCGCCGAGTCCGTCCACGCGGAGGCCGGCGCCCTCGCGCGCGACGCGGCGCGCCTGTCCGCGGTCGCCGAATACCGCGCCCTGCGCGCCAAGGCCGACGCCTCGGGCGCCTGGCGCGCGCTCAGGGCGTCGGACCTGTCGGACGAGGACTCCGCGAAGATCGGGACGGGCGAAACGCTCGACGACGCGATCATCGAGACGGACCCCGACGGCAACGACGGGACGCTCGCGTTCCTCGAACGATACGACGAAGCCGCGCGACTCGCGGACCGCGCGGACGCCGACAGGCGCGGTACCGAGTCGCCCGAAACCGCGGCGTTCTTCGACGCGCTCGACGCGCGCGCGGAGGCCGCGCTCGGCGGCGCCGCCTGGACCGACGACGAAGCCTTGGAAGACGCGGCGAACGCCGCGCGCGGCGCGCTCTCCGAAACGGGCGCCACGATCGACCGCCTGATCCGCGAAGACGCGGACGAAAAGGCGGACATCGCCCGCCTGATCGCCCTGCTCCGCGAGTCGGAGCGCCTCCTCGCCGATCCCGCGCTCATCGCCGCGGCCGAAGAAACGGTGAACCGGCT
>CAYZZW010000070.1:0-15893 GCA_964482955.1 uncultured Treponemataceae bacterium | reverse complement strand
CGCGATCGCCCGGCGGCACGGCCGGCGGGAGACACGCGCGAGCGGGCCGGAAATTATCGGTGGCCGGAAACGGATTCCGGCGGGTGGACGAGACCGACCCAGACCGATGGCGAGGACACAGGAATGGCGAACGAGTATCCCAAGCTCAAGCTGGACAAATCCATGGCCATGTTCGAGGAGGCCCAGAAGCTCTCCCCCGGCGGCGTCATGGGCATCCGGAGGCCCTACAACTTCATCCAGGGCGAGTACCCCATCTTCATAGACCGGGGCTACGGCGGCCACATCGTCGACGTGGACGGCAACGACTACATCGACATGCTGTGCGCGTACGGGCCGATCATCCTCGGCTACGACGAAAAGGAAATCAACGACGCGGTGAAGCGGCAGATGGACGAGCGGGGCTTCTGCTTCAGCCTCGTCCAGCCCGCGCAGAACCAGCTCGAACAGGCGATCGTCGACCTCGTCCCCTGCGCCGAGCAGGTGATCCCCGTGAAGACCGGATCGGACGCCACCACGCTGGCCGTCCGCATCGCGCGCGGCTACACCGACCGCGAGATCGTCCTCCGCTGCGGCTACCACGGCTGGCACGACTGGTGCGTGGAAAACCACGGCGGCGTCCCCGCGGAAACCCTGGCCCTCACCGACGAGTTCGAGTACGGGAGCCTCCCCGCGCTCGAGCAGAAGCTCGAGGAGCACAAGGGCAAGGTCGCCTGCGTCATCGTGACGCCCGTCGGCCACCCGCTCGCGAAGCCCGTGATGGCGCCGCCCCCGGGCTATCTCCAGGGCGTGAAGGACCTCGCGAAGAAGCACGGCGCCGTCCTCGTGTTCGACGAGATCCGCACCGGCTTCCGCGCGGCGCTCGGCGGCGCGCAGGAGCGCTACGGCGTCACGCCGGACCTCGGCACCTTCGGCAAGGCCCTCGCCAACGGCTACGCGATCTCCTGCGTCGCCGGCAAGCGCGAGATCATGTCCGTGTGCGAAAAGAAGGTCTTCGTGTCGTCGACCTTCTTCCCGAACTCCCTCGAGATGGTCGCGGCCCTCAAGTGCCTCGAGATCCTCAAGCGCGAGGACGTCCCGAACTCCATCTGGAAGCGCGGCACGAAGTTCATCGCCGACCTCGAGAAGATCGTCGCGGACTTGAAAGCCCCGGTCACGGTGTCCGGCATCCCCCCGATGCCGTTCTTCACCTTCGAGCCGGCCCCGGGAGACGCGGAGAAGACCTACAAGGCGCGCCGCGAGTACTTCTACACGCAGACCATCAGGCGGGGCCTCTTCATCCAGCCCTTCCACCACTGGTACATCGCCCACCGCCACACCGACGCCGACCTCGCGAAGGCGCTCGGCGCCATCCGCGAAAGCATGGAACTCATGCTCGAAAAGTATCCGGTTAAGGGCTGACGCCGAAAAAAGGCGGACACGAAGGGCACGAAGGTGTAACCACGAAGGGCACGAAGGGAGCGAAGGAAGAGGAAGAAAGGGGCGAAGATAAAGAAGAAGAGCGGGAAGCGTCAGGTGGAGGGATCTGAATGGCTCTGATTGACGACGGTGGGTTGAGCGAGAGAGTCATTGGTTGCGCGATTCGGGTTCATAAGGAACTCGGGCCGGGGCTGCTCGAATCGATCTACGAGGAAGCCATGACGTACGAACTTGCCGAAAATGGAATCGGTTTCCAGCGGCAAGTTCGTGTTCCGGTTATATATCGCGGTCATGGGCTGTCTCGGGAATTCGTACTTGATCTGCTCGTCGAAAACAAGCTTGTCCTTGAGCTCAAATGCATCGACGCGTTTCTTCAGGTGCATGAAAGCCAGCTGCTTTCCTACATGCGTTTGGGATCGTGGCAATTCGGGCTTTTGATGAATTTCAAGGTTCGATATTTGCGCGACGGCATACGACGCTTCGTTCTCTGATTTTGTTTTTTCGGCTTGGTGTGCTTATTTCCCTTCGTGCCCTTCGTGGCCGAACTTCGTGCCCTTCGTGGTAAAGCTTTCGAGGCTACCGCAGTAAAGGAGTCATTATGGACGGCAAGATAGTCATCACCTGCGCCTGTACGGGCGCGGAGACGAGCAAGGAACTGCAGCCGGCGCTGCCCATCACGCCGGACGAGGTCGCGAAGACCGCGGAGGAGTGCCGCGCCGCCGGCGCCGCCATCCTCCACCTGCACGTCCGCGACGAGCAGGGCAAGGCCACCGCGAGCGTGAAGCGCTTCAAGGAAGCCATCGACGCCGTGCGGAAGAAGAGCGACATCGTCATCGAGCTGACCACGGGCGGCGCGGTGGGCGACACCGCCGAGGAGCGCCTCCGGCCGGTCATCGAGCTGGAGCCCGAGATGGCCAGCCTCGACTGCGGCACGGTCAACTTCGGCGACGAGTTCATCGTAAACACCCTGCCGATCATGCGCACCTTCGCCGCCGAGTTCAAGAAGCGCAAGGTGCGCGCCACGCTCGAGTGCTTCGACCTCGGGCACGTGTACGCGAGCCACTACCTCATCAAGGAAGGGCTCCTCGAGGCGCCGTACCACTACGGCTTCGTCCTCAACGTGCCGGGGGCGGTGCCGTACACGGTGGAGAACCTCTCCGCGTTCATCAAGGCGCTGCCCGCGGGCGCCGACTACACGGTCATGGGCATCGGGCGCTCGTCGCTGCCGGCGCAGTTCGGCGCCATCGCGAACGGCGGCTGGATCCGCGTGGGCTTCGAGGACAACGTCTTCTTCTCGAAGGGCGTCCTCGCGACGTCGAACGCCCAGCTCGTCGAGCGGGCCGCGCGCATCGCCCACGAAGCCGGCCTCAAACCCGCCACCCCCGACGAGGTGCGCGCGTACCTCAAGCTGCGCGGATAAAAGAATTTACCACGAAGGTCACGAAGGGGGCACGAAGAACACGAACGAAGAAAAAAGACATAAGATTGACGGATAAATTCCCCATCGTTTTTCTTCGTGTCCTTCGTGGCTGAACTTCGTGCCCTTCGTGGTAAAGCTTTCGGGTGTACGGCATCAAAGGAGTGAACATGCACGAGTATTTGTCGCACGACTATAAAAAGATACCGCTCTACAAGGACGTGAAGCCGGAGGAGTGGAACGACTGGCATTGGCAGATGAAGAACAACATCAAGGACGTCGAGACGCTCGCCAAGGTGGTTCCCCTCTCCGACAAGGAGAAGAAGGACATCGAGGCGGTGCTCACGAAGTTCCGCATGGCCATCACGCCGTACTACGCCAGCCTCATCGACCAGGGCAACCCGGCGTGCCCGGTGCGCCTCCAGGCCATTCCGCGCCTGCCTGAGACGGTGGACGACCCGAGCGACCAGGACGATCCCCTCCACGAGGACTCGGACTCGCCGGTGCCGGGCCTCACGCACCGCTACCCGGATCGCGTCCTCCTCCTCGTCACGCACATCTGCTCGATGAACTGCCGCCACTGCACGCGCAGGCGCATCGTCGGGCACGAAGATTCGCACATGAACATGGAGAACATCGAGAAGGCCATCGAGTACATCCGGAAGACTCCCGTCGTCCGCGACGTGCTCATCTCGGGCGGCGATCCCCTCGTCCTCTCCGACGACAAGCTCGAGGCGATCATCTCGAAGATCCGCGCCATCCCGCACGTGGAAGTGATCCGCATCGGCACGCGCACGCCGGTCGTCATGCCCCAGCGCATCACGGACGGCCTCGTGAACATGCTCAAGAAGTACCACCCGCTCTACGTGAACACGCACTTCAACCACCCGAAGGAGATCACGGCCGAATCGCGAGAGGCGTGCCGGAAGCTCGCGGACGCGGGCATCTCGCTCGGCAACCAGAGCGTGCTCCTCCGCGACGTGAACGACTGCCCGGTGCTCATGAAGAAGCTCGTGCAGAAGCTCCTCACCATCCGCGTGCGGCCGTACTACATCTACCAGTGCGACCTCTCGCGCGGCATCAGCCACTTCCGCACTACCGTGTCGAAGGGCATCGAGATCATCGAGAACCTGCGCGGCCACACGTCCGGCTTCGCGGTGCCGACCTTCGTCGTCGACGCCCCCGGCGGCGGCGGCAAGACGCCGGTGATGCCGAGCTACCTCATCACGTCGAACGAGAAGCGCGTGGTGCTGCGGAACTACGAGGGCGTCATCACGACCTACGACGAGCCGCAGTGCTACAAGGAAGACTGCGGGCAGTGCCGCATCTGCAAGGACGAGCCCTGGCTCAATCCGAGCTGCGGCGTGGCCAGGCTCCTCGAGGGCACCGAAAAGGTCCTCGAGCCGAAGAACCTCGTGCGCGGCGCGCGGGGATCGCACTGAACCTGAATGTCGATCGCTTTCTCGGCCGCGTCACGTTCGTGACGGGGCCGGAAAAGCATTGCGGCAAGACCACGTTCCTGAACCGGGCCCTCGCCCTCGCGCGCCGATCGCTGGCCGCGCGGGGGCGGGGAGGCCCGGCCTTTTTTTCCATCGGCTACGACGGCGACACGCGGGACGCCCTGTCGAACGCGCGGAAGCCGAGCGTGCCCGTCGAGCCGGGCGACGTCGTCGTGAGCGCGGAGCGCTTTCTCGTCTCGTCCGGCATCCTGCCCGAGCTGCTCGAGGCGGTGCCGGGCTCGACCCCTTTCGGACGGCTCGCCGTCGCGCGTGCCCGACGACCGGGCTCCGTCACGCTCGTCGGCCCGGAGGGCAACGACAACGTCGCGCGGGTCCTCGGGTTCCTGCACGACGAAGACGCCGCGGACACGGTGTTCGTGGACGGCGCCATCAACCGCGTGACGCAGGTGGCGTCGTGGCCGGGCGCGCGCTTCGTGTACGTCCTCCGCGCGGGGCGAGCCGAGCTCGACAAGGCCGCCTCGCGGATCGCCCTGGTCGCCCGTCTCGCGCGCCTACAGCGCCTGTCGGAAACCGAGCGGGCGGAGGCGTGCTTCGTCGACGGGCCGCTCACCGCGGAGACGGCCGCCCGCGTGCCGGCGGACGCGCGCGTCGTGGCCGTGCGGGACTTCACCAAGGTCTTCCTCGACGCGCGGGGCTTGGCGGCCTTCGACTCGGGCGGACGGCTCCGCGTCGAGGCGGCGCCCGAGTTCGGCGGCTTCGTCGTCACGCTCCGGGGACTGTCGCGGGACCGCTTCCTCGACGCGTTGCCCGATCCTTCCCTGGCGGCGCTCGTCGCCTTCAATCCCTACGAATCGGAGGCCCCGCAGTGAGCGCGACGAAACCCGAAGTCCGCGGCGTCATCGACCCGGGAGCCGTGCGCGACGCCTGGAGCTTCGCCCAGTTGGACGAGTTCTGGGACTCGTATCGCCCGCTCACGCCCTACGGCCGCGACGAGCGCGATCGAAAGCTCGTTTACGATGATGTCGACGCGATCGCGCGGAGTCTCGACTCGACCGAGCGGGCGCTCGCCTTCGCGGCGACGAAAGCTTCCGATCCGGCCGGGCTCGACCGGGTCAGCTATCACTTGAAGCGCATGCCGCGCCTCCCGCTCGAAGCGAAGGAACGGTACGAGCTCGTCGAGATCTTCCAGGTGAAGAAGTTCCTCGCGAACGCGCGCGCGGTGTCCCGCCTCGTCGACGACGCGACTCTGAACGCCTTCGGCCTCGAGTACCGCCTGGCCGCTCTGTCGACCGAGCTCGACAAGGGCGGGAGCGACGCCGAGACCTTTTTCATCGCGGACGCCTTCCACCCCCACTTGCCCGAACTGCGCGCTGAAGCCGCCGCGGCGGACGAGCGCGCCCGCTCGCTCCGCGGCGCCACGGCCGCCCTCATCAAGGAGCGCTTCGGCATCGACCTGGACGGACGGGAGTTCGTCGTCGTGCCGCACGCGGACGCGCGCCCCCTCGTTTCCGAACGCGGTCCGTGGATCCTCGAACCCTACGACGACGAATCGCTCGTCGTGCGGCCGGCGCCGGACGCGGCCTTGCTCGACGTCCTCGCGGAACGCGAGCGGATCGCCGAGCGCGAACGCGAACTCGAAGACGAGGTCATCGGGAACCTGTCGAAACTCGTCGCTTGTCATATGGAAGAAACGCGCAGACTCGTGGCCGCGTTGACGGCCTTCGACCTCGCGTGGGCGCGCGCGCGCCTGGTCGCGGAATACGGGCTCACGCGGCCCGAGTTCGCGCCACCCGCGGCCGATGGCTCCGCGCCGCTATCCGTGGAGGAAGGGCGATTCCCGCCCTGCGAGCGCTCGGCGCGTTCGCTCGGACTCCGCTACGAAGCGCTGTCCGCGCGCTTCGACGAGGGCGTCACGGTGCTCTTCGGCTCCAACATGGGCGGTAAGACCGTCGCCCTCAAGACCCTCGTGTTCCTCCAGCTGCTCGCGCAGGCGGGCTTCCACGTGCCGGCGCGCCGCTTCGCGACGAAGGTGTACGCGCGGCTCCACTACGTCGGGGAACTGGCCGGCGAGCGGCTCGAGGGGCTGTCGGGGTTCGGTTTCGAGATCCGCCGCTTCATCGACGCACTGGCCATGACGGGCGACGGTGCCTTCGTCGCCTTCGACGAGTTCGCGCGGACCACGGGTTCGCACGAGGCGGAGGCGCTCCTGTCGGCCGTCGTCGAGCGCCTGTCGCGCGTACCGTCATCGCGCTTTTTCTTCGCGACGCACTTCCGCGGCGTCGCGCGGCTTTCGGGCGTGTCGTACCGCCGCATGAAGGGACTCGACCACGACGCGGCCTCCGAAGCCCTGGACGCGGACGCGCCGCTGCCCGCGCGGCTTTCGGGCATCAACCGGCACATGCGCTACGAGATCGTGGGCGACGACGGCAGCCCGCACGCGAGCGACGCGCTCGCGGTGGCCGCCCTGCTCGGCCTCGACCGCGAACTTGTCGCGCGCGCCCGCGCGTTCTACGACGGGCGGGGGTGACCTTCCGTCAGCGTTCCCGCACGACGCGGCCGCCGCGCACCACGGTCTTCACGAGGTTCATGCCCGTGTGGTAGGCGAGGTGCGCGCGCGAGGGCGCGTCGAGGACGAGAAGGTCCGCGCGCTTCCCGGGCTCGAGGGAGCCCGTGTCGTCCGCGACGCCGCACGCCGCGGCGCCGTTCAGCGTGAGGGCGGTGAGGCACTCGTCGATCGACAGCTTCATGTAAAGCGCGCCGATCCCGAAGATCATGGGAATCGACTGGCTGTAGCACGAGCCGGGGTTCAGGTCGCTCGCGAGGGCGAGGGCGCAGCCCGAGTCGATCATGCCGCGGGCGTCGGCGTACGGCTCGCGGAGCACGAAGGCGGTGAGCGGCAGGCAGGTGGCCACGACGCCCGCGTCCGCCATCTTCTTCACGTCGGCCGGATCGGCCTTGAGGAGGTGGTCCGCGCTCGTCGCTTTCATGTCGGCGGCCAGTCCCGCGCCTCCCAGGCACACGATCTCGTCGGCGTGCAGCTTGAGCTTGAAGCCGGCCTCGCGGCACGCCTCGAGGTAGCGCCGCGAATCATCGAGCTCGAAGACGTTCTTTTCGGTGAACACGTCGCAGAAGACCGCGATCCCCTGCTTTTTGACTTCGGGCAGCACGGTGCCGATCACGTAGTCCACGTACTCGCGCGTGCGGCCCTTGTATTCGGGCGGGGTCGAGTGGAGGCCCATGAAGGTGGGGACGACGCGGACGAGGTCCTCGTCGGCCAGGATGCGCATCGCCTCGAGCTGGCGGAGTTCCGTGTCGAGATCGAGGCCGTAGCCGGACTTCCCCTCGATGGTGGTGACGCCGAGCGACAGCGCGCGTTCGAGCCGTTCCCGGCCCACGTCGACGAGCTTTTCGAGGGACGCCTTGCGCGTGGCCTCCACGGAGCGGCCGATGCCGCCGCCGCGCTGGTGGATTTCCATGTACGGCACGCCGGCGGCGCGCCAGAGGAATTCGTCGTCGCGGAAGCCCCCGAAGACGAAGTGCGTGTGCGAATCCACGAAGCCGGGCACGACGGCCTTGCCGCCCGCGTCCAGCGTCTCCGCGTCCCGCGGCAGCGCCGGCGCCGTCCGCGCGGGTCCGGCGTACGTGACGCGCCCCTGTTCCGCGACGACGACCGCGTCCTCGACGACGCGCAGTTCCCCCATCGCCGCGCCCTTCCTGGCTTCCTTCCCGACCGGCGTCGCCAGTTCCCCGATGTTCCGAACGATCAAATTCCCCTTGCTCATGCGTCCCCCCGGCGGCATCCCGCGCGCCGCCCGACTGTATCAGAATTCCCAGTCGGCCGAAAGACCGTCGGCGTCGGCGCCGCGGCCCGTGGCGTCGGAGGCGCGTTGCGGCGAATCGGCCGGGGCCTTCCGCTCGGCCAGCCGGTCGAGCACGGGCGATCCGGGTATGGCCGCGCGGGCTTCCTTGAGCGATTTTTCCGCGTCGGCGTTCCTGCCCGCGAGCACGAGCACCCAGTACAGGTTGTTGCGGAGGGCCGCCGAGGTCGGGGCCGCGGCGATGGCCTGCTTGAGGATGCGGATCGCGTCGTCGTACTTGCCGAACGACGCGGCGAGCACGCTCGTCTCGTTGAGCTTGCGCACGGCTTCGGCGCCCAGGTTCTTCGCGGCCAGGACGGTTTCGGCGTCGCGGAGGGCCGGCTGGAGCATATCGGCCACGAGCCGGTCCTGACCCTTGCTCGAGAGCGACGACAGCTCGGCGATGGAGGGCGTCGGGGCGACGGCGGAGGACGCGGGCAGGGGCAGGGCCGGATACGACGCGCGCGCTTCCGCCAGCGGGATGAGCTCGGCCTTGTCGCCCGCGTCCTTCCAGACCTTGTACCCGGTCCGCCACGCTTCCGTGAAGCCCTTGGACAGAATCGTGGTTTCCACGGGTATCCACGTTTCGCCCTTGTAGGCGATGGCGCCGTAATCCGCGTAGGCATAGCGCTTGGCCGCGGATTCCCGTTCGTTCGTGGCGAAGGCGACGAAGATGTGCCCCGGCGTCGTGACGATGGCGGTGCGGACGCCCGTCGCCTCGAGGGCCGACGCCACGAGCGCGGTGGTATCGTCGCAGTCGCCGGAGCGGGAGGCGAGCGTCACGCGCGGGAAGCGGACCGTGTCGACGACGGTCGGTTTGCCCTCCACGGCGGTGAAGGGCGAATTCGGATCCTCGACGTACGCCATGCCGAGCGCGCCGAGCGCGTCCACGACGCCGACGGCCTTCGAGAAGGTCTTGTTGAAAGGCAGGTCCGCCGCGCCCTTCCGCCGGTACACTGCGTCCCGCGCGAAGGTGGAGACCGTGTCCTCGTTCGGCGTGACGAACGAGGCGATGGCGGCCGTGTCCGCCCACGTGATGGCGGTGCGGCGCCTGACGATGGCGGGCACGACGGACGAGACGACCGCGCCCGAATCGAACTTCACCTCCACGCGCGCCTGCACCGTCACGTCCTCCTGGATGTCGAGCGCGGAGCGGTTGAGCACGACGAAGAAGGGCAGCTCGGCGCTCGCTCCGGGCGCGATGGAGCCCTTCCACGGGGTTTCCGCCGGGAAATCCATGAGATCGCGGATCTGCACGCTCACCGTGGCGCCGGAGAGCGGCTTCCCGGACGAGTTTTCCACGACGACCGCGCCGGCGGGCGTGAAGCGGTAGCGCTCCATGAACGCCGGGAAGAGGTCGTCCACCCGGGCCTTGACCACGCGGGCGGCGGGCGGCGGCAGGGCTTGGGGATTCTCGCGTTCCTTGAAGGAACGGACCATCCCGTCGCGCAGGGACGCCATCGCGCCGTCGTCCGGCCACGACGCCAGGTACGTCTCGAAGGCCTGGAGGGCTTGCGAGTATTCCGCGCGCGCGGATTCGACGCCCAGGCGCTGGAGCTTCGCGATGACGGCGTCGACGAGGGTCTTGATCTTCGCGGCCTCCAGGCCGCGGCGGTAGGCGGCGATCGCGCGTTCGTTGTCGGCGTCGCTCTGGAAGCATTCCTCGTAAACGAGGCGGCACGAATACGCCTGAGACTTCAAGCCCGCCGCCTCGAGGGCCTCGATGCGCGCGCGTTGGGCGCGCTCGTCGTCGGGATTCGCCGCGACCGCCGCGTTGAGCGTGGCGAGGCGGCCGTGTTCGGAGGCTGCGGGCGGTTCGGCGAGCTCGAGGCGCATGACGCGGTAATCGCCCATCGTGAGCAGGTACAGCGCGTCGCCGGACGGCGACAACGCCGAGGCGTAGACCGCGGACTGCTGCACGGGATCGATGCCGGACGCGGGCTTCGAGACGACGCGCTCCGCGAAGCCGTTGCGGTCGAACACGACCACGTTGCTCATGTCCACGAGGATCACGCCGCCCTGGGGGCGCACGTGGAGGCGCTGCGGCGACAGGGTCAATCCGGCCGGCGGCGTCAGGCGCACCGCGTCGATGAGGTTGCCGCTCGGCTCGAACACCTTCACGATCTGCGACATGTAGTCGTACACCCAGAGGTTCCCGTCCGCGTCCGCGCCGAACGGCGCCATGGTGGTCGGGGCGGCGGATTTGAAGGGAAATTCCGCCTTGCGGCGTCCTTCGACGCGGTAGAACTTGAACGTGGTGAGATCCTGGTAGAAGACGGAGCCGTCCGGGCTCATGGCGGAGAACACGGGCAGCGAACCGAAGGAGGCCGCCTTCGCGAACGAATCCGAACCCTTGGGCTTCTTGTAGAAATCGCCGGAGACCGTCACGAGGCCGATCGTCCCGGAGGACGCGGACAGCGCGTGATAGGCGAGGGCGTACGGCTGTTTCGCGTCGATCTGTTCGGATCGCCTGAATTCGAGCCGCGCGTCGAAGTAGACGGCCGACCCCATCGCGGTCGTGACGACGCCGTCCGCGGTCGCCACGAGCCCGCCCGCCGCGAGCGTCGGCGCGCCCGACGGCAGGACGAGATCCTTGAGGTCGTTCAGCCGGATTTCGTAGGTCGGCCGGGGAGGCCCCTTCTTGAAGGTCTCCGAGAGGCCGGATATCTGGGCGTACAGGGAAAAGAAGGCGGGCGGCAGGATCGCCCGCAGTTCCTCGGGCGTCGCATAGTAGAAGAATATGGATTGCGGCTCGCCGCCCGGACCGGCGACCTGGACGCTCAGCATGGCGGGGGTCGTCCCCGACGCCCCGACGGCCGTGACGGTGTACTTGTATTTCGGCGCCAGGCCGGTGGCCAGACCGTAGGCGGGGCCGTAGCGGAGCGCGGTCGCGTCCACGGCGTCGTCGACGGCGCGCCTGACGGCGGCGGCGTCGGAGGCGCCCGTGGCCTGGAACGACGCCAGGCCGATGACTACTTTCGCCGGAGTCTGGGCGAACGCGGCTTGGAGCGCGGCGACGAGGAGGATCGGAACGAGAAAACGCTTCATCGGGGAACCTGCCTTGACCGGTCGATATTTCGCCGAAATGCCTCCGGAGCCTTTTTTTCCGGGACGCGGCGTGCTAGACTTCCAGTATAAACGTATTCGGCGCGGTGGCCAGATGTCCCGCCGTCCCCCCAAGGGATTTTCGCGCGTTCGATCCGTTCGGACGCCCCCCCCGCCGGAGCAGGAGTGCTCAATGACCTTCAATGGTATCAGGAAGACCGCCTTGTTCCTGTCGATGATCGCCGTCGCGCTGTGCTCGGCCGCGGCCATCGATCTCAAGGTCACCTACGCCGACGGCACGGTGCAGTGGCTCGACGGCAAGGTGTGGAAAGACCTTCCCATCGGCGCCGTCCTCGATTCGGACAAGGCGACGATCCGCCTCGACGCGGATTCCCTCGTCGAATTCCAGACCGGCAAGACCCGCATCGGAATCTCCGCCGCCGGCACCTACAAGCTCGCCGAACTCGTGAACAAGAAGGTTCCGCCCGCCGCCGGGGGCGTCGCGGCCAAGATCGGCAAGCTCACCACGGGCGATTCCGGCAAGGGCAGCGCCGTCATGGGCGTCCGCGGCGATTACGTCGAACCCGAAAACGCCGGCGCGACCTGGGCGAGCGACGATCCCGAATACTATTGGGACGAAGGCAAGGCGGCGTTCGACAAGGGAGATTGGACGGGCGCGGTGGACAATTTCCGGACCGCGCTCTCCTGCGCCGAGAAACCCGACCAAGCCGCCCAGTACGGCGTCTTCGCCGCGACGTGCTTCTTCAACCTCGACGAAAAGCCCCGCGCCCTCGGGGTTCTCCGCGACGCGAAGGCCATGAAAGCCATGGAAGCCACGGGCGAATACGCCGGCACCTATCTTCTCCTGCTCGCTTCGGTGGAAGCGGAGTTCGGGAACGCGTCCGCCGCCAAGGCCGTGCTCAAGATCGGCTTCGACGGAAAGCGCTTCGGCAAGCTCGAAGCGGACGCCCGCGAGCTCGAAAAGTCCCTCCAGTAACGAAGCGTTTTACGGAAAAGAAAACCCCCGCGGCGGCGCCACGGGGGTTTTTTGTCGTCGCGATGTGGCGCCCGAGGGGCGCGTACGCGGCCGTCAGCGGAACAGGGGATCGAGCCCGATCGAGCCTTCGATCTTTTTCATGAACGCCTGGGTCCCGAGTTCCGCGAGACGGTTCCCGACCTCCTCGAGCCGGCGCGAAGCCTTGCGGACCGCGGCGCTGTCGTCGCGCTCGTGGGCGCGGAGGAAGCGCGACAGGTAGGCCTGACCGCGTTCGGCATGCGCCTTTTCGCGGTCGCGGTAGCGCTCGAGCCGTTCGCGGTACCACGTCGACGCCAGCACGCTCTCCCGCGTGAAGAGGCGCCGGAACTCGGGGTCGTGCGGACCCTTGCCCTCCCACGAGCCTTCCGCCATCACGCGGAGGAGCGCCGCGAGCGGCGGGATGGCGGCTTCGATCGAGCCGTCCTCGAGGTAGCTCCGGGCCGCCTTCGCCTGGGCTTCCGCGATGTTCTCGATGCCGTCCACGAAGTACGGCAGGCTCTGGAGTTCCGGCTTGAGCATCTCGTCGGGGAACACCTTGTGCGGCGTGTCGAAGATGCGCCCGAGAAAGTGCGCGGCGAACAGGGACGTGATGCGATATCCGAGCCGGCTGGCCGGGATCGTCCGCCCCTCGTACTCGAAGTCGTCCACCTTCTCGAGGTAGCCCGCGCGGATGAGGTACGCGGGATCGCGCTCCGCCGGGGTGAGGCGCGACCAGAGTTCCGGCACGAGGAGCGACACGTCGTGCTCGACCTTCCACTTGTGGCCGATCCAGCCGGCCGCCGTGGTGAACGCGGCATAACCCGTCAGGATGTACCCGAGGAGCGCGTTGTTGAGGTCGGTCGTCGCCGTGAGGGCGTTGAACGGCCCCTTCGTGAGCGCGCCCTCGCTGCCGGCGCCCGTGGTCGACGGGCTCTTGCCGGTGAGCGAGCAGACGAAGTCCATGAAGAGCTCGGGAAGTTCCTGGTAGTGGATGGGGCCGTACACCGCGAGCGGGCGGATCTTCGCGGCCGGATCGGCCGGATTGTTCCGGCGACCCGGCAGCACGGCGCTCACCGGATGGCGCACGGTCTTGTCCGCGGGTATGCGCCTGAAGAGCCTGGTGCCGACGTCGGCCAGGTAGCGCGGCTCCTGGTCGATGTAATTCGGGTCCATCTGGAGGTAGCGCGGGTTCTTGGAGGGCTTGCCGCCGACGAGCCTCGGCTTCGAGGACACGACGAACCAGTCGTAGCGCTGGTCGCGCGAAGCCGCCTCGATGAAGTCGTGCATCGGCTTCGTGTACTCGCTCATCTCCACGGCGCGCTCGACGAGCTCCATGCCCTGCGTGCGCGCGATGGGTTCGAAGTTCGAGATGAAGTTGTCCATGCGCGCCATGTCGGATTCGGCCTGCCGGTCGTAGCCCGGCGTGATCGCGTCGTCGGGGCGCTGGAAGAAGCGCGCCTCGGCGTTCTTGGCGAACTTCCAGGCCGCCTGCGACGCCTCGAGCGGCAGGCCGTCGAGCGCCTGCGCCGGCACCACGACGCTCGACGTGATGTCATCTTCCCACTGGATCTTGCGAGCCGGCACGAAGTCCTGGCGCAGCTTGAAGGTCCAGCGCATGCCGCCCTCCATGAAGCCCACGCGGAGGAAGGAGCCCTGCACGGGCCGGCCTTCGTACTTGACGACGTTGCCCGTCGTGCCGTTGACCACGTCCGCGGAGAAGTGCGACGCCCAGTCGTCGCCCCAATCCTGCCGGTGGAAGCGCTTGACGAGGAAGACGAGCGCCTTCACGCGCTCGGGTATGGACTCGAGCCAGGCGTTGAACTCGGGCTTGTACAGGGGCGAAGGCGACAGGAGCTTGATGACCGAGCCGAGCGAGCGCTTGGGCGAGAGGAGGGAGCGCGAGGCGCCGCCGTGGTTTTCCTTCGGGTCGAGGAATCGGTCGCCGTACGAGCGCTCGACGAGCGCGCGCACCTGGCGCATGTCGTCGTCGAAATCGCCCGTGACGATGGGCTGGTAGGTGATGGCGTCGGTGATCGGCTTCGAGATTTCCGACTTGCCGCCGCCCGAGACCGTGCAGGGCTTGTGGCAGAGCGTCCCCTCGGCCTGCGTGCCCACGAGCCGCCACGCGCCCGAGCCGGCGTGCCGCGACATGCGCACGTTGTAGCCCGTCGGGTGCACGTACACCTTGTCCGGCAGGATGCGGAGCGTCTTCCGCTCGCCGTCCTTCGTCCAGACGGCGCTCTGCGAGTCGATGGTCATCACCGCGTCCTCGGGCAGGTACACGATGTCCGGGAAGGTGCGGTCGATCGCGTAGCCTTCCGGGTGGATTTCGACGCGCTCGCCGAGCAGGCGCGCGACGTCGTCGAAGGTCTGGCCGGCGGAGTGGAGGTTCGTGTCGGGGACGAAGGCGTTGCCGAGGTTGTACGACGGGAAGACGAGGGCGCCGCCGGCGTGTTCCTCCTCGGTGAGCCCCATGAGGTTCGACGAGTAGGAGATGTGCGCCTTCACTTCCTTTTTCGAATAGCCGAAGTAATTGTCCGCGATGATGGTGACCATGACGCCGCGCCCGTCGCGCGCGCAGATCTTGAAGGGCTTGCCGTCGTTGTATTTTTCGTCTTCGGATTTCCACGCCATGCCGTCCGCCCGCTGGCGCGGCGTCGCGTCGCCCCAATGAGGCAGGCCGAGCTCCTTTTTCGTGCACGTGACGAGGTGCGTGGCCAGGATGATGCAGCCCGTGGTGCCGGTCCAGCGCAGGGGATCGAGGGCCGCGTCGTTGTCGGGGATGTAGGGATCGCCCGAATTCCCGAAGATGCTCTCGACGAAGTCGAGGTTGGCCGCGAGCGAACCCGGCGCGAAGAAGCGGATTTCCATCGAGCGCTCGTCGACATAGCCCGGCACCTCCGGACAGACGACCGGGCGCATGAGCAGCGAGAGGAAGGAGCGGGCCGGCGGGCGCTCGTCCGCGGTGAAGGGCACGACCATCATGTCCTCGGGCGGTTGTAGCGCGCGTTCGAGGAGCTTGGCGAAGGCGAGCTTGGGCACCGACTTCTTGTCGGGCGGGACGGGCAGGCCGCCCTCGGCGACGTGGAAGACGCCTTCGGTGGTGCGGCGGTCGTTGGACGGGTTGTGGAGCACTCCGTTCCGCACGCGGTACGACGTGAGCGTCGGCGAGGAGTAGGTGGACGCGTCCGGCGGCAACGACAATTCGCGCGCCATGCCGTAGATGTCGAGCGTCAGCGTGTTCGTCGGCAGGCGCGGCACCGCCTGAAGCCCGAGATCCCCGAGGTACGAATCGAGAAAGTCCTGGATGCGACGGTCGGCCGGCGGCAGGTAGTTCTGGAGGAGCTTGTCCTTTTCGCGGTAGTGCTCGATGTACTCGCGCGCCAGGTCGAGGAACGCGACGCCTTCCCGCGAATAGACCGGCATGCCGAGCCCCGCCAGCTTCAGGTTGATGTACGATATGAGCCGGTCCCGCGTCTGCGCGCTCATGCGCTCCAGGTGCAGTCCAAAGTCGCGTTTCACCGCCACGATTCCCTCCCGCCGGCGCGGAAAGCCCGCGCCGTTCCCCGCCATACTAGACGCTCCCCCCCCACCTGCTCAAGCGCATCGCCACGGCTCCAGGGCTCCCTGAACCGCCCCGGGTTTGCCGGAGAGTCCGCTAATTGAGTCCGGCTCCTACGGCC
>CAYZZW010000069.1:0-16251 GCA_964482955.1 uncultured Treponemataceae bacterium | reverse complement strand
AAGAAACGGCCCGTCGTCTGCGTCTTGTCCGCCGGCGCCAGCTTGACCGACACCCAGGTCTTCGCGCCGTCGGTCGAGTACTTCATGTCCGCGAGGGCGTTGGCGTCGAACACCGATCCCTCGATGCGGATCTTGCCGGAAACGAGGGCGCCGAAGGCGGGATTCTTCACCTCGTGGAGCGGTTTCGAGCGGTCGAGGTGGAACCCGACGACGCGCGTGACGCTCTCGATCCCCTTGGGATCGAAGCCGCGGACGCTCAGGGTGTGGTAGCCTTCGGGGAGTTCGGCCGTCTTGAGGTAGTGGGACCAGAAATCCGTGCCGGTCGCGGCGATCCACTCGCCGTCGTCGACCTTCACTTCGATCTTCGCGACCGCGTCGTCGTCGACGCAGGTACCCACGATGTTGAGGTCGCCGCCCACGCGCATGGCCGGGAGGGGATTCACCACCGACACCACCGGCCGATCTGATTCGGGATCCACCATCAGGTTGAGGGGCTCGCCGAACGACACGTTGCCCGCGGCGTCGACTGCGCGGATGAGGATGTTGTAGCGCCCCGGCTTGTATCCGTTTATGTCGAACTCGTGCGACCAGTTTTCCAGGCCCTTCACCGGCTGGAATTCCGAGCTGCCGCCCTTCGGCGCCGACTCGGTTTCAGCCGCGGGGGGCGTCGCGGGCTCCGTTCCCGCCGGCGGCGGCGCGCCCGTCGTGTCCTGGGCGGCCAGCTGGCCGACGAATGACGGGCTCAGCGCCAGAACGAGCGCCAAGACGGAGAGCGAGCGGATCGGGTGAGTTAGCATCATACCTTCATCCTTGTAGGGTGCCGTGCGCGTCGATCGACACCAAGGTCGACCGTCCTCGAGGAACGAGGCGTTCCTCGTTGTATAATATCGGTTCAGACCCCCGTTTTCCCAGCCGCCCGGACAAAAATCCGCCGTTTTTCGACGTTTTCCACGGAGCGTTTCATTGTCGAAGCCCGTAAGCTCGACTATACTGGGGGACAGACCTCAAGGTTGCGAGCGATGCCGAACAAAAACGTGCTGATCATCGACGAATCCGAACTGTTCCGCGAGTATCTCAGGAGCCGGCTCGAAAAGTCCTCGATGAGCGTCGACGTCGCGATCAACGGCCTGGACGGGATCGTCAAGATCCGCAACACCCTGCCCGATCTCGTCATCCTCGACTACAATCTGAGCCGGAAATCCTGCCGGGAAGTCCTCGAGGAGAAATCCAGGAATCCCAACACGGCCAACATTCCCGTGATCCTCACGGCCAACAAGCTCGGCAAGAACCGCCTGCTCGAGCTCGTCCCGTTCAACATCAAGAAAGTCTTCATGAAGCCGATCAAGGAAACCCAGCTGTACCAGACCCTGGGCGAGCTGCTCGGCATCAAGCTGGAGACGGACGAAACCCCCTGCGTCATCGAAGCGCACGTCAACGACGACATCGTCTTCATCGAAGTGGCGCGCGGCTTGAACCAGGACAAGATCGAACTCCTCGATTTCAAGATCCGGGAACTCCTCGACATCTACGGCATCGCCGCGCCGAAGGTCCTCGTGATGCTCGCCGACATGGAGTTGACCTTCGTGGACGGGCCGAATGTCGAATTCCTCGTCGAGACGATCCTGCAGGCGTCCAAAGCCCGGCCGAAACACGTGAAGATCCTCACGAATTCGACCTTCGTCCGCGAATTCATCCGTGGACGGAGCGCCTACGCCGAAATCGAGGTCGTGAACAACCTCCAGCAGGCGGTCGACGGGCTCGTGAACGCCGCCGCGGCCTTCGAGGCCGGTTCCGAAGGGAAGCACGCCCTCATCCGCGACCGCATCCTCGCGGCGCAAACCGCCGTTTCGGCGGAAGCCATCGAAATGCGCTTTTCCGACGCGAAGGCCGGCCAGTCGACGCAAGCCGCGCAAGCCTCGCGCGGGACCGCGAAAGGCCTCTCGATCGCCGTCGTGGACGACGATTTCGTGATCCAGGAACTCGTGAAAACGGCCTTCGAATCCGTCGACGCCGTCGTGAAGCCCTACCCGAACGGCCGCGACTTCCTCGACGCCCTGGCGGGCAGCGACTTCGACCTCGTCTTCCTCGACATCCTCATGCCCGAAGTCAACGGCTTCCAGGTGCTCGCCAACCTCAACCAGCTCGGGATCGACCTGCCCATCATCGTGCTGTCGGCGGTTTCCCGGCGCGAGGCGGTCATCAAGGCCTTCCAGCAGGGCGTCAAGAGCTACCTCATCAAACCCCTCAAGCCGGATCTGGTCCTCAAGAAGACCTTCGAGATCCTCAACGCGTCCTTCTAGCCGCCGGGTCGCCGTGACCACTCCCGAGTCCGTCTTCGCCAACGCCTTCCGGAACTCCGACATTCCCCTCGTCATCGTCAACTCGCAAGGCATGGCGACGCTGTGGAACGAGGCGTTCGGCCGCTTTTTTTCGGAAACGACGGGGACAGACCCCGGGAAATTGGGTTTTCCCCTCTTCGACTGGCTCCAGGAACGGGAAAGTTTCCAGTTTTCCTACTATCTGTCCGAGCTGTTCGTCGGGAAGCGGAGTTCGACCGCCGTGGAAGCCCCGGTCCGGGATCCGACGGGAGGCCAGCGCTGGATACGGTTCAGCTTTTCGCGATTCGAGCTGCCGTCCGAGGGGGGGCCGGAGCGGGGCGAGCGGTGGACCATGATCCTCCTCGAGGACGTCACCGAGCGCAAACTGCGGGAATCGAAGCTCCTGTCCGCCAAGGAAGAGGCGGAACGGGCGACCCATACGAAAAGCATGTTCCTCGCGAACATGAGCCACGAGATCAGGACGCCGATCCAGACCATCCTCGGCGTCACGGAACTCCTGTCGGAAACGAAACTGGACGACGAACAGTCGGATTACGCGCGCACCGTGCGCTTTTCCGCCGACGTCCTCCTCGGTCTCATCAACGACATCCTCGACTTTTCCAAGATCGAGGCGGGCAGGCTCGACCTCGACGAACGCGACTTCGACCTGCGCGCCCTGGTCTTCCAGTCGGTCGATCTCGTCGTGATGGACGCCCACAAAAAGGGACTCGAAGTGCTCGTCGACATCGACCGGGATTTCCCCGGCATCGTGCGCGGCGACCCCGGACGACTCCGGCAGATCATCGTGAATCTGTTCAAAAACGCGGTCAAATTCACGAAAGACGGGTCCGTGACGATCGACGTCCGTGAATCCGGGACGGCGGGACGGCGGAACATCGACATTTCCGTCATCGACACGGGTTCCGGCGTGCCGCCCGAACTGCGCGAACGGCTCTTCACCCCCTTCACGCAATCGGACACGCTCGGCACGCGGGGCGGTACCGGGCTCGGGCTCGCCATCTCGCGACGGCTCGTCGAACTCATGGGCGGCACGATCCAATTCGAGGCGAACCGGCCGCGCGGCTCGGTGTTCCGTTTCCGACTTCCGCTCGCCGAAGCCGACTACTCGATCCCGCCGCCCATCCGGAAGTTCCCGAACGCACCCCGCGTTCTCGTCGTCGACGACCACCCCGCCGCGCGAACCTATCTCAGGGACGTGGCGGAATCCTTCGGGTGCGACGTCGTCCTGGCCGCGACCGGCGAGGAGGGGCTCGCCGAATTGCGGGGACCGGTGTCGGAAGGATCGCGCCGCTTCGACGTCTGCGTCGTGGATCAGGTGATGCCGGGCATGGACGGGTGGCGCTTCGCGAGCGAAGTGAACGCCGACCGGGACTTCAACGAGACAAAACTCGTCCTCCTCGTCCCCGCTGGCTATTCGGGGCTCGAGATGAAGATGAAGCGGCTCGCGTGGTTCGACGCTTACGCCACGAAACCGGTCCGCCCCGGAGAGCTGTTCGAGGCGATCGACAAGGCGCTGCGGGAGGAAGCCACGCTCGAAACCGTCGACGAGACGGCTCCCGCGGCCGAAACCGCCGTGGGAACGGGCAAAAGCGTGCTCGTGGCGGAGGATCACGTCGTCAATCAGGAACTCTTCACCATCCTGCTCGAAAAGCTCGGGTGCGCGGTCACCGTGGCCGAGGACGGCGACGGCGCCGTCGAGCGGGCGGAGCGCGGACATTTCGACCTCGTGTTGATGGACATCCAAATGCCGAACCGCAACGGGTACGAAGCGGCCCGCATCCTCCGCGAACGCGGCTACCGCGGCCCCATCGTCGCCATCACCGCGAGCGCCCTCAAGGACGAACGCGAAAAATGCCTGGCCGCCGGGATGAACGACATCCTGAAAAAACCCTTCAAGAAAGCCGAGCTGGAAACCATGCTCGGCTTCTGGTTCAACCGGGAACGATCGCGCGGCAAGACTCTCGGCGCCGGAGAGCCGGGCGAAAAAACCCTCTGGGACCGCGAAGTGTTCGATTTCGCGCTCGCGATCGACACCTTCCTCGGGAAAAAGGACACGGTGATCGCCCTCGTCGGCAAATTCGCCGACAAGGCGCGGATCCAGCTCGAAACGATCGAAACCGCGCTCGCCACGGAAAAGTTCGACGACGTGCGCCGCGAAGCCCACGCCATCAAGGGCGCGGCATGGAACCTCTCCGCCATCCGTCTCGGGAACGCCGCCCAGGATCTCGAGGAAGCCGCGTCGACGGGCGACGCGCGCGGCGCGGGCGCGGCGTTCGACTTGCTCGTCGGAGCCTTCACGGAATTCCGGGATTGTACCGATTATTACAAGGGTCTGGCGTAAGTCCCGAGCGGAGCGGTCATCGACGTGGCACGAGCGAAACGCGGAAGCGGCAAAAAGCGAACCTCATCCTGGAGCGGCTCGTCCCTGCTCATGACGAGCGCGAGCTTTTTCTTCGTGTTCGTGGCGCTCGCCTGCTCACTGATCGCGGTGCACGGGCTACCGGGAATCGCGGACCCGGCCGGGGTCGAAACGCCTCCGTTCGAGGATCCGAAGGGACAGACCTCGGATTTGGGGGTTGAAAACCAGGATTTTGGGGGACAGACCCCGATCGCTCCTCACCCACGAGAGGTCTCCGAGAGCATGCTTCCTTCGGGGGCTGCCCCCGAACCTGCCCTTCACACGCCGAATGTCGTCCCCGCAGGGGCAAAACCTGAACACGGGGGGACAGACCCCACCCTCCCGACGGCAAAATCGACGGCAAAAACGGGGACAGACCCCAAAAAAACAGTAGCCGGCAAGGAACATCCCCGGACAAGCAGGGGCACCATCGTCATCGTCATCGATGACGTCGGCTACAACATGGACCAGTTGGAACCGTTCTTGAAGTTTCCCGGCTCGATCACTATGGCGGTGCTTCCGAACGTCCCCTATACGAAAAAAGCGGCCGAAGCGACCGTCAGATCGGGAAAAGAACTCATACTCCATCAGCCGATGGAAGCGATCGGCGATTTGAACGAAGGGGACGGAGCGCTCCTTGCGGGCATGTCGCGGGCTGATCTCGTCCGAACCATCGAAAAAAACATGATGCAGGTGCCCGGAGCGATCGGCGTCAACAACCACATGGGATCCGCGGCCACAAGGGACGCCCTCATCATGGAAACGCTACTGGACACGAGCCGTCGACTTGGGCTTTACTTCCTGGATTCCATGACAATACGCGACTCCCTGGCGAGTCCTACCGCGGCGCTGATGCGCATGAAAATCTGGGAGCGCGACGTGTTTCTCGACAATCAACCCGACCGGGATTACATGGTACGAGCCGTCGAGGAAGGCAAACGCATCGCCTCCCGATACGGCCGCGCAATCCTCATCGGCCACGTATGGTCGGCCGAACTCGCCGACACGCTCATGGACCTCTACCCGGGGCTTGTCGAGGAAGGCTTCACGCTCTCCACGATATCCAAGATCATGCAGGAAGAAGCCCGTGAGAATCCTGGGGATTGAGACATCCTGCGACGAATGCGCCGCCTCGGTGGTCGAAGACGGCGCGATCGTCCGTTCGAACGTCGTCGCGACGCAGATCCCCATCCACGCGAAATATGACGGCGTCGTCCCGGAACTGGCGTCGCGTGCCCATGTCGAATGGATTTCCGGCGTCGTCTCCGAAGCCCTGCAAGAAGCCGGTCTCGAACCGGGGGAACTGGACGGCATCGCGGCGACCGCGCGCCCAGGATTGGTCGGCTCGCTCCTCGTGGGGCTCTCCTACGCCAAGGCGATGGCGTGGACCCTCGACGTGCCGTTCGTAGGCATCAACCACATCCTCGCGCATCTCTACGCCCCGCAACTCGTCGCGCGGATCCCCTACCCGTTCATCGGGCTCCTCGTCTCCGGGGGACACACCCTCATCTGCCGCGCGGACGGCTTCGACGACATTGCAGTGCTCGGCACGACGATCGACGACGCGGTCGGGGAAGCGTTCGACAAGACGGCGAAACATTTCGGCTTCGGGTACCCGGGCGGATTGGCCGTCGACAGGCTGGCTCGCCGAGGCGATCCGGGCGCGTACCGCTTCCCGGCTCCGAACCTGTACAAAGGCAACCACCCCTACGACGTCTCCTATTCGGGCTTGAAGACCGCCGCCATTCGTCAGCTTGAGCAGTTTCACGTACCCGGAAGGGGGACAGACCCCGAGGATATCGCCGCATCCTTCGAAAAAGCCGCCATCGACATCCTCGTTTCACGCTTGCTCAAGGCAGCAGATGATTCCGGCATCAGGACCGTCGTGGCAGGCGGAGGAGTCGCGGCGAATACCTACCTCCGGACGATCCTCGGCGGAAGGACGGACGTTACGGTGGTCTTCCCGCCGCTTGAGTACTGCGGCGACAATGGCGCCATGGTGGCAGGCCTGGGCTACCGCTACCTCGCCCGGGGACAGAGCGATCCGTTCACCCTCAATGCCTCGCCCAGGGTTCCGATTTTCCGAAATCCAAGCACGAATAACCAATAAACATGAGGGGTCTGTCCCCGAACTGTCCTCATCGTCCTGCCTCCAGGTCTGTCCCCGCCTATCTAGACACCGCCTATCAAGACATAAAGGGGACAGACCCCGAATTTTCAACACTTTTTTCCCACGAACCATGCGGGATTCCGGTTTGCCGCTGTATACCCGGTATGCGCCAACGACGATTGCTCCAGAAAGGAGCCACCTACCATGTCACCGCCCGCGCCAACCGTCGGGAGCTGATCATGGAATCACGCGCGATGAAGGAAATCTTCATCGGCGTCCTCAAGCGGGCGAAGCTGAAATACCGCTTCCAGCTCAAGGATTTCACCATCATGGGAAATCACGTCCACTTCATCGTCAAACCCGAGGACGAAGAATGCCTCTCGAGGATCATGCAGTGGATCCTCGGCGTCTTCGCCATGACCTACAATCGGATCATGGGTTTGACGGGACACGTCTGGGGGGAACGATTCAAATCGCGGATCATCACGGATTTCGCGGACTTCCTTCGGACACTCGGGTACATCGACGCGAATCCCGTACGGATCGGGTTGGTCGCCACGCCCGAAGATTGGCCGTACGGAGGACCGGGTTTCCGGAAACGGGACAAGGACAGACTCATGGACGCGCTGGCCTGAATCGACGCGATCCTAACCGCGGCGAGACGAAGCCAACGGTCAACCTCGATCCTTCAATGCCTCGACCAAGTCCTTGAAGGGATGTACGACGGGATCAGTGTTTCCACGGGAAGAGCATCGTCTTGAGCGTTCTGTGGCCGGTCAGTTCGTCGTCTTCGCGGAGAAGGTCGATCCACGGTACCGCGCCGCGATCGGCATCGGGATGATCCCGAAACCAGTCGTACTTCCTCACCCTGAATTTCAAGGCGATCGCGGTGCCGAGCCAGGCGCCGCTGAAACCGGGCAGGAGAAACGCGGTAAAAAGCGATAGCCCTACGGCCAGCGCGTTCAAGAGCGCGAGCAGAATCGACGCGCCCGGATTGTCGAACGCGACCAGCAGACAGGTTCTCAGGCGGGCGCGGATCGTTCCCGGATATCGGTGGCTCGCCGCGGGGAACCATTGCAGCACGAGCACCGCCATGATCACGACCCAAATCACCATTCCCGACGCGATCGGTCCCACCGGCCACGACAGCGTCGCATAGAAACGCAGCGCCACCCACGCGAACACCACGATCAGCATGCAGATCACGCAAAGCATGAGCGCGCTCCGCCAGCCCGATCGAAGGCCGCGAACGTAATCGGTGACTCGGGCCGGTTTCCCGTCCGCTACATTCCCGAGCACATGGGCCGCGCCAACCGCATGAATGGCGAACAACGGGGACAGACCCCCAATTATGATCATCGAAGCAGTCGACGGCCCCAAGGTCGCCAGCGCCCCAAAAGCCATCCCCCAGGGACAGACCCCCAGGATATTCAAAACGACGATCCCGGCAAGGTTGTCCCAACCGTCGTACAGGCATTTCCGGAAAAAGAGTCTCCACATCGCAGCCATATCCTATTATTGACAAGGTCCCCCCCGGTACGTACCTTTCACGCTGGCGGCCCGAGGCAGCCCATCATACCGTACCGAGGTAGTCATGGAACACCCGTACAACTTCGACATCGAAGAGTACATGAGCACGGAGCGCTTCGAACGCTTCCGAAAATTCGCCGAAGACAAGGAAACCCCCTGCCTCATCGTCGACCTAGCCGTCATCCGCGAAAAGTACGAGGAACTCCGCAAGAACCTGCCCTTCGCCAAGGTGTACTACGCCGTCAAGGCGAATCCCCTCGACGAAGTCGTCGCCCAGCTCCGCGACCTCGGCTCCTCGTTCGACGTGGCCACCCGCTACGAACTCGACCAGCTCCTCCGCCTCGGCGTGACCCCGGACCGCATGAGCTTCGGCAACACGATCAAGAAAGAGAAGGACATCGCCTACTTTTACGAAAAAGGCATCCGCCTCTTCGTCACCGACTCCGAAGTCGACGTCGAAAAACTCGCCCGCGCCGCCCCCGGCTGTAAAGTCTTCTTCCGCATCCTCACGGAAGGACTCGGCGCCGACTGGCCGCTGTCGCGCAAATTCGGCTCCCACCCGGAACTCACCCGCCGCCTCATCGTGAAAGCCAAGGAACTCGGCCTCGAACCCTACGGCATCTCCTTCCACGTCGGCAGCCAGCAGCGCGACATCGGCCAGTGGTCCAACGCCCTCACCACCGTCGGCTCCATCTTCCGCTGGGCCCGCGAGCAGGCCGGCATCCAGCTCAAGATGATCAACATGGGCGGCGGCTTCCCCGCCAGCTACATCGATCCCACGAACGACATCCAGGACTACGCCGAGGAAATCTACCGCTACATCACGAGCAACCTCGGCGGCGAGACCCCGGAGATCATCATCGAGCCGGGCCGCTCCATGGCCGGCGACGCTGGCATCATCGTCACGGAAATCGTGAACATCGCCCAGAAATCCCGCCACGACATCAACCAGTGGGTCTTCCTCGACATCGGCAAGTTCGGCGGCCTCATCGAAACCCTCGACGAAGCCATCAAGTATCCCATCTACTTCCAGGGCTCGGGCGAAGCCGTCGACGCCATCCTCGCCGGCCCCACCTGCGACTCGATGGACATCCTGTACGAAAAACACACGTACAAAATGCCTTCGGACGCGAAAATCGGCGACAAGGTGTACATCCTCACCTGCGGCGCCTACACCCAGAGCTACAGCTCCATCTACTTCAACGGCTTCCCGCCCCTCGCCGCCTACGTCATGAAATAATCAACCAGGGCGCGTCGGCCGCATCCGCGGCCGACCGGGCTCTCCCCTCCACGTCCTCGCCATCCGGACTCCGTCCGAATGGCTCCGGGCTTTCCGGTTCGATCCCTCGCGCGCGGACAATCTGTTTCCACTATATGCAAAATCCGCGATAAACTCTTGAATTCCGCGAACCACAAAGGGGTCTGTCCCCTTTAAAGGTCAAATTCGGGGGGTCTGTCCCCTCCATTGGCCTAAATCGTGGTCTGTCCCCAGACACCGGATGCCCTTGAGGTCGAATACCTGTCGGTGGTACGATTCGCGCATCATGCCACAACCCCAACTCAAGCTCGTCTCCATTCGGGATTTCGTCCCGAAACTCGTCCAATCCTTCAAGGAAGGGTACAGCCCGTCCTTGCTCGTCAAAGATCTCTTTTCCGGCGTCACGGTCGGCATCGTCGCCCTGCCGCTCGCGATGGCTTTCGCCATCGGCGCGGGAGCCTCGCCTGCCCAGGGGCTCTACACCGCCGTCGTCGCCGGCTTCCTCATGGCGGTATTCTCCGGAAGCAAGTACCAGGTTTCCGGTCCGACGGGAGCGTTCGTCGTCCTGATCGCCGACGTCATCGTCCGCCACGGAATGTCGGGTCTGATCCTCGCCACGCTCATCGCGGGCGTGCTGCTCGTCCTCCTTGGCGTCTCGGGACTCGGAAAGCTCATCAAGTTCATCCCCTACCCGGTCACGACGGGCTTCACCACCGGCATCGGCGTGATCATCGCGGCCGGGCAATTCAAGGATTTCCTCGGCCTCTCAGTCCCCAAGCCGTCCGCGGAGTTTGTCGGTCGCATCGAAGAGCTGTTCCAATTCGGCGGGACGATGCGATTCACCGCCTTGGGGGTGGGCGCGGTAACCCTCCTTGCGATCATCTTTATCCGAAAGCTCGCGCCCCGCATCCCTGCCGCCGTCGTCGCCGTCGCGGCGGTGACCGCCGCCGTCTTCTTCCTTGGCATCGACGTGGAGACCGTCGGATCGCGCTTCGGCGCCATCCCCTCGGGCTTCCCGAAGCCGGTCCTGCCTCCGCTGTCCCTCAAGCTCGTCCGCGAAGTGTTTCCGAGCGCCATCACCCTGGCGATGCTCGCGGCGATCGAATCCCTCCTGTCGGCCGTCGTGGCGGACGGCATGACGGGCGACAAGCACAACGCCAACATGGAACTCGTCGCGCAGGGACTCGGCAACATCGGCTCCGCCCTCTTCGGCGGCATCCCCGCCACGGGCGCCATCGCGCGCACCGCGACCAATATCAAAAACGGCGCCAAATCGCCCATTTCCGGCATCGTGCACGCCGTCGTCCTCCTCCTCTTCACGCTCGCCCTCGCGCCGCTCGCGGAAGCGATCCCGCTCGCAGCCCTCGCCTCGGTCCTCCTCGTCGTCGCCTGGGACATGAGCGAGCTCAAGCGTTTCATCGGGATGCGCTATGCCCCGAAGAGCGACTACGTCGTGATGCTCACGACCTTCGCCCTCACGGTGCTCGTCGATCTCACCGTCGCCGTCGAAGTCGGCCTCCTCCTCGCCGTATTCCTCTTCCTCCGCCGCATGACCGAAGTGACGTCCATCGGCCCGTCTTCCGATTTCGTGACGCTGCAGAGCGTTTCCGAGGACGATCCGAATCCGGTCGTGACCGGACGCGTCCCCAAAGGCTGCGAAATCTATGAAATCGACGGCCCCTTTTTCTTCGGCGTCGCCGACCTGCTTCAGGACACGCTCGACCAGCTCGAGCGACCGCCCGAAGTGTTCGTGCTCCGCATGCGCAAGGTTCCCGCGATCGACGCGACCGGCATCAACGCGCTCGCTTCCTTCCATAAACATTGCGCCAAGCATGGCACCACCCTCGTCCTCGCCTGCGTCCGCGAACAGCCGAAAAAGGCGATCGATGGAGTCAATCTCACGGACACGATCGGCCTTGACAATATCGTCCCGAATGTCGACATGGCCCTCGAACGCGCTCGTTCCGTTATCGAAGCGAATGCTGAAAAAGCCCGCAACCATGATCGCGCCGGGGACAAACCCGTAAAATTCAAAGTCTAGCGGGGACAGATCCCTAGTCCCCCGGAGGACAGACTCCCAAGCTCTCCCGAGGACAGACCCCGAATTTCCTTCCATAGCCCAGGGACAGACCTTAGGGTCTGTCCCTGGGCTATCCCTGAAATCTGCCCGGTTTCTGATGGCTCTGTCCCCGGGATATGCCGAGTTTCGCGAGGTCTGTCCCCAATTCACGTCGAGCTCTGTCCCCTCGGCTGCCTCGGCCGACGTACCTTGCGCCCCTCGGGCCGTTTCCGGTACTGTTCCGCGATGGAACCGAACCCCGCCGGCCCGAAGCGCATCCTCGCGCTCGCCGCCTTTCCATTGTTCATCATCGCCCTGGCCACGCTTGGCATCGCGTTCCGCTCGCGAATCGCGGACATCTTCCTGTCGGCGTCGTCCATCCGAAGCTGGGTGGAGGCCCGCGGCTCTGCGGCGCCGCTCGTGTTCGTCGCCTTGCAGATCATCCAGGTCGTCGTATTCGTCATACCGGGCGAGTTCACGCAGATCGCCGGCGGCTTCCTCTTCGGCATCGCGGGCGGCTCGTTTTGGTCGACGGTCGGCATCCTCATCGGGTCGGCGATCAACTTCGCGGTCGGCCGGGCGCTCGGCCGACCCTTCGTGGAAACGGTCTTCGGCAAGGAACGCATCGAACCGATAGAAAAGGCCACCGAATCCGGAACGGCCGTGGCCGGCTTCTTCCTGCTCTTCGTGATCCCGGGTCTCCCGTTCAAGGACGCCCTCTGCTATTTCGCGGGGATGAGCCGCCTGCCTTTCGCGTTCTTCGTCCTCGCCTCGACCCTCGGCCGCCTGCCCGGCATCGTGGGGAGCGCCTGGATCGGCAGCGCCGCGTTCAACGGCCAACTCGTCGTCGCCGTCGCCGTCCTCGTCGCCGCGAGCGTCCTCTTCGTGGTCGGCCTCGTCTTCAAGGATCGAATCATCGCGACCATCTCCCGCGCCGTTCGCCGTCCCGGGAGCTAAATTGACTTTTACGCTTTTTTCGGCGTATACTGCGGAACAGCATGGCCAAGGCAAAAGCTTCCACCGAGTTCAAGGTTAACCAGCAGATCGTCTATCCCAGCCAGGGTGTCGGCAAGATCCTCGGGATCAAGGAAAAGCAGTTCAAGGACACGAGTGTCCTGTACTACACGATCTACCTCGAGTTTTCCGACATGACCGTCATGGTTCCCACCGACAAGGCGAAGGAGCTCGGCATCCGGGCCATCGTCCCCAAGAACGAAGCCGAAAAAGCGCTGAACTTCATCTCGGAAGAATACGCGCCCATCCCGTCGGACTGGAAGCTCCGCTACCAGATGAACCTCGATCTCCTCAAGAAGGGATCGGTGCTCGACATCGCCTCGGTCGTCCGCTCGCTCTACCACCGCTCCAAGATCAAGGAACTGCCGATCCTCGAGCGCAAGCTCTACGACTCGGCGCTCAACATCCTCCAGGACGAAATCTCCTTCAGCCTCAACAAGCCCAAGGATGAAGTGTCCGAGCTGATCCGCGCCCGCCTCGAGCGGTGATCCCCTCCGTCGCCGTCGTCGTCACCGCCGCGGGCAAAAGCGAGCGCTTCGGCGGCGGCAAGAAAGAGTACCGGCCGCTCGGCGGCTCCACCGTCCTCGCGAACTCCCTGTCGGCCTTTCTCGATCTGCCCGGCCTCGTCGCGCTCGTGGTCACCGTCCCCCCGGGCGGCGCGCCCGACGCGCGCGCCGCGCTCGGCCCCGGACTCGCCGGACGGGTGCGCTTCGTCGAGGGAGGATCGAGCCGGCGCGAATCGGTGCTCTCCGGCCTCCGCGCCCTCGCGGACGTCGACCCGGATCTCGTCCTCGTCCACGACGGCGCCCGCCCCTTCGTCACCCGCGACTTGGCGGAACGCGTCGCCCGCGCCGCGAGCGCCTCGGAAGCCATCGTGCCCCTCGTGCCCCTCGTCGACACCCCGAAGGAAGTCGACGCCGACGGTCTCGTCGTCCGCCATCCGCCGCGCGGCTTGACCCGCGCGGCCCAGACCCCGCAGGGCTTTTGCTACCGAAAGCTCCTCGCCGCGCACGAAACCGCCCACGCCGAAGGCCGCGACTTCACGGACGACGCGGAACTGTACGCCGCCTACGCGGGTCCCGTGCGCTTCGTCGAGGGCGAGTCGAGCAATAGGAAAATTACGTTTCCGGGCGATCTCGACGCGACGTCCCGCGCCTCCGCAGTCCGGACGGGCCAGGGCTGGGACATCCACCGCCTCGTCCCAAACCGCCGGCTGATCCTGGGCGGCGTCGAAATCCCCTTCGACGTCGGGGAGGACGGCCACTCGGACGGCGACGTCCTCTTCCACGCCCTGACGGACGCGGTGCTCGGAGCGGCGGCGCTCGGCGACATCGGCGCGCACTTTCCGCCGTCGGACACCCGCTGGAAAGACGCCCCCTCGCGCGTCTTTTTCGAGCGCGCGCTGTCGCTTGCTCGGGACTCGGGCTGGGCGGTCGTCAACCTCGACTGCACCGTGATCCTCGAACGCCCGAAGCTCCGTCCTCACGTCGACGCGATCCGCGCCTCGATCGCCGAAGCCGCCGGCCTTCCCGTCGACTCCGTCTCGGTGAAGGCCAAGACCTGCGAAGGGCTCGGACCGGTGGGCGAAGGCCGCGCCGTGGAGGCGCAGGCGATAGCGACGCTGTCGTTCATCGGCCGATAAAAAATAGGCGGCCTCGGTATACCGAAGCCGCCTTCGTGTCGAGGCGCGGGACGAGTCTTTTGGATCGACCCGGAATTACACGATCTTCTCGGATCCGCTCCAGACTTCCTCAATGCGAAGGACGGCGGCCGCATGGCCGGGGTGCTTCGTCGGATTCCAGGTCTTCATGTGGTCGAAGAATTTTCCGCCGTCGTGGTACTCGAGCGCGCCCTTGAGCTGGTACGCGTTTCCGTCCGCGTCCAGGAACAGCACGGAACCGCGCTTGCCTCCCGCTTTCAGGTTCTTTCGCGTCTTGTCGAAGTAATTGTCGGCGACGACGAAATGCCCGTCGTCGAAGAAATTGACGCAGGTGGCGTAGATGGAATTGGGATTCCCGCCCGCGTCGACGGTGGTGAGCACCGCCGGTCCCTTGATCGCCGCAAACGCTTTCCTGACCGTCTCGATTCCGCTTGGCATGATGGCTTCCTTTCACGCGTTGGCCGATTCTGCGCCGACGACTTTGGTTGTCGGCGCAGTCGATCAGGATACGACCGCTTATCCGTTCCGTCAAATGGTTTCGCGCGTCAATCGAACAGCCGCCCGATCGCCGCGCGGCGCGCCAGGGTCGCCTGGTTCCCCTCCGGATCGAAAACCGCGCGACCTTCCGCGTCGACGATTCGATAGCGTACGCCGTACGCCTTCGCGAGGTGCGCCCACGCGAAGGTTTCCGCGAAATCCTCGGCCCACGACATGCTGCCGTAGAGCGACGCGAACGGCGTGGCGGCCAGCTTCGCGTACGAGTCGCGCGCGGTCGCGCCGGGCAGCGGAGTCCCGAAGCCGTAGAACCGGAGTTCGCCGCGCTTCGGGAAGTCGAACGACGCTTCCGGCGTACCGTAGTCCTTCCAGACGCCTTTCGAGAATTCCTCCGATCCGCGCCGGCCCGTCAGCTCGACGAGGTGCGTTTCCACGAAGGGCGTGAAGCCCGCGTGGTAATCGTAGATGTGCGCCGCCTCGTGCGCGAGCGCGTGGTGGAGCCCCGAGAGGCCTTCGCCGCAATCGGATCGGAGTCCCGTGGCGCCTTCGAACGGGGACGCGTCTCGGAAAGATATCCACTCCGGCAACGTCGCCTTGAACACGTCGGCGTTCAGGACGAGGATGCTCTCGAACCCGCCCGACGCGTCCTTGTCGCGCCACACCCAGTCTCCCATGCCGCCGCCCTTGAAACCGTCGATGACGTAGATGCCGATCACGTGCTTGTCGAACGCGTCGCGGATCTTCGAAGGAAGCGCTCCATAACATTCGGAAAACAACGCGCGTTCGGCTTCGGTCATCGCATGCGGCCGATAGGTATCGACGCCGTCCATCTTGTTGAGATAGTCCAGCAGGAAGTCGGGGGCGTCGACGATGCGTTCGGCGACCGGCTTCGACAGATCGTACGCGTATGACGAAAGCCGCTTCTCCGGCTGGCGCGCGATGGCGGCGCGGACGTCGTTCCGCGCGCACCCGAGCGCGCCGAACGAACAGACGAGTGCGATCGCGAAGGCGACGTTCGCTCTGTTCATGGTTCCTCCATAAAAAACCCGCCAGGCGATCCCGGCGGGTTTTCGTCAACTGGCCTGCCTGAACGGCATCCTTATTTCTCTTCTTTCGGCACGATCCGTATGTGCAGTTCTTCGAGCTGCTTGGGATCCACCTCGTTGGGACAATCGTCCATGGGCGAAACCGCGAAGCTGTTTTTCGGGAAGGCGATGACTTCCTTGATCGACGTCTCGCCGGCCATGAGCATGACGAGGCGGTCCAGGCCGGGCGCGATGCCGCCGTGGGGCGGGGCGCCGTACTTGAAGGCCTCGGTCAGGAAGCCGAACTTCTTTTCCGCCTCCGCGGGATCGAAGCCGACGATCTTGAAGACCTTCTTCTGGAGC
>CAYZZW010000068.1:0-16633 GCA_964482955.1 uncultured Treponemataceae bacterium | reverse complement strand
AAGTCGTGTGTACTCGTAAGGGTACCGAGGGTTCAAATCCCTCTCTCTCCGTACGGTTCTTCTTCGAGCGCTCGCAGCCAGGCCCCACGCTAGCGGCCGCCGCCCAACCCCGCCAGGTCCGGAAGGAAGCAACGGTAAGCGGATGGACGTTGTGCCGTGGCAAGCCTGGCTGCGAGCGCTTGAAGCCCTTCCGCTAGACGCTCATCCGACCCGACGCTATAGTCGCACCATGGCATACGAAGTCACCGCCACGCGCAAACGCCCCAAGGGTTTCGAAGAACTCGCCGGGCAGGAATTCGTGACCGCGACGCTCAAGGCTTCCATCGAAACCGGGCGCATCGCCCATGCCTACCTCTTTTCCGGCCCCCGCGGCTGCGGCAAGACGAGCACCGCGCGCATCCTCGCGCGCGCCCTCAACTGCGAACAGGGCCCCACCGCGACCCCGTGCGGCGTCTGCTCCAACTGCAAGGCGATCAAGGCCGGTTCGTCGCTCGACGTGATCGAGATCGACGGCGCGTCGAACACGTCGGTGGACAACGTGCGTCAGATCAAGGACGAAGTCCTCTTCCCGCCGAACGCCGGCCGCCACAAGATCTACATCATCGACGAAGTCCACATGCTCTCGAACAGCGCCTTCAACGCCCTGCTCAAGACCATCGAGGAACCGCCGCCCTACATCGTCTTCATCTTCGCGACGACCGAGCTCCACAAGGTGCCGGCCACGATCAAGAGCCGCTGCCAGCAGTTCAGCTTCCGACTCATTCCGCACGCCGTCATCAAGCGACTCCTCGCCGAGGCGGCCGCCGAGCTCGGCGTGAAGGCCGAGGACGAGGCGCTCTCGTGGATCGCGAAGGAAGCCACCGGATCGCTCCGTGACGCGTACACGCTCTTCGACCAGGTGGTCTCCTTTTCCGAAGGCTCGGTCACGCTCGCGCGCATCCGCGACAAGCTCGGCCTCGTGGGCGTCGAGCGGCTCAACGGACTCTTCGAGGCGATCGTGGCGGGAGACCGCGCGGCCGCCCTGTCCACGATGGACGAATTCCTCTCGCGCGGCGTGTCGGTGGAGCAGTGCGTCGTGGACATGGTCGACTACTGCCGCGCCCTTCTCTTCGCCAAGTGCGGCGTGAAATCCGAAGCCATCCTCGGCGACGTCCCGGGCGCCTATTCCGCCGCGGCGCTCGACGCCCTGACGCCCGCCAAGCTCGAGCTCATGCTGGCGCGGCTGTTCGACCTGCACCGCGCCATCCGCTACAGCCTCAATCCGCGCTACGAGTTGGAGCTTGCGGCGGCGCGGCTCTGTTCGATCAAGGACCACGTCGACCCCGCCGAACTCGCGGCCGCGGTCGAGCGGCTCCGCGCCGCCGCGTGGAACGGCGGCGCCCCGGCGGCGCAGGCGCAAAAAAAAAACCCTGATGACGTGAGCGCCGGGACGCTTGCCGTCGCCGCGCCGACTGCCGTCCCGGGCGCGGCCGCCGAGCGGCTTGCGGCTCCGGCCGCCGCGCCGGCGGAGGTTTCGGCCGCGTCCCCTACCCAGGCGGCGCGCGACGACGCGATGTTCGCCGACGACCCGGCGTCCGCCGAGGGCGTCATCGAGGATCCCGCGCGGCTCCGCGACGTGGTCGTCGAAGCCCTCTCCAAGTCGAAGATCTTCCTCGCGAATTCCCTCCGCAAGTCCACGCGCTGGACGATAGACGAAGGCCGCCTGGTCATGTTCTTTCCCGGCGATTACGAGGCGAGCCTGGCGCGGCACGATTCCGACATCGTCACGAAAGCCGTGCGCGACCTCGGCGGCCGCGCCTTCCGCGTCGAGTTCCGCGTGGAGCCCAAGGACGATCCCGCGCCCGCCGCCGCGCCCGCGGAGACGACGGGAATCGACCGCGTGGCCATCGTCGAAAAGGTCTTCCGCGGACGGCGCGTGGCGGCGGCGCCGAACGAACGAAAAGGAGGCTGACCCGTGAACATATCCGAAATCCTCAAGATGCTCGGCGATCCGAAGGCCCTGCAAGCCCGCGCCGATGAAATGCGTTCCCAAATGACAGCGGTGACGGTGACCGGTTCCGCGGGCGGCGGCATGGTGAAGGCGACGATGAACGGCGCGATGGAACTCGTGTCCGTGGAGATCGCTCCGGAAGTCGTGGATCCGTCCGACATCGCCATGCTCCAGGACCTGATCCGCGCGGCGCACGCCGACGCCCTGGCGCGCGTCCGAGAGGCGATCGGATCGCAATTCGCGGGCGGACTGCCGGGAATGCCGAGCATGCCCGGATTTCCCGGGTAAACGCGCGTCGTGAAAGCCCTCGAAGAGCTCGTGGCGGCGCTTTCGCGGCTTCCCGGCATCGGGAAGAAGAGCGCGTCGCGCGTGGCCTTCCACATCCTCAAGTCCGACGCGTCCTTCGCGCGGAACCTGGCGGACCGCATCGTCCGGCTTCGCGAATCCGTGCGCTTCTGCTCGACGTGCGGCGGTTATTCCGAGACGGAGGTCTGCCCCGTGTGTTCGTCGCCGAACCGCGACCGGACGCTGCTCTGCGTCGTCGAACAGCCGCAGGACGTGCTCACCATCGAAGCCGGCCGGGAATACCAGGGCCTTTACCACGTGCTCGGGGGGCTCATCGCGCCGCTCGACGGCGTGGGGCCGGAAAAGCTCCGCCTCGGCGAGCTTGAGCGGCGCGCGCGGACCGAGGGCGTCCGCGAAGTCGTCATCGCCACGAATCCGACCGTGGAGGGCGACACGACCGCGCTCTACGTGAAGAAGCTCCTCGAAGGCACGGGCGTCGCGGTGACGCGCCTCGCGACGGGGATTCCGGTCGGCGGAGACCTCGAATACGCGGACCGGCTGACGCTGGCCCGTTCCTTCCGCGGACGGGTGAAGCTTTGATCGGATCGGGCCGCGCGGATCGCGCTCAGGCGCTGATCGTCCGGTAGCAGCGTTCGATCACCGGATCGAGGTCCGGCAGCGTGAACCCGAGCTGCTCGAGCCGGTTCCGGTCTTCGGAACCTTCCCAGTCCATGTACGGATTCGCGTAATTCCGCTCGAGGAATTCGTAGACGAGATCCTCAGCCTTCGTGACGAGATCGGGGACGCCGCCCGCGCCGTTCTTCGGCGCCATGGTCTTGCGGATCGACTCCCGAACTTTCTTGAGGAAGGTTTCCCGGTACACGTCGTACGAAAGGCCCGATACGCGCTTGATGCGATCGGATACCGATCCCATCGCCGCGGCCGGCGGCGTCGCTTCGCGTCTTTGAGGTTCCGCGGGCGGGCGCCGGGAAGCGGCGCGGGCGGCCGGTTTCGGGGTTCGCGCGGGTGTCGGACGCTCGGGCGCGGCTGGCGCACGGGACGCCGGCGTCGCGGGTTTTGGCGACGCGGCCGCGGCGGGTTTCCGAAGCGTCGCGATCGTCTCGACGCGCGTCGGGCGCGGGACTGCCGCGCTCGCGGCGGGCTTGAGGTCGACCGCCGACGGCGCCGCGGCGGGGCGGGGCGCGAGGAGCTTCGGAGCGCGGGAGACCGGCGCGGGTTTGAGGTACGCGGGGGCCTTCGAAAGCGGCGCGGGAGTACGGCGCCTCGAGTCGGCCCGATTCGATTCGTGGGCGCGCTCGGCCGGCCGCGCCCGCTCGCCTGGGCCTTCCGCGATGATTGCGTCCTCGACGCCGGGAGCCGTTTCGCCGAGGAGGCGGCTCTTGAGCCGGCGCCACATGAACTGCATGTAGCGGTCGCCCTGCACGGAATAGGAATAGCGCGAGGACATGACGGTCGAGACCATGTTGAGCATCTCGTCGTCGTTGAATTTGCGCGCCTTCGCCTGCTTCACCACCTTGAAAATGTCGTAATGGTGGCTCGCGTACTTGCGCGAATAGAGGAACACGGTGCGCTCGAAGCCGGCGTCGTCGACCGCGTTCCAGTACTTGTAGCAGAACGCGAGGACCATGTCCTCCTTGCGGGTCAGGCGCTCGGGGATCTCGATGCGCGCGAGATCCCCGGGTTCGAAATCGATGCGGGACAGGTCGAAGTAGTTCTTGCGGGCCGTCTCGCGGCGGGCCGCCTCCATGCGGCGGCTGCGCTCGATGAAGTCCCAGCCTTCGTCTTCCTTTTCGTCCGACTGCGCGAAATACTCGCCGGCCAGGAAGCGGACGCGGTCCATGCGTTCCGCGCGGTGGTCGAGGAGGCGCGAGAATTCGCAGTAGCGGTCGAGGACGGCCAGGGCTTCTTCCGAATCCGGCGGCAGGTGGCGGACGGCGGCTTCGACCGCCTTCAGCGTGGCGTACATGTTGCGGAAGTTGACGCCGTCGAAGCACCGGGAAAGCAAGTCGACGTTCGCCACGACCCGGTCGATGATCGAGTCGGCCAGCTCGAGGAGCAGGGACTGCGCGTATTCGGCGAAGCGCGGATCGCGGGCGCGGTACGCGGCCAGGAGGGCGTAGCGCTTGCGGTCGTCCGGATAGCGGACGCGGAGCTTGCGGTGGTAGACCGAGAGGGCGTCCTGGACGCGGCCCTGCGAGCGGAGGTCGAAATAGCGCTCGATGTCCGGATCGCCGCCGTACTGCAGCTCCGGGAAGACGCGGCGCGCTATCGTCAGTTTGAGTTCGGGACTCCGCTCGTTCATGGCGGCGGCATTATACCCGTCCCGTGCAGCAGAGTCGATATGAAGATGACGAAGCCGCGGACGACGCGGGTTTCCGGACTTTTGATCGTCGCGGAACTTCGCCGATGGTGCGGTATTTCGCGGACGTTGCCGCGAGAACCGCGCGGATTTTCGCGAACGCTCCGGAAAACCCCGGAAAGATTGACGCCGCACGACGGGGGTGTTACACTGTACCTTACCCCTTCGGGGATCCCCGCACACGAAGACAACCTCGCGGAACGTCGTCGGGTGCCGACTATTTACAACCGGGAAGTCACATGAAGTATTTCGACACGCACGCCCACATCGGACTCATCTACGACGAGCCCATCGAACAGCTCCTCGTGTGCCAGCAGGCGAAACAGGCCGGCGTGGCGAAGCTCGTGAGCATCTGCAACAACATCATGGACTTCGCGAAGGTCTACGAAAACCTCAAGTCGGCCGAACACGTGTACCACGCCGTCGGCGTCTCGCCGTCGGAGGTGGTGAACCCCGGCCGCGACTGGCGCAAGCGCGTCGAGGAAGGCGTCAAGCTGCCGCGCGTCGTCGCCATCGGCGAGATCGGTCTCGACTACCACCACCGCTTCGGCGACAAGAAATCGCAGATCGAGCTCTTCATCGACCAGCTCGAGATGGCGAACCGTTTCGACCTGCCCGTGATCATCCACAACCGCGAGGCGGGGCGGGACGTGCTCGAGATCCTCAAGGACCGACTGCCCGCCGCGGGCGGCATCCTCCACTGCTATTCGGAGGACGCCGAGTACGCCACGGCGGCGCTCGAGCTCAACCTCATGTTCTCGTTCGCGGGCAACCTGACCTACCGCAACGCCAAGAACCTGCACGACACGATCCGCGTGCTGCCGGCCGACCGCATCCTCGTGGAATCCGAGGCGCCTTTCATGGTGCCGGCGGATTTCCGTGGGAAGCGCAACCTGCCCGAGTACCTGCCGTCCACGGTGGCGTTCCTCGCCGAGATGCTCGAAATCGAGCACGAAGAAGCCGCGCGCGTGACGTACGAAAACGCCATGCGCTTCTTCCGGCTCGCCGACTGAGTCGCACGGAAAGCCCGTCCGCGGCGCGGACGGGCTCGTTACGCGGGAGCGACGCGTCATGAATCGTCAAAACCTCCTTCACTCTGTCCGCGTCGGAAGCGTCGAACTGCCGGGGAACCTCTTCCTGGCGCCCGTCGCGGGCTATTCGGACGCTGCGTTTCGCTCCGTGGTCGCGGACCTTGGTTGCGATTTCGCGTTCACGGAAATGGTGAGTTCGGAGGCGCTGACCCGAGGATCGCGCAAGACGCTGCCCTTGCTCGAACGGGCCGAAAACGAGAAATCCTACGCTATCCAGCTTTTCGGCTCCGATCCCGCGCGGATGGCGGCCGCGGCGAAACAGGCCGAGGCGTGGGCGCCCGCGCTCATCGACGTGAACTGCGGGTGTCCCGTCCTCAAGATCGTGAAGACCGGCGCGGGCTCGGCCCTCATGCGGAAGCCCGAGCTGGTCGGCGAGATCGTGCGGGCCATGAGCTCCGAAGCGCGCGTGCCGGTGACCGTGAAGATCCGGCTCGGCTGGGACGAGTCGTCGATGAATTTCCTGGACGTGGCCACGGCCGCGGTGGAGGCGGGCGCGCGGGCCGTCACGATGCACGCCCGCACGAAGGCACAGGGCTATTCGGGAAAAGCCGACTGGTCGAAGCTGGCCGAGCTCAAGAAAGCGATACCGGTTCCCGTGTTCGGTTCCGGGGACGTCTCGTCGCCCGAGGCGGCGCTCCGCATGCTCGAGGAGACCGGCGTGGACGGGGTCATGTTCGCGCGCGGGGTGATCGGCGACCCCTTCGTGTTCATGGAGACCAAGGCGCTGGCGACGACGGGCGCGGCGCCGGTCGTCCCGATCGGCGAGCGGCTTTCGACGGCGGAGCGGCATTTCGCGCTGTCCGTGCGCTTCCTCGGCGAGCGGACGGCCTGCGTCGAATTCCGCAAGCAGTTCTGCGCCTACACGAAGGGCGGCGAAGGCGGCGCGTCGCTCCGCGCCATGGCGGTGAAGGCGTCGACGGCCGCCGAATGGGCACTGGTCTTCGGCGAATGGCGGAAGCGCGCGGAAGACGGACTCAACCGCCTCCCTGTTTGATCCAGGTGTCGACGCGCGAACGGAAATCGGCGTGCGCGTCCGGCGGCGGATTCGCGCCCGTCGCCTCGAACAGGAAGGGCGCCACGATCCTGCTCCTGACGGTCAGCCAATCGCGCGGGAGGCTGCCCGGCGCCTTGAGGTAGTTTTCCGGCGGCACGTGGCCGAGCAGCGACGGATAGAACAACGGCAGCGTCTTTTCGTTCACCGAACGGATGGACGAGAATCCGCCCGCGATGCCGAAGACGCTTTCCGCCGAGCGGTTCTTCTTGGCGGTCTCGAGCAGGGATCGTTGGGTTTCCTCCCGGTAGAGCCATTTCAAGAAGGCTTCGGCGGCTTGTTTGCCGCGTCCGCTCCGGCACATCGCCGCGTAGACGATGCCTTCGTCGATGGGGATGGCTTCGTCGAGCGCGAGCCACCGGAAGTCGAAGGGCATGCGGCGCTCTTCCGAGATGAGGAAGTACTCGGAAGAATCCATGACGGCGAACATGACGCGACCGTCCTCGACCGACTTGTGCCTGGGCATGTAGAGGTACTTGAATTTGAAATCGTCCTCGTCCGCGGGACCGCCGTTGTCCTTCGACCACGCGCGCACCGAATCGAGGGTCCGGTCGAAACCCGAGTCGCTCCAGGCGAACGGTTTCCCTTCGCGGAGATCGGCACCGTACATCCGCGCCAGGAGGACGAGCGTCTCCTCGTCCCAGCGAGGGGAATAGGCCATCTTCGCGAATCCCTGCTTGCCCCGCTCGTTGAACCCGGCGCCGGCCTTGCGGAGTTCCTCCGGGGAAACGACGAAGTTGTTCCACTCCGGTTTCGGGACGTCCTTGCGGAAAAGCACGAGCGGCATGTTGAAGGACACGGGCAGGAAGAGTTGACGGCCTTCGACGTTGCCGATGGAGAGGAGATTCGGATAGAAAGCCGATTTGTCGATGATCATCTCGCCGAAGAGATAATCGATGGGCTGGAAATGGCGTCTCGTGTCGGAATTGCGCAGGTACGAACCGATCACGAGGGCCGGATGCGCTTTTTCCCCGGAGAGGCTCGTGGCGATGGATTCGCGGTACTGGACTTCGATCTTGAAGCGGGTTTGGGATTCGTTGAACGCGGCCGCGTAGAGGGCCACGACCGGCGTGTCCGTCCACACGGTGGCGGAGTTTCCGCCCGAGCAGGAGCAGAAGATCAGGGCGGCGATAGCGGCCGCGAGCGCGGGGCGGGCACGGAGCGTCATGGAAGCACGGTATCGAAAAGGCGGGCGCGAATCAAGAACGGTCGCCTTGACCCGAAGCCGCCCGCGTAGTATATGAAGACTGTCGGCGCTTCATCGGAAACGGTGGCGCGGCAAGCCGGCGTGGCGGAATGGCAGACGCGGCGGACTCAAAATCCGCTGTTCGCGAGAATGTATGGGTTCAAGTCCCATCGCCGGTAAGCAGAAACTCGGTCGGACGATGTCCTCCCTAGTTTCCTCGGATTGGCGATGGGCTCGCGCAGTAGCGCTGCGACCCATCGCCGGCAGAGAGGAACAAACCGGGCTGACTGTGTCATCCCGGTTTGTTCTTTTTTAAGGGTACGTCCATAAGGTCCATTAGCGCTATACTGGACGCATGGATGATTCCGACGTGATCGCGTGCGTGCCCGGGTGCGGCGCGTGCTGCATCGAGCCTTCCATATCGACGCCCATTCCCGAAGCGAACGGCATTCCCGGATTGCCGGGCGGAAAACCGGCGGGCGTTCCGTGTCCGCAGCTCCGGGCCGATTTCAGCTGCGGCGTTTTCGGCCGCCCCGAACGGCCGGCCGTGTGCGCGTCGCTCAAGCCGACGAGGGGCATGTGCGGACACGGTCGGCAAGCCGCCTTCGAATATCTCCGGGAGCTGGAGCGCGCGACGCGGTCCGACAAGGACGATCGCTGAACTGAGTCGCCGCCGAGATTTGGTTTACGCGAGTATGTCGTCCGCTTCCTTCGGGGTGGGTACGCGGTTGGAGCGCGCGATGCCCGCGAAGAGTACCGCCGACTTGGTGCGCGTCCGCTCCATCGTGGCGCGGTTGATTCGGTAGAGGCCGAACTTCGGGCCGAAGCCGTCGAGCCATTCGAGGTTGTCCGTCATGGCCCAGTACATGTAGCCGAGCACCGGCGCCCCGTCTTCGATCGCCTTCTTGAGCCACTCGAGGTGGTCGACGATGAAGCGAGGACGGACGGCGTCGTCCGCGTCCGGCATGCCGTTTTCCGTGATGACGAGAGGCAAGCCCGGGTAGCGCGCGGTCAGGTCGAGGCACAGGTCGCGAAGACCGCGCGGGTAGATCTCCCAGCCCATCTCGGTGAGCGGGGCGCCCTTGGCCGGTCCGCGTTTCATGAAGCCGACGGACTTGGGGCTGAACGAGACGATTTCGCGGTAGTAATAATTGACGCCGAGCCAATCGAGCGTGCCCTTCGCCTTCGGGACGTCGAGCGCGATCTTCGGCAGCGCCGGGGCCGACACGACGAAGCGGCCTTCCGCGAGCGCGTCGAGGATGACGCGGTTGAAGATCGAGTCGAGGGCGTTCGTCACGAAACGGTCGAACGGATTCCCGCGGCTTTCGAGGCGGGAAAAGAACCAGATTTGCCCGACTTTCGATTCCGCGCCGCGCGGGGACGAGGCCTTGATGGCGAGCGCGCCTTCGGCGTGGACTTCGACGAGGCGACCCATCATGCGGAGCGCGCGGAGCTGGTCCGTGACGAGCGGGGGGAATTCGCCGAGGGCGTAGGCGCGCAACGCGTAGATCTGCGCGTCGATCATCGTGCTCCAGTAATCGACCGCGTCGCCGAGCCTGCGGGCGGCTTCCGCGGCGTAGACCCTCCAGCGCGCCATGACCTCGTCGTTTTCCCAGCCGCCTTTCGCGGCGGCCCATGAGGGAAGGGTAAAATGCCAGAGATTCACGAAGACGGCGAAGCCCCGATCGCGCATCGCGTCGATCATGGCGCGGTAGCGGGACCACGCGGCTTCGTCGTACTCGCCTTCGCGCGGCTCGACGCGGCTCCACTCGAGGCCGATGCGGTGGGCGTTGTGGCCGTCGGCCTTGGCTCGGTCGAAGTCTTCCAGGTAGCGGTTCCAGAAGTCGGCGCAGGAGCCGGAAACCGAGCCGTCCTTGAAGGGGCGAGGCTCGGTCAGTTCCCAGTCGTGCCAGTCGGCGTTGTCGTTGCCGCCCTCGTGCTGATAGGCGTCCTCGCCGGAACCCCAGAGGAAACCGTCGGGGAACGAGCGCTCGGCGAGTTCGGGACTCGAGGACGGGCGCGCGCGTTTCGCGATTCTCGGGAGCGCGTAGATCGCGATCAGGGCGAGGAGCAGGCACGACGCGAACGCGATGAGCGACATGGAAGCCTCCGGTAAGGTCGATGTGGCCGACGCTTGCGTTATTGTCCACGGAGCGCTCGGGAACGGCAAGCGCGCTCCGTGTCAGCCGTAAAACGACGCGGCCGACGGTGATCAGGTTGTCGTGTCGGGTCCGCCGAGCTGGCCGCACGCGGCCATGATTGAGCGGCCCTTCGTCGGGCGGCGCCGTACGTGGACGCCGCGTTCGGCGAGTCCGGCGACGAAGGCGGCGATCTCCTGTTCCGTCGGTGCCCGTGACAGCGGCGCGCGCCCTGGATTGTAGGGGATCACGTTGACGAGCGCTCGTCCGACCTTGCGGCAGAACGCGGCGATGCCGTCGAGGTCGCGGGCCGCGTCGTTCACGCCGGGGATGAGGCAGTAGTTGACGCCGAGGGCGAAGTTGCGTCGCGACGGATAGGCGGCGAGCGCTTCCGCGAGTTCGTCGAGCGACGCCGAGCGCGGCATGAGGCGCGAGCGGGTTTCGTCATCGACGCCGTTCAGGCTGATCGACAGGTTCATGCGCCTGAATCCGAGGGTCTTGAGCTTGGCGATGCCCTCGACGAGGCCGGACGTGCAGACGGTGATCCGTTCCTGCGCGTACGCGAGTCCGTTCGGATCCATGAGGACGCGGAGCGCGCCGGAAAGGGCGTCGAAGTTGGCGAGAGGTTCGCCCATGCCCATGAAGACGATGTTGCGGCAGTCCCAACCCAAACGTACGCGCGCTGCGACGACTTGTCCGACGATCTCGGCGGCAGACAGGCTGCGGACGAGACCGCCGCGCCCCGTTTCGCAAAAGGCGCAGTCCATCGCGCAGCCGAGTTGGGACGACACGCAGATCGTCGAGCTCCCGTTCGGCGATGGGATGCGGACGCACTCGACCGCGCCGCCCTCGACGGCCGCGATCGCTTTCGCCGTCTCGCCGAACTCGCCGGTTTCGGTGGCGCCGACCGCGATGGCGGGAACGGAAAAGCGGAAGCGTTCGCGGAGACGTTCCGCGGCCGCCGCGTCGAAGCCGTCGGCCGGATCGAGGATCCCGTCGCGGAAGACTCGCGCGTAGAGCGCGCGGAGCGCGGGCATCTGCCCCCGACGGAGCGCCGCCGCCTCGATGAACGATCCGAAGGTCAAGCCGAGCAAGTCGAGGGGCGCGTCCATGCGCGGAGTGTAGCCGCGACGACGGGATCGGGCAAGGCTCGCCGAGACGGGGTGTGAGACCGTATACTGAAGGCATGTTGAACGGCTCGGCATCGGTTACCGCATATCGTGAGCGCATCGACCGCTGTCTTTCGTTCGTACGGGATCGCCTTGCGGACGAACTCAGGCTCGAAGACCTGGCGGACGCGGCGTGCTTTTCGAAATACCACTTCCACCGCGTGTTCACGGCGTTGGTCGGCGAGACGCCCGCAGAGTACGTGAAGCGCCTCCGGCTCGAGCGCGCCGCGAATCTCGTCGGCACGCAACCGAGCCTGTCCCTGACGGACGTCGCCCGCGAGTGCGGCTTTTCCACGTCCTCCGCCTTTTCGCGCGATTTCTCGGCCGCGTACGGCGTGTCCCCGAAACGATATCGGGCGGCCGTCCTTTCGACGGGGTTCTACGCGCCGCCCCGCGGCCTTGCCCGCCGCGAAACGGAAACGCTTCCGCCGGAGCTCGAGCGCGCGCTCCGGGAGAGCGTCGACGTGAAGCCGCTCGGGCCGTTCACGTTCGCGCAGATCATGCACACGGGCGGTTACGGCCCCGGCATCGGCATGGTGTGGGGGAAGCTCATGGCGTGGGCGTCGAAGCTCGAACGGCCAGACGGCCGCGATCCGCTCATGGCCGGGCTGCCGTGGGACAATCCCGACATTACCCCGGCGAACAAGTGCCGCTACTCCGCGTGCGTCGAAGTCCCGCCGGGGACGCCCGTCTCGGGGCCGGTGTCGATCCTCGAAGTGCCGAAACGGCTCTGCCTGTCCGTGCGTTTCACCGGTCCGGAGTCGCGCCTGTCCGTCGCCTACCGTTTTCTCTACCGCGACATCCTGCCAGCGAGCGGGATGGAACCCGACGACGCGCCCGCCCTCGAGTTCAACCTTGCCCCGCCGACGCGCGGCCGGGATCCCGTCTTCGACCAGCGCATCGCGGTGCCGGTGAAGGAACTCTGAAAGACCCGGGCCATCGACGGCCCGGAAGCGCATGATTTTCGCCGCGGACGGAGCGCGCAGCAAGAATCGCTAAAAACGCCGCAAGCGGCGGAAAGCCCTGGAAGGGCATCGTGGCTATCCTCGATGTAAAGGAACGGACGACGATTCCGTTCCGAGGAGGATGCGCATGAAACGTTTTATGGCGATCACGGGAGTCGTCGCCGCCCTTGCCGGCTGCGCGAACGGGAAGATACACGGAGCCGTCGGCATCGATGAGCCGGAAATCCTCAAGGGCGGGCATTGCGAAAGCTCGGCGCTCATGAACGCGCTGGCCGCGCTCGGGTACCGGTTCACGGAAGCGGAAATCGTCGGGTTTGGATCGGCACCGTCCTTCGTCTACCTCCGGCAGGGCTTTCCTTTCATCGGCGGCCGTTCGGCCGACCTGCGCGAGCGCCTGTTCGAAACCGTGGGGATCGACTACCGCGTCGTCGTGCCCGCGAAGGGCGAGGATCGCTGGGCGGGCATCGCGGAACTCCTGCGGAACGGGATACCCGTACCGCTTCGCGTCGACATGCGCTGGCTGCCGTACTTGTACGGCGGGAAGTACGGGCCGTCGTACATGAGTTTCGGCTGGCATTACGTGTGCCTCTTTAAGATCGATTTCGACGAAGGCATGGCGTGGGTGTCGGACACCGGGAACGAAGGCTTGCAGGCGATCAAGCTCGCAGACCTCGAAAAGGCGCGCTTTTCGGCGACGAAATCCTGGCCGCCGCGCGGCGAGTACGTCGCGCTCGAAAAGGCTCCCGCGGGCTGGAGTTTCGACCGGAAAGCCGCGACGTTCGCTTCGATCGAAGGCGTGGTGCGGAACTACCGAGAATCGGGCTTCGAGGACGGAGGCGCCTCGGCGCTCGTTGCGCTCGAGGCGTTTCCGGACGCGTTGCGCGACATCGGGAAGGACGTGAACCGTTTCGCGTTGCCGGCGGCGTACGCCTACATGGCGGCGACGATCGAGACGAACGGCACGGGCGGATCGCTCTTCCGGAAGTTCTGGCGGGATTTCCTCGACGCGGCGTCGATAGACGACACGGCGTCGATAGACGACGCGGCGTCGGTCGGGAACTCCGCCTTCGCCGATCCCCTGCGGACGGCGGTGCGCGCCGCGGACAAGGCGGCCGCGGCGTGGAGCGGGCTCGCCCGGGAATTCGACGGCGCGGCCATTACGCTGAAGGAGAAGAACGACGACGCGAATCGCGCCGCCGTGGCGTCGAAGACCGCGACGACGGCGGAAACGGTCGTGACGGCGGAACGGGAACTGCTCGCGGCGCTCGAAGCCGCCGTGGGCGACATGAAGCGACGGTAAGGAAAAAAGGAGGACATCATGGACAAGCTCGATCTGCGAAAGATGTACAATTTCCTGTATGCGCCGAAAACCGAACCCGCCTTCGTCGACGTGCCGCGCTTCAAGGCGTTCGCGATCGACGGCTCGGGCGATCCGAACGGGGGCACGGAATTCCAGGAGGCGTGCGGCGCGCTGTACGCCGCCGCGTACACGCTCAAGTTCGCGATGAAGAAGGCGGGACTTTTCGACTGGGCGGTCCTGCCCCTCGAAGGAGACTGGCGCGCGGAGGACATGGCGGCCTTTTCCCTCGGCAAGCGGGACGAATGGCTGTGGACGCTGTACATCGTTCAGCCTGACGCGGTCACGGAAATCGCCGCGCTCGAGGCCATCGCGGCGGCCGCCCGGAAAAAACCGGGGCGGGCCGCCGAACGCGTGCGCTTCATCGAGACGCCGGCGCACCGCGCGGCCCACGTCATGCACGTCGGCCCCTACGCCACCGAAGCCCCTACCATCGCCCGGCTTCACGCGTTCATCGAATCGAACGGCGCGACGTTGTCGGGAAAGCACCGTGAAATATACCTGAGCGATCCGCGTCGCGTCGCGCCGGAGAAGATGAAGACCGTGATCCGGCAACCGGTAGCGTGAAGGGGCGTTCGTATCGAAACGCTCAGAGGGAAATGCCCACGCAAAGCTCTGGAATGAACATGAGTGAATCGAGCCAGTAGGAATCCTTGTTCAGTCCCGGCCAGATGTTCTGAAGGTAGAGGGCGTGGCCGATACCGGGTTGGATCAGGAGGTAGCACGCTCGGCCACCCACTTCGAAACGCGCCTTCCACCCGACGCGATACTCGATCCAGGTTTCGAAGCCTTCGTACGTCTTGCCGTCGACGCCGGAGACGAATGCGTTCCACGCGGGGAAGAGTTCGAGTTCGAGGTGGAGGCCGTCCCACGCGTAAAAGCGGTATCCGAGAATGAGCGTGTCCGCGTGGGCTTCCCCGTCGAGGGTGCCCATGCCGCTCCAGTTCTGGTAACAGAAGCCGACGATGCCTTCGTTGCGATCGTCGAAACGCCACGCCGCTTGCGCCAAGTAAATCCGCGCCGCCGCCGGGAAGGACAAGCTCGTCTCGAGGGAGAGTCGCCCGGTCCGCGTGTCCGGCGGCGCGGCGTCGTCGGCATGGGCGGGGAAAAGCGATCCGGCGAACAGCGCGACGAGCAGGGCGCCGAACGCCGCGGCGCGCGCGTTCATCATCGCCCCCCGGGAGAGAGCGCGACCTCGATCGCCTTGAGGATGACCTTGCTCGAATAGCTCGCGCCCGATATCACGTCGACCTCGAGGCTCTGCGCGGCCACGACGGAATCGACGATGACTTCGGCCGGCTTGCCGCGGCCGCAGTCATGGCGAAGGATTCGCACCGACGCGATTCGCCCTGCGGATATCGAGACCGAGACTTCCGCCTTGACGATGCCTCCGTCGAAAAAGCCGCGGTATTCCCCGTCGACGACGGTCGAGAGATCGGGCGTCCGGACCACGATGTCCTTGGTCACGCAGGACGTCAGGACGGAAGCGGCCGACATCGCCACGATGAAAAGAGCCAGGACGTTTCCGATGGGTTTCCGTTTCATTGAACGCTCCTTTACCCGATCAAACGGGCTGGGTCAGTCCTTGAACGACTCGGCCAGGCGATCGGCCAGACCGAGCGTGCTTTCGATCTCGGAGGAAAGAGGCGCGAAGTGGCGTCCATTGAGGAGGAAGGCGATGCGTCCGTGCAGGAACGAAAAGTAGATCTCCGCCTTGGACGGCAGATCGGAGCGGCAGCCGAATTCCGAAAGCGCCGCAATCCCGAGGGACGCGTACGCGCCCGAAATTGATGCGATGAGCGAGCGCGTCTCAGCGGGAGGATCGCCCTTGAGCTTTTCGAACCAGAGGATGCGGTAGAGGCCTTCGTGCTCGACCGCGAAGTCGAGCATCCCGGCCGCGTACGCCCGGAGCGTCGATTCGCCCGCCGGCCGTTCGCGGATGCGGGTATCGCACGCGTCCTTGAACAGGATCAGGGCGCGTTCGTAGACCAGCCAGGTCAACGCGTCGAGCGAAGCTATGTAATGGTAGAGATTGACGTGGGAACATCCCGCGTCGCGGGCGATAGCCCGGAGGGACAGACCCCGGAGGCCCTTGTGTCCTTCGACCTGTCTGAGCGCGACGGTCGTAATCGTTTCCAGCATCGTATCATGCATATTGTTACCAGTGGTAAATTACCGCTGGTAACAACTCCTGTCAAGTAGATTTTCGGGGACAGAGGATTGGATAAGTGGATGAATGCCAAAAGGTAAGGGGCATGTGCAAAAGTAAACCGGTTTACCATTGCGCCACTTTCGTGCATTCTTTAAGCTTATCGGGTGCCGGTTCGAAGTCGAGAACCCGGCGCTCGGGACATCACTATCCGAAAACGTGCGCCGAACGCCGGCGGCCGATTCGCCTCGCGTTCATCGCCCGAAAGGTGGCATCCATGAAGATCATCACCCACACCGTAAAGCCCAAGATTCCGGCCGCGCTCGCGCCGCTCGAGGAGATCGCGCACAATCTGTGGCTGTCGTGGAATTTCGACGCCATCATGCTGTTCATCCGGCTCGACTTCGACATCTGGCTCAAGAGCGAGCAGAATCCCGCGAAGATGCTCGGCATGGTGTCGCAGGCGCGCTACGAAGAGCTCGCGCAGGACGATTCGTACCTGGCGGCGCTCACCGAGGTCTACGCGAAGTTCGAGCGCTATCGGAACGGCGAAACCTGGTACAAGGGCGACTACGAAAAGATGGTCGCCTACTTCTCCATGGAATACGGGATGGACGTGTCGCTGCCCACCTACTCGGGGGGACTCGGCATCCTGTCGGGCGACCACATGAAGACGAGTTCCGACCTCGGGCTGCCGCTCGTCGGCGTGGGGCTCCTCTATCGGCAGGGCTATTTCCGGCAATACCTGAACGCGGACGGTTTCCAGCAGGAGTCGTATCCGGAGAACGACTGGTACAACATGCCCGTGCACCGCTACGTCGATTCGAGGGGCGAGGCCGTGAAGATCTCCGTGGACATGGCCGGGCGCCTCG
>CAYZZW010000067.1:0-17052 GCA_964482955.1 uncultured Treponemataceae bacterium | reverse complement strand
GCCGTCGAAGCCGCCGAGGTCGATGAAGGCGCCGAAGCTCGTGAAGCTCTTCACCGCGCCCTTGACGACGTCGCCGATCTGGGCCTTCGCGAAGAACTCGTCGCGCTGCTTTTCGGAGTGTTCCTCGAGCCACTTGCGGCGGTTCAGGACGATGTTGACGCGCTTTTCGGAGTAGAGCCGCTCGATGAAGAAGGAACTCTTGACGCCGATGAGCTTGTCGGTCTTCTCGACGCGGTGCACGTCGGCCTTGGAGACCGGCAGGAAGCCGCGGAGACCGTGCCCGAGGTTGACCTCGTAGCCGCCCTTTATTTCCTTGTCGATGGTGCCCTCGACGGCGAGATGCTCGTGGAACGCGTTGGAGAAGGTCTTCCAGTGGAGCTTTTCGTCGGCGCGCTTCTTGGAAACGACGACGTCGCCCGAATAGGTTTCCTTCTTGAGAAGGACGACGGAGACCACGTCGCCGACCTTGGGGGCCTCGCCGAACTCGACGAGGGGGATCTTTCCCTCGGACTTGGCGCCGACGTCGATGAATACGGTGTCGCTCGTGACCTGGATGACGTGTCCGTCGACGAGGTCTCCCTCTTCGAGCTGGTCGATGGACTTGAGATACTCTTCCTGCAATTGTGTCTGAATGCTGCCCGAAGAGGGTTTTTTGACAGCGTTCACTTCCACTTCCTGTGCCATAGTACGCCCTTGCTGGTGAATTTTCGCGTATACTTTCTCATAAACTTCCTCTATGGTCAAGTCCGAGGCGTCCAAATAGAACGCGTCCGGCGCGATTTTCAGGCTGCCTTCCGCCTTGTTGCGGTCGATTTCGTCCCGCATCTCGATGTTGTTCCGTATCTCGTCGATTCCCATGTCGCTCGTGCCCTGCAGGAAGCGCCTGCGGGCGCGCGCGTCGACCGAGGCGTCCAGGTAGACCTTGAGATCCGCGTTCGGGAAGACCACCGTGGTGATGTCCCTGCCCTCCACCACCGCGTCGATCGAACCGGCGGAGCGCCTGATGACCTCGTTGACGAGGTGGCGCACCGGGACGATGGCCGACACCTGCGCGACGTGAGCCTCAACCCGGTCGGTGCGGAGCTCGCCTTCGACGTCGCGGCCGTCGAGGAAGAGCTTCCCGCCGTGGTAGGAGAAATCGAGGGTCCGCGCCTTCGCGAGGACGGCGTCCGGATCGCCGGGCGCCACGCCGCCCTCGATGCAGGCCAGGGTGATGGCCCGGTACAGGTTGCCGGAATTGAGATAGGTAAAGCCGAGCCGCTCGGCCAGGATGCGCGCTATCGTGCTCTTGCCGGTCCCCGCCGGCCCGTCCATCGCGATGATCATGCCGTTTCCTCCAAGATTAGCCACAGAGGCACAGAGTCACAGAGAATATGGAAAGAGTTGGATACAGGAAAAAATCGGACAAAAAGAGCGTCATTTCGAAAAATCGTATTAAAAAACCGCCCCTCTCCCTCTCCCTCTCCCTCTTACTCTGTGTCTCTGTGCCTCTGTGGCACATTTTTTTCGTATCTGTATGCGAGGATCGCTTCCACTTCATGCGGGTCGAGTTCGCAGAATTCCCCTTCGTGGAGGCGGCCGAGTTCCAGGGGGCCGATCCGCACGCGCTTCAACCTGAGCGCGCGGAGGCCCGCGCGTTCGAGCGCCCGTCGGATCTCGCGATTGCGGCCCTCGACGAGCACGATCCGCAGCCGACGGGGGCCGATCGACTCGACGCGCTCGGCGCGGAGCGTCTCCCCGTCGGTCTCGATGCCGCGGACGAAATCGGCCACGAACGACGCCGGGACGTCGAGATCCGTCTCGACGAGGTATTCCTTGTCGAGGCCCCCCGACGGGTGCCCCGCCCGTTTGGCGAAGTCGCCGTCGTTCGTGAAGAGGATGAGCCCCGACGACGCGAAGTCGAGGCGGCCGACGTTGTAGAGCCGCTCGGGAAAGCGCGAACGGAGGAGGTCGACCGCCAGCGGACGCCCGCGGTCGTCGCTCATGGCGCAGATGTATCCCGCCGGTTTGTGGAGCGCCACGTAGCGGAGGCGTTCGGGGGCGCCGAGCGTTTTCCCGTCGACTTCGATCTTGTCGCCCGGGCGCACCTTCGTGCCGAGCGCCGTCACGACTTCGCCGTTCACGCGGACACGCCCTGCGACGATGTACTCCTCGCAGGCGCGCCGGGACGCGACGCCCGCGCGCGCGAGCACCAGCTGGAGCCTGACGGAACCGCCTTCGTCGGGAGCCGCCGTCATTCGTCCTCGTCGAGTTCGAAGCGTTCCCGCTCGAGTTCGTCGAGCTTGGGAAGGTCGGCGATGCTGTCCAGCCGGAAGAACTTGAGGAAGTTCTTCGTGGTGCCGTACTGCGTCGGCTTTCCGAGGACGTCCTTCTTCCCAACTTCCTTGATGAGTTCGCGCTCCACGAGGAAGCGGATCATGTTGTCGGCCTGCACGCCGCGGATCGCCTCGACCTCGGCGCGGGTGATCGGCTGGGAATAGGCGATGATCGAGAGGGTTTCGAGGGCGGCGCGGGACATGCGCGCTTCGCTCTTCTTGCCGTAGCGGTCCTTGAGGGAATTCCAGTAGTCGCGCTTCGGCCCGAAGGTGTAGCCGCCGGAGATCCGGAAGACTTCGACGCCGTGCGCGTCGGATTCGTATTCGGCTTCGAGGTTTTCGAGGGCCCGCTCGACGACTTCCTTGCCGAGACCGGAAATCCGCGAAATGGCCGCGACGTCTACCGGCTCGGTTTCGAGGAACAGGATGGTTTCGACGAGCGCCGTTTCGCGTTCGAGGGACGGTTCCATCGTCCCGTCGCGGGATTTGGGAGCGGATTCAGTCGCGGTTCTCGGCTCCGTCGCCCGCAGCGTCCCGGATTCCGTCGGCGCTTCCGTCTCCGGCGGGATTTCCGTTTCCGGCCGCGGCTCCGTCGACGGGGCTTCCGTCGCCGGAGCTCGTTCCGGTTTCAGCCGCGCTTCCGCTTCCGTCATTTCCGGCACTGGTCCGTTCGTCGGTATCGTATCGTCCATGGCGTTGTATCCGGATGTCTCCGAAGAGCTTGTGTTGGTAGATGCCGATCAGCCTGAGCTTGACGGCTTCGAGGATGGCGAGAAACGAGCATACGATATCGAGGGTGGAGTGTCTACGGGTGACGAGATCCGCGAACGTGAAGCTGCCCTTCCTTTCGAGGAGCTCGTCGATGAGGGTCAGCTTCTCGTTGACGGAGACTTCCTCGTAGAGATCGATGATGCGCTCGCTCGTGATGCTCGAGATCATGCCGGAAAACGACTTGAGGAGATCCCACACGTCGATCGAGGTCCAGAGCTCCTCGTCGTCCTCGAAGGGAATGGTCCGCTGTATCTTCTTCCGCTCGATGGACCACTCGACTTCGAGTTCCTTTTGCTCCATGAGCTCCGACAGGCGCTTGAAGCGCTGGTACTCGATCAGCTTTTCGACGAGATCGCGCCGGGGGTCGTCGATCTCGTCCGAAAAATCGACTTCCACGGGCAGGAGCATGCGCGACTTGATGTAGAGGAGCGTCGCCGCGAGGGCGTAGAACTCCGTGAGGTCGTCGAGCGACACGTCCGCGGACGCGTCGAGGTAGGAGAGATACTGCTCCGTGATCGAGGCGATCGGGATGTCGTAGATGTTGACCTCGTTCTTCTTTATAAGGAAGAGAAGGAGATCGAGCGGCCCCTCGAATTCGCTGAGCTTGAAGCTCTGCGCGCCCTGGGGATTCACTGTTCCGGTTTCAACGCTGTCCGACATGGTGCCTCACGGTCTTCATTGTAGACCGCCTGACGGCGCCGGGTAAACACCCTGGTCGCCCAACCGTGCGGCGAATTCCGCGTAGGCAAATCCCGTCCGCGGATCCCGCAGCGCTGGTTCCAGGTCGAGGAGCGGCGCGAGCGCGAACAGACGCTCGCGGAGGAGCGGATGCGGCACCGAAAGCTCGGGGTCGTCGAGGACGAACTCCCCGAACAGAAGGATGTCGATGTCGAGGGTCCGCGGGCCCTTGGGGCGTTCCGCCGCGCGGTTCCGGCCGAACGCGGTTTCGATGTCGTGGATCCGCGCAAGAAGTGCGTACGGACCGCCGGGCCACAGCCCCGACGCGGCCGCGTTCCAGAATTCGGGCTGGTCGAGGACGTGACGCGGCGCGCTCCGGTAGAGCGGCGACAGCCGGAACTCCACGAGGAGGCCGCGGAGCCGTTCCGCGGCCCCGGCGAGGATGGCCCGAGAATCGCCCTGGTTGGATCCGAGACCGAGAAAGACCCGGGTCAGAACAGCCCCTCGTCGCCGTCGGCGGGCGCGGGCTTCGCCTGGGCGGATTTCGCGGCGGGCGCGGCCGGCTGTTCGGCGACGACCGGTTCGGCGGCTGCCTTGTTCGCGGCCGCCTTGGCGGACGCCTTCGGCTCCTTGGCGGGCGCGTCGGCTTTCGCGGCGGCTGCGGTCGCGGCCGGAGCCGTTTCGGTCTTGTTCGGGAAGACGATGGCGCGGACCTTCCGCTCGATCTCGAGGGCGAAGTCGGGATTCTGCTCGAAGTAGAGCTTCACGTTTTCGCGGCCCTGGCCGAGCTTTTCGTCGCCGCAGGTGTACCAGGCGCCTTTCTTGTCGATGACTTCGTACTTGACCGCCGCGTCGATGAGGCTGCCCGACCACGAAATGCCCTTGCCGAACATGATCTCGAGTTCGACCTTGCGGAAGGGCGGCGCCACCTTGTTCTTCACGACCTTGACGCGCACCTTGTTGCCGATGGCCTCGTCCTGGCCCTTTTCGATCGTCTCGATCTTGCGGACTTCGAGGCGCACCGAAGCGTAGAACTTGAGGGCGTTGCCGCCGGTGGTAGTCTCGGGGTTGCCGAACATGACGCCGATCTTCATGCGGATCTGGTTGATGAAGACGAGGATGGTCTTCGACTTGGAGATGGTGCCGGTGAGCTTCCGGAGGGCCTGGCTCATGAGGCGCGCCTGGAGGCCGACGTGCGCGTCGCCCATGTCGCCCTCGATTTCGGCCTGCGGCGTGAGGGCCGCCACCGAGTCGACGATGACGATGTCCACGGCGCCGGAGCGCACGAGGGACTCGGCGATCTCGAGCGCCTGCTCGCCGTTGTCCGGCTGGGACACCCAGAGGTTGTCGATGTCGACGCCGAGGTTCTTGGCGTACACCGGGTCGAGCGCGTGCTCCGCGTCGATGAAGGCCGCGATGCCGCCTTTTTTCTGCGCCTCGGCGACCGCGTGGAGCGCGAGCGTGGTCTTGCCCGAGGATTCCGGGCCGTAGATCTCGACGATGCGCCCGCGCGGATAGCCGCCGACGCCGAGCGCCTCGTCGAGCAGGATGGAGCCCGTGGGTATCGTCTCGATGTCGAGCCAGCCCTGCTTGGCGCCGAGTTTCATGAGCGAACCCGTGCCGAACTGCTTTTCGATCTGGAGCCGCGCGGCCTCGAGGGCCTTGTTCTTGTCGTCGAGGTTCGCGTTCGAACGCTCGATCGTCGTGTCTTCGTTCTTAGCCATGATGAGTCCTCCGGATACAGGTAACGGCGCGGTTCCGGCGCGGCGCATTGCTCCTGCGCGTCCGATGCACGATATCGCCTTCGCTTTGATCGGTCAACCTGGCCCGAACGCGCGGGTCAGCGTTTCCTCAGGATCTCGAGCGGCTTCAAGCCCGCGGCTTTCAGCGCGGGCACGACGGAGGCCAGCAGGGACATGAGGACGGTGCCGCCCGCGATCGAGGCGACCGTGCCGTAGTCGAGCACGATCGGGATCGTGGACAGGTAGTAGTCGGGATTGAGGAGCCGGAGCCCGCCGTTTCCGGCTCCGCCGCCGGAGAAGATGGACGGCAAGCCCGCGACGAAGCCGAAGGCCGTCTCGAGCAGCCTGATCGCCTCGTTGATATGGACGGCCACGGCCGCGGCCACGGTCATGCCGGCGGCGGCGCCCGCGAGCCCGACGACGGTGCCGACGGTCAGGAACACGAGCGCGACGTCCCCGCCGCCCATGCCGAAGCTCTTCATGATCGCCATTTCCGGCGCCCGCTCCATCACCAGCGTGACGAGCGCGCCGCCCACGTTGGCGGCCGCGACGACGACGACCAGGTTCATGATGAAGAGGAGGATCGCGCGCGTCGAGCGGAGCGAGTCCACGAGGCCGCGTTCCAATTCGCGCCAGTCGTAGACGGCCGCGTCGTCTCCCAGCGCACGTTCGAGCCGGGCGGTGATCCGCGAGGGCTTTCCGGTCGAGGCTTCGCGCTCGTGTTCCTTCGCGTATGGATCCTCGATCTTGATCCCGACGAGCGCGCGCGACGTCTCCGGCGTGAGGACGCGGGCGGCGGCCTTGGGGTGGATGAAGAGCCAGTTCGCGTCCAGCTCCCGGTAGCCGGAGCTGACGATCGCGCGGACGACGTAGACCGACACGCGCGGTTTCGGATCGGAGGATCCACCCGAGCGGAGCGTGATGAGGTTGATCGTGTCTCCGGGCTCGAGGCCGAGCTTCTTCGCGAGTTCCTTGCCGACCGCGGCGCCGTACGAATCGAAGTCCTCGACCGAGCCCGAAAGCGTCTCGAGATAGCGTTTCGTGCCCGGATCCGACAGGAACGCGGGGTCGACCGCCCTGATCGCGACGCCCGAAGAAGCCCCGCCCGCGAAGGCGACGCCGAAGGACTGGACTTCCGCCCACGCCCCCGTGACGCCCGGGACCCCGCGCGCGGTTTCGGCGAGAGCTTCGGCGTCGGCGAAATCGTCGACGAAACGGGGCAAGGCCTGCTTGTGGTAGCTGCCGAGCTCGATGTACCGCGCGGTGATCCCCTGGATCATCCCGTCCGCGACCACGAGCACGACGACGATGGGAATGAGACTCACGGCGATGCCGATCACGGCGCCGCGCAGCGACCTCCGCGCGAGGTCGCGCTTGTCGCCCGAGCGGCCGACGAGAAGTCGGAGTCCGATGCCGAGGCAGGCGCGCGTCGTCATATCGCGACGAGCTCCCCTTCGTGGAGACGGTAGCGGCGGGAAGCGCGGGCGGCGAGCCGCGGATCGTGCGTGACGAGCACCAGCGTGGCGCCCCGGCGGGACACGGCGTCGAAGAGGAGCTCCTCCGCCCCGAGCGCCGACCGCTCGTCGAGGTTGCCGGTGGGCTCGTCGGCGAAGACCACGCGAGGTCCGTTCACGAGGGCCCGCGCGATGGCGACGCGCTGGCGTTCGCCGCCCGAAAGCTTGGCCGGATGATGGTCCGTCCGCTCGGCGAGCCCGATTTCCGCGAGGAGCTCCCGGGCGCGCGCTTCGGCATCGCGCCTGGGCGTGCCCGCCACGAGGGCCGGCATCGCGACGTTCTCGAGGGCGGTGAAATCCTTGAGGAGGTAGTGGAACTGGAAGACGAAGCCGACGCTCGACAGGCGGAAGCCGGCGAGGTCGCGCTCGGCGGTGGCGTGGAGGGGGACGCCGTCAACCCACACTTCCCCGCGGGTCGGGGCGTCGAGACCGCCGAGGATCGAGAGGAGCGTGCTCTTCCCGCAGCCGCTCGCGCCCGTGATCGAGACCGTGGAACCGGCTTCGACCTCGAAGTCCACCGACGCGAGGATTTCGAGGTCGTGGGTGTCGTCCCGGAAGGTTTTTCCGAGACCGGCGCAGCGGATGACGATGTCACTCATTCCTGAGAACCTCCGCGGGACGGTAGCGCGGCACGCGCGACGACGCGATGTACGCCGCCGCGACGGCGCTCAGGGTGCCCGCCAAGAAGATGAGGAGCGCTTCCGGGAAGTAGACGCGCACCGGTATGTCGAACAGGTAGAACGGCGATTGGGCGTAGATCGCGAGATGGCCGCCCTCCCCGCCCCCGAAGAGCGAAGCCAGGAACAGGGACGCCCGCTCGAAGAAGCCGACGATCTCGTTCACGAACGACGCGAGGAGCAGTCCGGCGGCTACACCCGCCGCCGAGCCCGCGAGTCCGATGATCGTACCGTCCGCGACGAACACGGCGCGGACGTCCTCCGCGGGGACGCCGATAGCCTTGAGGACGGCGATTTCCTCCATGCGCTCGAAGACGTTGCGTTTCATCGCGTGGTAGATGTTGAGCCCGACGACGACGAAGATGAGCCCGACGAGGAGGAGCATCGCCGCCTTTTCGGTGCGGAGCGCCCCGAAGAAGGAGCGGTTGTACGAGCGCCACGAGGTCAGCTCGCCGCCCGCCTCGGCCGCGAGCGTCTCGAGCGCCGGGACGCGCGTCTCGCGGTCCCCGAACTTGACGCCGACGATAGCCCCGCCCGGCCCGAACAGGTCTTCCGCGGTCTCGATCGTCACGACGCCGAGGCCCGAGTCGAAGTCGTAGTATTCGCTGCGGAACACGCCGCTCACGACGAGTTTCCGCGTGCGCGCCGAGACGCCGTCCTCTTCAGAGGACGACACCGTGAGGAGGGACAGTTCCTCGCCGGGCGTCGCCCCGAGGCTTCGCGCGAGTTCCGAGCCGATGAGGATCTCGCCGCGCGCGACCGGGAAGGCGCCCGAACGGAGTCCGAGCCGGCTCGCGAAGTCCGGATCGCGGGTTTCCGCGTCCGCGGGCACCGATTTCACCTTGAGCGGGAGCATGCGCCGCCCCGTGCTGAAGACGACGGTGTTGTCTTCCCTGAAGGGCAAGGCCGCCTGAACGCCGGGCAACGCCGCGGCGCGCTTCGCGAACGCGTCGAGCCGCGCGGGATCGTCCGACGGAAACGACACGCGGGCGTGGTGGCTGTCGATCGAGAGGATGGAGTCGATGAAGCCGGACTGGAATCCGTTCATGACGCCGAGGACGACAACGAGCGTGGCCGCGCCGATGGCGATGCCGGCCGACGAGAACACCGACGAGGCGAGACGCCCGTCGCGGCGCGCCGCCTTGAAGTAGCGGGCCGCCATGAAGCCGATCCAACGGTTCCGGTTCACGGGAAGGTCCTTTCGCGCACGATGACGTCATTCACGATGATCGCCTCGGAAACCTTCTTGCCGCGTTCGAAGCGCGCGCGAGCGAAGATGCGGCCGCCGTGGTAGTACTCCTCGACGCGGACGCCGCCCGGTTCGTAGGAGATTTTCAGTTCCGGGGATCCGTCCCGGGAATGGTACTCGGCCGCGAGAGAACCGTCGCTCGCGTAGACGTATTCGACGAGGGTCGTGGTCGCCCCTTCCGTCATGCGCACCGAAGCCAGGCGCTTCGTGGCATCGTACGAATAGTCCGAACGGGACGACACGGCGCCGTCGCGGTACGAAGTCCCGACCGACAGGCGTCCGTCCGCGTCGTAGTCCGAGACCGTCGCGGTTCCCACGACGGGGGCTTCGACCGTGCGCTTCCTGATGACGGCGCCGTCGTATTCGACCGTCGTGCGTTCGATCGTGACGCCTTTTTCGATCACCGCCTCGAAGACGAGGTTGCCGTTTCCGTCCCGCTTCCGGGACGTCTCGCGGCCGTCCCGCGCCTGCCAGGAATCGCGTTGGCGGGACGGCGTGCCGCTTTCCGCCTCGAGCTCGATCCGGCCGTCAGCGAAGCTCCGGCGGACGCCGTACGAGGAACCGTCCGCGGCGTAGAGCGGCGTGTCCGTGCGGACCGCGCGTCCGGACCCGTTTTCCACGATAACCGACGAGATCCGGAAACCTTCGTAAACGTAGCGATGGACGATCGCGGCGCCGTCGGCTCCGCGTTCCGTCATGAGCGCGGGGCGACCGTCCCGGTAGGCGCACTCCTCGCGCAGGATTCCGTCCTCGAAATACCGGGTCGCCGCGATCCGGCCGTCCGCCGACTCGGTCTCCCAGCGCCGGCGCTCGACGCCGCGTTCGTAGAGTGTGCGCGTTTCCCGGTCGGCTTCGCGCGACACGGCTACCGTGAAATCGAATTCTTCCTTTCTATAGGACGGGATCCGCTCGTAGGCGATTCCGTTGCCGTCGGAAACGTAGTGATCGACGGTCGCCTGCGCGCGCGCGTCCGAAGAAGCGACCAGGACGAGCGCGGCCGCGAGCGCCCGGAGCGCGGACGGACGGAAGATCTTCATGTCGTCCCGACGAAATCGTCGAGGAAGGCCTTGGGATCGAAGGGCGCGAGATCGTCGTACCCCTCGCCCGAACCGATGAAGGCGGTGGGTATGCCCAGTTCGGACGCCGCCGCGATGACGACGCCGCCCTTGGCGGTGGAGTCGTACTTGGTCACGACGAGAGCGTCCACGTCCACCGCCTCTCGGAACGCTTCCGCCTGCGCGACCGCGTTGCGGCCGGTCGTGGCGTCGACGACGAGGTACTTCCGGTAGGCCGCCCGCTCGACGCGCGCGCCGACGATCTTGTCGATCTTGGCGAGTTCCTTCACGAGGTTCTGCTTGTTGTGCATGCGTCCCGCGGTGTCCGCGATGACGATCGTGCCCGGCGTCGCCTTGGCCGCCTCGAGGGCGTCGAAGATGACGGCGCCGGGATCCGAGCCCTGCTCCTGCGCGACGACGCGGATGCCGAGGCGCTCGCCGTGGATCCTGAGCTGGTCGATCGCGGCGGCGCGGAAGGTGTCGCCCGCGGCCAGGATGACGTTGCGGCCGGGATCGGCCTTCCGGATGCGGTGCGCGAGCTTGGCGATGGTCGTGGTCTTCCCCACGCCGTTCACGCCGAGCGCGAGCACGCAGGCGGTGCCGCCCGACGGCAGTTCGAGCCGCGCGTCGCGGGCGTACGGCTCGAGCAGGGTCTTGAGGGTCTCCTTGACCGCGCGCTCGTCGGAGATCCTCCCCTTCGCGCAGGCGGCGCGGAGCTGGTCGGTGACGCGGTACGCGAGGGCGGCGCCGACGTCGCCTTCTACGAGGAGGTCGCAGAGCTCGTCGTAGAGCTCGTCGGGCGCGGTCCCGAATCGGAACAGGGCTTTGAGCCGTTCTGCGAATTTCATGGCAGCTTCGGTTTCCTCAATGTGTCGAAGATAGGTAGCCGACGAAGGATATCACGGAATCGACGAAAAATCCCGCGCTCGCGGCCGTGGAGATCCAGAACACCGTCTGGCTCGTGATGTATCCGGTTTCGAGCCGGGTTTTGATCGGTTCGGCGTCCGCGAGCGAAATGCGCCCCGCGTCGATGTCGTTGATGAGCGCCTGCGCGGAATTCGTGTAGAGCTGGAAGATGCCGTAGGACAGCACCGACACGGGCAGGGACACGACGAAGCGCCCGAGCGAGTCGAAAAACCGGTCCTGCTTCCGCTTGAAGCCGCTCGTTTCCCGTTCTTCCTCGAGCTCGAGCTTGACGTCGATCGCGTCGCCGCGCCTGACGTCGAAAATGAAGAAGGTCGGGCGCATTCCCTCGAAGCGCGCCTCGCCGAGGCCGCGTTCGTCGTCGCCCATGATGTCGACCGGGCTCATGCCCGCGAATACCGACGAGACGTAGACCTTGGCGTCGCTCGGATCGGTCCGCACGAGGAACGTGGGGGGATCGTAGGGCTCCAGGGCGATCTCCACCGAGGTCGCCTGACCGACGGTCGCGCGCACGGAACACTCGAGCGGGGCGAAGCCGAAGGCCTGGGCGGAGACGGTGTAGGAGCCGCTGCCGTAACAGTAGAATTCCCCGTCGGCCACCGGAACGACGGCGAAGGGGCCTGAGAGCCGGAAGGTCGCGTGCTCCGGCGTCGGTTTGACGCGCACGAGCGCGAGGGGCGTGCCGGCGACGGCTGTTTCGAGGCGTTCCCGCGCGGCGGCCGCGGCTTCCACCGGGTCGTCGGAATAGACGAAGATCTCGAACGAATCGAGGCGCTCGGTCGATACGGCGGACCAGATTTCGATCGTCAGGAGCCCGTATGAGCCGACTTGCGCGAGCGAGCCGGCGACGAGGAGATCGAGCTTGTTGTCCTTCATCGATTTGGGGATGTCGGACGCCGCTTGAACGAAACGGCCTTCCTTGTGGCCGCTCCAGGGCTCGAGTTTCGCGTACCGCGCCGTGGAAACCGGGCGTTTGCCCGCACCGCGGACCGATTCGCGCACGAGCTTGTCGAGTTCGTTCCGCTTTTGGGCCAGTTCCGTTCCGGCGGCGACGCGGTCGGCGAGCTGCCGGTCCCGATCCGCGGTCGTGAAGGTAGCGGTGTCGAGCTTCTTCCGGGCGGCCGCGAGCGCGGCGCCGGCGGCATACAGCTTCGAAAGGCGCGCCTTTTCGTCGAGGAAGGCGTTTTCCGACGCCGAGAGCAGGCGGTACGGGATCAGCCCGAGCCGCCGTTCGAGCAGCTTCGGGAACGCCGCCGCGAAGGGAGCGAGCTTTTGGCTGTCCGGACCGAGGCGCAGTTCCGCGATCCCCACGACGAAGGGGGCGGCGGCCATGGCGAGCGGAGCGTCGGATTGGATGCGCGGCGTCTGCGCGCCGGCCCGCATGCCGGTCGACAGCGCCGACAAAACCAGGAGAAAGCGCACAGATCGGGCGAACCGATCAGACATCGTCGTCGTCGGACTCGTCGGGCGTCGCGGCGCCGCCCTTCCAGCGGAAATGCAGCCAGTCTTCGATGAAGGGATCGATGTCGCCGTCCATCACCGCCTGGACGTTGCCGACGTTGAACTTCGTGCGGTGGTCCTTCACCATCGTGTAGGGCTGGAAGACGTAGGAGCGGATCTGGGATCCCCAGGCGATTTCCTTCTTTTCGGAGGCGAAGCGCGCGTGCTCCTTTTCCTTCTCGAGGCGGTAGTGCTCGTAGAGCCGCGACTTGAGCACGCTCATCGCGACGTCCTTGTTCTTGTACTGGCTGCGCTCGTTCTGGCACGTGACCACGATGCCCGTGGCCAAGTGGGTGATGCGGACGGCCGAATCGGTCTTGTTGACCTTCTGGCCGCCGGCGCCGCCAGCCCGGTACGTGTCGATGCGGATTTCGTCCGGCTTGACTTCGACGTCGATGGAGTCGTCCAGCACGGGCAGGATGTAGACGCTCGCGAAGGAAGTGTGGCGGCGGGCGTTCGCGTCGAAGGGGCTGATGCGCACGAGGCGATGCACGCCCGATTCGCCGCGGAGGTAGCCGTACGCGTAGGAGCCGTCGATTTCGAGGGTGACGCTCTTGATGCCGCCTTCGGCTTCGAGGATGTCCACTATTTCATACTTGAAACCGCGACGTTCCGCCCAGCGAGTATACATCCGGAGAAGCATCGAAGCCCAATCGCAGGCTTCCGTGCCGCCGGAGCCCGCGTGGATGGACAGGAACACGCCGGAGCGGTCCGCTTCGCCGGAGAGGAGTTCGAGGACCATCGCCTTGTCGAAGCGTTCCTGCAACTTGGCGAAGGTCGACCTGATATCGCCTTCGAGCGACGCGTCGTTTTCCTCGCGCGCCATCTGAAGGACTTCGGAGAGGGCTTCCGCCTCGCCGCGGAGTCCCTGCCAGGTGTCGAGTCGGGTGCGCATGAGCTTGGCGTCGCCGATGACGCGCTCCGCTTTTTTCTGATCGCTCCAGAAACCCGGTTCCGCCGTCTTGGCGTCCAGGGCGTCGATGGCCTTTTTCAGCGCATCGGGGTCAAAGACGCCCCCAGATGTCCAGGATGCCGCGCTTGAGCTCCTCGACGGGAGCGGCGATGTCTTCGTACATGGGATCCTCCGGGAAACGCCCGACGGGGCGATGGAATCAAGTCTTGTGGGGACGGACGATCACCTTGCGCCACTTGTTCTCCTTGAGGACGGAGATGGCCAGGGTGCCTTCGACCGGAAACTGGTACATCCGGATCGTGTCGTAGTAATCGGTGACCTTGTCGATGTCCCGCTTCACGGCCAGGAGCTGCCGTTCGGACACCTGCGACGATTCGAAACAGGCGCGCTGCGTCTTTTCGAAGCCGTATTGCGGCAGGAGGTCGTAGAGGGCGGCGCGCGAGTCTTCGCTTCCCATATCGCAGACGATGGACACGAACATGTTCTCAAAAATGTACACGAAAGGCCGTCCATGTGTCAAAGGCACCGCCGCGGTGTCGGACACCCGACACGATCCCGGTTCCGGTATCCCTCTGGAAGCGGGACGTTTCGGCCGATATTATGGAATATGATGAAACGGACGCTGTTCACGGCCGCCCTGGCCTTCGCGTGCGCCGCCGCCCTGGCCGGGCAGGCGGGGTCGGTCGTTCCGGAGCCCGAAGAGGCTTCCGGCGGCGACATCTTCGCCCCCTTCCCGTCCCGCATCCGCGTGGCCATGAAGGGACTCTCGGTGATCCTGTCCTGGGAGGACAGTCCGGACGTGGACGGCGACTACGCGGTCTACCGCCACACCAAGGCGATCGACTCGACGACGTTTCCGGACGCCAGGTACCTCGGCGCGGTGCCGTCGGGCACGATGGGCTACGAGGACGCGCCTCCCGATTCCCGCGAGTACTACTACCTCGTGCTCGGCCGCGACAAGTCGGGGCGGGTGTACGAAGTCTTCATCCCCCTCATGAACGCGACGATGTCCCCGGTCGCGGCGCCCGTGCCGGACAAGCCGAAGGCCGCGGTCGAGTCGATCAGCGCCGCGCGCAGGAACGATTCAGTCGTGTTGTCGTACGTCGTGTCGCGGCCCGGCGAGCGTTACGTGCTGTACCGCCACGTCGAGCCCATCCTGTCGGTGCCCAAGTTGCTCGAGGCGACGCTCGTGGCGCTGTTCGAGGACACGTCGGGCGGTTTCGTCGATTATCCAGTGCCGGGCATCCCGTACTTCTACGCGCTCGTCGAGGAGCGCTCGCTGTCGAGCGGCGAGATCAAGCTGGAGGCGGGCGTCAACGCGACCACGGAGGCCGTGACCATTCCCGCGGGCGTCTATCGGACGGGCTTGCCCGCCATGTCGGAGGTGTCGCGGGACATCCCGTTGCCCTATCTGGCGCTCTCGAAGAGCGTCGGCGAGGACGCGGACCCGATCGCGGGGGCCGTGAACGTGCCCGAACCGCGCAAGCTTTCGGTCGAGACGGAAAAAGCCCTGAAGCGCGCGCTCGCCGGCGTCGCCCCGGCCGCGTCGACGGCGCCGTCGCTCCGGGTGTTTTCCGAGGACCTTTCCCAGGCGACCGGCGCCGAGGACTATACCCTCGGCATCATCGTGCGCGACAAGTTCCGGAAGGGCCTGTACGACGAAACCGCCGACCAGCTCGCCCGCTACCTGTCCATCCAGCGCGGCCCGAACGCGGAAGCGCGGGCGCACTTCTATCGCGGCCAAGCCCTGGCGATGACGGGAAAGCTCCGCGACGCGTTTTTCGAGTTCCTCCTCGCGGAAGATCGCTACTACGTCGAATCCAACGAGTGGGTCAACTACATCCTGTCGACCTTGCGGAACGGATAGTCCGGATCAGCGCGGCGCGCGGGCGCGCGTCCGTTCGGCGCGCGCGGCGGCGGCGAGCACGTCGACGATGTCCTCGACGCCGAAGCGTTCCGTGTTGACCACGAGGTCCGCGCACGACCAGTCGTCGTTGTCGATGCCGTAGATGCGCCTGTAGCGTTCGCGGTCGGCGCGGTCGCGTTCCCGCGTGAACGACAGCACCCGTTCGGGGTCGCCGCCTTCGCGGTCGTGGATGCGCCTGGCGCGGGTCGTCTCGGAGGCGGTCAGGTAGACGCGGAGGTCCGCGTCGGGCAGGAGCCACAGCGCGAGACGCGACCCGATCACGCAGTCGCCCTCGTGCGCGAGTTCCACCTGCTTCGCGTCGAGCGTGCGGTCGTAGGCGTCGTCGCCCTCGGAGCGCGAAAGAAGTTCCGGCAGGGAGAGTCCGAGTTCCGCCGCCATGTTTCGGAGCGTGTAGTTGACGAGGCGGATGCCGAGCCGCTCGGCGAGCGCCTTGCTCACGGACGTGTTGCCGCAACCCGACTTGCCCGAGATCGCCACGATGAAGGGCGCGCGTGCTGCCATCGCCATACCTCCTACTCGACGTTGCGGATCTGTTCGCGGATGTTCTCGAGGTCGTCCTTCATGGAGACGACCGCCTGGCCGATCGCGGACAGCATGTTCTTGGAACCGATCGTGTTGATCTCGCGGTTCATCTCCTGGCAGATGAAGTCGAGCTTCTTGCCGCACGCGGGTGAGGCGACGGTCTGGCGGAACGAGGCGACGTGGGCGCGCAGGCGGACCAGTTCCTCGTTGATCGTGTGCTTGGCGAGGTACGAGGCGATTTCCGAAAGGACGCGCGTCTCGTCGACGCGGTCGCCGAGGACTTCCGCGAATTTGCGGTCGAGGTTCGCCCTGATCGCCGTCTCGATCTCCGAGGCGTGCTCCTCGACCGTCCGGGCGTGCGCCTCGATGGACGAGACGAGGCGTTCGACGTCCGCCTTCGTGGCGGCCCCCTCGCGCGCGCGCTCGGCGTCGAGGGCGTCGAGGCAGGCGTCCACCGCCGGCCCGAGGTCCTTCCAGAGCTCGTCCGCGTCGATGTCCCGGTCGAACGACACGACGCCCTCGAACGAGACGAGGTCGGCGAGCGTAGGCTTCGCGTCGAGGCCGGCGGCGCGGGCCAGCTCGCGGAGCGCGTCCGCGAGGGCGCGGGCCGAGGCCGCGTCCACCGACACCGAGGGCTTCACCGACAATTCGTGGACGCGGACCGTGAACTCGACCTTGCCGTGGGCGACGCGGGCGGCCACGGCGGCGCGGATGCGGGGTTCGACCGCGGCGAGGTACGGCGGCACCGACACGTACACGTCGAGGTAGCGGTTGTTGTACGACTTGGCGACGCAGTCCGCCTTGATCCGGGCGGTCGACGCCGAGGCCTGGCCGAAGCCGGTCATGCTTTTCACGATGGATTCCCTTTCCGCGCGAGGGCTTTCGCGAGTTCCTGTCCCAACTTGAAGTTGTCGCCCGCGCCCATGGTCACGAAGACGTCGCCGGGCCGGAGGCTTTTGAGCAGGTGGTCGAGCGCGTCGAGGGGTTCCTCGAAATATCGGACGTCGGGATGGCGTCTCGACGCGGCTTCGAACAGCGAGCGGCCGCTCACGGCGCCGTCGGGCGTCTCGCGGGCGGAGGCGTAGATCTTGTGGAGGATCACCGCGTCGGCGTCCGGAAACGCCGACGCGAATTCGTCGAAGAGGGCTTTCGTGCGCGAATAGGTGTGCGACATGAAGTCGACGACGATGCGGCGCGTCCCGTAGAATTCGCGGTAACCGGCCAGCGTGGCCCGGATGGCCGTCGGATGGTGGGCGTAGTCGTCG
>CAYZZW010000066.1:0-18510 GCA_964482955.1 uncultured Treponemataceae bacterium | reverse complement strand
CCCCTGACCTATAGATTGCGAACCTATCGCTCTACCAACTGAGCTAATTCCCCGGTACGGCCGGTAATATACCGACACAGGGAAAACCTGTCAAGAACGGCGAGGTTACGGAAGGCGGACGCGGTTCGCGCAGAGCCAGTCGCAGAAGAAGCAGGGGTCGGCGGTGGTTCCGGGGAAGCGCGTGCCGGAGGCTTCCAGTGCCTTCCGGACGGTAGCCAAGCCCGTTTCGTAGCAGGCTCTAACCTGCGGCTTTCCGCGGGCGTTCCGGAGCAGCGCGTCGCAGCCGTCCGTGGCGATGTTTCCGACGACGAGTTCGGGGCACTCGTTGGCGAAGCCGCAGCAGACGGCCACCGAGCCGTCGGGATGGACGTAGAGCACGTTGCCGGGGCCTTCGCAGTAATCGTCCTCGAACCAAGGGCCGTCCCCCCAGGCGTCTTCGGAGGCGGCGGGGGAGTACGGCAGGGTGACGACGGGGATGACGAGGCGGTCTGGGTCGTCGTACCCCGAGGGATCGTCGTCGCGGACGAGGGGATCGAAGAGCCTGAGAGGTCTGTCCCCGTCGAGCTCGAGCGCGGCGCCGAGGCGCCCGGACAGCGTTTCGAGGAGGTCGAGGGGCGCCTTTCCCGCGCGGTCGTCGACGGCGACGATCTCGACGCAGTCCTTCCGGCCGAAGGCGGCGAAGCTTTCTTCTATAAAGAGGGCGACGGTCTCGGGATCCTGGCCGTGCCAGCGGTCGAAGCTCACGCCGAGGGTGCCGTCGAAACCCGCGTCGGCGAGGCGATCGAGCCGGCCCCGAAGCTCCGCGCGATCCCGGAACCAGCACGCGTTCGTCATGAGGCGGTCGAAGCGCAGGTCGTATCCGACGGCGGCGCGGACGACGCGTTCGAGGAAATCGGGGGCCAGGAAGGGCTCTCCGCCGGAAAAGCCGACGAGCTCGATGCCGCCGTCCCGACAGGATTCGAGAAAGCGGATCGCGGCGTCGGGGGACAGACCCGCGTCGGTTCTCGTGACGCGGCAGTGGGCGCACGCGAGATTGCAGCGCGAAGTCGGGGCGAAGATGACTTCTTCGGGACGGAACATGGGTCTCCTCGGGATGATCGGCCTTGAGCGTGCAAAACCCGGAAAGTCTGAGTACAGCACGGGCGGCGACGCCTTCGCAAGCGTCCGCCCGAGCTCTGTCCCTCCGGAGGAGCGCTGTCCCCCGGAATTCCCGAGCTCTGTCCCCGGGGGACAGACCCCGAGGAATCCTGCGGGAGACGCGGTATACTGGCTTCGAGCGACGCACAATCCACAAAGGAGCATTCATGAAATCGAATAGAGGAGCTTTTCCGGCCATCGCGCTGGCCGTGGCGCTGTTTTCGTGCTGCGCCGGCAACAAGGAGCCCGTGGCGGCCGATCCGACGGGCGCCGCGAATCCCGCGACGGCGGAACGGACGATCCTGTCGGTGTCGACCTTCGCGATCAAAGGCGCGGCGGACAACGACATCTATTTCGAGCGCATGGTCGCGACGGGCGCCGTGTCGCGCTCGTGCGCCCCGCTCCGCTTCACGCGCACCGGGGGCAAGGTCGACTACGCGTCGGACGCCCGCTACGCGATTCTGTCCGCGGATTTCAAGCCGGCGCGCGAGGAAGACGGCTTTTCGGTGATCGCGATCGAGGCGTCGGTGGACGCGCCGAAGTTGCCCGCGGCGCTGGCGCGGGCCGTCGTGCGTTTCGCTCTCGCGGAGCTCCGGAGCGCGTCGGCCTACCGCGACGACCCGGCGATGTACGCGATCGGCCAGGCGCTTTCCAAAACCCGGGAAGCGTCCGGATCGGTCTGGATCGAGGCGATGGGCTTCGACGGCACGACCTTCAGCGTGACCGTGGCGCGAGGCAGATAGTCCGGCATCCCCTCCTTGCTGACGATCGTCCATATACTATACATTTGTATAGTATATGGACGCATCCGACCGCCTCGACACCTGTCTCGCCGCGCAATCCTGGTTTTCCCTCATGGAGGGCTGCGCATCCCCCGACGACGTCTGCGCCCGCGCCCGCGAAGGCGGCTTCCGCTCGCTCGCCCTGACCGACCGCAACGCGCTCTACGGCCTGCCCGAGTTCGCCGACGCGGCCGCGGAGGCCGGGCTCAAGCCGATCGCGGGGGCGCGGCTCGAATTTCCGGGCGAGGCGCCGCTCTTCGCCTGGTGCCTGGACCGGGGCGGCTACGCGCGGCTGTGTTCGGTTCTCAGCTCGCTTCTGGCGTGGGAAACGCCGCGGCGCCGGAACCGCTTGCCGCCGGAAGCCTTTTCGGTTTCGAGCGCGGAAGACCTCCTCTATGGCGACGGGGAACGGATCGACGAAGCCCGGGGGGGCGCGTCCGGAACGGGTGCCTCGACCGCCACGGAAGCGGCCCCGGATCGGGCGGCGCGCGCCGTCCCCCGGCCGGCGCCGTCCGGCTATCGGGGGCCGACGGAGGATCTCCTGCGGGGCGGCTGGCGGGGGCTCGCCCTCGGCAGCTGGGACGTCCGCGTCCTCGAGCGGCTCCGGGCGGCGGCCGATCCGGCGGAGGCGCCGCTCTTCGGGCTCGTCGTCGCTGGGCGGCCTCAGACGGCGCTCGCGCGCTTCTGCCGCGAACGGGGACTGTCCCTTCTTGCCGTCCAGGACGCCGCGATCTTCGACCCCGCGGGCCGGGAGCTCCGCGCCCTGCTCGGGGCCATCGACAGGCGGGTGACGCTGACCGCCCTCGCCGCGCGGGACGACTGGGCCGAAGCGGGGCCCGACCGGGACTTCCTGGACGCCGCGGCCGTGTCCGCCCGCCTGTCGGCGTTTCCGGACGCGATCGCCAACGCGAACGCACTGGCGGAGCGCGCCCCGGACGCGCGGAGCTTCTTCTCGGAGACGCCGGTCTTTCCCGCGTACCGCGGGCTCGCGGCGGAGGAGTCCTTCCGCCTGCTCCGCGCGGACTGCGAGGCGGGGATAGGCCGGCGCTACGGGCCGGCGGGCTATCATCGCCCGGAACTCCGGAGCCGGCTCGACTACGAGCTCCGCATCGTCGCGGACAAGGGTTTTTCGGCCTACTTCCTCGTCGTGCGGGACATCGTCGCGCTCTGTCCCCGGACCTGCGGCCGCGGGAGCGCCGCCTCGAGCCTCGTGTCGTACCTACTCGGGCTCACGCACGTCGACCCCCTGGCCCACAACCTGTTCTTCGAGCGCTTCCTGAACGCCGAGCGGCGCGACCCGCCGGACATCGACATCGATTTCCCCTGGGACGAGCGGCACGGGGTGCTCCGCGCGGTGTTCGAGCGCTTTTCGGGGCGCGCCGCCCTCGTCGCGGACCACTGCCGCTTCACGGGGCGCTCGCGGATCCGCGAGCCGGCCCTCGCGCTCGGGATCGACGCGGAGGAGATCGCGAGGCTCGTCCGCGTGGCGCGGCACGAGGGGATCACGCGTCTGCCGGAGCCGCTCCGTTCGTACGCGGAGCTCGTCCGCGACGTCCCGCGCTACATCGGTTCGCACCCCGGCGGCGTCGTGATCACGCCCGGGCCCATCACCGACTACGTCCACGTTCAGCCCTCGCCGCTCGGCTTTCCGGTGGGCGCGTGGGAAAAGGACGGCACGGAACGCGCGGGGCTCGTGAAGATCGACCTGCTCGGAAACCGCTCGCTCGCGGTCCTGCGGGACTGCATCGAGCTCGTCAACGCGAAGGCGGAGCCTGGCGCGGAACCGCTCGCGTGGGAGCGCTTCGACCCGGTGGACGAGCCGGAGGCGCGCGCGCTCATCGAGTCGGGGAACACGATGGGGATCTTCTACATCGAGTCGCCCGCGACGCGGCAGCTCCTCCGCAAGATGCGGATCGCGGACTACGCGCACCTCGTCGTCGCCAGTTCCATCATCCGGCCCGCGGCGAACCGCTTCATCGCCGAGTACGTGCGGAGGCTCCACGGCGCGCCCTGGCGGCGCCTGCCGGACGCGGTGGAGGAGGCGCTCGCGGAGACGCACGGCGTCATGGTCTACCAGGAGGACGTGTCGCGCGTGGCGATCGCCGCGGCGGGCTTCGGCGCGGCGGAGGCCGACGGGCTCCGCAAGGCCCTCGCGAAGAAACGGAAGGCGGACGCCCTCGCCTCGTACCGCTCGCGCTTTTTCGAAGGCTGCGCCGCGCGCGGGGTGACGAAGGCCGACGCCGACGAGCTCTGGGACATGATGCGCTCGTTCGACGGCTATTCCTTCTGCAAGTCGCACTCGGCGTCGTACGCCCTCGTGTCGTACCGCCTCGCGTGGATGAAGGCGCGGCACCCGGGGGAGTTCATCGTCTCGGTGATCAACAACGGCGGGGGCTTTTACGGGACGCAAGCCTACCTCGGCGAGGCGCGGCGCCTGGGCTTCGACATCCTGCCGCCGGACGTGAACGCGAGCGCCGCCCGGTACCGCGTGGAGGCGCTCGCCGCAAAGGGCGCGAGCGCCCCTCCGGGCGCGGACGCCCGTCCGGTCACGGCCGACCGGACGGCCGCCGTCCGCATCGGGCTCGGCCAGCTTTCGCGGCTGTCGCGGACGACGATCGAGCGCGTCGCGGAAACCCGCGGGCGGCACGGCCCCTTCGCCGACCTCGACGACTTCTTTTCGCGCGTGAAGCCCGAGTTGCCGGATGTCCGCGCCCTCGTCCGCTCGGGCGCCCTCGACGGCCTGCCCGCGCGCGCGGGCGGTAAGCCGCTCACGCGGCCGCGGGCGTTCTGGGCGTGGCACCGTTTCCGCCGCTCCGGCGCCGACCCTGCCGGACTCTTCGCCGCCGCGGGCGACGCCTCCGCGGACGCCGCGGCCCCCGGCTGCATCGAGGACTATTCGGACGCGACGAAGCTCGCCGACGAAGTGGAGACGATGGGACTCGTCGTCTCCCGCCCGCCGGCCGCGCTCTTCCTCGACCGCGCGGTTCGGACCGCCCGGCGCGCCGGCTTGCCCGAACCGGTGGACACGCGCGCCCTGCCCGGCCTCGTGGGCCGGCAGATCTGCATCGCCGGAGTCGTCGTCGCGGAAAAGGAAGTGCTCACGAAAAAGCGCGACTCGATGTGCTTCGCGTCGTTCGAGGACGCGTGGGGACTCTTCGAGACGGTCATTTTCCCTCAAGCCTACGCGAAGCTGATGCCGATGCTTGAGACGTACACGGCCTTCCTCCTCGCCGGGACCGTAACGTCCGACCAGGGAGCGGTCGCGCTCCGGGTCGAGGACGCCTACGGCCTGAACCGACCGACCCTCCGGTCGGCCGCGTCCGGGTACGGAAAGGAGCGCGCGGCGGCCCGGGCGACTGGATGAACGGGCCGATTTCATGCTTGAATGGCGGGATTCCGCGACCAGGCGCCGTCGGCGCCCCCGCATGGACGTATCCGGCCGACCAGGAGACAGGGTGAACGTAGCGGTACTCGCGCCGCCGGAAAACGAAGGCGTCGTCATCCCCATCCTCGAAACCCTCGCGTCCATCGGTTCGGAGGCGTACGGGCTCAAGATGCGTCCGCACTGGACCGAAGCCGACCGCTCGCACCTCGATTCCTTCCTGTTCAAGGCGACTCATTTCCTCGTCGTGCTGTCACGCGCGACGCTCGCCTCGAGCTGGCTCCCCTTCATCGCCGGCTACGCGAGCGCCTACGGCCGCCGCCTGACCCTCTTCCGCGCGGATCCCGCGTGCAAGGCGCCGCCCTTCATGGGCACGGTCCACACGCTCGGCACGCTCGCGGAACTCGCGGAATTCTACGAAGTGGAACGCGACGACTGGCTCGTGTTCGAGGAGCGCCGGAACGCCAAGGCGACCCTCCTCGAGATGGGCGTGTCGTTCCACGCGGACGCCTTCGTCGAAAACGTCGCGGCGGGCGACGTCGAGGCCGTGAAGCTCTTCCTCAAGGGCGGCTTCACGCCGGACGTGCGCGACCGCCACGGCGTGCCCGTCCTCAACACCGCCGTGCGCTCCAACCACATCGGGGTCGTGCGCTTCCTCGTGGAGGCGGGCGCGCCGATCAACCTGCTGTCCGAAGACCGCGGGTATTCCCCCCTCATGGACGCCGTGAAGAAAGGCGCGGCGGAGATCCGCGACTACCTCCTCTCGCTCGGGGCCGATCCGAACCTCACGAGCAAGGACGGCCAGAACGCCCTCGTGATCGCCGTGGGCTGCAACGACGTGGAGACGGCCAGGCTGCTCCTCGAGGCGGGCGCCGACCCGGACCGCGCCGACAAGCTCGGGCTGTCGGCGCGCAAGTACGCCCAGCTCTTCCACAACACGGACATGACGGCCCTGTTCGAGGGCGCGACGGCCCCGGACGGGGCGAAGTGACGCGGCGATGTTGAGGCTGCTGAGCGACCTCCTGTGGAAAGCCCGCGGCGTGCGCGTCTTCGCGCTCGTCGGCGAAAGCGGCACGGGCAAGAGCTTCCGAGCCAAGCTCGTGGCCCAGAAGTACGGCATCGACCTCCTCATCGACGACGGGCTCCTCATCAAGCACGACGCGATCGTGGCGGGGCGCAGCGCGAAAAAGGAACAGCTCTACATGGCGGCCGTCAAGACCGCCCTCTTCCACGACAAGGCCCACCGCGACGACGTGGCGCGCGCCCTGCAGAAACAGCGTTTCAAGAAGATCCTCATCATCGGGACATCCGAGCGCATGGTCGAGCGCATCTGCGACCGACTCCAGCTGCCCCACCCGTGGAAGGTGATCAAGATCGAGGAGATCGCGTCGAACGCGGAGATCGAAAAGGCCGTGCGCAGCCGCAAGGTGGAGGGGAAGCACGTCATCCCCGTGCCGGCCATCGAGATCCGGCGCAACTATCCCCAGATCTTCTACGACTCGGTGCGGGTCTTCCTCCAGCGCAGCTTCGGCGCCCCGGCGCTCACGGCGCCCAAGGTGTACGAAAAGTCCGTCGTGCGCCCGCAGTTCTCCAAGCGGGGCCGCGTCGCCATCTCCGAGGACGCGCTGTCGCAGATGGTCGTGCACTGCGTCGACGAGTACGACGAGAAGATCCGCATCCGCAAGGTCTCGATCCGCTCGGACGCCCGCGGGTACCGGCTCACGCTGGCGCTCGAAGTGCCGTTCGGGACGCAGCTGGCGGGCACCATCCACGGGCTCCAGCAGTACATCATCGACAACATCGAACGCTTCACCGGCATCCTCATCGAGGAAGTGAACATCCTCGTGGACCGCTTCGCCTCCCGCTGATCGGGCTTCCGGAAATCCCGACCGCGCCGCGGCGGGCGGACCCCCGACGCCCGGCCCGCGTTTGACAAGTCGGTCGCGCAACGTCTAGAATTCGTCCGTGGCGGCCTTTCGCTCCCCCGCGGCGCTCAAGTTTTCGGCCCCGCGCGCCGACAATCAAGGGGTATCGGAGTATTCCGCCGCAAGACGACAGGGGGAAGCATGAAAAAGACATCGACCATCGTCATGGCGCTGTTGCTGGCCGCGACCGTGGCCTTCGCGCAGGGCACGACCTTTTCACAGACCCGCAGCGACCACTACGCGGTCCTCTCCGAGATCGGGCAGGAAAGCGCCGACGGGCTCGCCAAGCGGCTCGAGGGCCTCTTCGGGCTGTACAACTCCTATTTCCGCTTCGATCCCGACACGCTGAAAGGCCCGCTCACCGTCCGCCTGTTCCGCGACAAGAACGGCTTCGACGCGTACCTCGTGAAGGTGGTCGGCGCGACGAAGAACGATTTCGTGTACCTGCACTACCCCACGGTGGAGCGCTCCGAACTCGTCATCTACCAGAAGGACGGAAGCGATTTCTCGACGGCCCTGGCGCACCAGGCCTTCGTGCAGTTCCTCAAGGCCTTCGTGCCGAATCCGCCCCTGTGGATCCGGGACGGGTTCGCCATCTACTTCGAAAAGGCCGCCTGGAACGAGAGCGCCGGCAAGATCGACTTCGGCGCGAACGACGACTGGCTCGAGCACGTGAAGATCGTGAACCAGGAAGGGAAGCTCGTCGGGCTCAAGGCGCTCTTCATCATGACCTCCGACGAAGCCGCCGCGAACAACGCGGTGCTGTATCCGCAGTCGTGGGCCTTCGTCGCCTTCTGCGTGGACGGGTCCGACAAGGCATACAACCGTTTCGTCTGGGACGCGATCACGAAACTCAAGCGCGAAGCCACGATCGAGGAAAACGAGGACGCGATCGGCGCCCTGTTCGACGCGTGGTACACGGAAGACGCGGCGTCGACGGCCTTCGTCGCCTGGCTCGACGGGCGCCGGACCTTCTCCGAACTCGTCACCGACGGCGTGAAGTCGTACGGCGAGAAGAACTACGACGCCTCGGAGGAATCCTTCACGAAGGCGCTCGAGATCAACAAGGAAAACTACCTTCCCTACTACTACCTCGGGCTCATCGCCTACGCCAAGAACGACTATTCGAGCGCCGATTACTACTACAAGACCGCCCTCCAGCTCGGTTGCGACGTCGCCATCACGAATTACGCCCTCGGCCTCAACGCCTACGCGTCGAACCGCTTCGACGAGGCGCGGACCTACCTCGCCAAGGCCAAGGAAACCGCTCCCGACAAGTACCAGGCCAAGGTCGACGAGATCATGGCCAAGATGGACACGAGCGGCAAATAAGCGCGCGAATCCCGCTATCCGGAGCCCGGGCCGCCAGCCCGGGCTTTTTCTATCCGCGGGTTGCCCCGCTTCCGGAATGCGGGTATAGTTGATTCAATATTCAGAACAGGGAGGTTTACGATGAAAAAACGCTTCGTCGCCTTGGCGATCGCGGTCATCTTCATGGCCGTCGGTTGCGCCACGAAACCGAAAACACCGACCGACCAGCCGGCGGACGGGACTCAGGGGCCGAACGCCGGGCAGACGGCGGGCACCGCGTCCTCCAAGCCCGTGTCCCAGGCCGATCTCGACGCGCTCGCGGCCAAGGCCGCGGCCGCCCGCAAGAAGGCCTTCGACCTCAAGATGTTCGAAGTGTTGCCCGACGACTACAAGGCCGCCGAGGAAACCTACGGCGCCGCGAAGGCGTCGTACGACGCCAAGAAAAACGACGAAGCCAAACCCGGCTTCGAAAAATCCATCGCGCTGTACGAAGACCTGACCGCCCGCGGCGTCCAGACCCTCGTGCAGGACAAGAAGACCCGCGCGGACGAAGCCAAGACCGCCGCCGTCAAGCAAGGCGCGCTCGAAAACGCCGCCGGCTGGTTCGGCGACGCGGACAAGGCCTACGCCGACGCCGAAGCCAAGGCGAAGGCCGGCGATCCGGAAGGCGCCATAGCCGCGTACGAACGCGCCCGCCTCCTCTACGAACTGGCGCAGAAGCGCACGCAGGCCGCCGCGCTCAAGACCACGATCGAGGAAAAGGACCTAGCCGCCTACGATTCGGGCAACTACGCGATCGCCAACGAAAAGTACGCGCTCGCCGAATCGACGTACGCCGCCGATCCCGAAGCCGCGCTCGACGCCCTCGACGAGGCGATCCTCCGCTACAACCTCGTCGTGCAGAAGGGCTTCGAGAGCTACGCCGCCACGCGCAAGGCTCCGGCCGACGACGCCAAGGTCAAGGCCGACGAGGCCAAGGCGAACGTCGCGGTCAAGGAAGACTACGCGAAGGCGCAGGCGCTGTACGACGAAGCCGCCGCAGCCATGGCCGCCGGCCGCTACGAGGACGCGGCGAGCCTGTACGACCAGTCGTCCGGTCTCTTCGAGGCCGCCACCGCGTCCGCGCTCGAGAAGAAGGCGACCGCCGAAGCCGCGCTCCAGTCGCTGGACGCCGCGAGCGAGGCGTCGGTGCAGAACATCATCGAGGCCGACGAGGCCATCGGAACCGCGGGAGGCGACAAATGAAGAAAGCCGTCAGCGTCCTGGCCTTCATCGCGCTCGCGGCGTCCCTCGCCGCCGCGCAGACCCTCATGGACAACTCCTACTTCCAGCGGAGCCAGGAGCTCCGCTCGCTCGCGCAAGCCGCCTTCGAGGACGGCGACTACGACGCCGCCAGCGACTACGCGGCGCAGGCCGAGGAATACGCCCGCCTCTCCGACCAGTACGTCGAGAAGATGGTCGCCGTCGACCGGGCCGACCGCGCCATGTCCCGCGCCGAGGACCGCATCGCCTGGGCCGATTCCACGGGCGCGGCCGAACGCAACCCGGAGGCCTTCCAGGCGGCCGTCGCCACGATGGAGCTTTCCGACGCGGCCTACCAGGCCGAGGACTACGACACGGCCGTCGCCAAGGCCGACGAAGTGATGGTCATGACCGAGGACATGTACGCGAGCGAACGCGAACGGGCCGACGAAGCCCTGGCGAAGGCCCGCGAGCGCATGGCCTGGGCGGCCACCACCGCGAGCGTCCGCGACAACTTCCCGAACGAATACCAGACCGCCTTCGACGAGATGAGCCTGGCCGAATCCTCCTACGTCGGGAAGGATTTCGGCGCCGCGGTCGTCCACGCGGACCAGGTGCTCGCCGCGCTCGCGAACGCCACGGAGATCCACCCCTACCCGGGCGTCTACGTCGTGCGCCGCGTGGAAAGCAAGACGGATTGCCTCTGGCGCATCGCGAGCTTCCCCTTCGTCTACAACGATCCCATGAAGTGGACGAAACTCTACGAAGCCAACAAGCGCGGCATGCGCGACCCGGCCAATCCCGACCTGATCTTCCCCGGACAGAGGATCGTCATTCCCTCCATCGCGGGGGAAAAGCGAGAAGGCACGTACGATCCGGACGTGAACTACGGCACCTTCGGGCAGTAATCAAGCACCCCGATACGACGAAGGCCGCCGCGGTCGATGACCGCGGCGGCCTTTTTTCTTGTCCGCGCGAGCGGCGCCTCCCTCGTCAGTCGACGTCGGGACCGGCGGCGAAGGCGGCGCCCAACGCGGCGATCATGTGGCCGTGGTCGAGCGCGCCCATCGTCTCGCGGATCGAGTGCATGGCGAGGAGCGGATGTCCCACGTCCACCGTCCTGATCCCGATCAGGGTCGAGGTCATCGGGCCGATGGTGGAACCGGGGGTCATGTCCGACCGCGTGCGGAAGGCCTGGCACGGAACCTTCGCGACCGCGCAGAAGGAGCGGAAGGCGGCTTCGGACACCGCGTCCGTCGCGTACTTGAAACCGGCGTTCGCCTTGATCGCGGGGCCGCCGTTCAGGCAGGGCGAGTAGTGGTCGTCGGACTTGTCGGCGTAGTTCGGATGGAAGGCGTGCGCCGCGTCCACCGACACGAGGAAGGATCGGGCGAAGGCGCGGTTCCGCGCCTCGATGGACGGATCCGTCGAGGCGGTCACGCGCTCCATGAGATCGCGCAGGAAGGGGCCGGCGGCGCCCTGGAGCGTGGAGGAACCGATCTCCTCGTTGTCGAAGAAGGCCGCCATCTGGGCGTGGTCGGCCGGCGCGGAAGCCAGGAAGGCTTCGAGCGCCGCGTGGCAGCCGGCCAGGTCGTCGAGCCGCGGCGCGTTGAAGAGTCCCTCGCCTATGTCGCAGGAGCGCTGGGCTTCGACGAGAAAGAGCTCGGTGCCGAGGATCGCGTCGGGCTCGACGCCGAGGGCCGAAGCCGCGATCGACACGCCCCACGGCTTGTCGGCCGCGAGGTCGCCCGCGTCCGGCCCGTGGGCTTCGGCGAGCGCCGGCAGCTGGTTCTGGGCGTTGTACTCGATCCCCTTGTTGAAATCCCGGTTCAGGTGGATGGCCAGGTTCGGCACGAGGGCGACCGGCTTGCCCGTGTTGACGAGTCCACGCGCGATGCGGCCCGAGGCGTCGCGCCAGCTGACGCGGCCGGCGAGCGCGAGCGGCCGGTCGAGCCACGTGGCGACGAGGGGACCGCCGTACACTTCCACCGGTACGGAGACGGAGCGTTTCCGGCTGAGCGGCTTCTCCGCGCGCACGCGGAGCGCCGGGGCGTCGGTGTGCGCCGCGACGATCATGAAGCCCGCTTCCGCGGGCGGGCGGCGCCCCGTGCGGAACGCGATGACGGCCGAGCCGTTCCGCTCGATGAAGTAGGTCTTGCCGGACTCGAGCTTCCACGCCTCGCGCTCGTCGAGCCGGACGGCTCCAGCGGCGCGGAGCGAGGCCGCGAGGGAATCGGCCGCGTGGAACTGGGTCGGCGACGCGTCGATGAAATCCCCGAGTCGCTTGATGGATTGATTCTGCATGCATTCCTCCGAAGGGTGGCGGCGGACGGGATCCGCCCCGAAAGCAGTCGGAGGCATCATAGGGCGAAAAGGCGGGAAAAAAAAGAGGGAGGGACCGGCGCGTTGGCCGATCCCTCCCCTCGCGGTCAGAACAACCCGATGCGCGAGCCGATGCCCAGGGTCGCCCGGATCATCTCGGACAGGTTCGTGGACGCTTCCGAGGGGATGAACACGAGCCCGCCTTCGAGGTAGATCGACACGCTCTTCGGGAAGCCGAGCTTCTGGAACGTGAACTTGGCGCACTCCCACTGACCCACGACGCCGGACAGCACCATGTACTTGCCGCCCGGCGGCGAGAAGATGGCGCCGATGTCGGCCTGCTGGCTGAAGTACGTGAAGGTGGCGCCCACCGCGAAGGACATCGAGAAGAAATCCCAGTCGGGACCGAACCAGTAATTGAACGGCAGGTACGCGACGTTCGCGAGCAGCTTCGCGCCGACGAGGAAGCCGGAGAAGCGCGAAGCCAGGACGTCCTCCACGGGGAAGCCGAAGGGATTGTCCCAGGTCGGCGAGACGTCGAAGCCCTGACCCGTCATCACCTGCAGCTTGACGTTGTCGCCGAAGAACGAGAGTCCGATGCCGCTTTCCCAGCGCGTGGCGCCGAGCAGGTGCACGTCCAGGAACGAGCCCTGGATGAAGCCGGGCAGCTGGTACGACGCCTTGTCGCCCTGGCGGATCTGGATCTGCACGTCGCGGAGCCCGACGTTGTCGGAGGCGACGCCTTCCACCCTGATCCGCTCGTTGAAGAGGCCGTTTTCGCGCGGGACGAGCACGTCGACCACCGGCTTGCGGGTGTCCACGTTGAGGATGCGCTTGCGGACGACCGTGGTGCCGTCGGCCATCGTCGCCTTGATGATGAGCCTGAGGTCGCCGTTCGGATAATCCTGGGTCTGGAGACGGAAGCGGAACTTGTTCGTCCTCTCGAGATCGGCCTTGACGAAGGTGCGCCCGTCGTCGCGGCTCACCTCGACGAGCTTGGGCAGCCTCGTGCGCATGAGTTTCACGTACGCGTCGAACGCCTTACGGTCGGTCTTGTCCGGCGCTACGGCGTTCCAGCCGATCTCGCCGCGGAGCCAGGGGCGCTCGATGACGTAGTCGCCGGTCTTGTAATCGGCCACGGTGATCCACGGGCCTTCCTTCGCGTAGGAGACCGTGCGCGTCCCCGAGACGAGCTTGCCGGTAGAAAGCTGGGCTTCCACGTAGAAGCTGTGCTCGCCGTCCTCGAGCTTGGTCCAGTCGAAGCGCGAGGTGAAGAAGCCCGCGGCGTCGAGCTGGACGGTCTCGGCGGGCTGGCCGTCGAGGTAGAGCACGGCGGTGGTGGCGCCCTCCGCGGTGCGGACGCGGCCGTCCACGTCGAAGGCGCCCGTGATCTTGTCGCCGTTCACCGGGAAGACGAGCTCGGCCACGTTGACGTTCTTGACTTCCTCGACGATGACGTCGCGCGACACGTACGACATGTTCTTCGCGTGGTCCATGGCCGTGACGCGGATGTTGTACCAACCCGGTTTCCAGGCGCTCAGGTCGACGGCCTGCCGGAAGATCTGGCCGGTGGGGAGCTTGAGCGTGACGGGACCGCCGCCCTGGAACGGCGTGATCTCCATCACGAGGCTTTCCACGATGACGGAGTCGACCGAGCGCCCTTCCATGACCACGACGCCCGAGAGGACGTTGCCGTCGACGGGCTTGTTGAGCACGACCTCGGGAGCCGTGTTGTCGACGTTGAAGAGCGAGGCGTAGAAGCCCTCGGTGCCGTACTTGTCGACCGTCTTCACGTAGAGGCGCACCGTGCCGTCGGAGACGAGGCGCGAATCGAGCTTGAATTTCCAGTTCTCGGCGCCCTCCGCCTTCGCGTAGGACGAGCCGTTGTCGAAGGACACCCACACTTCGGCGATGCCGTTCGCGTCCGCGGCCGTGCCGGTGAACTCGAAAAGACCGCGGTTCGTGAGGTCGAGCGTCGGGGCGACGAGGTTCGCCGTCGGCTCCTCGCGGGAGACGCGGTAGACGCGCTTGGACACGTCGCCCTTCACGCCGTTCACGTCGACGGCGTAGGCTTCGAAGCTGTGCTCGTTGTCGGCGACCTCGAGCAGCTTGAAGGGCACGGAGAAGCCCGTGGTGCCGTCGACCTTGGCCCATGCGCCGCCGTCCACGCGCCACCAGATCTCGGCCACCTTGTCGTCGTCGAACGCCATGCCCGACACGACGAAGTCGCCCCGCATGACTTCCATGTCCTGGGGAACCTGGACCTGCACGGTCGGCTTGTCGACCGTCTTGTCGACGGCGATGAGCGCGGGATCGACCGCGAAGGGCTTGAGCGAGGAGGAGTTGCCCGCGGCGTCGGTGACGCGGTATTCGACCGTCGGCAGCGAGGCTTCGAGCGTCGTGAGGTCGATGAGACTCGAGAACAGGGTTCTCCGGCCTTCGTACGCGGGACGGGCGAGCTTGCCCTTTTCGTCCTTCACCGGCGCTTCGTCGTAGCCGCGCGTGACGAGCTCCACCGGCTCGAAGTTCTTGCCGTCCGACGAGAACTCCGCCTTCACGGCGTCGCCCGCATCGAGCACCGCCAGGGCGGCGGTCACCGTGCCGTTGACGACGTCGCCTTCGGCGGGCGTCACGAACGAGAGCGCGGGGCCCACCGTGTCCTTGTTGACGACATAGACGGCTTGGTTCGGGACGCCGGCCGGATCGAGCGCGCGGACCAGGAGGACGTGGACGCCGTCGGGCAGGGATTCGAGGGGCACCTTCACGTCGAAGGAGACGCTCCCCTTCCCCGAAGCCTTCGTCGCGACCGCGACCGGTTCGCCGCCGTCCAGGGTGTATTCGACCGCCGAGACGCCGACGGAATCCGTGGCGCTCCCCTTGAGCGGTATCGTGTCGCGGACCCAGGTGCCCGTCGACAGGCCCTCGACCGCGATGGCGGGCGGGGCGTCGTCGACGATGAGGGTGACCGGCCCGATCGTGTAGCGGTCGCCGTCGACCGTGACGGCCGCGAGCGTGGTGCCGGGAGCGACGAGCTCGGCTTGCGGGGCGATGGTCACGAAGCCGCCTTCGAAGGACGCCGCGAGCGCGGGATTCGCCGGCTCGAGCGCGACGCTCTTGAGCGGGCGGCCGTTCCAGTAGTACCGGTAGCCGGCGGCGCTCGTGACCTTCACCGTCGTGCCGTCGTCGCGGGTGTCGTGGGCGTAGAGCCCCGGATCATCGACGACGCCGTCGAGCGTCGGGGCGACACGATAGAAGAACGACGAATATTCGGCCGCGCGCCCGAGCGCGTCGGTCACCCGGACGCGCACGACGATCCGTTCGTAGGGGAGCGCTTCGGGCAGCGGGATGTCGAACGCGAGCTCTGTCCCCGCCGCCTTTGCCGCGAGGGCCTGGAACGCTCCGTCCCCGATCGCGTATTCGACCTTGGGATCGCGGTTCGGGGCCGTCGCCCTGCAGGAGAGGGACAGACCCGCCTCGATTACCGCCGTCATGCCGGGTACGAAGGGGTCTGTCCCCCCTTTAGCCCGTTTGAGCTCGGCGAAGGCGACGGTCGGGTCTCCCAACACGCGGGTCATCGACACCGAGGCGCTTCCCTTGACGCCCGAGGCGTCCACGGCCTCCACGGGGACAGACCTCTTGCCCGCCTCCAAATCGATGGAATGGCGATACAGGGGTCCCGGCCCTTCCAGGGTTACCGGACCGTCCTTGCCCAAAGCGCTGATGGCGATCGCGCCGTCGTCGTCCTCCGCGTACGCGATGACTTCGAGAAGCCCCGCGACCGCTTCGTCGACGGCCGGAATGAGCACCTGGACCGCCGGGGTATCGGACTTCGCGTCATAGCTTCCCTTGAAAACGGCCTGACCGGCGTTGCCGTGGGCGTCGACCGCGGTGAAGGTCGCCGTGACCGGCCCGGTCAGCTTGCCGAGCTCGAAGGTCTTGGCGAAGGAAGGATCGCCGGGGTTGTACGAGCTCTGTCCCTTGTCGGTGCCTGCGGCATAGGCGATCGAGGCGATGCCGTTCGCGTCCGAAACGCGGCCGACGAGCGTGAAGGCGCCGGAGGCCAATTCGGCCGGAACGACGACTTCTATCGAAGGTTTCGTGACGTCGGTTTCGGTCGGCACCATCGCGTACTTCGACACGCCCGCGTCCATCACGACGAACCAGAGTTCGCCGGCACCTTCGGGCAGGGCGGCCAGCTTGGCCTGGCCGTCGAAGGTTCCCGTGGTCTTCACGGCCTTGAGGGCCACGGACGACGCGGCCGTGTCGGGAGCGGTGCCGTAGAGCACTTCCGGCTTCTTCGCGTCGGGCGTCACGCCCGTCAGGGAAAGGGTCAGCGTGGCCGCCCCGTCGAGATAGAGCGCGGGGGCTTTCCCGGCCGCGGTTCGGGCGGCGTCCGGGCTGTCCGCGAACGCCAGGGCGAAGGACACGGGACCGATGAGGTCCGTCCCCGTCGCCTTGAGGCCGGAACCGGCGCCGTCCCACGCCTGGCGGGTCTTCCGCTCGGCAACGGAAGCCGGAAGCGCGGCGGGAACGTCGGAAAGTCCGAGTTCGGGGGCATAGTCCTTTTCGAAGACGTTGCCGGCCTTGTCGGTCACGCGGACGGCGACCGCCTTGGTCCGGGTCCGATCGACCGTCCAGGCGACGATCGGGGACAGACCCGCTTCTTTCCAGGAACCGTCGGAATTCACCTCGATCTTCGCGACGCGCGCGAGCGGCTCGACGACGCGGACCGCCGCGGTGAAGGCCGATCCGACCTTGTCGCCCTTTTTCGGGACGAGGAGTTCGGCCTGCGGCGCCGACACGTCCCGGACCGCGGCGCTGCGGACGAGCGACTGGTTGCCGGCCTTGTCGCGGGCGCGGACGGACACGACGAAGGGACCTTCGGTCTGCGGGGCTTTCGCCTGGACGGAGAAGGTGTCTCCCTTGAGGCCGTCGATCTTCGTCCACGTCGAGCCGTCGAGGCTGTATTCGACGAGATCGACCGCCACGCCGTCCTTCGCGGATCCGACGATCTCCACCGTGTCGCGGACGTAGGCGCCGAACACCGGCTTGGCGATGGCGACGGCCGGCGGCGCGGCGTCGGTTTCGAACACGAGGGGCTGGGAGTCGAAATTGTGGTTTTTCGCGGTGACGATCCGGACGACGGTCGGGTCGGTGCGTCCTTCGGCGAGCGCTTCGAGGCGGATCGTGCGTCCCTCGAGCGTCGCCTTGAGGAGGCGCGTGGCGGGGACGAGCTCGACGCGTACGGCGTCGGAGGCCGTGTAGGCGCCGACGAAGGGCTTGTCCGCCGACACGGGCACGGTCCGTCCCTCGGCGATCCGCGCGTCGACGAAGACGACCGCGGGCTCTTCTCGGATCTTCGTGTAATTCGTGGCGTGGAACAGGGCTTTCGCGGTAGTCGTCTTGCCGACCGCGTCGGTGACGGTCAGATCGACCTTGACGACGCCGTAGCTCACGGGTACGGGCAGGTTGAAGGCAGCCGCCCCGGACGCGCCCTTCGCCGCCGGCAAAATCGCGGGCGTGCCGCCGTTCAGCGCGTATTCGATCTTGGAAATGCCGTTCGGGGCCTCGATCGCGCCCTGCAGCACGGCCTTGCCGTCCATGGCCGCGAGGGTGACGCCGAACTGGTAGGGGCGCTGGCCGGCGGCGTCCGACACGGTGGCGAAGGTCACGGTCGGCGCGGCGCCGACGCCCGTGTACGGCACAAGCGCGACCGGACCGGGCGTGCCGTAGCGATCCACGGCGCGGATGGACAGGACGTGCTTGCCGCCCGTGCCGGTCGGCAGCTCGAACGAAAACGCCTCGTTGCAGGCGACTTCGGTCTCGGCGCCCTGGTCGACCTTCCAGAGGATCTTCGAAACGCCGTCGTCGTCCTTGACGCTGCCGGTGACGAGGAAGGCACCCTCGATCGTCGCGGCGGGAGTCGGGGCGATGACCGTCACCACGGGCAGGTCGAGCGCGGGATCGGCCTTGTTCGACATGGCGAGCACGGTCACGTTGCCCGCGGTGTCCTCGGCTTCGAAGGTGACCTTGATATCGCCCGACTTGAAGGCGGCGGGCAGCTCGAAGCGCTTCGTGAAGTACGGATTGCCCGGCACGAGCTCGAGCTCGCCCTTTTCCGTGCCGAACTGCCACGAGAGGCGCTTGACGCCGATGCGGTCGTAGACGCGCCCGATGACCGTGAAGGAACCGTCGAGCACCGTGCCCGTCTCGGGCTTCAGGATCTTCACGTCCGGCTTCGTGTTGTCGACCACGGCCAGGAAGGCCGCGATGCCCACCGAACCGATCTTGTCGACCGACTTGAACCAGACGACCGCGGGCCCGTCCTCCATCTTCTTCGTGTCGAGGTCGATGAAGAAACGGCCCGTCGTCTGCGTCTTGTCCGCCGGCGCCAGCTTGACCGACACCC
>CAYZZW010000065.1:0-18686 GCA_964482955.1 uncultured Treponemataceae bacterium | reverse complement strand
GGCCGGGCATCCAGGCCTCGAGGTCCCACTTGCGGTAGGCGGGGGCGCCGAGGTCTCCCGTGCAGGTGTCGACGACGCGGAAGGGGATGCCGAGGCCCGCGAAGATTTCCTCTTCGATGAGGCGAAGCTCCTCGTGCACGGCGTCGGAGGTTTCGGGCGTCGTGTAGACGAACATCTCCACCTTCGTGAACTGATGCACGCGGTAGAGGCCTTTCGAGAACTGGCCGGCGGCGCCGGCTTCGCGGCGGAAGCAGTGCGACACGCCGACGAGCTTGAGGGGCAGGCTGGCCTTGTCGAGGACCTGGCCGGAGTAGTAGCCGCCGAGGGTGATCTCGGCCGTGCCGATGAGGCAGGTGCCTTCGCCTTCCACGGTGTAGATGTTGGACTCCGCGCCGCGCGGGTTGAAGCCGATGCCCTCGAGGATCTCGGTCTTGGCGACGTCGGGGGTGATGAAGGGCGTGAAGCCTTTCTTCATGAGGAGGTCGAGGGCGTAGCGCACGAGCGCCAGCTCGAGGATGACGCCCTCGTTCTTGAGGTAGTAGAACTTGGTGCCGGACACGCGCGTGGCGGTCTCGAAGTCGAGGATGTCGAGTTCCGCGCCGAGCTGGACGTGGTCCTTGGGCTCGAAGGGGAACTTCGTGGGCTCGCCCACGCGCTTCACTTCGAGGTTGTCCTTGTCTTCCTTGCCGACGGGCGCGGACGGGTGGGCCATGTTCGGGATCTTGTCGCCCTCGGCCGCGAGCTCGGTCTCCGCGGTTTCGTAGTCCTTCTCGAGCGCGGCGATGGCGTCCTTGAGGCTCTTGCCCTCGTCGATGAGCTTCTGGCGCTCGTCGGCCTCGAGCTTCCGCTTCATCGATTCGGCCACTTCGTTGCGGCGCTTGCGCGCGTCCTCGAGCTGGCGGAGGAGCTCGTTGCGCTTGTCGAAGAGGCGCACGACGAGGTCGGCGTCCGCCTTCATGTTGCGGTCGGCGATGTTCTTCTTGACCGCGTCCAGGTTGTCCTTGATGAATCGATAGTCGAGCATGGTTCGCCGATTCTACCCGCATTCCCCTTCTCCCGGCAAGTGCCGCCCGCTTTGAAGACTTCTACCGCGGAGAATTCACCACGAAGGACACGAAATCCAACCACGAAGAGCACGAAGGAAACGAAGATAACGAAGTAAGAAAATGCATAAATAAGGAAATCAATAAGACGCAGAAGGTGGGTGTATCGGACATTTCTACATCGAAGTCAACAGAGACGAGCGCGCACCTCCTTCCCTCTTCCTTCGTGTCCTTCGTGGCAAAACCTTCGTGTCCTTCGTGGTAATGGCTTTGGGTACGCTGCTTGCGGAAGGGGGGCTTTTTTGGTACCGTATGCGCATGACCCTGGAATTCAATACGCGCGGGAACGGCGCCTGCCCGCTCTGCGCCCTCCACCGCGGCGAGTGCCGCGTGCAGCGACAGCTCCTCAAGAACGCCGATTTTCCGGCCGCGGCCTCGGACGCGGAGATGGAGATCGTCATCTATACCTGCCCCTTCTTCGTCGAAAAGGCGTAAGAGACGTGCTCGACAGGCTCGAACCCGTAGTCGCCCGTTTCCGCGAGCTGGAAGCCCTCGTGGCCGACCCGGCCTTGGCGCGCGACCAGAACAGGTACCGCGACGCGATGAAGGAACATTCCCGCCTGTCCGTCATCATGGAAGCGCGTAACGAGTACGCGACCGTGCTCGACGAGCTCGAGGGGGCTCGGGCGCTCGTCCGCGAGGAGTCCGATCCGGAACTCCGCGACTTGGCGAAAGCCGAGGCGCAGGGGCTCGAAGCGCGCAAGGACGCCCTCGAGCTCCGCATCCGCGAGCTGCTCGTGCCGCGCGACCCGCTCGACGACAAGAACATCATCATGGAAATCCGCGCGGGCACGGGCGGCGAGGAAGCCGCGCTCTTCGTCGCCGACCTCTTCCGCATGTACACGCGCTACGCCGAAGGGCGCAAGTGGAAGATCGAGGTGATGGACGCGAACGGCACGGAACTCGGCGGCTACAAGGAAGTCGTGTTCTCCGTCTCCGGCGACGCGGTCTACGAAAACCTCCGCTGGGAGTCCGGCGTGCACCGCGTCCAGCGCGTGCCGGCCACCGAGGGATCGGGCCGCATCCACACGAGCGCCGTCACCGTGGCCGTGCTCCCCGAAATGGAGGAGACCGAGATCGAGATCCGCCCGGAGGACCTCCGCATCGACGTGATGCGCGCGGGCGGCCCCGGCGGCCAGTGCGTCAACACGACGGACTCCGCGGTGCGGCTCACGCACCTGCCCACGGGGCTCGTCGTCATCCAGCAGGACGAAAAGAGCCAGATCAAGAACAAGGCCAAGGCCCTCCGCGTGCTGCGCGCCCGGCTCTTCGAGCTCGAGGAGTCCAAGAAGCAGGCCGAGCGCGCCGCCGAGCGCAAGAGCCAGGTCGGCTCCGGCGACCGCTCCGAGCGCATCCGCACCTACAACTTTCCGCAAAACCGCCTGACCGACCACCGCGTCGACCTGACGCTCTACAAGCTCGACCTCGTCATGCAGGGAGACCTCGACGAGATCGTCGACGCCCTGAAGCTCTCCGCGCGGGAGGCGGCCTTCCAGGCCGGGCACGGATGACCGTCCGCGAAGCCTTGGGCGAGGGGGCGCGCATCCTGGAGAACGGGACGTCGGGCAGCCCCTTCCTCGACGCTTCGCTCCTCCTTTCGCTCGCGTCCGGCTTGTGCCGCGACGCGCTCCTTTCCGACCACCTCCGCGAACTCGACGACGACGCCGTAACCGCGTATCGCGCGCTCCTCGAGCGCCGCGCCGCGGGCGAACCGGTGGCGTACATCCTCGGCCGCAAGGAATTCCGCGGCCTGGACTTCTTCGTGACGCCCGACGTCCTCGTGCCGCGTCCCGACACCGAGCTGCTCGTCGAGACGGCGCTCGCGGAGATCGACCGGATCGCCGCGGCGCGAACCGGTTCGGTGCGGCTGCACGACGCCTGCACGGGTTCGGGCTGCGTCGGCATCGCGCTCGCGCGCGAGCGCCCCGCTTGCGAGGTGTCGCTCTCCGACATCTCCGACGCGGCGATCGCCGTGGCGTCGCGCAACGCGTTCGCCCTGCTCGGCCATGCCGTCCCGATCGTCAAGAGCGATCTTCTTCAGGCGGTCCACGGTCCATTCGACGTGGTGACGGCGAATCCGCCCTACGTCGAGCGCGGCCTTATCGCGGACCTGGCGAAGGACGGCGTGCGGGATCCGTTCCTGGCTCTGGACGGCGGCCCGGACGGGCGTATGCTGTATGGCAGGCTCGCGCGGGAAGCCGCCGGGCGGATAGCCGTGGGCGGCGCGCTCGTCCTCGAGATCGGGGAAGGGCAGGGAAGCGCCGTCTCGGCCGAATTGGCCGCCGCGGGCTTCGCGGACATCGCCGTGCTCAAGGACCTGGCGGGGCACGATCGCGTCGTCCGGGGGAGGATGCCGTGAAGGAACTCGAAGAACTCCTGTCGACACTCGAAGGCCGGGCCGCCGCCGACATCGAACGCGTGAAGGCGGCGGCCGCCTGGGCCGCCGAACTTCACGAAGGCTCCGCGCGCGCCTCGGGCGAAGCCGCCGTCACGCATCCGCTCCGCGTCGCCCTCATCCTCGCGGAAATGGGCCTCGATACCGACTCCGTGCTGACCGGAGCGCTCCATCACGCCCTCGAGGAAGGCCGCGCGACGAGGGAAGCGATCGCCGAACGAGCCGGGGAGCAGGTCGCGGCCCTCGTCGACGAAGTCACCCGCATCGCGACCCTGAAGGCGAAGAACAAGACCATCCAGGCCGCCGAGAAGATCCGCAAGATGCTCTTCGCGATGACGAAGGACATCCGCGTCATCATCGTGAAGCTGGCGGACAAGCTCGACAGCATGCGCACCCTCAAGTGGCTGCCCGAGGACGACCGCAAGCGCATCGCCACGGAGTGCCTGGACATCTTCGCGCCGCTCGCGGACCGGCTCGGCATCTCGTGGCTCAAGGACGAGTTCGAGGACCTCGCGCTCAAGGAGCTCAACCGCGAGGCGTTCGACCAGATCAAGCTGCTCGTCGCCGAGAAGAAGAACGAGCGCGAGACCTTCCTGTCGCGCGTCGAGCGCGAGATACGCGAGGCGGCGGCGAAGGAGGGCATCACCGTCGAGATCGCCTCGCGCGCCAAGCACTTCTACTCGATCTACCAGAAGATGCGGAAGCGCGCGAAGGGAAGCGAGGAGCTGTTCGACCTCCTCGGCGTGCGGCTCATCTGCTCCACCGAAAGCGAGTGCTACGCGCTCCTCGGCATCGTGCACGGGCTCTGGAAGCCCATCGAGGGCCGATTCAAGGACTACGTCGCCATGCCCAAGGCGAACGGCTACCGCAGCCTCCACACGACGGTCATGTGCTACGACGGACGCCTCCTCGAGGCGCAGATCCGCACGGCGGAGATGCACCGCGTCGCGGAGTTCGGCGTCGCGTCGCACTGGCTCTACAAGAAGGGAACGGCGGCCGAGGTCGTAAAGCCGGAGGACCTGGGCATCGTGAACCGCCTCAAGGACTGGAGCGCCATGCTCGAGAACGGCGCCGAGTTCCTCGACGAGATCAAGCGCGAGCTCCTGCGCGACTCGATCTTCGTGTTCACGCCGAAGGGCGACGTCTTCGAGCTGCCCGCGGGCGCGACGCCGCTCGACTTCGCCTACCTCGTGCACACGGACATCGGCAACCGCTGCCTGGCCGCCAAGGCCGACGGCGCCATCGTGCCGCTCTCCGCCGAGCTCAAGAACACGCAGGTCGTCGAGATCGTCACCTCCGCGACGGCGCGCCCGAACGTGAATTGGCTCAAGGCCGTGAAGACCGCGGGCGCCCGCTCGAAGATCCGGCAGTGGCTCGTCGCGAACGACCAGGCGCTCGTCATCGAGCGGAACGTCGTCGCGCGGAAGAAAGCCGAAGAGCCGCACGCGGCGCACCCCGCGCACCACGGCGACCGGAAAAAGGAAACGGCTGAGGCGAAACCCGTCGAAGCCAAGGCCCCGGAGGCGAAGGCGGCGCCCCTCGAGATCCGCCGGCACGAACCCGGGACGGAGCTGGCCGGCGACAAGTCCGGCGTGTACATCGAGGGCGGCAAGGGCCTCGTCATCCGCTTCGCCGGGTGCTGCCGCCCGGTCGCGGGCGACGCCATCGTCGGCTACGTGTCGCGCGGGCGCGGCATCATCGTGCACCGCCGCGACTGCCCGAACCTGCCGAACATCGCGGAGTTCCGCGAGCGAGCCATCGACGTGTCGTGGGAGTCACGCCGCGGCGACTGCACGCGCCGCTTCCGCATCGAGGCGAACCGCACCTTCGACCTCTTCTCCGAGATCGAGGGCGCCGTCAAGAAGATGGGCGGCGTCCTGACCGAGGGCAAGCTCGACGACTCCGGCGCCCGCGTCATCGGCTACTTCACGCTCGAGATGGCCAAGCCCGAGGACGCCCGCCGCGTGGAGCGGAACATCCGGGCCATCCCGAGCATCCTCAAGGTCCAGGCGCTGCGGTGAACTAGAAGTTGACGATGCAGGTGCGGCGGAAGGCGTCGCAGTCCTCGGTCGATTCAGCCATCCCCTTTTACGGCTCCTTTATATCCGGCCGGAGCATCCCCTCCTTCCCTCAACCCCGCGCCCGCGCCGCCTCCCGCGCGCGCGTGCCGGTCACCCTGCCGGCGTGCATCTCGACGACGAGATCCGCTTCGCGGAGCGTCCCGAGCCGGTGGGCGACGACGAGGACCGTGAGGCCCTCGCACTCCTCGGCGATGATCCGCTGTATCGCGGTGTCGGTGGCGACGTCGACGTTCGCGGTGGCTTCGTCGACGAGCACGATGCGCGCGTCGACGAGGAAGGCCCGGGCCAGGCAGAGGAGCTGGCGCTCCCCGCGCGAGAGGTTCTCCCCGCAGCCGCGCACTTCCAGGTCGAGGCCGCCGTCCCGGGAGAGGCGCTCGAGGCCCGCGCGGCGGAGGGCCCGGCGGAGCTCCTCGTCGCCCAGGGTTCCCCGCGGATCGAGGTTGCTCCTGAGCGAGCCGGGGAAGAGGAGGGGATCCTGCGGGATGTAGGCGATCGCGGAGCGGAGCCGCGAGAGCGGGATGGACGCGATGTCCACGCCGTCGACGAGGATGCGCCCCGCGCAGGGATCGGCGAAGCGGAGGAGGGCCTGGAAGAGCGTGCTCTTGCCGCAGCCCGTGCGGCCCACGACGCCCGCGTGGGCGCCGCCGGGCACTTCGAGGGAGAGGTCCTTGAGCACGAGGGGCAGGCCCTCGGCGTAGCGGAGCTCGACGCCCTCGAAGCGGATCGCGCCCTCGCGGGGCCAGTTCTCGCCTTCGGGCAGGACCGGCTCCGCGCGGAGGTCGGGCTGGGGCGGCAGGGCCGCGTATTCCTGGCAGCGTTCGTAGCCCACGAAGGCGATCTCGCACTGGTTGTAGCTCCGCATGATGCCGCCGATGCCCGAACCGACCGACTGCGCGTAGGTGAGGGCGAGGCCCGCCATCGCGGCCACCGCGCCGCCCGAGCCGCCTGCCAGGAAGACGACGGCGGCGGTGCCGCCCACGAGGAGCGATGGTATGGCCTCCGCGCGGATGCCGTACCAGCTCCGGAGCCACATGCGCGCGGTCTCGACGGCGGAGTTGTCGGCGATGCGGTCGGCCAGGAGGGCGCGGAAGTGATCCGCGCGGCCGTGGACCCGAATGGCCTCCGCGCCCGCGGCGCCCTCCTTCACGAGCGAGAGCGCCTTGCCGGAGGCCGCGGAGGCGTGCCGCTGGAGCGCCTGCCCGAGGGGCAGGTTCACCCGGTTGAGGAGGAGGAAGAGGAGGACGGCGGGCGGGTAGAGGAACGCGGAGGCGGGGACGAGGACGGCGCAGAAGAGGGCCGAGATGCCGATCTCGATGGCCGAGCGCAGGAAGTGGAGGCCCGAGGAGCCGAGGGTGGCGTCCACTTCGCCGAGGTCGTTCGAGAAGCGGTTCACGATGCGGCCGGAGGGCGTGGCGTCGAAGAAGCGCGCGGGAGAGGCGAGCATAGCGTCGAGCATGCGCGCGTGGAGCCTCGTGGAGAGCCGCGTCATCATGAACATCCAGGCTACCGAGAAGCCCGCGTCGCAGAGGAGGAGGCCGGCGGAGAGGGCGGCGTACACGAGGAGGTTGCGCGCTTCCGAGCCGAGGAAGGGGGCGAGGAGGAGGCCGAGGACCGAGTCTCCTCCCTTTCCGCTCCACACGGCCAGCCAGGAGTCGGGCAGGAGGCGGAAAGCCGACCAGGCGAGGAGGGCCACGCCCGCGGCCAGGGCGAAGGCCGCGGGCGGGACGCCGCTCTCGCGTACCATGCCCCCGAGGAGGGTGAAGACCGCGGGAGCCCTCCGCCGCGCGTTCTTCGTGCTCTCATCGACCGTGACGCGCCCTGCGTCGGAGCCCGCGTCGGCCTTGGCGACGGGACCTTCCGCGGCCTCTCCGCAGGCGGACTCCGCCACGCCCGGCGCGGCGGCGGGGCGGGCGTGGCCTTCCACCGCGCCGTGGTGGGACACGAAAGCCGCGTACTCCGGGCAGGAGGCGAGGAGTTCCGCGTGGGGGCCGATGGCGATGATCGCGCCGTCCCTCATGAAGGCGACGCGGTCGAATCGGGCCAGGGCGCCGAGCCGGTGGGTGGCCACGAGCCGGGTCGTCCCGCCCCAGGCGCCGAAGAGCAGACGGTCGAGGAGGAGCGCCTCCGTGTGCTGGTCCACCGCGGAGAGGGGATCGTCGAGGAGGAGGATTTCGGGATCCTGCGCGGCGAGCCTCGCCAGCTGGACGCGGGCCTTTTGCCCCCCCGAGAGGTTGAGGCCGTTTTCGCCGATCTCGGCGTCGAGGCCGCCGGGGAACGCCTTGAGATCCGCGTCGAGGGCGCAGGCTTCTATGACGGCGGAGAGGTCGCCCTTTCCCGCGCCGAAGTCGATGTTCTCCCGGAGGGTCGCGTTCATCACGAAGGGATCCTGGGAGGCGTAGCCGAGGCGCGGACGCGTCGTCCCCCCGGCGTTTCCCCGGCCGGGGCGCCAGGCGAAGCTCCCCGCCTCGACGACGAGCTGGTTGAGGGCGGCCTGGAAGAGGGAGGACTTGCCCGATCCGACGGGACCGATCACCGCGACGGACTCGCCGCGGCGGAGGGCCAGGTCGATGCCGCGGAGGCAGGGCTCGCCGCCGTCGTCGTGGCGCGCCGTGAGGGCGTCGAAGCGGAAGGCGAGTTCCTCCTCCCCGGGGCGGGCGGCCTCGACCGGCGCGGGCTCCTGCGGCCGCGCGCGGAGGATCGGCAGGAGGCGCGCGCCGGAGCTCCGCACGCGGGAGACGCTCCGGATGATATCGTTGATCATGCCGAGCTCGTACTCGATGCCCCGGAGCACGAAGAGGGTGGTGAAGACGAGGGAGGGGGTGAGGCGGTTCCCGAGGAGGGCGTAGGCGCCGAAGGTCGCGAGGCACACGAGGATGCGGCTCGCGATGTTCATCACCTGGAGACCCGCCTCGATCGTCATCACGCGGCGCAGCACGCGCGTCTCGCGCGAGCGCTCCCCGCGGAGCCTCCCGCCGAAGACGGACTCGAGGGTGAAGGCCTTCACCACGCGGATCGCGCCCACGACCTGGGTGAGGAGGTTCACGCGCGAGGAGCGCCGCTCGCGGAGGGTCCGCGTCTCATGGTGGAGGGCCCGGCCGAGCGCCGAGCTCGCCGCGATGGAGGCGACGATCGCGGCGATCGACACCGCGCCGACGCCGCCGACGAGGGCCACGAGGGAGGCGGTGAAGAGGACGAGCCTGATCGGCGTGGCGAAGCAATCGCTCACGTAACAGGCCGCGAAGGAGGCGTCGTTCGTGTCGCGCCAGGTCTTCTCCTGGAGGGATCCCGAGGTCTCGCCGCGGCGCGCGGCCGGCGGGAGGGTGATGACGCGCTCGAAGACGTCGGGCGTCGCGACGCCCAGGATGAGGCGGGCGCCCGTCACGTTGCAGCGCGTGGCGTGGGAGCGGCAGAGCGCGCCGGCCATGCCCGCGACGACGATGGCGGCGCTGAGCGTCAGGCCGGCCGCGGCGCCGTCCGCGGACAAAAACGCGAAGGGCGCCGCGGCGAAGGGCAACGCCGAGGGATCCTCCATGAGCGTGAGGGCCGCCTTGAGGAGCTGGACGCCCGTCACGGACAGGAAGGCGTAGAGGGAGTCGAGGACGACGGCCTTCGCGATCCAGGCGCGGCCGGGCCGCCAGATCGAGAAGATGAGGCCGAGTTCCGAACGGGTGTCGTAAGCCGCCGATCCGCGGCGTGTCCGGCGGGGGTCGAGGCTCGGCGGAAGACGGTAGAGGGATGGATCCCAGGATCCGCGCTCGCGCGCGACCTTGGCCCAGTGGCGGGCCGGACGGGCGAGGACGATGTCCGCGATGTTCTTGAGCGAGGCGAGCGGGTTCATGATTGCTTCCTGATTGGCGGCGCGGCGCGCGGGTTCCGATGTCGGCCGGAGTATAGCACCGGTGCGCGGCTCTGCGAAGCGGGCAGGAGGCTTTCCCGGGGGACCGGGAAGGGAATTGGTCTCCGGCGGTCACGAGGCGGTTCGAAAGGCCAGGACGCGGGAACCGTTTCCCGACATTGACATTCCGAAACCGCGCTTTAAATTATACGTCGGGCGACGACGATCGGACCCATCAACGGAAACGGAAGGGGCGTCATATGAAACGTTTTCGCGCTTTTTCCGCCATGGCCGTCTTGTCGCTGCTCGCGGCGGCAGGCGTTTCCGCGGATGAAATCCTGTTCGGCCTGCGTCCCGTACCCCCCTACGTCATGCAGGACCCCGCGACGAAGAAGCTGAGCGGGCTCGAGTACGAGATCATCCGGGCGGCGCTCGCGGTGAAGGGGCACATGATGAAGGTCGAGCTTTTCCCGCTCGCTCGTGTCGTCGAGTCCGTGAAGAACCGGAAAACGCAGGCCGGCGCCCCCCTGCTGCCGTCGCATGACGTCGGAGCGACGCTCTCCGATTCCTACATCGCCTACAACAACGTCGCGCTCGCGCTGAAGGCCAGGAACTTCAAGCTCGGAGCGATATCCGACCTGAAGGGGCTTTCCGTGTCCGCTTTCCAGCGGGCGAAGACCGTCCTCGGCCCCGGCTTCGCCGCGGCGACCGGGGCCGAGGGCGGCGCGAAGTACAAGGAAGAGGCGAACCAGGCCGTGCAGATCAAGCTCCTGTTCGCCGGACGCGTCGATGTCGTCATCGGCGAGTCGCGCATCTTCCGGTATTACATCAACGATCCCGCGACCGGCGTCGACGCGAGGGTCCCCACCGAGGAATTCAGGATCTTCCCGGCCACCGAGTATCGCGTCGCGTTCGTGAACCCGAAGCACGCGGCCGATTTCAACGAGGGCCTCGCGGCCATCAGGAAGAACGGGACCTACGACGCCATCATGGCGAAGTACGGAAAGTGACGCGGTAGCCGACGTTCGATGGCAATCGGGCCGCCCTTCGGGCGGCCCGTCCCCGTTTCCGATCAGTCCCTCGATGGACGACTGCTCGAGGTCGCGAGTCCCGTACGGTGGGGCTTCTTCGAGCCGAAGGTTCGATGATCCTCGATCGCATTTCGCCCGCGCGTCACCACCCGATGAGCTGCGTCAGGCTCGGGAGCTTCACGAAATTGCTCACGGCGAAGAGGGCGTACATGCCCATGAGGATGGCGGATTCCCAGCGGGAGAGCAGTCGCTGCGTCGTGATGAACATCTGGATGACGACCGCGGCGACGACGAGGTACGGCATCGCGAAGCCGAGGATGCCGGCGGAGATGTCGATGGGGCTCATGAGGGCGCAGATGCCGAGCACCACGAGCTGCGTGAAGATGTTCGACGCGTAGACTTCGCCGATGGTGACGTCCGCGTTCTTCTTGAAGGTCGCGGCCAGGCTGATGGCCAGTTCGGGCAGGCTCGTGCCGAATGCGAAGAGGATGACGCCGAGCGCGACCGCCGGGATGCCGAGCGCCAGGCCCAGTTTTTCGCCGTTGTCGAGCGCGAGCTTGGCGCTGAAAATGATCCCGAAAATGGCGGCGGCGGCGATGAGCACGTGGAGCCACATCCTGCCTTCCGGCTTGACGCGGGGGGCGTCCTTCATTTCCTTCATGGCGTCGCGGATGACGGTGAGGAGGTAGGGCACGTAGGCGAGGATGAGGAAGAGCCCGTCCGAGCGGCTCAAGGTCCCGTCCATCGACAGGATGAGCACGAACGCGGACGAGAGGATCATCCAGCTCGATTCGCGCTCGCGGATCTGCTCGTGGATGTCGATGGGGCGGATGAAGCCGCACACCGCCGTGACGAAAGTGAGCGTCACGAAGTTGGAGCCGATGACGTTGCCGACCGAGAGGTCGGAGTTGCCGGCGGCGATGGCGAAGGCGGAGATGGTGAGCTCGGGCAGCGACGACAGGACGCTGACGCCGAGCACCGTGACGACGAGGTCGTTCACCCCGAAGAAGCGCGCGATCGGCGTGATCTTCCGCGTCACGATATCGGAAGACAGCCACAGGAGGGCGATCCCCCCGAGGAACAGCAACAGATGAACGACCATCCCGCCCTCCTACTGCAGTGGAAATAAAGCCGCGGAGACACGGAGGCGAAGAGCGTTGGCTCCAGAAGGAAGAAGGAGTCGCGGGGAGGCGTTGATCCCTCCCTGCACCATTGCATGCTCCGTGAGCTCTCTCTCTTCCCTCCGTGTCTCCGTGCTTGCCTTTATGCGGCGCGGTTACTTGTAGTCCGCGTCGACGAAGGCGGAGAGGCCGGCTTCGTCGGAGACGGCCACCCAGAAGATCGGGGCGTCGACCACGTATTTCTTGAACGCCGCGGCGACGTCGGCGGCCTTCACGGCGCGCACCTTCTCGACGACGCGGAGGTATTCGGCGTAGTCGCCGAAGTAGGTCATGGACCGGGCGATGCTGCCGCACATCTCGGCGCTGGTGCGCTGCTGGGAGTACACGGTGTTGATGTACTTGTTCTTGTAGGCGGCCAGGCGCTCGTCGATCGTGGCGTACACGGCGTCGCCCGTGGCCGGATCCTTCATGACGATCAGCTTCCCGTCCCTCATGAGTCCGACGGCCTCGTCGAGGTACGACTTGATCTCCTTGGGGGTCGAGGTCTTGTAGACGCGGATGAAGCCGTAGGACGTGCGGGCGGTGCGGAATGCGGCCTGGATCGAGTAGCAGGCGCCGTGCTTTTCGCGGACGATGCCGAACAGGATGTCGTCGAACATGTCGCAGGCGAGCCCGAAGGCCTGGTAATCGGGATCGTCGCGGTCGGGGATCGCGTAGTAGCCCTGGACGTAGGCGATGTCTTCCGACGCCTCGTGGACTTCCTTCGCGAAGCCGGCCTTCACCGCGAGCTGCGGCACCGCGGGCTTCTTCCAGCCGTTCTTGCCGATTTTCCCGATCGTGGCTTCGAGCTTGGCGACGAGCGCGTCCTGGTCGAAGTTGCCCACCGCCACCACCGAGATCCTCGAGGCGTCCAGGATGCCGGCGTGCCACGCCTTGACGTCGTCGAGCGTGAGGCCCTGGAGGCTTTCCATCGTGCCGGCGGGATCCGAGGCGTACGGATGCCCTTCGAAGAGACGCTGCGAGCCAACGTAAATGCCGTAGTTCTCCGGATCGCCGAAGCGCTCCTCGGAGGCCTGGAGCGCGTCGTTCTTCGCGTTCTCGAATTCCTCGGCGTCGAAGACGGGAGCCATGACCGCGTCGGCGAAGAGGTCGGAGAGTTCCGCGAAGTACTTGTCGATGCAGACGAGGTCGAACGCGGCGTAGTCGTAGCCCGGGGCGCCGCCCATGCTCGCGCTCTTTTCGTACATGATCGACTGGATGTCGTCGTACGAGTACTTGGCCGAGCCGCGCGCCATGAGCGAAAGGCCGAGGGCTTCCACGCCGGCCTTGTCCGCGGGGACGGCCGCCGAGCCGCCGTCGACGACGAGCTTCAGGTCGTAGACGCGGTTGTTCTCGTTCTTCTTCATCACGACCTTCACGCCGTTGGAGAGCGTCTTGACCGTGAAGGTCTTCGCGTTCGCGGCGTAGAAGTCCGACGGGGCGGCGCCGGTCGTGGCGCACGACGCGAGCAGCGCCGCGGCGAGCGCGCCCGCCGCGATCTTCAGGAAAAGGTTTCTCGGTTTCATCGTTCCGCCCCTCACTTCTTCCACCAATAGGCGTTGTCTTGCGTGATGACTTCGTAGCCGAGTCCGTCGAACGCGGCCTTCTGCTGCTCGTAGACCTGTGGATTGACGCGCAGGAGCACGATGGGCGGATTCCCGAGGAGGAAGTCCGAAAGGTACTTCGCGATGCCGTCGTGCCCGACCTTCTTCATCGTGTCGACGTAGCCGAAGAAGTACTCGGTGGACGAGGTGGCCCACCAGAAGCGGAGGCTGCCGAAGAAGCCGTCGACGGTTTCGAGGCTGAGGATCTGGCTGTCCTCCATGATCGTCTTGACCGTCGAGTAGTCCGCCGCGGAGTAGTAGTCCTTGTCGGCGATGATCGCCTTCGGCAGCGTCTGGGTGACGGCTTCCGCGAAGATCTTGCCGCGCTCGGCGAAGGGCTTCACGGCCTTGGTCATCATGTACGCGTAGTTCAGGATCTGGCCGCCGTCGCGGTAGGTCAGGTAGTAGCCGTTGATGTAGTTCGGGTTCGGGATGGCCAGGTCCTTCATGCCGAAGAGGGCCGTCTTGTACGGGCCGGCGGGGTCGCCGAGCAGGTAGCCGAAGACGTCGGCGGCGTAGGTGGGTTCGGGCTGGCGGTCGACGTCGGGCCCGCGCTGGTAGACCATCGCGACGCCGTAGTTGGGGCTGACGTCCGGGTCGGGATAGACGAGGTAGGTGGTCTTGTCGACCGCGGGGAAGCGCTGGGGCTTCCGCGGTTCCTTCCAGGGATCCGCGCCGCGCTTCCAGGAGCCGTAGTGCTTCTTGGCGAGGGCGAGCGCCTGGGCGGGGGTGATGTCGCCGCCGACGAAGAGCGCGGCGTTGTTCGGGACGTAGAAGCGGTCCTTCATCGCCGTGAGCTGCGCGACCGTGCAGGCTTTCACGACGTTCACGTCGCCGCCAGCGTCGCGGCGCCAGGGATAGTCGGGGAAGAGCCGCTTGTCGATCGCCGAGCCGACGATCTCGCCGGGATCGGAATAGCCGCCCTGGATCTCGCTCACCACGACGCCCTTTTCGTTCTCGAGTTCCTTGGAGTCGAGGAGGGGTTCCCGGACGGCCTTGGCCCAGAACTCGAGACCCTGGTCCGCCTTGTCCGCGGGCACGGTGAAGTAGTAGTTCACGTATTCGGCGGAGGTGGAGCCGTTCCAGGACGGGACGCCCAGGTCGAGGTAGGCCTTGATGACCTCGGTCTGGGTGGGGAATTTGGTGTTGCCCTTGAACATCATGTGTTCGTAGAAGTGGAACAGGCCCGCGGTTTCGGGAACCTGCGCGTACGCCCCGGCGCGGAAGGCGATTTCCACGTAGACGAGGGGACTCGAGTGGTTTTCAAGGACGAATACCTCGAGACCGTTGTCGAGCGTGAAGCGCGACAGCCCCGGGAAGGGCGTCGCGTCCGCGGATACGGTCGCCGCGGAGAGGACGAGCGCCAGAGCCAGCGCCAGTGTGACAAAACGTTTCATGTATGAGCCTCCGGTGTCGGAAGACTATTACATCCGCGCTTGCGCTGTCAAAGAAAAATTTCGATGGGTCGTGGCCCGCGGGCGCCGTGGACTGCCTATCTTATATGGAAGATCGGGACGCGTAATCCAAGGTTTCCATGTGCGCACCTTTTTACTCCAACTAAGCGATACGATAATTTTTGAGCGAATTTGACATTCTTGACATAATGTGTCCGGGCGTCATCTTGAAATGGAAACGGCATCCGGGCTACTATGCCGCCCTGAACGCAATCCGCAGGAGGAACCGATGAGCTTGAACTGCGTCGTGCTCGTCAAGCAGGTCCCGGACACGAAGAACGTCACGGGCGAAGCGATGAAAGAGGACGGGACGATCAACCGCGCCGCGCTGCCGGCCATATTCAATCCGGAGGATCTGCACGCGCTCGAAGCCGCCCTGTGCGTTCGCGACGGACATCCGGGATCGAAGGTCCACGTCCTCACGATGGGACCGCCCCAGGCCGTCCAGGTGCTGAAGGAATCGCTTTATCGCGGAGCGGACACGGCCGCGCTCATCTCCGATCGCCGTTTCGCCGGCGCCGACACGCTGGCCACGTCCTACGCCCTCAAGTGCGGCATCGAGAAGATCGGCAAGTACGACCTCGTCTGCTGCGGGCGCCAGGCCATCGACGGCGACACCGCGCAGGTGGGACCGCAGACCGCGGAAAAGCTCGGCATCGACCAGGTGACCTGCGTCTCCGAGATCCAGGGTATCGACGAGAAGAACCGCACGATCACCGTGAAGCGCTCCATCGAGGGCGGCTACGAGATCCTCAAGGCGAAGCTGCCCGTCCTCCTCACCTTCACGGACGAGAACTACGAGGCGCGCCCCGCCTCCGCGATCCGCATGCTCGCGTTCAAGAACGCGACCACGCAGGTGAGCCAGGAGCCCTTCGACGAAAGCTACCTCGACGTGGCTTCCGGCCGCCGCGACGCCGGCATCGCGCAGTGGGACATCGAGGCGATCAAGGCAGATCCCGAAGCCTGCGGGCTCGCGGGCTCGCCCACGAAGGTCAAGACGATCGTGTCCGTCGTCCTCAAGGCGAAGGACGTGAAGATGGTGGAAAACACCCCGGCCGGCATCGCCGCCATGGTCCACGAGCTCGTCGCGGACCACACGATAGGTTGAGGACGGGAACATGAATAGCGACAAGAGCGTGATGGTGTTCGTCCAGCAGGACGACGGAAAGATGGCGGACGTGTCCCTCGAGCTCGTCTCCAAGGCGCGCGAGCTGGCGGACCGCCTCGGCGTGAAGGTGAGCGCGGCGCTGCCCGGCCACAAGATGGCGGACGAGGCGAAGAAGCTCGTCGCGTACGGCGCGGACCTCGTGTACCTCGTCGACGACGCGCGCCTCAAGGACTACACGCCGGTGCCGTACACCAAGGTGATGACGGACCTCATCGTGAAGTTCAAGCCGCAGATCGTCCTGTACGGCGCAACGACGACCGGCCGCGACGTCGGCCCGCGCGTGGCCAGCCAGCTCAAGGTCGGCCTCACGGCGGACTGCACGGACCTCCAGATCGGCGATCACGAGATCAAGGGCAAGGTCTTCAAGGACATCCTGTACCAGATCCGGCCGGCGTTCGGCGGCAACATCATCGCCACGATCGTGAGCCCGGAAAAGCAGCCGCAGATGGCCACCGTGCGCGAGGGCGTCATGAAGCTGGCGACGCCGGACGCGAACCGGAAGGGCGAGATCGTCCCCGTCGAGGTGAAGCTCGACGCGCCCGACTTCCCCTCGGAGCTCGTGAAGCGCGTGCGCGAGGCCAAGCGCGTGAACCTGAAGGGCGCGCAGATCATCGTCGCGGGCGGCATCGGCGTCGAGACGAAGGAAAACTGGAAGCTCATCGAGGAGCTCGCGAAGACCGTCGGCGGCGTCGTCGGCGCCTCGCGCGCGGCGGTGGACGCCGGGCTCGTGTCCAAGGACCACCAGGTCGGGCAGACCGGCACCACGGTGCGTCCGAAGCTCTACATCGCCTGCGGCATCTCGGGCTCCATCCAGCACCGCGCCGGCATGGCCGAATCGTCCCGCATCATCGCCATCAACACCGATCCCGAGGCGCCCATCTTCTCCGTGGCGCACTACGGCGTCGTCGGCGACCTCAAGGACGTGATCCCGCAGTTCATCAAAGCCTACAAGGCGAAAGTGTAAGGAGGCGCGCCGTGGACAATTTCCTCACCGACAATCCCGACATCCTGTTCCACCTCGAGCACCTCGACCTCGACCGCGTCATCCACCTGTACGAGCGCGACTTCGCGGAGAAGGACGCGTTCGCGCACGCTCCCGCCGACCTCGCGGACGCCAAGGATTCCTACAAGCGCATCCTCGAACTCGTGGGCGAGATCGCCGCCGAGTACATGGCCCCCTACGCCGCGGAAGTCGACGTCCAAGGCGTGAAGCTCGAGAACGGCGAGGTGACGCTCGCCCCCGCCACGCAAAAAGCGCTCGACATGTTCGGCAAGGCCGACCTCATGGGCATCTGCGTGCCGCGCCGCTTCGGCGGCCTCAACTGCCCGATCACCGTCCTCTCCGCGGCCGCCGAGATCGTCGCCCGCGCGGACGCGTCGTTCCTGAACCTGGGACTCCAGCAGGACATCGCCATGACCCTCAACAAGTTCGGCGACGAGGAGCAGAAGAAGCGCGTGCTGCCGCGCCTGTGCTCCGGCGAAGTGGGCTCGTCGATGATCCTCACCGAGCCCGACGCCGGCTCGGACCTCCAGGCCGTCAACCTCAAGGCGACGATGGACTCGAGCGGGAAGTGGGTCCTGAACGGCGTGAAGCGCTTCATCACGAACGGCTGCGGCGAGATCGGCCTCGTGCTCGCGCGCTCGGAAGAAGGCGCGAAGGGCGCCGGAGGACTCTCGTTCTTCCTCTACGAGCGCGACAAGCACATGGTCATCCGCCGCGTCGAGCACAAGCTCGGCATCCACGGCTCGGCCACCTGCGAGCTCCAGTTCAACAACGCCCCCGCGGAGCTCGTCGGCCAGCGCCGACGCGGCCTCACGAAGTACACGCTCTGGCTCATGAACTCAGCGCGCCTCGGCGTCGCGGCGCAGGCCATCGGCATCGCCGAGGCGGCCTACCGCGAGGCGAAGAAGTACGCGAGCGAACGCGTCCAGTTCGACAAGGCCATCGTCGAGTTCGCGCCCGTCTTCGAGATGCTCTCGGAGATGCGCGTGGCCCTCGAAGCCGGCCGGGCGCTGCTCTACGAGACGGCGCGCTACGTCGACCTCAAGGAAGGACTCGAGATGGCCACCGAGGAGCATCCGGAGCGCGAAGAGGAGCTCAAGAGCGACCTCAAGAAGTACACGCGCCTCGCGTACATGTTCACGCCGATGGTGAAGCTCTACGCCACCGAGATGGCCAACAAGGCCGCGTACGACGCCATCCAGATCCACGGCGGCACGGGCTACATGCAGGAGTTCAACGTCGAGCGCCACTATCGCGACGCCCGCATCACGAACATCTACGAAGGCACGAGCCAACTGCAGGTCGTGGCCGCCGTCGGATCGGTCACGTCGGGCATCGCCTCGGGCGTCCTCGACGAGTACGACGAGGGCGACTACGCCCACTGTCCCGAGCTCCTCAAGCAGGTGCGCAAGGCGCGGAACGCCTTCGAAAAGGCCAACATCCACGTGAAGGGCCTCGACAACGCGACGGCGACCGAATATCACGCCCGCCGCCTCGTCGAGATGGCCACCGACGTCACGCTCGGCTACCTCCTCATGCGCGACGCGAAGCACTGCGAGCGCAAGATGAAGGTCGCCGAGATGTTCGTCGCCAAGATGCTCCCCCGCGTCGAAGGCCAGATGGCCTTCATCACGAGCGACGAAAACACCCTTCTCAAGAACTACAAGGACGTCATCGCGTAAGCGCCGACCGCCGACCACCGAACGCCGGACCCACAGGTCCGGCGTTTTCTTTTAGCATCACGGCTTCGACACGAAGAGGCCACTGTAGAAGCCGACCCACCGTGGAAAGGCAACCACGGAGAAAGTTTTAGTGCTGTCAAGCGCAATCGCGTTTTGATCTTGCACCAGGA
>CAYZZW010000064.1:0-18948 GCA_964482955.1 uncultured Treponemataceae bacterium | reverse complement strand
GGTCGATGTTGATGATGCTGGCGATGAAGTCCGCGATCTTGCCCGGATGGTCGATGTTGATCATGTTGAGGCGCATCTCCTCGGAGAACAGCGGGTTGTTCTCGGAGATCTGCTTCATCTCGGAGATGATCGCGCGCGTGAGCGCTTTCACCTCGTCGCCCGACTCCATCGCGTCCTCGAGGTACTCGACCGCCGCGACGATCGGCGTCTCCTTCGAGAGGAATTTCTTGATCTTGAAGCGCTTGAGCGTGGAGATGAAGATGTTCACCGAGCCGTCCGGGAGGTTTATCCGCTTGACGATCTTGGCCACCGTGCCGACGCCGAAGAGGTCGGCCACCGTCGGCTTTTCCGCGTCGTTCTTCTGGAGCACGAGGCCGACGATGCCGTCGTTTTCGAGGGCTTCGTTGACGACGGCCAGGTCGTCCTGGTTCGAGAGCATCATGGGCGTGAAAATGCCGGGAAAGATCGGTTTTCCGAGCAGGGAGATGAGGGGGATTTTCACCGGCAGCAACTGGTCGATGGGAATCAAGTCGTTTTCGGCCATATTATCGTCCTTTCCGGTTCGAAATCGGGATAGCTACCCGTCTTTTACGGTTTTCACAGTTAAAATAAAGGATTTCAACCCGGTCGGCAAGGTTTTTGACCGAAACTTGCTAAGGTTCGAGAAAGGATCGATTTTTACCTCTTCGTTGTCCGCAAACCGCCTGAACGGGATTTCAAACCGACGAAAACGCCGCGCGGAGCCGTTCGCGGTCGACGTCGCAGAGGGGTACGCGGATCACTTCGCAGGCGACGCGGTTGGCGTGACGCAGGCAGCGTTCCACGGTCATGCCGCCGAGGCGGGCGGCGAGGAATCCGGCCGCAAAGGCGTCGCCGGCCCCGGTTTCGTCGAAGGGCGCTTCGGAACGCACGGGATTATCGACGAGGCCGGTCGGCCCGACGTATGCTGCTCCGCGCTCGGCGCGCTTCACCACGAATTCACCGCCACATGCGGATAGCCGTTCGAGATCGCGGTGCCCGCCCGAAAAGGCGAGCGCTTCGGCTTCGTTCATGAACACGAGCGGTCGGCACTCCCTGAAGAGCCTCGCGAGCAAGTCCGCGTGCCGGGCCGCCAGGGCGGCGCTGCCAAGGTCGAGGGCTACGGTCATGCCCGCGCTCCGTCCGCGTTCTATGGAGCGCTCGACGAGGTCGCCGCGGCCGAGGAGGTATCCGTCCAGGTAGAGGAGCGCGCCCGGTCGGAACAGGTCGTCCGGCAGATCGCGCGATTCGAGCAGGGCCGACGCCCCGCGGGCGGCCACGATAGTACGCAAGTTTGAGGTTTCCCGCAGTTCGACGAAGACGCCGGTCGGAACGTCTTTCGGCATCAGGCGCGCGTCGACCCCGGCGCCCGTGAGTTCCGACGCCACGAAAGCGGCTTCGGGATCGCGTCCGACCGCGCCGCAGAACGCCGCGCGTATCCCCAAAAACGAGGCGAGCCGCGCGGTGTTGAGGGCGCATCCGCCCGATGATCTTTTCGGCGGAACGGCATGCTGGCCGAGCGCGCGGACGAGGGCCGACGCGCGTTCGTGGTCGACGTGGTTGACCGAACCGGGATCGAAGCCCGCCGATTCGACGCTCGCGGCGTCGGCTTCGGCCAAGATGTCCACGAGGGCGTTCCCGACGCAGACCAGGTCGTGAGGCGTTTCCATCGCCCCGACTCTAACATGGGCGCGCGCGAAAAAAAACCGCCCCCGTCGAAGGGGGCGGCGTAACGGAATGCGCGCGTTATTTCGCGTATATGGCGATCATGACGCCCGCCGCCACGGCGGTGCCGATGACGCCCGCGACGTTCGGACCCATCGCGTGCATGAGGAGGTAGTTCGTCGGGTCGGCTTCCTGGCCGACCTTGTTCGACACGCGCGCGGCCATGGGCACCGCGGAAACGCCCGCCGAGCCGATGAGCGGGTTGAACTTTTCCTTCATGAACAGGTTCATGAACTTCGCGGTCAGGACGCCGCCCGCGGTCGCCACCGCGAAGGCGAAGAGGCCGAGCACGACGATGGAGAGGGATGACGGTTGGAGGAAGCGGTCCGGCGTCATCTGGCTGCCGACGCCGAGCGAGAGGAAGATCGACGCGATGTTGAGGAGCTCGTTCTGCATCGTCTTCGAGAGGCGGTCCACCACGCCCACTTCTCGGATGAAGTTGCCGATGGCCAGGCAGCCGATGAGGGGCGCCGCGGCGGGGATCAGGAGGATCGAGAGCGCGAGCACGATGAGCGGGAACATCATGCGTTCGAGCTTGGAGACGGGCCTGAGCTGGTGCATCCGGATGAGGCGCTCTTCCTTCGTGGTGAGGAGCTTCATGATGGGCGGCTGGATGAGCGGCACGAGGGCCATGTACGAGTACGCGGCGACGGCGACCGTGGCCAGGAGTTCCGGAGCCAGCTTCTGCGCGATGTAGATCGTCGTCGGGCCGTCCGCGCCGCCGATAATCGAGATTGCGCAGGCGTCGCGAATGGAGAAATTGAAAAACTCAGGGAACAGGTTGAACGCGGCGACGCCGTAGAACGTGATGAAGACGCCGAGCTGGGCGGCCGCGCCGAGCAGGGCCGTCTTCGGGTTCGCGATGAGCGGGCCGAAGTCGGTAAGCGCGCCGATGCCCATGAAGATGATGAGCGGGAAGAATTCGTTGGCGACGCCCGACTCGTAGATGATGCGGAGGAAACCGTGCGGTCCGTACATCCCCGCGAAGGGGATGTTGACCAGGATGGTGCCGAAGCCGATCGGGATGAGCAGGATGGGTTCGAAGCCCTTGGCCACGCCGAGATAGAGGAGCAGGAAGCCGACGCCGATCATGAGGAGGCTCTGCCAGCCGGGAATCGTGATCGCCTCGCCCGCCGGGCTCACGGCCGGTTCGTTCTGGTAGATGAAGGCGTAAATACCCGTTGTCTTGAGGATGCCGACGATAAAATCGGACATGGCCACGTTACCCGTATCGAGATCGCTCGGGGCGGGGGCCTCGAGGTTCGTCGTTCCGGTACTCTGCGCCGCGATGTTCGGCAAGAAAGAGAAGACGAGGAAGAAGGCGCTCACTGCCAGCACGGCGATGCCGATGCGCTTGGGATCGGTCCAGCGTTTCATCATCATAAAATAACCTTTCCTTGGAAGTCGGACGCCGGGTAAACCGGGCGTTCCTGGGATGTTTCGTTCATCCGGCCTGCAGGATTCGCGCGCGATCGTGACACTTTGCGTGTATTTTGTCACATAATCGCGGTGCTGCGAATGTCTGAAGACGCGTTGCGCTGCCGGAAGTAGGCACCAGAGTAACCGAGGTTTTCGAATCCGGCAAGGCGGAAAATGAACGAATATCGCGTATCGACTCGTCCGGGGGCGCCTGCGGCGGCGCCCGTCTTCCTTGACCCCGCGCCGCGCCCCATGCTACGGTTCGTCCGTCGGGGCGCTTGGCTCAGCTGGTTAGAGCGCCTGCTTTACACGCAGGATGTCGGGGGTTCGATTCCCTCAGCGCCCAAAAAGACCATCGCGCACGCGATGGTCTTTTTTATCGGATGGCGCTGAGGGAATCGAACCATCTACGCTTTTTTCGCGGAACCGGTGACGATCATTTCGGAATACGACCGCGCTTCGATGGACGACTCGGGGATGCCGCAGCGCGAAAGCAGGGTACGGACGAGCCCCTGCGCGGTGGCGATCCGTTCTGGCGAATCGTCCTCGATCATCCGCTCGATCTCGACGAAATGGCCGAGCCCGACGAGCTCGGTGATCTCGATGGTCGCCCCGTCGACCGCCCAGGCCGTGCCCTTTTTCCGCTTCTTGAAAAACGGTTCGCACCCGATGCGGAGCGCCAGCTCCGAAAACGCCGTGGCGTCGGTCACTTCGAACTCGCGCTCGTCGTTGATCTCGATGCCGGCTTCGGCGCGCTTGCGCTTGAAGGTGACGATGGAAGCGCCGGCGTCGCTGCGCACGCGGAAACCCTTCTGGCCGCGGTGCAGGCGCCACTCCGGGCCGTGCCAGTACTCGTCGGACTTGTCGAAGTCGCGGACGAAGGCGGCGAAGGAAGCCACTCGCGCGCGCACCGCGGCGGGATCGTCGATCCAGGCCTTGAGTTCGACTTCGGTCATCGAGCCCTCAGCACGGAAGCGTCGTAGCCGGCGGGAGCCTTGTAGCCGAGCAGCTCGATGCAGGTGGCGGCGAGCGAGCTGATCCCGAGTCCTTCGACCAGTTCGGGGGCGTACTCGCCCTTCCCCTCCGGATCGTACACGACGCAGGGCACCGGATTGAGCGAGTGGCTCGTCTTCGCCCGGGGCGTGCCGTCGGCTTTCGTCGACACGGCTCCCGTCTTCTTGTCGTGCTCGTACATGTCGTCGGAGTTGCCGTGGTCCGCGGTCAGGACGAGCACGCCGCCCGAGTCCTTGACCGCCTTCGCGAGGCGTCCGATCTGGAGGTCGAGGGCCTCCATCGAGCAGACTACCGCGGGAAAGACGCCGGTGTGCCCGACCATGTCGCCGTTCGGGAAATTCGTGCGGATGAACCGGTAGGTGCCGCTCTTGATCGCCTCGAGCAGGCGGTCGGTGATCTCGGCGCACTTCATCCACGGGCGCTCCTCGAAGGGCACGCGGTCGCTCGGCACTTCGACGTAGTCCTCGAGCTTCTCGTCGAACTTGCCCGTGCGGTTGCCGTTGAAGAAGTAGGTGACGTGGCCGTATTTCTGCGTTTCCGAGATGGCCAGCATGCGGACGCCGCTCGCCGCCAGGTATTCGCCCAGGGTGCGGTCGATCGAGGGCGGCTCGACGAGGTAGCGCGCGGGGACGTGGAGATCCCCGTCGTACTCCATCATGCCGGCGTATTCGACCTTCGGCCGGCGCTCGCGGTCGAACTTGTCGAAGTCGTCCTTTTCGAAAGCCGCGGTGATCTCGAGGGCGCGGTCGCCGCGGAAGTTGAAGTAAATCACCGAATCGCCGTCGTCGACCGTGCCGACCGGCTTGCCGTTTTCCTCGATCACGAACTCGTGGAGATCCTGGTCGATGACGTTCGGCTTTTCGGCGCGGTAGCGCTCGACGGCCGCGCGGGCCGACGGGAAGCGCGCGCCCTTCCCGAGCACGTGGCAGTCCCAGCCGCGCTTGACCATGCCCCAGTCGGCGCCGTAGCGGTCCATCGTGATGTACATGCGCCCGCCGCCGGAGGCGATGCGGTAATCGAGGCCCTTCGCGCGGAAGCTTTCGAGGAATTTCTCGAACGGATCGAGGTATTCGAGGGCGCTCTGTTCGCCGACGTCGCGTCCGTCGAGGAGCGCGTGCACGCGAACCTTCCCGACGCCGTCGACGGCCGCGCGTTCGACCATCGCGGTCAGGTGGTCGAGGTGGCTGTGTACGTTGCCGTCCGAAAAGAGGCCGATGAAGTGGAGCTTGCCGGAAGAGGCTTTCACGTTGGCCACGAGGCGCTTCCAGGTCGCTCCCTGGAACATCGCGCCCGTCGCGATCGACGTCGAGACGAGCTTCGCTCCCTGCTCGAAGACGCGGCCGCAGCCGATGGCGTTATGGCCGACTTCGCTGTTCCCCATGTCGTCGTCGCTCGGAAGCCCCACGGCCAGGCCGTGAGCCTTGAGCTTCGTGCGCGGGCACGAAGCCTCGAGCGCGCGGAAGTTGGGCATGAGGGCCGCCTGGACGGCATCCCCTTCCTTGTAGGTTCCGTAGCCGACGCCGTCCATCACGACGAGCACGACGGGGCCGCGCCGGCCCTTCCAAGACGGATTTTTTTCGAGGGGTGCGATCATGGGCGGCTCCTTGACGGGATGCCGGGAAAACCGATAGCGGCCGGGCGGCATCCCAGCGGGGTTTCATTCCCCGAAGTATTCGATGAGGACGGACACGTCGAGGTCGGACAACGCCTGGGCGTAGTTGAGGAACGGCAGCCCGACCACGGAAAAGACGCCGGCGGGAACGGCCCCGCCCTCGCGGAGGAGGTCGCGCGTCGCCGCGAGCGTGCCGCCCGTGGCGACGAGATCGTCCACGATGAGGACGCGCCCGCCGCGCGGGATGTCGTCGGCGTGCATCTCGATCTCGGCCTGGCCGTATTCGAGGGCGTAGGCTTTGGACAGGGTGCGCCCGGGGAGCTTGCCCTTCTTGCGCACGAGGATGAGCGGCAGCCCGAGGCGTTCGCAGAACGGGGCGGCGAACAGGAAGCCGCGCGATTCGACCGCGGCGACGGCGTCGAGCTTCGCGTCGCGATATCGCTTGACCATCGAGTCGACGCAGTACCGGAAGGCGTCCGGATTCGTCAGGATGCTCGTGATGTCGTAAAACAGGATGCCCGGCTTCGGAAAATCGGGGATTTTCCGGATGGCATCGTCGAGGTTGAAACCGTTTTCCATGGAAGTCTCCAGCCGAAGGTGCGGATCGCCGGTCAACGGGTTCGACGCGGCTCGGATCGGGAAGCGACTGAATCCGTCCAGACGGCCGGATCGGCCCCCGCCTTCAGGTGTTCGGGATGTACGTTGATTTCGGAATCGGCGAGCATGTTTTTCAGGCTCGACACGGCGTTTTTCGTTCCGTCCGAGAAGAGGAGCGCCGTGCGGCCGGCGAGGTTGATGCCCGAGAACAGGCGCTTGAGTTCTTCGTACGGCTTGGAATTCCCGGTCGCGGCGCCCAACGCGAGCACGTTCGACGCGAGCACGTCGCTGACGCCGACCTTCGAGGCCATGCCGACCCTGACGGCGTAGCCGGCGGAGTCGAACGCCTTTCTGAGCGTGTCCGCGTATGACGCGAGCGCGTCGTTTCCGTCCTCGTAGACGATCAATGCGATCGGTTTCATGCTTGTCAGAATACTAGTACGGGCTTTCCGCGCTGTCAATGGCGCGCGGCGCGGCCGGTCAACGCCCCGCGATACTCGTGATGACGAGATCCGCCGTGGCGAGGCAGATCGACAAGACGCCCGCCGTGACCAGGTTGCGCATGAGTTCGGACTCGGTCGGACGGTAGGAAAATTCGTTCTTGAAGGGCCAGGGGGCGTAAGTCTGGTCGAAACCGTTGCGCGACCAACGCTCGATATCCCAGCCGACGGACGAGTAGAAATACATGACGGGGAAGGATCCGATGGCGATGATCTCGAAGCGGCCGGCTTTCCTGAGCCACGCGGGAAACTCGTCTTTTTCGTAGGGCTCCGGCTTGATCGCGGCTGCGTCCGCGGGAACCGCCGGCGGCGTGGCGCTTTGCGCGCGCGCGACGGTCGCGGAAGCCGCCGCCACCAGCGCGGCGAGGACGAGGGCGCAGGCGCGTTTCGGGATCGCGATCGTCACGGAGCGCGTCCTCCGAAGATGGCTGTGCCGACGCGGACAAGCGTGGAGCCCTCTTCGATCGCGAGTTCGAAATCGTTCGTCATGCCCATGGAGAGTACGTCGAAACGCCCGGCCGACGCAAGCTCCCAGGCCCGGCGAAACGCGGAAGCGAGCGCGCGGAACGACGAACGGACCGCCGCTTCGTCGTCGGTGAACGGCGCCATCGTCATGAGTCCGCGGAGTTCGAGCGAAGGCTGGTCCTTCGCGGCGCTTACGGCCGCGAGCAGGGAATCCGGGTCCGGAAAGCCGCACTTCGATTCTTCGCCCGTGTGCAGCTCGAGGAGGATTTCCACGCGCCGTCCGGCCTGGGCCGCGCGTTTACCGAGTTCGGCGAGCAGTTCGAGACTGTCCACGGACTGGACGCAGTCGAAGAGTTCGACGGCCTTTTTCGCCTTGTTGGACTGGAGGTGGCCGATCATGTGGACGCGCGCGCCGGAACGCGACGCCGCATACCCCTCGAATTTTCCCGAGGCTTCCTGGACGCGGCTTTCGCCGAACAGGCGCACGCCGGCGGCGTAGGCGGCCTCGACCGCCTGAATCGGGTGGAACTTCGTGACGGCCATGAGTTCGACCGTTTCCGGATCCCGCCCCGCGCGGCGGCAGGCGGCGGCCATCCGGCCGCGAACCGCCGCCACGTTGTCGGCGACGAAACCGTAATCGTCCATCGATCCCCCGGTATCAGAAGAAATCGCGGAGGGTCTCGTCGATCCCCTTCCGCATCTCGAACCAGAACTCGAGCCCCGCTTCCTTCTTGTCCTTGTCGAACAGGTCGATCCACGCGGCCAGTTCGGGGCTCGCGTCGCCTTCGACGTCGCGCTTGCGCTTCAGGAAGGTGTGCACGTAGTCGAAATCGCGCTCGCTTTCCCAGAACAGGCTCGAGTTGCGGCTGTTGATCCGGCTCGCGGTGACCGCGTTCATCGCGAGGAACGCGTCCTTGAGGCCGTACAGGGTTTCGTAGACGTCCGGCATCATCTCCTCCGCCCAGGCGCGGTGGAAGCGGCACACGCCCGCGTTGTCCATGATGAGTTCCTTCACGAGGCGTTCGGCGCACTTCCGTCCGAGTTCGCGCGGCGGGAAGAATTCCGCGCCGTAGTGCATGTAGTACTTGCCCATGATCGCCATGGGCGCGAGCACGCCGGGCGTCCAGTACTGGTTCGGGACCATCCAGCCCTTCCGGCCGTTCGCCGTGTACACGAACGAATCGAGGATGCGCGTCCCCTTCGACCTCCGCACCGATCGGGCCCATTTGCGCGCGCCTTCCGAAAAGTCGACGATGCCTTTCCGGTTCAGGATCGCGTCGACGAGCTCGACGCCGAGTTCCGCGTTGTGCATGGAATCCGCGACGACGTCGAAATTCTTGTGATCCCATTTCGGTAGCTTCGACACGCCGAGCTCTTCCTTCGCGAGGAGACCGGTATCGAGACAGTCCATGAGCCAGGCGAGCACGCCGCCGATCGAGATGCCGTCGAAGCCGGCGCGGTCGCAGGCGCCGTTGAGGAGCTCCGCCGCGCGCTGATCGAAGATGCCGCACAGCGGGCCGAGGGTCTGGTAGGGTTCATAGTCCTTCTTGAAACGTCCATTGAGTTTCTTGCAGACGGCCGAACAGGGTTCGCCGCAGGTCGCCTGCTGCTTTTGCGCGATGGTCTCCTCGTTGAACTGCTTGAGGTAATGGTTGACGACCAGGCGCTCGTGAAGTTCGAGGCGCTCCGCCTCGGTCCAGTAGATCGTGCGGTAGTTGAAGGCCATCATGCGGCCCTTCAAGGTGGCGTAGTTCACGCCGAGAGTGCCGCCCGTCTGGAACTTGGGATCGAAGCGGTACTTCGTCGTGGCCTCGAAATCCTTGACCGCGAGTTTCTGCTTGTACTTCGCCTCGAACCACTCGTCGGCCACCGTGCGGTCCCGGAAGTCCTCGTCCGCCGCGGTGCCGCCGTAGATCACCGCCGCGATGCCGTGCTCCTGCAGCATCTTCGAGCCCATGCCGCCGCGGCCCGCCCACGTGTCGACGTCGGTCGCCTTGCCGTCCTTGACTGGCGCGGACAGGATGGCGCCGAAATCGGTGTCCCGGGCGGCCGGCCCGGTCGCCAGCGCCCGCAGTTCCGACTGGAAGCGCGGCCCGAGGGTTTCGAGCGCGTAGTCCATGAGGGCGTGGGCGCCGCCGCGGCCCGAAGCCCATACCGCGTTCAAGTCCACGGGCACGACGTCGACCTGGATCTCCTCGCCGTGGACGCGGTTCAGGCACAGGATGGACGGAACCGGCGCCTTGCCGACGAGGCTCACCATGTTGATACCGAGATTGTCGAAGATGAGGCCCGCGCCGCCCATGCTCGACACGTAGAAACTGCGCCAGCACGGGGAGAATCCCGTCACGAAGAGCCGGTTCGATCCGGGAAAAATGGACCCGGCGAAGATGCCGGTGCCGATGTTGAGGCACATGTAGCGGCCGGCCAGGTGCGCGCCCAGGTCGACGGGGCCGAAGTAGTCTCCCACCTTGTAACGTTTGACGCGGTAGTATCCCGTGGCGGGATCGACAAACAGCACTTTCTGGTTCGTGTCCATGGCGCGCTCCCTATGAGGTTGCCGAAAAACCGCGTTGAGGGTCTTTCGGCAGGCGGTCGTGGTCGGACGTTCGCGGACCGATGGGTCCGACCGTTCCCTCAATCGTAGTCCAGTCGCGTCATCATCGCAACCGGAAGCGGGCGATCATCACGTCGCCGATTCCGAGCGGCTTGACCGCGCGATCGAGAAAGCCCTTGAAGAACGCCGGTTTCATGCCCGCGGGCCAACCGCCCCAGGTCGCCCGCTTGATCGGCGCGAAACCTGCACGGTCCGCGAGCCGGGCGAGCGTGTCCGGCGAAAAGAGGAACAGGTGATCCCGGATCGCGCTTCGCCAACGTCCGCGCAGAAGACGGCCCTGGAAGCTCGCTTCGTTCGGCGTGGTCAGAACGAGTTCGCCGCCAGGTTTGAGGAGGGCGCGCGCGCGTTCGAGGAACCCGCGCGGGTCGTTGAGGTGCTCGATCAGGTGGGCGGCGTGCACCACGTCGAAGCAGGCGTCGGCGTAGGGCGCGTCCTCGAGGCGCCCCGTGAAGACGTCGAGCCCGAAATGGTCGCGCGCGTAGGCGGCGTTTTCCGCTCCGATCTCGACGCCCTTCGCGTCCACGCCCGCGTCCCGCAGGAACGCGAGGAGCGCGCCGGTGGCGCAGCCGACGTCGAGGAACGAGGAGCCGGGACGGGGGCCGAAGCCGACGTCGCGGAACGCGCGGAGCTCGAGGTCCCTGAACGCGAACTGGTTCCCGATTTCGTATTCGAGGTAGGAAGCGTCGTAGCGGGCGGCGATCGCTTCGGGTTCCGGCTGGGGATCCTGCCTGAGCAGCCCGCACGTCGCGCAGCGGACGAACGCGAAATCGCCCGAATCCCAGGTTTCGCGTTTTCGGCCGGAGCCGCAGGCCGGACAGGCGACCGAACGCGTCGCCTCGGGGCGCGGCGCGGTCGAGAAGGTCTTGATCGCGCCCACGCTCACTCGACCAGGACGGTGAATCCGGCTTCGCGCTCGTTGTCCGCATGGTCCTTGACGACGATGAGGATGCTCGCCTTGCCGCGGGAAAGCAGGTAGCTTCCGAGCGATACGCGGCCGTCGGGCTTCCAGTACGCGGGCGCATCGGGTCCCATTCCGAAGAATCCGGCGCGGCCGGCCTTGGATTCGGACACCTCGTACACGTGGTTCAGCTTTTCCGCGCCGTCGAGGAAGACGCGGACGCGATAGGGCGCCCTGATCGTTCCCTCCGGCCTCGCGTCGTCGGGATCCTCGACGAAGGCGACCAGTTCGTAGGTGCCCTGCTTGACCGCGCGGGTATCGCCGAGCGGCCAGAGCTTGTCGCCCTGCGCGAGCGCGGCGGCCCGGATCGAGGGCTGGCGCTCGTCCGCGGGCGGGCGCATGAAGATGAAGGGGTTGATCCGGCGCTGTTTCGCGCGGTCGTAGACCGACAGGAAGAGTCCTTCGGAAAACCGGTCGACCCGTCCGAGGATGTCTCCGGTCTCGGCTTTGGTGAGATAGGCCGAAACGCTGCCGGGGGCCAGTCCGCCGTACGCGACGCTGAGTCCGTCGTCGCCCTCGAGGGCCGCGAAAGACCGCAGCGTGGAGGGCAGGCCGCAGGCGAGTTCCGGCTTGTCGAGATAGAAGAACAGCTCCCCGCCCGAGGCGGCGCGGACCAGCCCGTCCTTCGACCCGGTGACGATGCCGCTCACGAAACGGCCGTGGTCGCCGGAGCCGAAGGTCAACGGCGCCGATTTCGAGTCGGTGGGCCACTCGAGGGCGAAGACGGCGCACGCGAGGAACGCTGCCAGGCAGAAAGCCGCGATCAGGGACGCGCGAAAACGCATGTCATTCCTCCCGGTAGTCCATGCGGGCGATCCGCCCGTCGATGCCCAGGTACAGGCTTTCGCCGCGGAGCGAGACGAAGGACACGTCCGACGGCAGGGTATGGGCGAGGATGACGCGGGCCGGGGGCTCGACGCAGGCGACTCGTCTGGCGCCGTCCATCTCCGCGGACAGGATCACGAAACCGCGCTCGTCCTCGCCGAAAAGCTCGAAGCGCGGGGCCGAGATCGGAAGCGTCCCGTACGTGCCGCGCTCGACGTCGAAGACGCAAATGCCCGACGGCTGCGCGAAATAGACGTAGCGTCCGCTCGCGGAAAACCTGACGGACACCGGGTAGCGGTAGGTGCTCTCGAGCGCCCGGTGCTTCGCGACGCGGAACTCGGCGCCTTTCCGCTCCAGGTACATGAAACGCTGTCCGTCCAGGCCGCACACGAGCGCGACGGCGTTCCCGTCGGGAGCAACGGCCAGGCCGTACACGACGGGAATCCGGCTCCCCCCCGTCTCGAACGAGAAGGACTTGTTGCCCGCGCGGTCGATGCCCTCGACGCCGCCGTTCAGGAGGCCGGCGACCGCGAGCTCGGGGGTCGAGTCGAAGGCGGTCACGATCTGGGGGAATTCGTAGATCCAGGCCGCGCTTCCGTCGGGGCGGTATTCGCCGATCGCGTCCATGCCGGGCAACGCGAAGAAATGCCGGTTCCCCTGGAAGAACGGGATGCCGGCTTCCCGCGAACGGAACACGGTGCCGCCGTCCGGCGCTTTCGCCTCGACGACTTCGGCGCCCGGCGCGTAGACCGCGTAGGCGTCGTCCGCGATCGCGAGGACGGCGCGCGAGGACGAATCGGCGGCGCCGTCGAAGGTAAGCGAGAGCGGCGGCAATTCGAGGGAGGCGGCGACGCTGCCGTCTTCGCGGACGTAACCGAAAGAAGATCCGATGCGGAAGGGCACGAACCGGCCGCTCCCCGACGGAGCCGCGGCGACCTTGGAAGGAGCCGCGGACACGACCCAGCGCGGATCGAGTTCGAGTTCCCGTTGGAGCGGAAACGCGGCGACGAACAGGTAGATCACGAAGAAAATCGAGCAGAGCACGATCGTGCGGCGCGGATGTCGTTCTTCGTTCATCGATGTCCCTCGTTTCCGGCTCTGGAGACCTTGCCGCGGCGCGGCCGATCGGCGAAAATAATAGCCGCCTCGCTCCGGCGATGTCAACCGAAACGCGCGGACCCGCGATCGCGGCCGCGCCGGAAAGGAAGCCCCGATGGATCTCAACGCCTTGCACGAACGCGCCCGCGCGGCCGCACTCGCCTCGTACTCTCCCTATTCCCGCTTCCGGGTCGGGGCGGCGCTCCTGTGCGCGGACGGCACCGTCTTCACCGGCACCAACGTCGAAAACCGCTCGTTCGGGCTGACCATCTGCGCGGAGCGGAGCGCCATCGTCGCCGCGGTCTCCGCGGGCAGGCGCGACTTCGCGGCGCTCGCGATCTCCACGCCCGACTCGACGTACCCGGTGAGTCCCTGCGGCGCCTGCCGCCAGGTGATCTCCGAATTCGTGAAGGCCGACTTTCCCGTCATCTTCGGCGGCTCGGCGGGAGGTCTCGTCGAAACGACCGCCGGCGAGCTCCTGCCCCACGACGCCCTGCACGAACTCGGGAAGTGACCGGGATCTTCCTAAACGGCCGAGGGCGACGCGGCGGGCGCGCGCGAGCTACTTCTTCTCGTCCTTCTTCTTGAGGTCGCCGTCGAGCTTCGCTTTCCAGATGGTGATCTTCTTTTTCAGGTCCTCCGCCTCGTCGCGATCGTTGCACAGGACGTGGACGCGCCTGAGCGCGGACAGGAACAGGATCGACGAGCGGAAATCAGCCACTGAGTTCGAATAGGCTTCGTATTTTTCGCGGAACCGGTCCGCCGACTGGCCGAGCTGCCGCTTCACCAGGGCGAGGTGGTTCGTCGTCACCTCGCGGACGGGCGAATCGAAGTCCAGGTTCGCCTGCAGCGCCTTGAGGTCGAGCATGTTCTTCGCGGTCGCCGCGAACTTGCCCCAGAAATCGACGAAAAACCACTTCCACTTCGAGCCCTGCCCGTAGGCTTCCTCGAGGTCGCGGATGGCGAAGCCGAGCTTCGACAGGAGCCGGTAACGCGCCTCCGCGGTGTAGTCAGCCATCGCGCCGAGCTTGTCCTCGTATTCCGAGAAGGGCGCGTCGATCAGGTTCGTCACGCAATCCTCGAGATTCGTGAAGACGCGCGCGATGGCCTTCCGCGCGTCGCCGAGATGATCCTCGTTCTTGATGCCGAGCAGGGACACGGACAGCGCGTTCATGAGCAGGTAGTGGGACGCGAGGTTGAGGATCTCGTCGGCCACCGCGAGCCGCTTGTACACCGCCTGCGTCTGGTCGGCGGCGATGGCGTCGTTGAGGAGCTTTTCCTTCTCGACGAGGGCGTCGATGACCTTCTTGAGCTCCTGCCCTTTGGCCGCGAACTTGTCGCGCTGTTCCTGCGTGATCTTTCCCATCATCCCTCCGACGGGCGGCCGTAGCGCTTGACGAGGTCCCGCGCGTGGGCGACCGAAACGTCGCCGTCGGCGTCGCCGGCGAGCATCCGGGCGATCTCTCGCGCGCGTTCGTCGCCGGACAGGAGCGAAACCTTCGTCAGGGTGCGGTCGCCCGCGACCGACTTTTCCACCTTGTAATGATTATCGGCGCGCGCGGCCACGGAGGCGAGGTGCGTGATGCACAGGACCTGTTTCCCGGCGGCCAGCGTCTGCAGGTGCTTTCCGACGGCGAGTGCGACCTCGCCGCCGATGCCGGTGTCGATCTCGTCGAAGATGAGGGTGCCGATGGTGTCGTTCGCCGCCAGCACGGTCTTCACCGCCAGCATGACGCGCGACAGCTCGCCGCCCGAAGCGATCCGCGCGAGTTCGCGCAGCCCCTCTCCGCGGTTCGGGGCGATGAGGAACTCGACCTCGTCGACGCCGTACGCCCCGACCACGGCCTTGCCGCCGTCCGGCTCCTTGCGGGCCAGGCGGATGGCGAACCGGGCCTGGGGCATGCCGAGGGTCGTGATCACGGCGCCGATCCGCTTTTCGAGCTCGGCGCCGGCCGCGCGGCGGCGTTCGGAAATCGCCAGGGCGCGCTCGTAAATCTGTTTTTCCGCGCGGACGATCTCGGCTTCCAGCGCGCCGCGGTCCTCTTCCCAATGCTCGAGACGCTCGAGACGCTCGCGGCCTTCCGCTGCGTACGCGAGTATCCCGGCGAGCCCGTCCCCGTCGCCGTACTTCCGCTTGAGCTTCTGGATGAAAGCGAGCCGCGTCTCGATCTCCTCGAGCCGGCCCGGACTGTAGTCGACCGAATCGAGGTGGTGCCGCAGGGCCTCGGACACGTCCTCGAGCTCGTAATAGGCGTCGTCCACGCGGCGGGCGGCCTCGGACAGGCGCCCGTCCACGCCCGAAGCGGTCTCGAGCTGCGAACGCGCCTTCCGGAGCAGCGGAAGCGCGGCGTCGGGACCTCCCGACAGCGCCTCGCGGGCGCCTTCGACCGCCGCGTAGAGCTTTTCGTATTGCGAAAGAAGCTTCTCCTCCTCGGCGAGCGACTCGTCCTCGCCGGGCTTGAGCGCCGCCTTGTCGATCTCGTCGACCGCGAAGCGCAGGAGCTCGATCTCGCGCGAACGCTCCTGCTCGGACGCGAGCATGCGCTCGAAGGACTTGCGCTTGGCCGACAGCTCGTTGAAGGAAACCGTGAACGCGGCCACTTCGGTTTCGAGGCCTGCGAAGCGGTCGAGGAGCTTGCGGTGGTTTTCCGGGTGGAGGAGCGACTGGTGCTCGTGCTGGCCGTGCATGTCGACAAGGAGCGACGTCAGCTCCGCGAGGTCTTGCCTGGTGGACGGGACGTTCTGGATGTAGATAGCGCCGCGCCCCGTGTTGCGGAGGCCGCGTCGCACGATCAGCGTGCCGTCCTCGCAGTCCATCCCGTGAGACTCAAGCCACGCGCGCGCCTCCGGGTTGGCTGACACGTCGATCACGCCGGACACGAGCGTCTCCTCGGCGCCGGCGCGTATCATCCCCGTGTCGGCCTTGCCGCCGAGCAGGAACCCGATGGCGCCCGTGAGGATGGACTTTCCCGCGCCCGTCTCGCCCGTGAGGAGGGACAGGCCGCGCTCGAAGCGGATCTGCACGCGGTCCATGAGCGCGAAATCGCGCACGTTCAGTTCCTCAAGCATCGGGGCCTCCAGCCCAGTTCAGTTTCGTCCGGAGCACGGAGTAGAACGAATCGAGCCCCGTGCCGAAAATCCTCGTACGGAAGGGTGAACGACTGAAACGGACATTGTCGCCCGACTGCAGCTCGAAGGTTTCCTGGCCGTCGACCGTGAGCATCACCGGGCTGCGCTGGCCCGGCAGGACGTTCACGTCGATCGTCACGTAGCCCGGCGTCACGAGCGGCCGGTTCGAGAGCGCGAAGGGGCATAGCGGATTGAACACCATCGCGTCCATGTCCGGCGAGATCACCGGACCGCCGGCCGCGAGCGAATACGCCGTGGAGCCGGTCGGCGTGCAGACGATGGCCCCGTCGGAGCGGTAGACGCCGAGCGGCGAGCCCTCGACGTCGATGGACAGGTCGATCATCCGCGCGATCCCGGATCCCGACACCACCCCGTCGTTCAGGGCGATGAAGCCGGCGGCCCGTTCGCCGTAGCGGACCACCTCGATGTCGAGCATGATGCGTTCCTCGATCATGAGCCGGCCCGCGACGCAGTCGCGCAGCCGTTCCTTCCACTCGCCCTTGCGCACCCAGGCGATGAAGCCGAGCGTGCCGAGGTTCACGGGCAGGATGGGGATGGACAGGGGTGCCGTGAGGCGCGCGGTGTACAGGACCGTCCCGTCGCCGCCAAGGCACACGGCCAGGTCGGCCGACTGGGCCTGCGGGGCGGCGAGCGGCTTTCCGTCGAAGGCGAGGATCGTCGATTCGTAACCGGAGTGCCTGAGCTCGTCCTTGACGAGCGACGCCGTCTCGACGGCGGTGTCCTTGCCTCGGTTGATGACGATCAGCGCGTGACGCCCTCGTGCCGGCATCGTTCGACTCCGGAGATCAGGGCAACGTGGCGAGGACGCGCGCGATCTTCTGCGCGCCGGTCTTGCCGATCCGCGCGTGGAGCGGGAAGGTCACGCAGCGGTTCGAAAGCGACGCGGCCGCGGGGCACGCCCCCTCGGGCACGAAGCCGCGAGCGACGCAGGAATCCTCGAAGGTGAGCGCGGTATCGACTTCCTTCTTCTTCGCGTAGGCGCGGACGTCCTTGACGCCGCCGGACAGGACGACATGGAAGCCGTGGTGCGCCTTCTCGCCCTGGTCGGGATTCGCGAAACCGTGGTATTTCGTCCGGGCGAGGGATTGGGAGAAGAGCTCGTCGAGTTCCTTGCGCTTCTGCCTGCCCTTCTCGAATTCGCGCATCTGCGAATAGGCGAGCGCCGCGTTCATGTCCGTCATGACGAGTTCACGCGGGATGGTTTCGGAATGGTTCCGGAGAACCGACGCGTCGCGGCGCTGGTTCGCGTAGAGCAGCGCCCCGCCGCCCGAGGTCATGATGCCGCCACCCTCGAGCGCGAGCAGCGAAAAGACGCCGCTCGATCCCGCCCGGCGCTCGCCCGCGAACGAGCCGTAGCTCGCGGAGACGTCCTCGACCAGCTGGAGTTTCGCCGCGGCGAGCGTCTCCTCGTCGAGCGGGCAGCCCGAGGCTTCGTGGAGGATCAGGGCTTTGCAGCCGCACGCTTCTATCGACCGCGCGGACGGAACGGCCGATTCCTCGTCGACGTCGAGCCAGACGGTCTCGATACCCTTCGCGGAAAGAACCCCGCGGTAGTACGACGGAGACAGGGCGGAAACGGCCACCCGGTCGCCCGCCTGGAGCCCGAGCGCGTCCAGGGCGGCGCCGAGGGCCGTCACAGGACTCCGGAGCGCGAGCGCCGCGTCGAAGCCGACCGATTCGCGCGCCTGCTTGAGGAAGCGCTCGAGATATTCCCCCGGGCCGATGGAATCCGTCGTGAGGCAGTTGAGGACCGTGTCCATATCCTTGCGCCGGATATAGGAGCTGTAGACGGGAATGTGCATGGAGTACCTAGCGCCTGATCTCTTCTATTTTCTGGAGTTCCTTGGCGCTGAACAGCTTCTTGATGTCGAGGATGATGAGGTAACCCTTTTCCTGGTTCATGACGCCCTGGATGTACTCCGATCCGATACCGGTGAGCATCTGGGGAGGAGGCTGGATCTCGTTGACGTCCACCGGCACCACGCGTTCGACCTTGTCGATGATCACGCCGAGCTTCATCCCGTTGATGTCGATGATGATGAAGCCGGAGAGCAACTCCTCGTCGTCCCCGAGCTGGGCGCGTTTCAGGTGGAAACGCTTGTGCAGGTTGATGATCGGAATGATCTCGCCGCGGAGATTGAACAGGCCTTCGACGTACAAGGGAGCGTTCGGGATGCCGCGCACTTCCTGCACGCGGACGATTTCCTTCACTTCCATGATGTCGATGCCGTACAGCTCATCCCCGAGCTGGAACGTCACGAGCTGGATTTGCGTCTCTTGTTCAGCCATGTAGCCCCCCGAAGCCAGCCGTCCTTTTGAAAAAGCTTAACATCTTTTCCCCGAACACACAAGGATTCCGCCCCCCAGAAAACCGCTCCATCGCCTAAAACCGTCAAATCAACACACCCGACAAGGCTGCTTCCCCCCGCCCCACAGACACCGCGCCGCAAGCAGCGCGCGCTGACCCAAACCGATCAACCGCTGACCAGCGGGCAGCCACACAATCCTGACACTTTCCCGCGAACGGACAGCCCCTCAGGCTTCCACCGCCCCACAGACACCGCGCCGTGCCCAGCGCGCGCTAACCCGAATCGTCGTCCGCCGACCAGCGGGCAGCCACACAATCCTGACGCCTTCCCGCGAACGGAGTCCCTCAGGCTTCCACCGCCCCACAGACGCCGCGCCGCGCGCAGCGCGCGCTGCCCCGAATCACCGTCCGCCGGGATGCGAGCAACCGTACCACGCTACGACTTTCCCGCACACGGTTTGACCTAGCGGCTTTAACCGCCCCTCATGCGCCGCGCCGCGCGCAGCGCGCGCTGACCCGAATCGCCGTCCGCCGACCAGCATGCTGCCGCACCACTCTGGAGCCTTCCAGCGCTCGGGCCGGTTCTTCAATCGCCCACCGGAAGGCGGCTTTTTCTTTTATCGCGAGCGGATACTAGAAGAAAAG
>CAYZZW010000063.1:0-19412 GCA_964482955.1 uncultured Treponemataceae bacterium | reverse complement strand
AGCGGCCGGCGCGGGTCATGATGCGCCGCCACTCCTTCACGTAGCGCAGCACCGACGCGCGGCACGCCTCGTTGAAGTTGGCGACTCCGAATTTCTCGATGTCGGTCTTCGAGTTGAGGCCGAGTTCCTTTTCGATGAGATTCTCGACGGGCAGGCCGTGGCAGTCCCAGCCGAAGCGGCGGACCACCTGGTGTCCCTTCATGGTCTTGTAGCGCGGAATGATGTCCTTAATCGTCCCCGGCACGAAGTGTCCGAAATGCGGCAGTCCCGTGGCGAACGGGGGGCCGTCGTAGAAGACGTACTCCGGCGCGCCGTCGCGCATCGAGACGGATTTCTCGAAGATCTTCTCGGCGTTCCAGAACGCGAGGACCTCCTCCTCCATCTTCGGGAAGCTGACTTTGGGATCGACTGGCTTGTACATGCGCTGCTCCATGGAAACGGGTATCCCGTCCGGGTCGCGGGGACGAATCCGGCCCGCCGGGTGGCCGCGAGTATGCCACGAACGGCGGGAGCGTTTCCAGAGACGTCGGCCGAGTCGGGGCGGACCCTAGCCCGCGTAGGTGATGACGTTGAGGACGTCGGTGAGCTCGGCGAAGCTCCGGTCGGTTTCGGACAGGTGCCCCTCGTCGGCCAACGCGGCCATGATCGGATCGACGAGCGTCGCGTCGAACACGAGGTCGCAGGTCTCCCACGCGCTCGACGGGCGGGCGCCGGGCGTGCCTTCGCGGGAAATCCGCTCGAGGCCGACCAGCGTGGCGCCGCCCGCGCCGTGCCGCATCGCGCTGGCGACGCAGTCGCCGACCCGGCCTTCCTCCGCCACGATGGACAGGCATACGAGTCGTCCGGGTTCCGACTCCGACCGCGCCCGGACGCCGCGGCGAGCGGCGTGGACCGACGAGCGCCGGCGCCACTCGGACGAGCCGCGGACCTGGTCGATGGCGGCGATGATCTGGTCCATGCTGGCGGCGTGCGTCCGGCGCCCGCGCGACACCTGGAGGTTCAGGGCGTATGGCCGGGCCGCGTAGCGGTAGATGAAGCCCATGCCGGGGCGGTCGAGGCGGGCCTTGGTCGCGAGGACGCCCTCGGCCAGGTCGGCGTCGCGCTCGGGGACGACCAGGTACAGGATCTCCTTGTCGACGGGGATCGTGACGCGGAGGAGCCCGAGCTTGTCGCGGAGGCCCATCCCCTCGCCGAACGACACGACCGGCACGCCGAGGCCCATCTCGAGGACGGTCCGCGCGAGCGCGTCGGCCAGGCCGCGCTGCACGATGCAGCAGATGACGCGATGCGGCTCGACGACGGTCTCCGTCCGGTCGGGCAGCGCGCCGAGGAGCGCGTCGTCGAACTCGCCGTCGGCGCACGAGTCCGCGCACCCGTCGTGGACGCGGAGGTCCTCCGCGAAGATCGAGCCGCGGCCGGGCAGGAACAGGTCGGCGCGCTCGGCGAGGTGGATCGCGACGGCGCGTTCGCGGTCGCGCGGGACGGCGAAGCGGAACAGCTCCGAGCGGCTTTCGGACACGCGTATGCCCGAGCCGAGGCCGAAGGGGCCCGAGCGCTCCTCGAGGCGCGCCTGCTTGGCGCGTTGGACGAAGACGTCCGGCATGCGGAGCTCGCGGAGGGTTTCGCGGACGGACGACCCGAGGCCCGCTTCGACGACGCAGGTGATCCGGGACAGCGGCTCGCGGCTCATCGGACGGCCTCCGGCGCGGCGACGAAATCGGGGGCGGCCGCGGGCGCGCGGTAGCGTCGGGCCGCCGCCCGGACGAAGAGCCCCGAGACGAGCACGGTGACGATGGGGAAGGCGCTCGCCGCGGCTAGCACGCCGAAGGCGCCGCCCGAGGACCCCGTCCCCATGCCGAGCCCGGTGGCGATGACGAGCGGCACGGTCACCGGTCCGGTCGTCACGCCGGCCGAGTCCCACGCGATGGCCGAGAACTCCTCCGACGAAAAGGCGGTGAGGATGAGCGCGATCGCGTACGGGACGCCGAGCGCGAGCGACAGGGGCAGGTCGACGAGGAGCCGGCCGAAGCCGACGACCATCCCGATGCCGACGCCGACGCCGACGGTGAGGACGAGCGCCCGGCTCTTGTACGTGCCCGTCGTCACTTCCTCGATCGTCATGCCGAGCGCGAGGAGCGACGGCTCGGCGAGCGTCGCCCCGAGGCCGAGCACGAAGACGAAGAGGAGGACCGCCGCGTAGCCGGCCCACGCGCCGAAGCGCGCGAACACGGGCTTGCGCACGGGGACGTGGCGGTACGCGCGGGTCGCCTCGTCGTACTGGGCTTCGTCGAACGGCACCGCCCGCGGACCGTCCGGGCCGTCGAGCCAGAAATGCGGCGCCGTTCCGGTCGGCGAGTGGACGTCGAAGAGATCGCTCCGCTCGAGGTTCGGGACGAGCTCGGCCTGGTCCGAGAGCGGGGTTTCGCGGTAGGCGCGGGGGATGCTCGCGCCGGTCTGCGACCCGAGCGCGGAGAGTCCCTTTTCCATCCCCATGCCGAACAGGAACATGCCGACGAGCGCGAAGGCGAGGCCGAGCGCGATCTCGTCCATCGTGCGCGGGCGGTCCCGGAGGACCAGGAGCAGCGTCGCGAGGAGGACGAGCGAGAGCGGGAGGACCGCCTTGAGCGCGGCCTGGGCGTTCGCGCCGACGAAGGCGATCATGCCCGACGCGGCGGACGCGCCCGCTCCCCCCGCCGTCGCCGCGGATCCGGGGGGCGAGTCTGGGACAGCCGCCGCGCCGAACCAGGCGGCGCGCAACGCGGGAGACAGCGCGCCGTCCTTCGTCGCCCCGTCCGCCAAGCGCTCGAGGGCTTCGGATCCGCCCGCGGCGAACTCGGCTTTGGCTCGCGCGTCGGGAGAGAAGAAGTCGGTCGCCGAGCCGGGAAGCGGCACGAGCGGCTGCGCGGCGAAGGCGAGCGCGAGGACCGCGGCGACGGGGAGCGTGGACGCGAGCGTGACGACGCCGAGGCCGCCGGAGCCGTCCTTCCCCGTTCCGCCCAGGCGCGAAATGCCGAGGCCGAGCGCGATGACGAGCGGCACGGTGACCGGCCCCGTCGTGATGCCGCCCGTGTCCCACGCGAGGGCGGCCGCGGCCGCGACGCCCGGCGTCCGCTCGGCGGCGATTTCGAGGACGAGCAGGATCGGCACGATGGCGAACACGAAGGGCTTGAACGACCATCCGTAGATGAAGCGGAGGACGCCGAGCGCCACGGCGAGGCCCACGCCAGCCGCGACGGCGACGACGAGGAGGCCCGAGCCGCGGTTCAGGAGGAAGTAGAGGAGGGGGCTGTCCCACGGGCGTATCGTGCTGCCCTGCAGTTTCAGGAAGCCGATGGCCGGCTCGGCGAGCGTCGCCGTGACGCCGAGCACGAGCGAAAAGAGCAGGATGAGGGGCAGGGATATCCGCCCCGGCAGCTTGAGGCCGCAGCGCTCGCCGAGCGGCATGATGCCGAGGAACAGCCCCTCGAGGAACATCGCGAGTCCGACGACGGTGGCCCCGACGCCGAACGCGATGCCGAGCGCGTCTCGCACGGGGGCGCGCAGCACGAAGACCTGTACGACCGCGAGGTACAGGACGAGGAAGGCGACGGCCTCGATCTGGGCGCGGATCTTCCCCCACGCCCACGCGGCGATCATGCGCGCGGCGCGGGCGGGGGGGACGCGGACGCGGGCGGAAGCTACGGACGGACCGATGGCGGACACGGCGGCGGACTCCTCGGGCTGTTTTCCGTGGATGGTACCGTAAAGAGGCCGTTTCCGCAACGCGCGAAGGCGCGCTCCGCGGCCGCGACTCGGCGACCGCGGAGCGCGGACGGGTTCACTCCACGTCGATGTCGCCCGACACGGTCCGGACGCTCACCGAAAACTCCGCCGAACCGCGGCGGATCGAAAGCTCGCGCCCGGCTTCCTCGCCGAAAGCTTCGATGTCGCCCGACAGGCTCGCGAGGCGCAGTTCGACATCGTCGTCGCCGGACAGCGAGATCGAGACGTCGCCCGAGACGCTCCGGACGTCGATCGAGCCGGGGCCCGTCCGCTCGACGTCCAGGTCGATCTGCCCGGACGAGGTCGTGACCGCGGTTTCGGCGCAGGAGCACGAGGCATCCACGTCGCCCGACGCGGTCGAGACGCCGAGGCGTTCCGTGACCTCTCCGACGTCCACGTCGCCCGACGCCGTCTTGACGCCGAGCTCGCGCGCGCTTTCGACGTCGACGTCGCCGGATTGGGTTTCCACGGAGCACGAGCCGACCCGCCCGACTTCCACCGAGCCGGAAGCCGTGGCGATCGAGCAGGCTTCCGCTTCCTCCACGTTCACGTCGCCCGACGCGCTCTTCGCCCGGACGGCGCCCTGCGCGCCCTCCACGTCGATGTCGCCCGACTTCGTGTCGAGCTCGAGCGAACGGCAGGGGCACGACGCGTCGATGTCGCCCGAGAGCGTGCTCACGGAGACGACGAGGCCGCGGGGGATTTCCAGCCGGACGCTTTCGACCTTCGCCTCGGGATCGTCTTCGCGGTACAGGACGCCGCCCTCCGTCGCCTCCGTCGCGAGCCGGAACGCGGACGATTCGCCCTCGGGCACCTCGACCTCCATGGTCACGAGGATGTCCGGCCCCGAACCCTCGACGAGCTCGACGTCCGCGACGCGGAACTCGAAGGCCGTGACGCCGGCGGGATCCGGCGCGACGCGTTGCGCGATCTCGACCGTCTCACGCGATCCCCACGACCCGACGAGCGACTGGATGATGTTCCTGAACCCGGGCCGGCGCGGCGCGTCCGGCCGGGGCGGTTTGCCCGGCCGGGGAGGCGCGTCGGGCCGGTCGAACGCGCCGGGACGGAACGCGGCGTCTTCCCGGCTCGATCGGCCGGAGCCTTCGAGGATGCCGCGGGCCACGAGCTCAGGCGGCGTGAGCGACGCCACGAGTTCGGCTTCGGTCCTATCAGGCGATTTCTCGCGGAGTTCATCGATGTGGCTTTCCATCTCGAGGATGACGTCCGCGCGCTCCTCGGCGTCCATGTCTCCGAGGCCGTCGTTGAGGGCGTCCAGGTATTCGCGTTCGGTCATTCGTCCTTCCTCCCGGTGATGCGCGTGAAGGCCGCGTGGTTGCGGCCGTATTCGGCTTCCATCTCCGCGCAGGCGGCGAGCCCGCGTTCGGAGAGTCGGTAATACTTGCGCGGATGCCCCGTGTCCGGGGTCGTCCATTCGGCCGCGAGCAAGCCGTCCTTGGTGAGTCGGAGGAGCAGGGGATACAGCGTGCCCTCCGACACCTCGAGCCCGCAGCCGGCGAGCCGCTCCATCGCGTCGAGGCCGTACGCCCGGCCCCGTTCGCGGATCAAGGCCATGACGCACAGCTCGAGAAAGCCTTTTCGGCTCTGCGAGCGCCATCGTTCGATATCCGGATCCGGTATGCTCATAGTGCCTCCTAAAACATAATGTAATACAAGGTATAAGGAAAAGCAAGATATTTCTGAAAATGAAATGGTGCCTGACACCGCCTCGTTTGACAACGCGTTTATCAAAACCGAAAATTACATCAGAGGAAAATCCATGAAACTGACGGATCGATACGCGGACGGCGATGTCGTCATCCGGCACAAAGTGAAGGGCGTCTTCATCGTCAGCGTCGTCGCCATGCTGGCCTCCCTCGCCGCCCTGGTCATGGACGTGCTCGGCGCGGACTGGATTCCGGTCGGCATCGAGTCCGCGCTCGTCGCGGGAATGGCGGCGAGCATCGTGACGCTGTACCGGGGCGGGTACCGGATCGCGAGCCTGCTCACCCTGAGCGTCACGTCCCTCGCGCTCGCCGCGCTGGCGTTCATGATCAAGGATCCGGGTCCGGACAAGATTTTCATCGTCTACACCTACGTGTCCGTGCTCCCGATCCTGGCCTTGGTCATGGGCGACCGCACCTGGTATCCCCTGTTCACGGGACTGTTCGGCCTGGCGGTCGGAATGGCGGTCGTGGTGTTCCGGATGGCTCCCGCCGCGGCCGCCCTCGGGAAGGGGGTCGGCGACCAGGTCACGATTTCGACCATTTTCCTGGGGATGATGATCGCGTTTACCGTCTATGTATCCAAAACGAACCGCGCCGCGCTCATGTACATGGATGGATCGATGCGCGGGTCGAAGGAGGCCATAGCCCGCGTCAGCGCGGCGATCGGCAGCATTTCGAGCCAACGCCTGGCCGGCGCGGCGGTCGAGGAGCTTTTCAAGGAAGCCAGCGACGGCGGACGCGAAATCGCGGTGGCCGTCGCCGCCAGCCGTGCGACGGGGGTCGAGCTCGACACGGATCTGTCCGGCATCGTGGAAATGGTCAGGACGACCGCGGCGCTCGCCCGCGATTTCAGCGGCCTGGTGGACGACCAGAACGCGGTGGCCATCGAATCCAGTTCCGCCGTGCACGAGATGGCGGCCAGCCTGGACAGCGTCTCGCGCCTGACCACCCAGAAGAAGGACGTCGCCGAACGGCTCTTGGGCGTCGCGGAGACGGGGCGCGCGTCGGTGGATGACCTCGGGAAGGCCTTCGGCGCCACCGCCCGCGACATCGACGGTCTCCTGAACGTCATCCAGGTGGTGAGCGACATCGCCGACCGGACGAACCTCCTGTCGATGAACGCGGCCATCGAAGCCGCGCACGCCGGCAACGCGGGCAGGGGCTTCGCGGTCGTGGCGGAGGAGATACGGAAGCTCGCGGAATCGGTGGCGGAAAACGCGGCCATCATCGGCCGGGACCTGGGGCGCATCATGGGCGCGGTCAAGGACACCGACGATACCGTGAAGGGCGTCAACTCCGCGATCAACGAGATCGTCACCGAAATGCGGCGCGTGTCGGACGCGTTCGAGGAGATCCTGCGCGCCGTGGACGAACTCGCCTCGGGCGGCCGCGACATCGACCAGGCGATGCGCAACCTGTCCGACACGTCGGTCAAGGTCCGGGACGGCTCCAAGCGCATCGAAGCCGAGCAGGACCAGGCCGAAAAGATGCTCGCGGCGTCCCGATCGCTTTCGTCGGAACTGACGGCGAAAGTGGGAACCATCGAGCAAGCCAGCGCCCGCGCGACGGAGTCCATGGCCCGATTGCGGGAACTCATCGAGAAGTCGAACCGGGAATCGGAAGATGTCCACACGGCCATCGAAAGACTCGCCTCGACCATGATCAAGGTCGGCGTTCGGGAAGCGTGAACGGCCGCGGGAACTTTTCCGGGCTCGGCGGCAACTCCCAAGCAGGAGGAACCGCCATGAAACGATTTATCGCGATCATCTGTACCTTGACGATCCTGTCGGTCCTGCCGCTCGCCGCGCAGGGAAAGCAGCCGGGGGACTCGGGCGGCCAGGCGGGCCAAGGGACCTCGAAAGACGGGGGACAGACCCGCAAGGAAGCCGAGGCCGGGGAACAGGTCCAGGATGGAGCGGGCGCGCTCGAGCCGAAGAAATACGAACTCAAGGACGCCCGCGGGGATCTCGCCCGGCTCAAGCTCAAGACCCAGGAGCGGGAACGCATCCGCGAACTGCTGGAAAAGGACGAGCCGGAGCGGACGCGGATCCGGGCGGAGCTGAAAGACCTCCAGAAGAACCTGGTCAAACTCATGCTCGGCAAGACGCCGGATCGCGAGGGCATCCGCGCCACGGTGCGCGAGAGCGTCGAGCTCGAGTTCCGCCTGCGCATGATCCAGGTGAACCGCCAGCTGGCGCTCCGCGAACTGCTCGGCGACGAGCGCTGGGCGGCGTTGTACCGCCTGTCCCGCGCGAAGGCCGAACTCGACGGCTTCCTCCGCGAAAAGCTCAAGGCCGAGGAGCGCGAGGCGATCAAGGAACTCCTCAAGCTTTTCAAGTATCTTGATTAGAGGATGAACCGCATGCGTGACTCCGCGCCGTTCGGGACGTCGGCAACGCCCCGTTCGCCCGCTTCGCCCGACGACGGCGCGCTCGTCGCGGCGTGGCTCGAGCGGCGGGACGAGCGGGCGTTCGCGGAGCTCGCCGTCAGGCTGGCGCCGCTCATGCGCCGCGTGGCGCGGGCGGTGGCCGGACCGGCCGTCCGAGCCGATCTCGCGTTGGCCGACGACATCGTGCAGGAGTCGCTCGTCCGCCTCGTCGGCGCGCTCGGGCGCTGGCGGGGCGCCGCGCCTCTTCCGGCCTTCGTGGCCGGGGTGGTCCGCAAGACGGCGCTCGGCGAGCTTCGCGCCCTCGCGCGCCGGCGGGCGCGGGAGGGCGAGAGGTGGGCGCCCGAAGCGGGGGCGGCACCCGAAACTCCGGGGCGCGACCGGTTCCGGGGCGATTCGGACGCCGGAACGGGCGATCCCGCGCGGGACTACGAACGGTCCGCGAGCGCTGAGCGGGCGCTGGCGATCCTGTGGTCGTTCGGGGAACCCGCGCGCACCGTGCTGTACCTCCGCGACGCGGAAGGTTTTTCCTACGCGGAGATCGCCGAGGCGACGGGCTTGCCGGAAGGCACGGTAAAGAGCGCGCTGGCCCGCGCCCGGGAGCGGCTCAAGCGGGAATTCGGGGAGGGATCATGAGCGACGTCAGGAACGAATCGTTGGGGAACGCGTTGCGCGACGCCTGTTCGGCCCCGGACGGCGTGTCCGCGGCGGCGATGGCCAAGACGGCCCTCGATCGCGCCAGGCGTCGGCGTCTCCGGACTCGATCGGCGCTCGGGGCGGCGGTCGCCGTCCTGGCCGCGTCGCTGGCGCTCGGAATCGGCGTGTCGCGCCACGCCGCCCGGTCGCTCGTCGCGGAGGCGTATGACGACTTCGCGGGTTCGATCGTCGGAGCGGACGACGACTTGTTCGGCGCCGCCGACTTGTCCGTCGCCGCCGGCGCGGACGGCGACGGCTTCGTCCGGCCGGAACCGGGGACGCCGGAATAGCCCGCTCGCGTTGCCTTTGGCCACCAAAGGGGGTATACTCCTCGGGAGCGTCAAAAAATATCCGAGGAGCGCCCCCGTGAGAATATTGATGGTCAGCAGCGAGGCCACCCCGTTCGCCAAGTCGGGGGGGCTGGCCGATGCCGTGTCCGCGCTGTCCCGGGCCCTCGCCAAGCGCGGTCACGACGTCCGGCTCGTGCTCCCCCGGTACTACTGCATCGACCGTTCGGCGCTCACGCAGCTCGAAGGCCCCATGGCCGTGCCGGTCGGACCGAACGAAGAGTGGACGGCGGTCTGGCAGGGCGAGCTTCCCGGCTCGAAGGTGCCCGTCTACTTCGTCGACCACGAGCGCTTTTTCGGCCGCGACGGGGTCTACGGCACGAAGAACGAAACCGACTTCCGGGACAATCCGCTCCGCTTCGCCCTCTTTTCGCGCTCCGCCTTCCAGCTCTGCCGCAAGCTCGATTGGATACCCGACATCCTCCACGTCCACGACTGGCCCGCCGCGCTCGCGGCCGCGGTGTTGCGTCACGTCGAGACCGGCGGCGATTTCGCCGGCACCGCGTCGGTGCTCAGCATCCACAACCTCGGGTACCAGGGCGTCTATCCGAAAGACTCGTTCGGCTTTTTCCGGCTGCCCTGGGAGCTCTACCACGACGCGGGCTTCGAGTACTTCGGCTCGATCAACCTGCTCAAGGCGGGCATCGCGTGCGCGGACCAGCTCACGACGGTCTCGCCCACCTACGCGCGCGAAATCCAGACGCCCGAGTACGGCTTCGGCCTCGACGGGCTTCTCCGCTCGCGGAGTCACGATCTCGTGGGCATCCTGAACGGCGTTGACCTCGAGCACTGGAGCCCGGAGAACGACGGACTCATCCCCGCGCGTTATTCGGCCGCCGACATGAGCGGCAAGGCCGCGTGCAAGGCGGCGCTCCAGCGCGAGTTCGGCCTGCCTGAGGACCCTTCCGTGCCGGTCGTCGGCATGGTCACCAGGCTCACGGACCAGAAGGGCATCGGCGAGCTCTTCGGCCCGAGTTACGGTTCGGCGTATTCGATCTGCGCCGACATGAAGGCGCAACTGGCCGTGTTCGGTTCGGGCGAGAAGTGGTGCGAGGAGGAACTCGCTTCGCTGTCGTCGCGGCTGCCGAACTTCAAGGCTCGCATCGGCTATTCGGAAAAGATCGCCCACCTCGTGGAAGCCGGCGCGGATTTCTTCCTCATGCCGAGCCGATACGAACCCTGCGGCCTCAATCAGCTCTACTCCCTCCGCTACGGCACGCTTCCGATCGTGCGGCGCACCGGGGGTCTCGCGGACACGGTCGAGAACTACGACCAGGAGACGGGCGAGGGCACGGGCTTCGTGTTCGACGAGCTGACGCCGCGCTCGATCTTCGACACGGTCGGCTGGGCCGTCTGGGCGTGGTACAACAAGCAGGATCATATCAAGGCGATGCGGGAACGCGCCATGTCGCGCGAGTTCCCGTGGGATCAGTCCGCGGCGGAGCACGAGGCGCTCTATGCCCGCGCCCGGGCCGCGCGCGCGCGGCCGTAAGGAACGATCTCATGGCGAAGGAAAAGAAGGTTTACGACTACAAGCCCGCCGCGGTGCGGGACGCCCTCGTGGGCGCGTTCAAGGCCCGGAGGGGCGAGGCGACGGTGGCGGACCTCGTCGCCGTGACGGGGCTTCCGAACTACCAGGTGGAGACCGAACTCAGGCCGGTCGCGGACGAGTTCGGCGCGCGGCTCCGCGTCACCGAATCCGGCGAGATCGCCTATTCGTTTCCCGGGGGGATGCGCAGCCGCTACCGCGGCTTCGGGCCGTCGCTCGCGCGCGCGCTGAAAGCGTTCGCGAAAGGCGCGAAGGCCGTCGGCGTCTTCCTCTTCAAGGCGTGGATCGCCGTCATGCTCGTCGGCTACTTCGTGCTCTTCGTCGCGCTCGCGGTGCTCGCCGTGGTCGCCTCCGTCGCGGCCAGCTCGGCGAACAAGGATAACCGCCGGAGGTCCCGCAGCGACGGCGGGCTGTTCCTCGCGGACGGCATATTCCGCATCATCATGCGGATCTGGTTCTACAACGAAGTCTGGAAATCGCCCGGGCAGCGCGCCTACGAAACCGAGCGCCGCATGGAAAAGGCGAAGACGCGGCGGCCGCTCCGCAAGGCCGTGTATTCCTTCGTCTTCGGAGACGGCGACGGGCGCGCGGAGTGGAACGAGAGCCTCAAGAAGGACTTCGTGTCGTTCGTCCGCTCGCGGAAGGGCGTCATCGCGCTCGAGGAGTTCATGGCGCTCACGGGCTTGTCGCCGCTCGACGCCGAGGACGCGATCAACCGGTACTGCGTCGAGTTCGAAGGTTCCCCGGAAGTGACGTCCGGCGGGACCATCTATTACTTTTTCCCGGAACTGCTCCGTTCGGAACGCGTCTCGCTCGATTCCGGTCCGCGCGGCCTGCGCGAGCGTCCTCCCGTGCCGTTTTCGATCAACCCGCCGTCGAGCGACCGCTGGTACTGCGTGTTCAACCTCGTGAACCTCCTCTTCGGCGGCTACTTCCTCTACGGCGGGTTCGCCGTGACGGGCGCCCTCGCCTCGGGCGGCGCGCTCGATCCCGCGCTCGGCTTTTTCGTCTTCGTGGCGCGGCTGGCGATGAGTTTCCTCGGCGTTTCTGATCCGATCCCGCTCCTCATGATCGGGCTCGGCGCCGTACCGGTGACCTTCGCCGTCCTGTTCTATTTGATACCGCTCCTCCGCTCCGGCGCGGTAGCCTCGCTCAACAAGGACATCGGGATCGAAAACCTGCGCCGCCGGATCTACGCCCGCGTGTGGGGCGCGTCCGGCCAGGTGGCCGCGCCCGCGGACTCCGCGCAAGACAAGGACGCCCGCGAGGCGAAACGCGCCTTCGAGGAGCTGGCCGCCTACGAAGGCGCCGACGTGGCCGCGACGGAGGGGGCGGGACTTTCGTGGACCTTCCCCGAAGTGGAGCGGAAGCGCGCCGACGTCGACGCGGTGCGGGCATCCGTCGACCTCTCCAAGTACGAGCTCGGCAAGACCGTCTTCGATTCCGGATCCTGACGTCATGATCCGCTCGCCAACTCCAAGCTCGACCGACGCCGTCGCGCGGCAGGCCGCCGGCGTATCGCTGGCGCTCGCGTCCGCCGCCGGCTTCGCGACCCTCGGCCTCTTCGCCAAGCTCCTCTACGCGCGCGGGTTCACCCCCGTGCAGGCGCTCGCCTGGCGCTTCACGATCGCGGCCGCCGCGCTCTGGCTCTGGCTGCTCCTGTCCGGCACGCTCCGCGCGCGTGCGAGGAAGACGCGCACGCTCGTCCTCCTCGGACTCTTCGGCTTCGCGCCGCAGGCGGGCCTTTTCTTCTTCACCGTGCGCATCCTCGATCCCGGCATCACCTCGCTCCTGCTCTACCTGTACCCCGCTTTCGTGATCCTCTTTTCGCTCGCCTTCCTCGGGCGGAAACCGGGGAAGCTCCAGCTCGCCGCGCTGGCCCTGAGCCTCGCGGGCTGCGTCCTCACCTTCTGGAAGTCGGGCAGTTATCCGGCCCTCGGACTCGCGCTCGGCGTCCTCGTGGCGGTCGCGTACGGCGCGTATCTCGTCGTCGGCGAAAAAGCCCTCGAGGGCGCGGATTCCGTGTACGCGACCGCGGTCATCATGGCAGTTTCGGCGCTCGTGTACTGGACCGCCTCGCTCGCGCAAGGAGCGCCGGTCATTCCCCGCGACGCCGTCACGGCGCTCGCCGCGGTCGGCGTCGCGCTCGTCGCCTCGGTGCTGCCCATCGTCACGCTCTTCGCCTCCATCAAGCGCATCGGCGCCTCGGAGGCCAGCCTCGTGTCGACCCTCGAGCCCGTGCTCACCGTAGCCCTTTCGGCGCTCATCCTCGGAGAGCGCCTCGGCGCCTTCCAGATCGCGGGCGGCGTCCTCATCGTCGCGGCCGTCGTCGTCATGAATTCGAAACCCGCGCGCGCGCCGGGCGGAGCGCCGAGCAACCCGGATGAAGCCTCGCAGGGCGCCGCCGACGGAGCGACGCGATGAGACTCGTCTTCCGCTGGTACGGCCGCGACGATCCCGTCACCCTGCGCAAGATCCGCCAGATCCCCGGCATGACCGGAGTGGTGAGCGCGTTGTACGACCTCGAACCCGGCGTCGCGTGGCCGGAAGACCGGCTTTCCGCGCTGAGGGACGAGGTGGAGGCGGCGGGCCTGTCGTTCCGCGTCGTGGAGTCGATCCCGATCCGCGAGGACGTGAAGCTCGGCGACGCCTCCCGCGACGAGGCGATAGACGCCTTCATGAAGAGCGTGCGCGCCGTCGGCAAGGTGCTCGGGGAGCTCTCTCCGGACGGCGACATCGGGAAAGTCGTCGTCACCTACAACTTCATGCCGGCCTTCGACTGGCTCCGCACCGACCTCGAGTTCCGCAACCGCGACGGCTCCACGTCGCTCGCCTATCGGCACGCCGCGGTCGAATCGTTCGATCCCCTGTCGGACTCCCTCGACCTGCCCGGCTGGCTCGGCACGCGCACTCGGGAGGAGCAGGCGCGTCTCGTCGCCCGCTACCGCGAAATGACCGACGAAGACCTCTGGAAAAACTTCGAGTACTTCCTCAAGGCCGTCGTGCCGGTCGCGGACGAGTCGAGCGTCGTGCTCGCGGTGCATCCCGACGATCCGCCCTGGCCGGTTTTCGGCATGCCGCGCATCGTGACCGGAGCCGCCGCGTTCCGACGCATCTACGCCGCCAAGCCCTCGGGCGCGAACGGCATCTGCTTCTGCACGGGGAGCCTCGGCGCCGCCCCCGAAAACGACCTTTCGCGCATGGCGGAGGAATTCGCTCCGCGCATCCGTTTCGCGCACCTCCGCAACGTGAAGCGCTGGGGCGACCGCAACTTCGCGGAAACCGCGCATTCGAGCGACGCGGGGAGCCTCGACATGGAAGACATCACGGCCGCGCTCACCCGCGGCGGCTTCCACGGTTACGTGCGCCCCGATCACGGCCGCATGATCTGGGACGAAAGCGGCCGGCCCGGCTACGGCCTCTACGACCGCGCGCTCGGCAGCCAGTATCTCATGGGCCTCTTCGAGGGCGGCCGCGGCGAGGAAGCGCGCGAGGCGAAGCGCAACGTCAAGCGGCTCAAGCGGAGGCTCACCCTCGTCGGCCTGACCCTCGCGCTCGTCGTGGGCGCCATCCTCTATCCCTTCAAGTTCCCGTCGGCGCCGCCGGCCGTCCTGGTCGCGGAGCGTTCGCTGCCGTGGAATCCGGCGCTCAACCGCGAACAGTCGTACAACGCGTGCGCCGCGTATTCGGCGATGGCGTACCTGTACGTCGTCTACGGAGCGCGCTTCGATCCCGAAGAGATCGACAAGGACATGCCGGGCCGCAAGCCGGACGGCTTCACCTATCCGCAGGGCCTCGTCGACTACCTGAAAGGACGCGGCGCGCCCGCGTCGCTCTATTGGATCGGGTTCCTGGACGACAAACGGCGCCTCGAGTGGATCAAGGGACAGGTGGCCAGCGGCACCCCGGTCATCCTCGTCGTCGGCTCGACGCAGTTCCGCCACTACGTCACGGTGCTCGGTTACGACGCCCGGTCGTTCCGCATCTACGATTCGATCAGGTCGGACGACACGAACGAATCGCGGCCGGGGAACGCCGACATCGTCTACGACGACCTCCTGGCCTGGATCGACAACGCGCGCTACGGCGGCGTCCGCGTCGACCTGGCGATCACGCGGTAATCTGACCGTGGACGCCCCGCCTGCCGTCCGCCTCCGGCCAATGAGTTCCAGCGAATACGCCGCGCTGGAACCCGCCATGATCTCGGAACTCGCGGACGCGCTCGTAGAATCGGGCTCCGTGTCGCATGCGAGCGCCCTCGACGCCGCCCGCCGGATGCAAACCGCTTCGCTGCCGGACCGCGAGCGCACGAAAGATCAGTGGCTCTTGAGCGCCGAAACCGAAGACGATGCCGTCGTCGGCGCGGCGTGGTTCGGACGCCTCGAACGCGACGACGGGGACGTGGCCTACCTGTATTATCTCGCGGTCCCCGAAGCCGTTCGCGGTCGCGGTTTCGGCGCGGCCGCGCTCATCGCCCTCGAGGACGAAGTCCGCGCCGCCGGCTTGGACCGCGTCCAGCTCTACGTGCTCGAACGTAACGCGCGCGCGAAGCGCCTCTACGAACGCCGCGGCTACGTCCGCCTCCGCGGCGACGACGCGGGAGAGGTGATGGAAAAGCGGCTCGGCGGGACGTGAAAAAGCCGTTGGGATCGCGATCGCGAACGACAATGACAAGGCGCCGGTCTCAACGTGACTCGGGCGGTTTCGGATCGAATCGCTCCATGAAAAAACGCCGGCGTCACGCCGGCGTTTTTTCATGTCCGGTCGGTGACTTGAACTATTTCTTCACCGGCTTCAGTTCCACCGTGAAGTGGCGCATGATCGGCGCCTCCCACGATATCGCGTAGCCCTTGGTCACCTTGTGCGCGCGTTCCTTCAGGTTGGCGAGCGCGGCGGCGACGTAGTCCATGTGGTTGTTCGTGTAGGTGCGGCGCGGGATGGCGAGCCGGAGGAGCTCGAGGGCGGGGTAGCGCTCCTTGCCGGTCTCCGGGTCGCGGTCGGCGAGCAGCGTGCCGATCTCGACGCCGCGCACGCCGCCTTCTAGGTACAGCTCGATGCCGAGGGTCTGCGCCTGGAACTGCTCGACGGGCAGGTTCGGGTAGAACTTCTTCGCGTCGACGAAGACGGCGTGGCCGCCGTAGGGCCGCTGCACGGCGATGCCCGCGTCGGTCAGCTTCTTGCCGAGATAGGCCACCTGCCCCACGCGCGCTTCGAGGTAGTCGAACTCCGTGGCTTCGCGGAGGCCGACGGAGAGGGCTCCCATGTCGCGGCCCGCCATGCCGCCGTAGGTGTTGAAGCCCTCGAACATGATGTTGAAGGTGCTCGCGCGGCGCCAGAGCTCCTCGTCGCGGAAGGCGATGAACCCGCCGATGTTGACGATGCCGTCCTTCTTGCTCGACATGGTCATGCCGTCGGCGTACTTGAACATCTCGAGCGCGATCTCCTTGATCGAGCTCTTGCCCCAGCCCTTTTCGCGCGTCTTGATGAAGTACGCGTTCTCCGCGAAGCGCGCGGAATCGAAGAAGAGCGGGATGCCGTACTTCTTGCAGAGCTTGGACACCGCCGCGATGTTCGCCATGCTGACGGGCTGGCCGCCCGAGCTGTTGCAGGTGACCGTGAGCATGCAGACCGGGATCACCTCGCGCGGATGCGCCTTGAAGACGGCTTCCAGCTTCCCGAGGTCCACGTTGCCCTTGAAGGGATGGTCGGCCTGCGTGTCGAACGCTTCCTTGATGGTGCAGTCGATCGCGTGCGCCTTGCGGAATTCGATGTGGCCCTTCGTCGTGTCGAAGTGGCTGTTGCCCGGCACCACCTTGCCCTTGCCCGCGTCGCCGACGCCGATGAGCGTCGAGAAGAGGACGTTCTCCGCGGCGCGGCCCTGGTGGCAGGGGAGGAAGTACGGGAAGCCGAGCAGCTCCTCGATGGTCTCCTTGAGCTTGTAGTACGAGCTCGCGCCGGCGTAGCTCTCGTCGCCCAGCATGATCTCCGCCCACTGCGCGCTCGACATGGCGCCCGTGCCCGAGTCGGTGAGGAGGTCGACGAACACCTGCTCGCTCCGCAGGTTGAACAAGTTATATTTAGCTTTCTTGATCCACGTCTCGCGCTCGTCGCGCGTCGTGCGGCGGATCGGCTCGACCATCTTGATCCTGAACGGTTCGGCGTACGGAAGTTCCATGCGATTCCTCCTCGGTGATGCGCGCAGTGTACCCCGATCCCGCCGGAAGGCCAAGTGGGAAACGCCGTAATTCTTTGCGGTGTAATTACTTATAGAAACACATTGCGCGGAGCGGTACGGTCTGGTGCGGTCGCGTGGTTCAAGCGGCCCATATGGGTTCGGGCGCCCCGCCGCGCGTCGCGCGGCGGTCGGGTCGTCCGCTCCAAGTCCTCGCGCGCGCGGCGCCGCCGCGCGCCCCGGCGCTGATAGACGAGCGTGGCTCGTCGCCGCGCCCGCCCCTGGCGGGCGCGAGGCTCCGGGCTTTCCGCTCCCGCCCCTGGCGCGTCGGCTATCGGTCGACTTCGGCCAAGGACGCGAGGGCCGCCGCGAGCTTCTTGAGCTCGCCGTCGTCGTATTCGTAGGGCACGATGGACGGCAGTTCCCAGTCGGGCGTGAGGACGCACCCGGCTTCCAGGGCCGATTCGCGGAAGCGGGGCCAGGCGCCGAGGTCGCAGCGCGCGTACAGGTACGGTCCCCGACGCTCGAAGTGCGGTGCCAGGCGCTTGTCGGCGCGCTTCCAGAAGGACTCGGCGTAGGTGGCCGCCGTCACGGGGGCGTCGCGCTTCGGGTTGCCGGGTATGCCGACCGCCAGCCGGTCGAGGTCGGCCAACGCGCGGAGCGCGACGAGGGGCATGATGGGCGGCAGCTCGTCGCCGCGTTCGCGTTCTGCGAGGGCGGCGTCCGCGAAGGCGAGGGCCGTGGGGCCGAAGGGGCGCGGGCAGGGCGTCACGACGAGCGTGATGATCGCGCCGGCCGCCGCCGGCACGAAGGGGCGCCAGATCGCGGCCGCGCCGGACGCATCGCCAGGAACGCCGGACGTATCGCCGGGAATCGAGTCGACGTGTCGGCGGACCGGATCGAGGATCGCTTTGGAACCGGACAGCCGCTCGAGCGCGGCGAGGGCGCGCTCCGCGTTCTCGAAGAGGGACACCGCGACGGAGCCCGGTACGAGCGCGAGGATCGCTTTTTTCAAGCGCGCTTCGTGGACGCTCGGCGCCGGCTGAGTGAGGCCGCGCTCGATGCCGTTCTTGGCCCAGGTGCCCGCGCGTATCCCCTTGGCGCCGACGAAGCCGCGCCCGTCGTCGAAGCGGAGATCCAGATAGCGTCGGCCGTCCGCGGCGTACAGCCTGCGTCCGCGCATGCGCCCGATCGGCGGCAGTCCCATATCGAACCTCCGGTGCCAGGCACCGATGGCACTATACCGAGGCGGGCGGGGCGGGCGCAAGCCGTTGGGGTGCGGCTCGGCGCGTGCGACTCGCGACGGAAGGGTCACTGAGAAACGGAGATTCGTACCACCGAGCGAAGCTTAGCGAGTACGCGAGCGTTGGGTACGGAGATGAGGGGAAAGAGTCTTAAGATATGAAGCTTCGGGCTGGTTTCTAGCAGAAAAAAACCGCCGCGGTTCGTTCGGTTTAATTGCCGTCGTGCGGCGCTACTGGGGCAAGATGGCGCCAGTTTATTGAACCGTATGTGTCGGGTCGGGTGGCGTGAAAAGAGCATGGTATCGTGAGGTACTCCGAATGATACCATGCTCTTTTCAGCGACAGGACCCGACCTGTACGGTCCCGATAAATTTGCCGCACCTTTTCTTATCGCCTCACGACCGGTAACGCCTCCGCGAATCAGCCGAGAAGCCTTCCTCGCTGCGTCACCCGGCACCGATTTTTCCCGAGGTTTATGCTACGATCCTTGACCATGAACCTGGGCGGATATTCGAGACTGTATGCGGCTGCCGTGCTGTTCGCGATGACGTCGGGCTGCGTGAAACTGGCTTCCCGCCATCTGGGAGGGCCGGCGGTTTCCGGCATCCGGTTCGCCGTCGGCATCGCGCTGTGCGTCGGCGCGCTGGTCGCCACCAAGGGGAGCTTCAAGCCCAAGCGAGCGGGATTCGTCCTCCTGCGGGGGATCTTCGGGGCCGTCTCCATGATCCTCACCTACGTCGCCATCGACCTGACCGGGGCGGGCAGGGCCACGGTCCTCTGCAACATGTATCCCGTCGTCGTGGCGCTCGTGGCCGGAATCGTCTTCCGCGAGCGGATCCGGCCGGTGACCGTCATTTCGCTCGCGTTGTGCGGCATCGGAGCCCTCGTCGTCATGCGCGACGGGTCCGGCGCGTCGCTCGCGGGCGACCTGGCCGCGGTCGCGGCCGCCGTCCTCGCGGGCTTCGCCGTCAACTTCGTGCGGGCGGCGTCCGCCGTGGACAGCCCGTTCCTGCTGTACCTGTCGCCCTGCGTGTTCGGGCTCCCGTCGGTCCTGATCGTCCGCGGGGGCTTGGCGACGGGATTCGACGCCGCCGGAATCGCCTTCGCCCTCGCGGGCGGCGTCCTGGTCTTTTTCGCCCAGGTGTTCATGGCGAGCGGATACAAGCGCGTCCCGGCCGGAAAGGGCAGCGTCGTCTTCTACTTCGAGACCGCCCTCACGATGCTCATCGGCGTCGCCCTCGGCGAGCGGCCGAACGCGCGCTTTTTCCTCGGCTTGGCGCTGATCGCGGGCGGACTCGTGTTCAACACCGCCTGGCGTGACCGGCCAAGCGAGCGGCCGTCGGAATCAAACACCTGTTGAGCGCCCGCCAGTGAGCCTTCTGGCTGGTTCATGGCAGAAAAACCCCGCCGTAATTCGTTCGACGTCATTGTCGTCGTGCGGCGCTTCTGGAGTTAGCCGGCGTCCGATGCCGCGCCGCTTTCGACCGCCGGGTGATATCCTCTGGCGGTTTCTAGCAGAAAAATTCCGC
>CAYZZW010000062.1:0-19630 GCA_964482955.1 uncultured Treponemataceae bacterium | reverse complement strand
TGTGCACCCCGACGCCGCGGTACGGGTCGGAGTGCGAGTCGAAGATGAGCGCCTGCGCCGGCTCGTCCGGCTTGCCCGTGGGGGCGGGGATGCGCTCGACGATGGCCTCGAAGAGCTCGTCGATGCCGAGGCCCATCTTGGCCGACACCGCGAGCGCCGACTCGCCGTCGAGGCCGAGGTCCTTGTCGATCTGGCGGCGCGTGTCGGGCACGTCCGCGGCGGGCATGTCGATCTTGTTGATCACCGGGATAATCTCGAGATCGTGCTCGAGGGCCATGTACATGTTCGAAAGGGTCTGCGCCTCGACGCCCTGCGACGCGTCCACGACGAGCAGGGCGCCCTCGCACGAGGAGATGGCGCGCGAAACTTCGTAGGAAAAGTCCACATGGCCCGGCGTGTCGACGAGGTTCAGGGTGTAGGTCTTCCCGTCCTTCGCCGTGTACGGGATGGTGACGGCCTGGCTCTTGATCGTGATGCCGCGCTCGCGCTCGATGTCCATGTTGTCGAGCATCTGGCTCTGGAGCTTGCGCTTGTCCACGATGGCGGCCTTTTCGATGAAGCGGTCGGCCAGGGTGGACTTGCCGTGGTCGATATGGGCTATGATGCAAAAGTTGCGGATGAGCGCGGTTTCGTGCATGAGGCGCACTCTATCCGAAAACGCGGCGATTTTCAACGACCGGGGCGGACGCCAAAGCCGGCGAATCGCCCTTCCCTCCGCGCCGGACTTGAAGTATCGTAGAGGCGCGGGGCGCCCGCAAGAACGCGCGCGAACGGCGCGGCGGAAAGGCCGACGGCACCCGTTTTCGGAGGAACACCGCATGATCGAAACCATCGAGTACCAAACCGTGACCGGCGAGCGCGCCGACAAGGCGATCACCGTGTACGCCCTGTCCACCTGCGGCTTTTGCAAGCGAGCCCTCGCCTGGCTCGACGCGAACAAGTTCGCGTACCGATACGTCCACATGGACAAGCTGCCCGTCGACCAGAAAAACGAGGCGAAGCGCGAACTGAAAGAGCGCTACGGCCAGGACGTCGCGTTTCCGTACGCGGTGATCGACGGCGAAAAAGCCCTCGTCGGCTTCGTCGAGTCGGACTGGAAGTCCGAGTTCGGACTCTGACGCGACATGGCGACGAATCCGAAAACCGTCGACGACACCCGCCGTTTCGCCGAGCTGGTGGCCGCCAAGCAGGGCTGGACCGTCAATCCCGACGCGAGCTTCACGGGCGACCTCCTCGACGGGCTCACGGTCAACTGGAACCGCTACGGGTATTTCCTGTGCCCCTGCCGCGATTCAGACGGCAGTCGGGAAGCCGACGCGAAACTCGTCTGCCCCTGCGCGTACGCTCGGGGCGACATCGAACGCCACGGTCATTGCTACTGCGCGCTCTACCTCGATCCCGCCTTCGCGGCCGCGGGCACGGCGCCCCGGAGCATCCCCGACCGCCGTTACGGCGACTGACGCGCCACTTTCAGCAGACGGGGCGCGCGGCCACGGCTTGCCCGGAGGTCGTTCCGCCGCTATGATCGGGAACCATGCCGCGCGTTTACCTTGATTGGGCCGCCACCGCCCCGCCCGACCGCGAGATCCTCCAGGCGGCCCTCGACGCCGCGCTCGCGTGCCCCGGCAATCCGTCGAGCCTCCACGAAGAAGGCCGCGCCGCGCGGGCGCGCTTCGAGGAAGCCCGCTCCACGCTGGCCGCGGCGCTCGGCGTCGGCGCGGGGACCGTCACGTTCACGTCGGGCGGCACCGAAGCGGACGCCATCCCCGTCCTGTCGCTGCTCCGGAAGCCCAAACCGGGCTCGATCGTCGTCACGGCCCTCGAGCATCCGGCGGTGTGGGAACAGGTCCACGCCCTCGCCAAGTCGGGCTGGAAGGTCAAGGCGATACGTCCGGGCGCCGACGGCATCGTGGACCCCGACGCCGTGCTGAACGCCGTCGAGCCGGACACCGAGCTCGTCGCGTGCATGGCCGTCAACAACGAGACGGGCGCGATACAGCCGATCGCCGAAATCGCCGAACGCATCGCCGGGCTTTCGGGGAAGCGCCCCAAGCTCCTCTGCGACGCGGTGCAAGCCTTCGGGAAGATCCCCTTCGATCCCGCGAAGCTCAAGCTTGACTACGCGAGCGTGAGCGCCCACAAGCTCGGCGGGCCGCGCGGCGCGGGCGCCCTGTACGCGCGGACGCCGCCCGACGCGTTTCTCGTGGGCGGCGGGCAGGAACGCGGCGTCCGCCCCGGTACGGAAAGTCTCCAGGGCGCGGCGGGTCTCTCGCTCGCCGCCGCGAAAGCCATCGCCAATCTGGACGCGAAGCTCGAGCGGGCGCGCCTGCTCGCGTCCGACTTCATCCGGGGCTTGCGCGACGTGCCGGGCGCGGCGATCGTCCCATCGTGCCGCGCGGACTTCGACGAGCGCTACAGCCCGTGGATCGTGTCCTTCGCCCTGCCGGGACTCGCCGCGGAGACGGCGGTCAGGCTCATGTCGGACGCGGGCTTCGCGATCTCGGCGGGTTCGGCGTGCTCGTCCGCGAAAAAGGAACGCCGCGTCCTCGACGCGATGGGGCTGCCGCGGGACCTGTCCTTCGCGGCGCTCCGCGTCTCCATCGGGCCGTCCAGCACCCGCGAGGAACTCGAAGGCGCGCTGGCGGCCCTCGACGGTCTCTATCGACGCTACAAAACATGAAGCAGGCCGGGTTTTCCGGCGAAAGGCATCCATGGACACCATCTTCCTGATCAAGATCGGCGAGATCCTCCTCAAGGGCGACAACCGCCGCGAATTCGAGGACAAGCTCAAGTACGAGCTCAAGCGGCGACTGTCCGGCGTGCCGACGCGGATCGAGATCACCGTCGGTCGTTATTTCCTCCACTGCGACGCCGCCGACGCGCCACGCGTCGAAGCGGTGCTGTCCGCGACGCCCGGCGTGAACGGCTGGGCCCGGGCGCGTCGCCGCGAAAAGAACATGGACGAGATTTCCGAAGCCGCCGTGGCGGCCGCGCTCGAAGCGCGCGACGGAGGAGCCGTCAGCTTCAAGGTGGAGTCGCGCCGTTCGGACAAGAGCTTCCCGCTCGGCTCGTACGAACTCTCGGCCGCGCTCGGCGAGACCATACTCGACAAGGTGCCCGGACTCCGCGTCGACGTGAAGACGCCCGACGTCGTCATAAGCGTCGAGATACGCGACAAGGCGTTCGTTTACGGGCGGGTCTTTCCGGGGCAGAAGGGACTCCCGGTCGGCGTGTCGGGGAAGGGGCTCCTCCTCCTGTCGGGAGGCATCGATTCGCCGGTGGCCGGCTGGATGATGGCGAAGCGGGGACTGGCCATCGAGGCGCTCTACTTCCACGCGTATCCGTACACCTCGAACGAAGCCCTCGACAAGGTGAAGAAGCTCGCGGAAATCCTTTCGCGCTACGCGGGCACCGTGCGCCTCCACGTCGTGTCGTTCACCGAGACGCAGATGGCCCTCAAGAGAGGCGCTCCCGAGGAAAAGACGACGCTCTACATGCGCGCGGCGATGATGGAAGTCGCCCACCGCGTGGCCATGGCCCGGAAGGCCAATTGCATCGTCACGGGCGAAAGCCTTGGGCAGGTGGCCAGCCAGACGGCCGAAAACCTGCGCTTCACGTCCTCGTACACCGATTACGCGATCCTGCGCCCCCTCATCGGCACCGACAAGGAAGACACGATCCGCATGGCCAAATTGATCGGCACCTACGAGACGTCCATCCTGCCCTACGAGGACTGCTGCGTGCTCTTTTCGCCGAAACACCCCGTTCTCAAGGCGGTGCTCGCCGAGGAACAGGAAGGCTACGCGAAGCTCGGCCTCGGGCCGGAACTCGACAAGGCGATCGCCTCGATGGAGAGCTTCGTCTTCGGCGTCAGCTGACGGATCGACACGCGATGATCGCCGGCGGCTTTTCCCGGGCGATCATCGCCGGAATCATCCCGCGGCCGGTCAAGCTACCGGCGCAGGCGCGAGCAACAGCTCGTTGATCGCCTTTTCCAGCTCTTTTTCGGGCAGGGCGCCGAGGGCGTAGCGGGGTTCGCCCGACTTCGGCATGAAGAACAGCGTCGGCACGCTCGAGACGTTGAAGGCGCCCGACAACGCGGGTTCCGCGTCCGTATCGACCTTGTACACGACGATGCGGTCCTTGTACTTTTCGGCGATGCGATCGAGCACCGGCGCGATCATCTTGCAGGGGCCGCACCACTCGGCATAGAAATCCACGAGCGCGGGCAGCTCGCCCTTGTACTTCCAGGTCTTTTCGGCTTCGAAGTCGAAAATCTTTTCCTTGAACTCGGCGGTGGTCAGTTTGTGCGCCATACGCTACTCCTCGAAAGGCCGTGGCTCGGCCAAGCTGGTTCCTGCCACGTGCCGTGCGCCGGTGTTACACGAAATATAGTGTTTTTCATATATTGAAGGCAAGCGACGGGCGCCGAAAGATCGGGCCGGAACCATCGCCTCGAGCGAGTATCGACCCGGGTTTACGAGACCCGCTATACTCCACGGACTCGCGTCCCGACGGACGGAACGCGATGACGCAGGGAGGATATCTACATGGCAGATACGAAGGCGACCGGGACCACGATCCCGGAATGGCAAGCGGAACGGACGCGGCTGAACGACGCGGTGATGGACCTGGCCGGGCTCGAGATCAAGCGCTTTTGGAGCCTGGATGGACAGTGCTACCGCGACGGGGAAATCAAGGCGCGCACGAAGGAGATGCTCGGCCTCGTCGCCTCCCTCGTCCTGCGCTGCGACGACTGCATCCTGTACCACACGATCCGCTGCAAGGAAGAGGGACTCACCGACGGCGAATTCCAGGAAGTCCTGTCGATCGGCCTCATCGTCGGCGGCTCCATCGTCATCCCGCACCTCAGGCGCGCCGTCGATCGCTGGAACGAACTCCGCGGGCAAGCATAAAAAAAGGACGGGACCCGGCGAACCGGATCCCGTCAGGCTATCTCCTAGGAGAATCGAACTCCTGTTGGCGGGATGAAAACCCGCTGTCCTAACCTCTAGACGAAGGAGACGTACCGAGGTTCGGGCGTTCCCGCCGTCACCACGGGCGTAATGTAGCAAAAACGGCCGTTTTGTGTCAAGCGCGGCGCGGCGACAGCCACGCACGGTATCGGAATGTCACTGCCGCCCTTCGACAGTCTCTTACGGCATCACCCAGAACGCGTCTTCCTCGCCGTAGCGCCTGAGGCCGAGGGCTTCGTCGACGTGGGCTTCGAGTATCTCGCCCGAGCCCGCGAGATCCGCCACGGTTCGGGCCACCCGCGCGATGCCGTGGATCGCCCGTCCCGACAGGCCGCCCGCTTCGGCTTCGCGGAGGAGCTTCGGCATGAGCGCTTCGTCGATCCGGCAGTGGCGGTCGATGAAGCCGGGCGGCACGAGGGCGTTGAGCGAAAACTCCTCGTCGCGGTAACGCGCCCGTTGGACGTCGCGCGCGGCCGTCACCCGTTCGCGGATGGCCGCGGAGCGCTCGCCCGGGGCGCCGAGGAGCTCTCGGCACTCCGCGGTTCCGACCGGCACCCGGATGTCGATGCGGTCCAGCAAGGGCCCGCCGAGGCGCTTCCAGTACTTGCGGACGTCGTTCGGCGAGCAGAGGCACACGCCGCGCGGCTTCCCGAGGTTGCCGCAGGGGCACGGGTTCGCCGCCAGCACGAGCTGGAAGCGCGCGGGATACCAGGCGCTCGATTCGGCGCGGGCGATGGAGATGCGGCCCGATTCGATCGGCTCCCGGAGCGCCTGCAGGATGTCCGTGCGGAACTCCGGCGCCTCGTCGAGGAAGAGCACCCCGCCGTGCGCGAGGCTGATCTCGCCGGGGCGGGAAAAGCGTCCGCCGCCCACCATCCCCTCCGCCGACGCCCCGTGGTGCGGCGCGCGGAGCGGCGGCCGCCGCACGAGCCCCCCGCGCGGCAGGGGGATCCCGGCCAACGAGTGGATCTTCGTCGTCTCGAACGACACGTCGCGCTCGAGGTCCGGCAGCATGGTCGCGAAGCGCGACGCGGCCATCGTCTTGCCCGAGCCCGGCGGCCCGAAGAGCATGACGTGATGCCCGCCTGCCGCCGCCACTTCGAGCGCGCGCTTGAGCTGAGCGTGACCCCGGAGATCCGCGAAATCACCCGCGGGGTCGGGCTCGATCGATCCGTCCGAAAAGGGCGCCACCGGTTCCGCGTCGTCGAGGACGTCGCGCAAATCGGCAAAGCGGAGCGGCGCCGCCTTGAGCGCGTCGAGCGGCAGCACGCGGCACGCGCCGAGGGCTTCCGCTTCGCGCGCGTTCGCGGCGGGCACGAGGGCGTCCCGGATGCCGGCCGCCTCGGCCGCCGCGATGGCGGGCAACACGCCGAACGCCGGCAGTGTGTCCCCCGACAGCCTGAGTTCCCCGAGCGCGAGCACGGGCCGCCCGGGGTCGGGCAGTTGGCCGCTCTCGAGCAGGATGGCCAGCGCGATGGGCAAGTCGAAGGACGAGCCGCACTTCCTGAGTCCCGCGGGCGCGAGGTTGACGAGGATGCGGTCCACGGGGAACTCGAAACCCGAGTTGCGCACCGCCGCCCGCACGCGTTCGCGCGCCTCCTTGATGGCGCCGTCGGGCAGTCCCGTGAGGTCGAAGGCGGGCAAGCCCCGGCGGATGTCGACTTCGACGTGCACCAAGGAACCCTCGTACCCTTCGGACGCGTATGCGTAGATGGACATGCCGTTACCTCCGCAGGGTGAACGACGCCGTACGGCTGTCGCGCATTGGAGAAAGGAAACGAATCCATGAACAACCAATCGCCCGGCTGGGAACGGCTATGTGGCGATTCGTGAGGGTGCGGCGGACGGGTGGCGGACCGGATCGGCCGGGGCCTGGGGCATACAAGTACCCGCGCCGAATAGGCGAGAGTACTCGCGATATTCGGCGCGGGTACTTGTATGCCCCGACCGGCGGTCGCATCCGGTTCGTCATCGAGCGCCGGCTGTCCCCAGTAGCGCCGCATGTCGGGTTTCCGGTCGTCACGCGGGCTGATGGTAGCTTTGATGTGCGGTTCGATTTCTCAATGATGCCGTAGGAGTGGCGTCGATCACATTTGCGGGCTGGGACACGACTGGCATGGCAAGCCCGGATCACTCGTACTGGCTATGACACGACTGGGATCGACGAATCGCGGGGGACTTTATTGGGATATGGACCGCCCCGAATCTTCCTCTCTTTAAACCTTCTTCCTCTTCTCCTCCGTGATCTCCGTGGTACAACTCTCGGTGTCTCCGTGGTGAGTCTTGTACGAGGGCGCCTTCGTGTCGAAGCCGTTAAGGTCAGCGCAGGCGTTTGCGGGCGATCATGACGAGGAAGGCGATGGAGAAGAGGAGATACGGGAGGTTCGCGAAGGCGATGGCGGCCAGCGGGACGCCCGCGACCGAGCCGGCGTCCTCGGCGATCACGCCGACGCGGGTGAGCGTGGAATAGAGGACGTCGGCGTAGCCGGCCACGGTGCCGATGACGACGAGCATCCACGCGATGTCCCGCGTGCGTGACCAGACGAGGATGGCGAGGAACGCGGCCACGGCCATGACGGCGAGCCGCGACACGAGCATGGCGATGTCGCCGGCGTTCACGATGCTTTCCGCTACCTGGCCGACGTGTCGGGGAGGAAGTCCTCGATGTCGATCTCGCCGGCGATGCACGGCATGGTCACGCCCCAGTTCGAGAGGACGGCCGGGTGCACTTCGCCGAAGACGCCGACGGGCTTGCCCTTCCGGAGGACGGTCGCCTGGCGGCCGGGGATGAAGCGCGGGTCCTCCGCCTCGGCTACGGCGTAGTCCTCTCCGAGGTAGAAAACGAGCGCGGCGACCTGGCTCGCGGCTTCGTTGAAGTCGGCGGCGGCGTGCGCGGCGAGGAAGCCGAGGCGCTGGCGCGTCGTCGAGCCGTAGTTGGCCGCGTCGTCGCGGAACGCCACCTTCCCCACTTCGTAGATGCGGTGCGGGTACGGCGCCTTGGCGGACACGGACTCGGAATCGAGCAGGCTCGGGAGGATCGAGGGGCGGACGTACTCGAAGTTCTCGGACATCGGGTTCGAGATACGGATGACGTCGTTCCCCGGCACGTTCATGCGGTCGATGTAGTCCTTCTTCGAGCCGAGGTAGTTGTAGATCATTTCCTGGTAGCCCATGCCGACGAGCAGGGTCTTCACCTTGCGCGACAGGAGCTCGAGGGGCGTGAGGCGGCCGATCGTGAAGTCGCTCGGGCGCGCGGGCTCGAAGTTCTCCATGCCGTGCCCGATGGCGATGTCCTCGACGACGTCGACGGGATGCAGGAAGTCGTTGCGGTATTCGGGCGGGAACGCGGTGACGAAGGTGCCGTGACGGTCGGCGCGGACGCCCATGCGCGCGAGGCACTCGATGGCGCGGTCCGGCGAGAAGGGCTGGCCGAGGATCTTGCCGGCGCGATTCGAATCGACCGACACGGGCTTCTGGAAGTAGTAGGGATACACGACGCGGCGGCCGAACTCCGTGTCGTAGGGATAGTCGACGGCCACCGGCTCGATGTCGTAGCCGTAGTCCGTGAAGTCGCAGGCGACGATGGAGGCGGCGAGCGTCACGGAGCGGAGATCGGTGCCGGTGAGCTCGATGAGCAGTTCCGAATCGCCCACCTTCACCGCGCCGAGGTCGTTCGAATTGATGATGGGCGCGTAGGACAGGATGGCGCCCGTCGCGTCCACGAGGATCGGGTGCGCCTTCGATCCCTCGTGGATGAAGGCGTATTCCTTGCCCTTCGGATGTTCTCTCAGAATCTCCGTGAGCGTCATGGCGCGGTCCGCCTGGAGCGGGACGAAGGAGACGGAGTCCGGCGCGACGGCCTTGTAGACGACGGGCCACTTGATGAGGGAGGTGCGGTAGACGCCCATCGAGACGGTGCGGCGCTTGCGGCCGAAATTCCACGCGAGCTTTTCCTGCGTCTGGATGACGTCCTTGAGCATCGCGTCGGTGATCGCCTTGCCCTTCACGACGAAGGCGGCGATGAACGGCCGCGGGACGCGTACGGACGCGTCCACGACGATGCGGTGCTCGGCCGCCTTGAGGTCGTCCTCGCGGGAAAAGCTTTCGTACTCGGGGATGGGATCTCCGCGGTAGAGTCGCAGGGCGCGCGCGATGCCGGCGGTGGACCACAAGTCCGGGCGGTTCGTGTCGTTCAGCTCGATCTTGATGACGCGCTCGTCGTCCTTGCCTTCGGCTCGGTTCCACTCGTCGAGCTCCGCCTTGGCCGCGGGCAGCGCGCGTTCGAGGGCGTCGGCGTCGGGGCGCTCGCCGTAGAGCGCGAAGAAGAGCTGTTCGTTGACTTCTATCTTGGGCATGTCGTTATCCTCGTTGTCAGCGCGCGGCGTTCCGCCTGAGCCGGATGTTCTCGATGTCGGGGCTGAAGAGCTCCCGGAGGTCGTTGAGGCCGAGGGCCATGAGCGCCATGCGGTCGATGCCGAGGCCCCACGCGGCTACGGGGACCTTCACGCCGAGCGGCTCGGTCACCTCGGGGCGGAAGATGCCCGCGCCGCCGAGCTCGAACCAGCCGAGCACGGGATGCTTGATGTGCACCTCGACCGACGGCTCGGTGAACGGGAAGTAACCGGGGACGTACTTCACTTCCTTGGCGCCCGCCACTTCCGTGGCGAACATCTTGAGGAAGCCGAGCAGCGTGCGCAGGTTCACGTCCTCGCCGATGACGATGCCCTCGGTCTGGTAGAAGTCCGAAAGGTGCGTCGCGTCGACGCGGTCGTAACGGAAGCAGCGCGCGATGCCGAAGTACTTGCCGGGCACCTCGGCCTTCGGGAGCTGGCGCGCGGACAGCACCGTGCCGTGGCTCCGGAGGATGAGGCGCTTCGTGAAGTCGCGGTCGAAGGAGTAGTTCCAGCCGCGGCTCTGCGTCGGCCCGCCGTTTTCGTGCGTCTCGGCCACGTTGTCGAGGTGAGGCTGCTCGATGGACTTGGCGCGGGTCGGATCGGCGACGTAGTACACGTCGTGGATGTCGCGCGCGGAGTGGAACTGCGGCATGAAGAGCGCGTCGCAGTTCCAGAACTCGGTCTCGACGAGCGAGCCGTCGAACTCCTGGAAGCCGAGCGAGACGAGCTTGTCCTTCACCGAGTCGAGGAATTCGACGTACGGGTTGCGGCGGCCGAGCTCGAGGCGGGCGGGCTTTCCTTTCACGTTGTACGGCCGGAAGACGGCATCCTTCCAGGTGCCCTTCTCGAGAAGCTCCTGCGTGACGGCGCCGGTTTCCTCGCCGGTGATGCCGGCCTCCGCGAGCGCGGCTACGGCCTCGGCGCACGCGGGGGTCAGCGTGAACAGGACCGTCTCGCGGTCGGAGGCGCGGAAGGCCGCGTCGCCCGCGCCGCGCTTCTTGGCGACTTCCGCGATGGCAGCGCGCTCGGCCTGGTCGAGGTCCTTGTCGTCGATGACGCCGCCGACTCCGGCGACCTTGGCGAGGAGGGCGCGCAGGTTCTTCGCGCGCGACGACTTGGAAGCGTCGGCCACGGCGGCGCGCTTTTCCGCGTCCATCGCGACGACGCCTTCCTTGGAAAGCTTCCCGAAGGAGCTGCCGATATCCTTTTGGTCGATGCCGAGCGCCGCGGCGATGTCGGGCAGCTTGGAGGGGCCGTTCTTCGCGAGGAAGTCGACGATGCGCTCCTCGGGCAGGCCCTTGTCGAGCCATTCCCGGCCGAGCGGGGTCATTTCGTAGGACAGCCACGAAATCCGTCCCGATTCCGCGGCCAACGCCTTGTTGGCCAGCCAGTTGAGCGCCTGGTTGGCCTGGCCTTCGACATAGCCGAGCTCGCGCACGAGCCGGTCGGTGGAAAGCTCGCTTCCCGCCTCGTACCGTCCGAGGACTTTCACCTCGAGCGGATGCAGGGTCCTGACCACCGCTTTCATGTCCATATCGTCACTCCGTACACGGTTTGCGTTCCGTTTTCGGCGATGCCGCCCGACTCCGTCAGTGACGGGATCCGGGAGCGTCGTCGCAGGAGGCGATATTCTCATGTTTTGACGTCGCGGTCAATGCGGTGCCGGGTTTCAACACCGCCGCGCGCCCGCGCGCGCCGTCCATCGCGATGGCGATCGGCCGGTCGAAGCGCAGGTGCACGCAGCGCTCGGTCTCCGCGAAAGGCGGAACCGACTCGAGCCAGTCCCAGTCGACGAAGGAACCCGGGGCGCCCAAGGGAATCGAAAAGTAGCCGATGTTCATCGCCGTGACGTTGTGGAAAAAGTGGCTTCCGAGCGAGCTTTCGACTCGGAACTCCGGCAAGTCCGATTCCACGATGGCGCGCGCCTGGGTGATCTGGTTGAAGGTGACGGGAATGCCGAGCCTCGGATCGCGCGTGCCCCAGCGCCCGAAGCCGACGAGGACGCAACCGCGGTTTTCTTCCTTGAGGGACGCGTTGATTGACGCCAGTTCCAGGGCGATGTCGTGGGTCTTTTCGCGGTCGAACCTGCCGCGTTTTACGAATACGAGATCCTGTACGGTCGCGTCCAGACCGTTCCCCATGGAGGCTTCCGTCCGGATGACGCAGTCGCCGTCGCGCACGCCGGAGAGGTCGACGGAAACCTGATCGCCAGCCTGCACGAGCGGCTTGATCTGGAGGAGGTAGAGCGTCGGCCGACCCGATGGCTCCGCGAGGTTGACCGCGTACTCGATCTCCACCGGGATCCCCATGGAACGCGAACAGACGTCGAGCACGCCGCGGATCGCCTCCGCGAAGGGAACGGCGTCGTGTTTGAGTATATTGGCGAAGTTGACGACGCGCGGGCCTTTCGCCGAGGTTCCGGGCACGAGTCGCCCCTCGGCCAGGTCGTAGGTGCTCGCGAGAAGCGGAAAACGCGCTTCCGGCTCCGCATGGGCGATGTCGAGTTCGGATATCGCCGCGTTCTCGCCCCGCGACAGGTCGACGCGCGAACGCTCGAGGTCGAGGGCGTGGAACAGACGTTGCGTGCCGGACAGCTGGTGCTCCGGCGACACGACGTCGAGCTTCGGGTAAGCCGGGCAGAACCGGAACGCCTGCCCTCCCCCGACGACGTAGGTGCCGAGCCCGACCGCGGCCACGCAGAGGCCGTCTTCGGGCGTGAGGTACGCGACCGGGTAGTAGTTGCGCGACTGCGCGGTGCCGGACAGGTGGGGATAGAAGAGGTTCCCCGAACGGACGCCGACCAGTTCCTGCACGACGATCGCCATGCGCTCCTCTTCGATCTTGTACTTCGCCTCTTCGAAGTACGCCTTCGCCTGGTCCGAAAACACGCTCGCGTAGATGAGCCGCACCGCGTCGCGGAGCTGGCCGAGACGCACTGCCGGATCGGGATCCGAGTTCGGGATGATGTAGGTGTCGTAGATGCCGGAGAACGGCACCATGAGCATGTCCTCGAACAGCCCCGACGACCTGACGGCGAGCGGCGCGTCCGTGATGGCGACGAGTCGCTCGAGCCGGGCTTCGAGGTGCGGAGAGAGAGCGCCTTCGAGGAAACGCCGCTTGATCTCCTCGCCCGATGCCGCTTCGTGGATCGCGGGCCACAGGCCGTTGTTCTCCATGAAGCGCTCGAACTCGTCGATGCCGAGGAACGCCGTGAACGGCATGCGCACGTCCATGTTCCCGAAGAGCGAAGGGAACGCCTCGTTGTCGATGAGACTCTTGATGAAGACGATGCCGCGCCCCTTCCCGCCCACCGAGCCCGAAGAGAGCCGAACCATGCAGTTCGAATCGCCGCAGAGGGCTTCCTCGAAATCGGGGATGACGCCGCGGTTTTTCGATCGGCGCACGTCCTCGAGGATACGCAGGATGAACGAGCGCATCTCCGTCGGCCCCGAAAAGTCGTCGGGCTGGTAACTCCGCATCACCCGCGCGAAGCGCACCTCGCCGCGGGCCATGAGCCACGCCGAATAGTGGTTGCGCTCGGCGTGGTGGAGGACGCAGGGGAGCGGCGCCTGCTCGAGCAGGCGGACGAAATCGTCCAGGTTGCGCGCCTTCGCCAGTTCCGTCCCGTCGGGGTCGCGAAAGACGAAGGGGCCGAAGCCGAGGTTGTCGTGGAAAAAGTCCGACAGCTCGCGCGCCAGGGTGTCCGATTCCTTGTGCGCGAAGGAGGCCCCCGCGGCGAAGGCGCGCTCGCGGTTCGCGGCGTCGCTCGACTGGATCAGCACCGGGATCTCCGCCTCGCGCGACTTGACGAGCTCGAGGAATTCGAAGCCCGCGTCCGGGTCCGCGCAGCCGCCCCGGGGGTACGACACGTCCGAGATCACCGTGAGTATGTAGGGTTCATAGCGCTCGAAGAGGCGCACCGCCTCGTCGTAGTTCGTGGCGAGGAGGATCTTGGGGCGCCCGCGCATGCGGAGCACCTTGTTCATCTCGACCTGGCGCTCTTCCTCGATGAGGGTCTGGATCTGCCTCATCACGACCGAGTAGAGTACCGGCAGGTAGCGCGAGTAGTAGCGGACCGAATCCTCGACGAGCAGTATGACGCGCACGAGTCCGGTCGTCGTGTCCACGTCGACGTTCCAGCGGTCCTCGACGTACTTGATCATCCCCACGAACAGCTTCGAGTAACCGTTCCAGACGAAGACGCGGTCCACGGACGGCAGCTCCGGCCGCTCCATGTCGAGGCCGCGGAGGCTCGGGTTGTTCATGGCCAGGAGGAGGACCGTCACGCCCGGATTCGCTTCCTTGAGACGCTTGGCGAGCGCCAGCGGCGCGTCGAAATCGGTGCCTGCCATGAGGATGACGAGGTCGAAGCTGCCCGCCTCGAACTGCTCGAAGGCCGACTCCGGGGTGTACGCGCAGGTGACGCGCGGCGCCGAGCTCAAGTTCAGCTTGTAGTACTCGCCGTAGATCTGCTCCGACAACGCGCCGTCGCTCTCGAGGATGAAGGAGTCGTAGAGGCTCGCGACGAGGAGTATCTCCCGCACGCGGCGCCGCATGAGGTCGTGGAAGACGTTCCGTTCCCGACGGTCGCGGTCGTACGCCGCGACGAGTTCGTTGAAGTACATGCCCGAAGTATGCCCCCGCCAAGCCCCCGTTGCAACGGTATGGAACCTTTGGGTTTTTTACCACGATGGAAACAAAGAACGCGAAGGCTTTACCACGAAGGACACGAAGATGTTGCCACGAAGGACACGAAGGGAAGAGCGGAATCTTGTTTAAGAATTTGCCATGAAGGCATGGGAAGAAGAAAGAGTAGTTGGACATCCCCGATCCTAAAGTTCTTCTCTTCCTTCGTTACCTTCGCTTTCTTCGTGCCCTTCGTGGTCGGACTTCGTGTCCTTCGTGGTGATTCTTCCTCAAAGCCATTTAGCGAAACGGCTAGCGGCGGACTATACTTGAGACAGCACGGGAACCGAGGGGGACGTCATGGGCGAGCGCATCGGCACGAAGCATCCGGCGAAGGGGAAGCACGCTCCGGTCGACGAAGCGTCGTGGGGCGACGCGGACTGGCCGCTCGGGGCCCGCGTCCTGCCGGACGGTTCGACGACCTTCGCGGTGTACTCCGGCGCGGGCGAGGCCGTGTTCCTCGAACTGTACGACGAGGCGCTCGGCTCCGCGGCCAGCTTCGATTACGCGATGGCGAAAGGAAAAGACGGCTCGTTCCGCGCGCGCGTCTCCGGAGTCGGGCACGGAACCCTGTACGGCTTTCGCGCCTTCGGGCCGAACTGGCGTTACGATGCCGCGTGGACCCGCGGCTCGATGACGGGCTTCGTCGCGGACGTGGACGGCGCGGGCAACCGCTTCAACCCGAACAAACTCCTCCACGATCCGTACGCCCGCGAGCTCAGCCACGACAAGATCACGCCCGCCATCCTGGCCCTCGGCGACGACGGCGGCATGTACGGCACGGGCGGCCGCGACATCTCCCCGACGCAGGTGTATTCGGGCGCCCTCACGGGAGGGAAGCCCGTGGACCGCCGGCTCGTCGATACGGGCGCGCGCGCGCCCAAGTCCGTCGTCGTGGTCGACGGCACGGATTTCGGCAGGAAGCCGGCGCTGCCGCCCGAAGATTCCATCATCTACGAAGCCCACGTGCGCGGTTTCACGGCGCATCCGTCGTCGTCGCGCCTGTCGAAGATCCTCCACCGCGTGCCCGGCTTCGAAGGAGTCGCGGACGTCCCCAAGGAAGAACGCGGCACCTACGCGGGGGCGGCGCGCATGGCGCCCTACCTCAAGGCCCTCGGCTATAGCGCCGTCGAACTTCTCCCGGTGCACGAGTGCGCGAACGACGACAACCCCGACGACCGCCCCGGCGGCAATTTCTGGGGTTACATGAGTTACGGCTACTTCGCGCCCGACCGACGCTACTCGTCGGACAAGACGTCCGGCGGCCCGACGCGCGAATTCAAGGCGATGGTGAAAGCCTTCCACGACGCGGGCATCGAAGTCTATCTCGACGTCGTGTTCAACCACACGGGCGAAGGCGGCCTCTGGGACGCGACCGGCGCCAGCGCCGAGACGCTCTCGTTCCGCGGCCTGGACAACGCGGCCTACTACGCGCTCGTGCCGGACGACCGCAGGCGTTACTGGGAGAGCACGGGCTGCGGCAACAACCTGAACGCGGGGAACCGGGCGGTGCGCTCGCTCATCCTCGACTCGCTCGCGTACTGGCTGGACGACATGGGCGTCGACGGCTTCCGATTCGACCTGGCGCCCGCGCTCGGCCGCGTCCAGTCGCGCGCCTTCGGCTTCGACCCGCGGGCGGACGCGCTCGTCGCCATAGCCGACCTCGCGCAATCGCGCAACGCCGAGGTCATCGCGGAGGCGTGGGACACGGCGGGCGGCGGCTACCAGGTGGGCAACTTCCCCGACCGATGGGCCGAGTGGAACGGCCGCTACCGCGACACCGTGCGCCGCTTCATGAAGGGCTCGACCGCCGGTCCCATCTCCCCCGCGGACGCGCTCCACGGCGACTGGCTCCACTTCCAGGACCAGGGCGGGCCCGAGCGCTCGGTGAACTTCGTCACGGCGCACGACGGCTTCACGCTGGCCGATCTCGTGTCGTACAACGCGAAGCGCAACGAGGGTCCCTGGCCCTTCGGCCCGTCGGACGGCGGCGCGGCCGACAACGACTCGTGGGACTCGGCGTGGGTACCCGAGGCGACCGGCTGCCCCGACGTGCAAGCCTTCCGCCGCCAGCGTTTCCGCAATTTCATCGCGTTCCAGATGCTGAGCCGCGGCGTACCCATGACGGTCTACGGCGACGAATTCGCCCGCACCCAGAACGGGAACAACAATCCGTACAACATCGACTCGGTCGCCACGTGGAACAACTACGACATGATCGCGACCGACGCGCCGCACCGCGCCCCCACGGGCGTTCCTGGATCGTCGTATCACGACAACTTCGGCGTCGACTCGAAGCCCGACGGCGTCAACTCGGTTTTCCTGTTCGTGAAGCGCCTCGTCGGGCTCCGGGCGTCCAGCGAGGCGCTCAGGCAGGGCAACTACGACATGGGGATGTCGTACTCGCACCCGGACGGCAGTCCCGGCTACGATTCGAACGAGGACGCCGCGTTCGCGGTCCGGATCGACGGCAGCTCCGTCGGCGACCGCGACTACCTGGTCCTGGTCAACATGACCTACGGGGAACGACGCTTCGAGCTCGAGCAGCCCGACCGCGGCACCGTCTGGAAACGACTCGTCGACACCGCCTTCTGGGCGGAGGCGGAATCGGACAACGCGTGGGATCCCGGGCGGGCCAAGACCATCGAATGGAACTACATGGTCAAGGCGTGTTCGATCGTGATCCTCGCGTCGTTCTGATCCGGTTTTCCCGCGCCCGGCGGTCCGGAACCTCGCGTAATCCGGCGCGCTACAAGTCGAACGGCGCCAGGACTATCAGCGCGTCGCCGTCGCGCAGGATCCTGTTCCGGCCGGGATTCAGGGTGACACGGTCGCCTTCGAACACGCCGACCGGTATGACGCCCCGTCCCGCGTAGAGGGCTTCGGAGGCGCTGCCGAAGGAGACCATGGTCTCGGGACCGGAAAGCCGCAACGTCCCTTCGAGCAGCCGCGTTCCCCGTTCCGACAAGAGATCGTCGAAAGCGTCGAGGTGACCGCGATGGATGGCCGCCATCGCGAGAATTTCCGAGGCGACGCGCGTGCCGACGATCCACCGGAACCGCCGCTCCGGAACGAGGCTCATGGCCCGTTCCACCGCGGTGTCGAGGAACTCCGCGACGAGCTCGTATTCGAGGCCCCGCCGCTGCCGGTATTCGAGGAGCGACAGGCAACGGAATACGGTTTCGGCGTCCCGGCTCGCGGGTTCGCTTCCTTCCCGATCCGACAGTACGAGCACGGTATCCGCGGTTCCGAGCCCGGTCACGGTATCCCATTCGTACGAGCCGGATTCCCGTTTCGGGGCCTCCACCCAGTCCACGGCCATGCCAGCGACGAGGAATTCCCCGCGTATGTGTTCCGCGAGGCGATTCGTGCCGATGACTACGACGCGGCGCTCCCCGCGCCCGCGCTTGGCCGCCTCGAAATCGACGCGGCCCGTCGACGGTGTCGCGGATCGATCCGCGACCGGATCGTGACGGCGGCACGACGCTTCGTCGGGGGCGAGGAACACGAGTTCGTCCGCCGCGTCGACGATCGTGTCCGGCTTCGGCAGCAAGACAAGCGTTTCGCCGTGACGGATCCCCACGGGGATGACGCGCGAATGACGAGAGCGCACGCTCCCGAACGGCAACCCCGCCTCCTGAGCGGCCGCCCGGAAGTGCAGTTCGCAGCCCTCGAACGACAAGAACTCGTCGAGCGCGGCGTAGACGCGCGGTTCGATACACAGCGTGGCGACATACGAGGCGACGAAGCGGTCGGAGTCGAAGATCCGAGAGCGGGCGTCGAGGAAGGGCGCGAGCGACTTCGAATGGGCGTCGCCGCACATCGACACGACGCAGGGAGGCAGCCGCTCGCCGAGTTCGGCTCGCGCGGATATGTACGCGGTGGCCGCCTGGGCCCCCCGCACCGATTCGTCCGCGTCACCGGGCGAAAAGAGATCATGCTGGATGACGAGGCACGAGGCCGTCGACGCGGACACCGTATCGAGGATGCCCGCGTCCTGGGGATGCCCCGTACGGTGCGACAGGCGGAGGCGGGCGTAGCGCGGCAGGCCCTGCACCATGTCGTTGTCGGCGACCGACACCGTCGCCGCCACGAAGAGCTTCCGCCGCTCGGTGACGCACCACGTTTCGAGCCCCCGGAGCGTACCGGAATGCAGGTTCGACCACCCGAGGAGGACGACGTGCCCGCGCTCGAAGATGCGGCCGCGGCCCTCGCGGATCGCCTCGAATTCCCGCTGGAGCCGCGTCACGACGATCGCGACGACGATACCGTTGAAGGCGATGATGCCGAACGCGACGAGAACGGCCGCGACGGTGCGGGCGAAGACTGCGCGCTCGTCCACCGCGAACAGGGCGTCGGGGCCGAGCAGCGACAGGAAGGAAAACCAGAAAGGATCCTCGATGCCGGAACCGGCGCCGATCACCGCGAAAACCGCGCCGGATACCGCGATGACGGCGGTCATGCCCGCCACGAATACGAGCACCATGCGCGCGAAGGAGCCCTCGAGCAGTTTCCGCATCAGGTACGAAAGCCGCGCGAAGGGTTTGCGCGCCCGATTTTCCTTCCGATCCATGGCTCAATCGTAGCGCCGAACCGATGCCGAGTCGAGCCGTTCCGGCGTTGGATGAGTCAGTCGAATATCATCGGCTCGTCGCGGCATTCGACGCTGATGCCGTCCGGGCCGTGGATCGACACGTACCAGTATTCCGTCCGGCCCTTGTCCGTCATGGGCAGCGCGAGCGTCCGGCCGTCGATCTTCACCCGCAACACGAAAACCGACGTATCCTCGATCCGGCGTTCTTCGTCCCCGCACGACGCGAACAGGGCGTTCCCGCGCCGGTAGAGATCAACGAACACGAGCTCCCCGTCCCCGCCCGGGCCGTTCTTGAAGCCCTTGTCGTACAACACCGCGTCGCCGAGACTCACCGTCGCGTTCCGTATTCCCGGACCGCCGATCTCGATCATCGCGGAGAAAACGTACTCGTCTCCCGGCGCCGCTCCCGCCGCGATCGCGCACAGGAACGCGAATGAAACGACCAGCGTTGACCGTTTAGGCATGTCCAAGCCCCTCCCCATAACCGGAAACAAGCATAAGCTCCGGATACCATAGGGTCAAAAGATTCCGTTCCCGAAAAGTTCCACGCCGTCGCCTGAGGCGTTCTTCCATAAAAAAGAGCCGCCCTTTCGGACGGCTCTTCGCGTACCGTACAGGCCCCGCTTACGCGAAGCCCGGTCCTGGTTACACCAGGCCCGGTCCTGGTTACACCAGGCCCTGGGCGATCATCGCGTCGGCGACTTTCTTGAAGCCGGCGATGTTCGCGCCGACGACGTAGTTCCCCTCGAAGCCGTACTGCTTCGCGGTGTCGAAGGCGTTCTTGTGGATCGTGATCATGATGTCGTGGAGGCGCTTGTCGACTTCCTCGGAACTTCCCAATAAACACCCGGCCCGTCCGTATGATTGGACCACAACGTGTTGCCGTAAACCCGCTTCCAAATGCCGGATTCAAAAACGCCAGCCCAAAAGGGACCATCATCCTGGTAATAGGTGCTTTCGTAATAGTAATCGTGCCAATT
>CAYZZW010000061.1:0-20492 GCA_964482955.1 uncultured Treponemataceae bacterium | reverse complement strand
GGCGACTTCTTCGGCGTCGTCTCGACGATGTCGAACCACAGCCACATCGAGACGGCCCAGGCCATCACCGACTGCACGCTCATCTCCGTCCACCGCGACCAGTACGGCCTCCTCATCGAGAAGAACACGCCGGTCGCCATGAAGATCATCTCGGGCTTCTCGAAGCGCATGCGCTTCCTCGACGAGGCGCTCACGCGGCTCACCCTCAAGAGCACCGCGGAGGCTGACCCGTCCCACCTGTTCCGCGTCGCCGAGTACTACGTGAAGCAGAGCCAGTACAACCAGGCATTCTATTCGTATTACCAGTACCTGAAGCTGTGCCCCGCGGGCCAGAACGCGGTCACCGCCAAGGACCGCATGGCCAAGATCCAGCAGTACGCGAAGGCCGTGTACCTCGAGGGCTCCAAGGAAGAGTTCAACCGCTTCTATCCCAAGGACACGATGATCTTCGCGGAGGGCATGCCGGGTTCGGAGCTTTACATCATCCAGAAGGGCTCGGTGAAGATCACGAAGATCGTGGAGAACAACGAAGTCCTCCTGGCCGTGCTCAAGCCCGGCGACATCTTCGGCGAGATGTCGCTCCTCGAGAACAAGCCGCGCTCCGCGTGCGCCATCGCCTTCGAGGACAGCTACCTCCTCGCGGTCAACAAGGCCAACTTCGAGCGCATGGTCCAGACCCAGCCCCAGATCGTCACCCGGCTCACGACCCTGCTCGCCGAGCGCATCTGGTTCATCTTCAAGCAGCTCACGAACACCCTGCTCTCCGATCCGGTGGGCCGCATGTACGACGTGCTCCTCATCCAGCTCGAGAAGAACCACGCGAACCTGCGTCCCGGCGCCGCCTACGTCTTCGATTTCGGCCCGAAGGAACTCATCAACATGGTGGGGCTTCCGGTCAACGAGGGCAATCTCGTCATTCGGAAGCTCCTCGAGAACAACAAGATCCGCGTCGAGAACAACAAGATGGCGGCGACGGACGTCGTCGAGATCGCCAAGCAGACCGAATACTACCGCAAGATGCAGAAGATCGAAAAAGCCCGCCAGGATTCGCAGCTGAACGCCCGCTTCGGCTGAACGCCGCGCCATGTCCCCGTCCGGCCAGTCCATATCCCCGTCAGTCCGCGAAGAAGGGCGCGCGATCCTCGGGCGCGCGCTCGACGTCGAGGGGCTCCCGTTCCGCGCCTTTCTCGGCGAGGAAGCTTTGCGCGCCGCCCTGCGCCCCGCCGTTCCGGCGGACGGCCGCGCGGACGGTTCGCCGTATCCCCGGGACGAACTCGAACGGGCGTACGACGTCTCCTCCGCGAAGGGCGCGGTCGTCGCCGCCCTGCCGTACGACACGACCGAGCCGGCCGCCCGCCCCGCGGGCGCCGCGCGGATCGCCTGGTTCGCCCGGTCCGACCACTACGGCGAACTCGTCGCCCGCTTGGGCCGCGTCGCCGCCATGTTGCGAGCCGCCGGGGGCTGGCGCCGCCGCGACGTCCGTTGCCTCTCCAATTCGATGGTCGACGAAAAGGCGCTCGCCGTCGCCTCGGGGCTCGGGATCCGCGGGCGGCATTCCCTCGTCATCGTCCCCGGTTTGGGTTGCGCCTGCGTGCTCGGCGTCATGCTGCTGCCCTTCGACCCGACCGACTCGGACGAAAGGCAGCCACGGAGACACGGAGACGACCAACCGTTGAAAGGCAACCACGGAGATGATCAACAGTTTAAATGCAACCACGGAGCGAAGCTTGGCGAGTACTCGAGCGTTGACACGGAGGTTGCGCCACGGAGATCACGGAGGGAAGAAGGAAGAGAAGTAGAAGGGCGTGAAGCCGAAGAACAAAGCATGGAACGAACGGGAAGAACCGAAATAACGATTTCAAGCGTGAAGATGAGCGGCGATGATGCACGCGAATTTCCTTTGTGCGGGGAGTGTCGGGCGTGCGTTGAGGCTTGCCCGACGGGGGCGATCACGGAAGCCGGCGTCGACCGGAGGCGGTGCCTGCAGGCGTATTCTGCTCGGGAGGGCGATCTGCCGCCGTCCGTCGAAGCTGCCTGGGGCGATATCCTGTACGGGTGCGACGCGTGTATCGCCGCGTGCCCGCACGCGAAGCTCGGTAGGCGTGCCGACATCGCGCGCGGCCGGTTGCCCGCCTTTGTCGAAGCCGTCGAATTGACGGACGCCTCGGACGGCGAAATACGCGCCCGCTTCCGCGGCACCGCGCTCGGGCAAGGCTGGATCCGCCCCGCCGCCCTCCGCCGCAACGCCTCCCTCGCCTCGCGCCGTCCGTGATACAATACGGCATGGATATCGAAATGATGCGGGCGCGGTCGGAGCTCGTCACGCGGACGCGCGCGTTCTTCCTCGAGCGCGGCTACCTGGAAACCGACACGCCGGCCCTCGCGCCGGCCTTGATTCCCGAACCCTGCCTGGAAGTCTTCCGCACCGAGTACGTCAATCCCTTCCTCGGGACGCTCGACCTCTACCTTGTGCCGTCGCCGGAAGTGTGGATGAAGCCGATCATCGCGCGCGAAAGGCGGAGCGCGTTCCAGATCTGCAAGTGCTTCCGCAACTCGGAGTCGCTCGGGCGCGTGCACAACCCCGAGTTCACGATGCTCGAATACTACACGGTCGGCGGCGACACCGAAACGTCGATCGCGATCACCGAGGAGCTGTTCTCGCGGTGCTCGACCTCCGCGACCCCCGCGACCTCGAAGCCGCCGTTCCGGCGCATGACCATGGAAGAAGCCTTCCGCGACATCGCCAGGCTCGAGCTCCTCGCCCTGCAGGAGACGGGCGCCATGATCGAAGCGGCGCGGTCGAAAGGCATGCGGATCGCGGACGACTCGTCGTGGGAAGACGCCTTCAACGCGGTGTTCGTGAACGACGTGGAGCAGCGCTTGCCGGCGGACCGGCCGCTCGTGCTCGAACGCTATCCGAGGCAGATCGAATGCCTCGCGCGCAACATCGAAGGCACGCCGTGGAAGGATCGCTGGGAGCTGTACGCGAACGGCGTGGAACTGGCGAATTGCTACACCGAGGAGCGCGATCCGAAGGTCATCCGAGAGGTCTTCGAGCGGGAGGCCGCGAAGAAGGATTCCATGCTCGTGCCGCACCGCGTCGATCCCGCGTATCCGGATACGTTCGCGGATTTTCCGCGATGCTCCGGCGTGGCGATGGGGTTCGACCGCTTCCTGCTGGCGTTGACGGGGCGCGGCGGCATCGATTCGGCGGTGCAGGTTTCGTTCGCGGACATCTGGGAGCGCTGGAAGGGCGACAAGCGACCCGGATCGCCGCGGTGATCGATATCGACGCGTCGATGGGGCGCGCGCCTAGCCGTGGGCGCTTCCGGTCGTTTTGATCCATGCGAGGAAGGCGTCGACCGGCTCGGGAGCAAGTTGGGTGCCCCTGACCTTTTGCAGGATTTCGAGGGCTTCCGACGGCCTGAGCGCAGCGCGGTAGGTCCGCGTGCTCGTGAGCGCGTCGTAGGTGTCCGCCACCGCGATGATGCGGGCCGCGAGGGGCGTGCTGTCGCCCACGAGTCGTTCGGGGTAGCCCGTGCCGTCGTAGCGTTCGTGATGGTACAGGACGATGGCCACCACGTCCGCCAGGCTCGGGATGGGGTTCAGGATCTCGGCGCCCTTGGCGGGATGGCTCTTGATCGCCTCGAACTCCGCGTCGGTGAGCGCCGTCTGCTTGAGCAGGATGTCGTCCCGGATGCCGATCTTGCCGATGTCGTGGAGGCGCCCGCCGAGTTCGATGGTCTCGATCAGCTCGCGCTCGAGGCCTATCGTGGCGGCGATGCCCGCCCCGTAGCGCGCGACGTTTTCCGAATGGTTCCGCGTGTACGGGTCGCGCTTTTCGAGCGCGGACACGAGGCTCGTGATGCTCCTGAGGATCAGGTCGTGCTCGAGCTCGAGCCGGTTCCGGTCCGCGAGGAGGAGCCGCACGTGGTCGGAGAGGATGCGTCCGACGAGGATCACGAGCTGGTCGATGTTGAAGGGCTTCACGATGTAGGATGCCGCGCCTTCGCGCACCATGCGCTGGAGGTAGTGGCGCCCCGAGTTCGAGCTCATCACGACGAAGGGCACGCCCGCGGTCCGCTCGTCGTTCCTGAGGGCGCGGCAGAGTTCGAAGCCGTCCATGTACGGCATGTCGATGTCGCTCACGATGAGGTCGGGAATCCCTTCTCCGAGGATTTCGACGGCGTGCCGGCCGTTCTCCGCGGCGGTGACGCGGTAGCCCGCCTTCGCCAGTCCGTCGACGACGAAATCGCGGATCACCTTCGAGTCGTCGACGACGAGGATGCTCCGCTTTTTCCTGAAGTCCGAATGGGTGAGGTGCTCGACGACGACCTTCGCGAGGTTCGCTTCCGCGTCGCGCTTCGACACGTACTCGGCGGCGCCCGCCAGGAAGCCGCGCTCGATGTCCGATTCCGAATCGAAGGAGCTGAGCATCACCACGGGCACGCCCCGGGTCTTGGGATGGTCCTTGAGGCAGCGGCACAGCTCGAGCCCGTCCATGACGGGCATCTCGATGTCCGTGAGGACGAGGTCGTAATCGCGCGCGAGCGCGGCGTCGAGCGCCGCCTTGCCGTCGGGCGCCTCGTCGAGCGCCACGTCGAGTCCCGCGAGCAGGGTCCGCACGGTCTGTCGCACGAGGCGCGAATCGTCCACGACGAGGATCGAGGGCTTCGTTTCCATGATTCCACAGTATACGCGCCGGAAAGCGCTTTACCAGGGCTGCGCCCCGGCGCTACAGTGATCCCCATGCTCAAACGATTTCTTTCCTATTACAAGCCCTACAAGGGGCTCCTGGCCGTCGATCTCCTGTGCGCCCTGTCGCTCGCGCTCGTCGATCTCGTGTTTCCCAAGGCGACGCAGCACGCCATCGACGTGATCGTGCCTTCGGGGAACGCGCGCTTCCTCGTCATGTTCGGGCTCGGGCTCCTCGCGCTCTACGCGGTCCGCGCGGTGATCGAGTACGTCGTCGGATTCTGGGGACACGTGCTCGGCGTTCGCATCCAGCGGGACATGCGCCGAGACATCTTCGCGCACCTCCAGACGCTCGATTTTTCCTTCTTCGACAACACGAAGACCGGGCAGATCATGTCGCGCATCGTCAACGACCTTTTCGAGCTCGGGGAGATCTCGCACCACGCCCCCGAGGACCTGCTCGTCGCCACGGTGCGGCTCGTCGGCTCCTTCGTCATCATGCTGACCATCGAGTGGCGCCTGGCGCTCATCGTGTTTTGCGTCGTGCCCGTCATGTTCGTCTTCATGCTCCGGTTCCGGGGCCGGTTCCGGAACGCCTTCAAGACGACGAAGGAAAAGCAGGCGATCATCAACGAGCGGATCGAGGAGAGCATCTCCGGCATCCGCGTCGTCAAGGCGTTCACGAACGAGGGCTACGAGGTGGAGCGCTTCGATTCAGACAACGAGGTTTTCTACGAATCGCGCGTGATCACCGTGCGCAACATCGGCTTGTTCAGCTCGGGCCTCGGGATGCTGTCGAACCTGGCGCTCGCGCTCGTCCTCGTCGCGGGCGGGCTCGTGGCCATGAAGGGGGGCATCACGGCCGGCAGCTATGTCGCGTTCGCGCTGTTCGTCACGCAATTCCTCCAGCCGCTCAACGTGCTTCTCCGCTTCGTGGAGATGTACCAGGACGGCGCCGCGGGACTCCGGCGTTTCTACGAGATAATGGACGCGAAGCCTTCCATCACGGACGCGCCGGACGCCGTCGATCTCGTCGCTCCGCGCGGCGCCATCCGCTTCGGGAACGTCGGCTTCCGGTACGCGGACGGCCAGGAGCGCATCCTCCACAAGGTCGATCTCGACGTGAAGCCGGGCGAGACGATCGCCGTCGTCGGTCCCTCGGGAGCCGGCAAGACCACGTTGTGCAGCCTCCTCCCGCGCTTTTACGAAATCGAGGAGGGCTCGATCACCGTCGACGGGGTCGACATCCGCGCCGTGCGCCTCGAGTCGCTCCGCAGGGCCATCGGCCTCGTCCAGCAGGACGTGTTCCTGTTTTCGGGGTCGATCCGCGACAATATCCTCTACGGCCGTTCGGACGCCACGGAGGAGGAATTGCGGGCCGCCGCGGTGGCGGCCAACGCGCACGATTTCATCATGGAGTTCCAGGAAGGCTACGCCACGATCGTGGGCGAGCGCGGCGTGAAGCTCTCCGGCGGGCAGAAGCAGCGCATCGCCATCGCGCGCATGTTCCTCAAGAATCCTCCCATCCTCATCCTCGACGAGGCCACGTCGTCGCTCGACGCGAAGAGCGAGGAAATCATCCGCTCGTCGCTCGAGCGGCTGTCGGAGGGGCGCACGACCTTCATCATCGCTCACCGCCTGGCCACGATCCGGCACGCGAAGCGCATCGTCGTGCTCACGGAAGACGGCGTTTCCGAGGACGGTTCGCACGAGGAGCTCATGGCGAGGGGCGGGACGTACTCCGAGCTGTACAAGTCGCAGGTGGACGCGTTCCTGCTGGGGTAGGGGGAGCGGAGGGCGTATCGCCGCGCGGCTAGAGCGCGGCTTTCACCTGTTCGTCGGTGACGTAGCCGAGGGCGACGAGGATCTCGCCGATGCGTTTGCCCTGGCTTTTCTTCTGTTCGTCCAGCGCTTTGTCGAGCTGGGCTTGCGTGAGTTGACCTTTCCGGATGAGCGTCTCGCCGAGCGGCATGCGGTTCTCCTTGGCGGTCGAAACGGCCGACACGACTACTGTAGGCCGCATGGATCGGCGACGCAAGCCGACCGTCGGGATTTCGCACGTTTTATCAAACCGGCGCGTCCGGTTCGGCACGGACGGTCAAGCGGGCGGCCGCGGCGGGCGGCTACACTCGCCGCGGAAGGAGACGGTCATGGACTATCGGGACAACGTGAGGCGCGCGCTCAAGTACATGGAGGATCGGCTCGCGGACGGGATCGACTTCGAAGCGGTCGCGGCCGAAGCCTGCTATTCGCCCTATCACTTCAGCCGCGTCTTCGCCCTGGTGGTAGGCGAGAGCCCGGGCGCCTATCTCAGGCGCCGTCGGCTCGCGATGGCGGCCGCCCGGCTCGCCGGGAGCGGCGATCGCGTGCTCGACATCGCGCTCGACTCCGGATTCGGCTCCCAAGAGGCGTTCACGCGCGCCTTCAAGGACGAGTTCGGGACGGCGCCCGGCGCGTACCGCCGCGCGGCCGAACGGCGGCCGGGTCGCGAATCGGCGCTCCATGACGGCGTCTTCCTCCAGGGAGGAACGCTCATGAAACACAGGATCGAACGGATGCCGGCCAGGCTCGTCGCCGGCTTTCCCTGCTACGGCGCCCCGGGACCTGACGGGGTCTTCAACGAGGTCTGGGACCTGTTCAACGAAAAGCTTGCCGACCACTCGTGGCACCGGAACCAGCCGGGCATCGGCATCGAGTTCTACGCGGGCGACTGCACCGACATGGCCAAGTGGTTCTACCTCGCGGGCTCGTTCGCGGAGAGCGTCGAAGCGGTGCCGCACAACCTGGCAATCAAGCCCGTGCCCGCGAGCGACTGGTTCGTGGCGACCCATTCGGGCAGTTTCGCGACGCTGACGGCCACGTACCGCGAAGCCTACGCCGTCGCGATACCCGCGCTCGGCCTGGAACCGTGGCTGCCGATCGATTTCGAACTGTACGATTCGCGCTTCAAGGGCGTGAACGATCCGGCCACCGAGATCGAGATCTGGATACCCGTCAGGAAGAAACCGTGAGCGCCGCGGCGTCCGGACAGGTCGGCCGGCCGCTCCCGGTCGGCGAGCGGGACCTGGAACTCCTGGACGCCGCGCGCGGCCGGCCGATCAAGGCGCATGTCTGGTATCCGGCGGAGGCGGGCGCGCCGCGCGAGCGCCCGGACCTCCCGTTCGTCCTGCCGCCGACGCTGGGCGACGTCCCGATGGCCGGCGGCGGATCACCCCTCGTCCTCCTGTCGCACGGCACGGGGGGCAACCGCTTCGGACTGGCCTGGCTCGGGATCGGGCTCGCGCGGCGCGGCTACGTGGCGTGCGCGGTCGACCATTGGGGCAACACCTTCGACAACAAGGCCGAGCGCATGTTCGTGCGGTTCTGGGAGCGGCCGCTCGACCTGAGCTTCGCGCTCACGGCGCTGCTCGGACACCCGGAGTTCGGGCCGCGTATCGACGGGGGCCGCGTGGGGGCCGCCGGGTTTTCGCTCGGGGGCTACACCGCGCTCGCGCTGGCCGGCGCGGTCGTCGATCTGGCCGTCTTGCGGAGAGACGCGTTCGCGTGGAAGCACCGGCGCCAGATGCGCCTGCCGGAAATGGACATGCTCGCGTTGATCCGGAAGCACGGGCGGGAATTCGCGGATTACCGTCCCGACGCGCTCAAGGACGGAAGGTTCAAGGCGTTCGCCGCCATGGCGCCCGCGCTCGGGCTCGGATTCGCCGTGCCCGGACAGTGCGCCCGGGTGGACGCGCCGACGCTCATCATAGGCGCGGGCGGGGACGCGATAGCGCCGCCCACCACCAATGCGGCCCGGTATCACGCCCTGATCCCGCGTTCGATCTACCATGAACTGCCGCGGAACGTCCGTCACTATGTCTTCCTGAACGTCGCGAACGAGGAGCTCCGGAAAAGCGGGGGGCCGTACTTCCGCGACGGGCGCGGCGTCGACCGCGCGGCGATCCACGATTCGGTCGCTTCCATGGTATGTTCGTTTTTCGACGGCACGCCGGTGGGGGCGGGCCGCGGGATTTCCGGATAGGCGGCGGCATGACTGGTCCGAAACGGTACGGAACTTTCAAGAAACGCGCGAAGCGGCTCAAGCGGCAGCTCTGGTCCCTGTTCCTGGCGATGAAGGATCCCGCGACGCCGCTCGCAGCGCGCGTCGTCGCGATACTGGCCATCGCCTATGCCGCGAGCCCGATCGACCTCATTCCAGACTTCATCCCCGTGCTCGGCCAGCTGGACGATCTCCTCGTCGTGCCGGCCCTCATCGCGCTCGCGATCAAGCTGATCCCGTCCGACGTGATGGCGCGCTGCCGGCGCCAGGCGTGGAAGCATCTCGAATCAGGCGACCGCTTCAAGACGCCGTGGGCCGCCGCCGCGTCCGTCGTCTTCGTGCTCCTCTGGCTCGCCCTGGCCGCCTGGCTCGCTTCACGCTTCCTTTGAACGATCGGCCTTGCGGATAGCGAAGCGCGCGAAGCGTTCCGGTCAGCGCTTCGCGCCCTTTTTCTCCGTGGCTAAACTCCTATCAACGGTGTCCAGTTTGAGGGTGCGGGAGGCGTAGCGGATCTTACGGGCTTTGAAGGCTTCGGCGATGCCGACGTACATCGAGTTGCGGACCTCGGTGAGGCGTTCCTGCCGGAACCACGTACCGAAGAACACCGTGTGCCCCTCGTTCGTGATCCCCTCGAGCAGGAAGAAGGGCTCCGGATTCTTGAGGACGAAGGGATTCGCGTCGGCGACTTCGAGCAGCGTGGTCCTTACGAGCTCGAGGTCCGAGTCGATCCCCACGGTGAATTCGAAATTCATGCGCCTGATGGGATAGCGCGTGATGTTGATGAGGTTCGACTTGATGAGGTTCTCGTTCGGGATGCGGACGAGGCGGTTGTCGAAGGTCTGCACCTTCACCGAGAGCACGTCGATGGAGTCGACGACGCCGACGATGTCGCCGACCTGGATGACGTCGCCGGAGGCGAAGGACTTTTCGGACAGCAGGAAGAGTCCCGAGATGACGTTCGCGAACGAGGTTTGCGCCGCGAAGCCGATGGCGATCCCGGCGATTCCCGCGGCGCCGAGGAGCGCGGTCACGTCGATGCCGGCCACCTTGAACGCGAGGATGACGACGAGCACGGTGCCGCCGTACGACAGGACCTTCTGCGCGATGACGGCGGTGCGCTGCGAGGGCGCCTTGCGGAACAGCCTGCGCAGGACGAAGGCCGCGAGGCGCACGAGGGCCATGCCGAGCGCGAAGGCGATGACGCCGCGCAGCACCGACATGCCGAGCTCCGGCGTGAACATGGAGCCGAGTATGGCGAGCGGATCGATCCCGGTCGCCTTGGGCGCTTCGATCGTTGCCTGCATCGTGCCTACCTGCCCGCCAGCTTGAGGAAGAGCGAAATGCCCGAGCGGAAGAAGCGCGCCTCGGGCGAGGTTCTCGCCTTGTCGACTACTTCGAAATCCCCGAACGCGGGGTCGAGTCCCTGCCTGAGGTCCACGCCGATGCCGTCGTCGCGGTTCGTGACGACGAGCCGGTCGCAGACGAGCGTGCCGCCGGCGTCGTAGAGGGCCAGGCCGTCCGTGGGAAGGCAGAGGCGCTGGAGTTCGTACGGCGTGGACATCTCGTTGCGCACCGTGACGGGACAGGCGATGTCGTCCGCGCGGCGCGGTTCGGGCCGATTCGGGGGCCGCGCCAGCTCTTCGCCCGTCTTCCGCGCGAATTCGGACGCGGTCGAAAAATCGAAGCGCGAGCGGACCGCGAAGCCCGGCACGCCTTCGCGGACGTCGCCGTACCAGGCGTCCTTGGGCGGCACGGTCGGCACGCGGAACACGACGCGCCCGCGCCCGTCGAAGACCCTGACCGTGGGCGGAAGGAAGATGAAGCCCTCGACCGCGTCGAATGGCCGGACGGAAAAACCCTCCGCGAGGTCGATGACGTACGGTTCCGTCGCGAGGCTCTTCGAGGCGAAGAGGCCGTCGTTCGGCTTGAAGGCTTCGGCCTTCCACTCGAGTCCCTCGGGCGGGCGCTTCATGGCCGTGAGCGTCGTCTTCGGCGCGGCCGTCTCCGCGTACGCGGCCGAGTACTTCACGGTGGAAGGAGTCACCGCGACGTGCAGCTCGAGCCTGCCCGCGCGGAGGAGCAGGCAGCCCTGGTCTTCGGGAAGTCGCAGCTTCGTCATCGACACGTCTCCTCGCTTCGTGTACTCTGGCGCCACGATGCTATCATCGGAGCCTGTTTTATGGAAGTAACTCGATCGCGGAACCGCGGGCGGCGCGCGTGAACCGCTACGAAGGCACGGTGCCCGACGGGGAAGGCGGCCGGGCGGACCGGTATCTGGCGGAAACCGCGAAGGCGCTCGGGCGCAGCCGCCAGAAGGCCCTCGGCGCGCGCTTTCTCGTAAACGGCAAGGAAGCGAAGCCGTCCCGCCTCCTCAAGCCGGGCGACCGTCTCGTCGTCGAATGGGACGAAGAGGCGCCGCAGGACTTCCTTCCCGAGGATATCCCGCTCGCGGTCATCTACGAGGACGACGACATCATCGTCGTGGACAAGCCGCAGGGCATGGTGACGCATCCCGCCCACGGCAACTGGACGGGAACCCTCGCGAACGCCCTCCTCGGCCGCCTTCGCGCCGGCTCTCGAGGGGCCGAACCACACGGAAGCAGCCCGAGAAACGGCGAAGACGTTTCTCGAAGCTCGTGCGGGGCCGAACCCATCGGAGGCAGCGCGAGAAACGTCGCAGACGTTTCTCGAAGCTCGCGCGGGGCCGAACCACACGGAAGCAGCCCGAGAAACATCGCTGACGTTTCTCGAAGCTCTCGAGGGGCCGAAGGCCCCTCGAGAGCCGGGATAATACATCGCCTGGACAAGGACACGAGCGGCGTCATCGTCTGCGCGAAGACGGCGGCGGCGCAGGACGCCGTCGCCGCGCAGTTCCGCGACCGCAGCGTCGCCAAGGAATATCTCGCCATCGTGAAAGGGCGCTTGCCCGCCGAGTCGGGTCGGATCGAAAACCGCCTCGGGCGCGATCCGAAAGACCGCAAGCGCTTCGCCGTCGTGTCCGACGATCCGGCCGCTTCGGTCGGGAAGCTGGCGGTCACGGCGTGGAAGACGGTCGCGGTGTATGGCGATTACGCGCTCGTGCGCCTCAAGCCGCGGACCGGGCGCACGCATCAGCTCCGCGTCCACATGAAGCGGCTCGGCTGTCCGATTCTGGGAGATCCCCTGTACGCCCAGCGCGACCGGCGTTTTCCCGACGCGACGCTGATGCTCCACGCCCGTCGCATCCGCATCGCGCTGCCCTCGACTTCGGCGTCCATCGTGTTCAACGCCGTGGTACCTGAGCGTTTCAAACGCGTTTTGCACGACCTGCGGAAAATCGCTTCTCATCCCTAGGTATGTAGTGTGATTTCAAAGTTTAAAGAGATGTCTCCCGATTCTATGCTAAAGCAATGCATGTATCGCGGTTGATGCGGTATTTTTTTTCACTTTTCGATGTAACCTTTGGGTTTTTTCCTTCTTGGGCTGGTCTTCCCCTCACTGCGCGTGCATGTTTTTTGTCTGTTTATAATGTAGAAAAACAATGCAAGTTTTGGGAGCAGGATTTTTAAGTCGCGTTGTCATGACAAAGCTGCGAAATGTGTCGTTTAACAAATAACGCAAATGGTACGGTACTTCGCATCCGCCGATTTGAAATACACCAAAAGATGCACAAAATAGCCCAATACGACGGGAAACTACGTTGACAAACCAAGGCCGGAGGTGAAAAATGGGCAATCCGGCGTTGCCGGGAACAAGCAGAATCGGTCATCGCGTCGCACGCATCGCTTTCGGGCGTCCGTACCGCGATACCGCGCAGCGTTTCGGACCGTCGCCAGCGGGCGCGGATCCGTATACGGAGGAACTTGCATGTTGAAAAAGATGTCGATCCTTGTCGCTCTCCTCGGGATTGCGGCACTCATCGTCAGTTGCGGTACCGGCACCGCCGGCGCCGGCAAGAACGTCAACCTGAACATCAACTACGGCAACGAGCCGCCCGAGCTCGATCCGCAGATCACGACGGACACGGTCTCCATCCAGATCATCAACGGCGTGTTCGAAGGCCTCGTCCGCTACGACAACAAGGGCGGCATCATGCCCGGCATGGCCACCAAGTGGGACGTGTCCGCCGACGGCAAGACCTACACCTTCACGATGCGCAAGGGCGCCAAGTGGTCCAACGGCGATCCGGTCACGGCCGCCGACTTCGAGTACGGCATCAAGCGCGCCCTCGATCCGGTCACCGCTTCCCAGTACGCCTACATCCTCTACGACATCCTCAACGCGCAGGAAGCCAACGAGGGCAAGGTCGGCCTGGATCAGGTCGGCGTGAAGGCCGACGGCGACAAGGTCATCATCACCCTCAAGGGTCCGGTGCCCTACTTCGCCACGATCCTCACCTTCCCGACGGCTATGCCGGCGAACAAGAAGTTCATCGAGTCCCTCGGCGCCGACGGCGGCTACGGCTCGGAAGCGAACAAGATCGTCTCCAACGGCCCGTGGACGGCCACCGAGTGGGTGCACGAGTCCAAGCTCGTCCTCACGAAGAACAAGACCTACTGGAACGCCAAGGCCATCGCCCTCGATTCCATCACCGGTTTCATGATCGCCGACTCCAACACGTCGAAGACCATGTTCTTCAACAAGGAACTCGACATCCAGGGCGTCGCCGGCGTCCACAAGCAGGACTTCGTCGACAAGCAGTACCCGATCAACACCTACTCCGACGGCTCCTGCTTCTACCTCGAGTTCAACACCACCGACCCGGTCGTGAAGAACATCAAGATCCGCCAGGCCCTCTCGGCCGCCGTGGATCGCCAGGGCTACGTGACCAACGTCCTCAAGGACGCGTCGCTCCCGGCCACCGGCTACGTTCCCCCGATCCTCCCCGGCCTCAAGGCCAGCTTCCGCGAGGAGAACGGCGTCCTCGTCAAGGACAACGATCCCGTCCTGGCCAAGCAGCTCTTCGAGGAAGGCCTCAAGGAACTCGGCGTGAAGAGCGTGAAGCTCTCCATGCTCTCCGACGACGGCGATCGCCCGAAGGCCCAGGCCGCCGCGCTCCAGGAAATGTGGCGCAAGAACCTCGGCGTCGACGTCACCATCGAGCCGATGCCCTTCAAGGCCCGCCTCCAGAAGATGACCGACAAGGACTTCCAGATCGTGTTCGCCGGCTGGGGCCCCGACTACAACGACCCGATGACCTTCATCGACGTCTTCCAGACCGGCAACGGCAACAACCACACCTACTATTCGTCCCCCGCCTACGACGACCTCATCGTCAAGGCGAAGAACGAAGCCGACGCCGCGAAGCGCATGGGCTACCTCCTCGAGGCTGAAAAGATCCTCATGACCGACATGCCCATCGCCCCGATCTACTTCCGCTACCGCTGGTGGACCAACCAGTCCAACATCGAAGGCGTCGTCCGCCGCGCCATCGGCGGCGATCCCGACCTCTACTGGACCGTGAAGAAATAACTTCTTGACCGACGTCGGGCGGCTTTCGGCCGCCCGGCGATCTTTCGGTGAACGCGGGACTCCGAGAGGAGTCCCGCGGCCGCACCCGGAGTTCCACCGTGCAACTATTCCGCTATATCCTGCGCAGGGCCCTCATGTCCTTGGCCACCCTGCTGGTCGTCATCACCGCGACCTTCTTCCTGATGCGGGCCATGCCCGGCAAGCCGTTCACGGGGGCCAAGGCCGTCCCCAAGGCCATCATGGAAAACCTCGAACGCAAGTACGGGCTCGACAAGCCGGTGCTCGTCCAATACGGCATCTTCCTCCAGAACACGCTGAAAGGCGACTTGGGCATCTCGATGACGTACAAGAACCGCAAGGTCATCGACATCATCAAGACCGCGTTCCCCGTCTCCGCCAACCTCGGCATCCGCTCCATCCTGTTCGGCGTGCTGGCCGGCATCTTCTTCGGCGTCATCGCCTCGCTCAACCACAACAAGCCGCTCGACTCCATCACGATGATATTGGCGATATTGGGCGTGTCGATACCGGGCTTCATCCTGGCGACGATGGTGCAATACCTCTTCGGCTTCCACATGTCCAACGCCCTGAAGGAACTCTTCAATACGGATTACCAGTTCCTCCCGATCGGCCGCTGGGAAGTCAACCAGTATTTCTTCGAGTTCACGATCCCGTTCATCAACCTGCCTATCCGCCTCCAGAATTGGGAAGGCTTCAAGTACACGATCCTTCCGGCCATCGCCCTCGGCTTCGGGTCCCTCGCGTCGACGGCGCGCCTCATGCGCACGTCCATGCTCGACGTGCTTCACCAGGACTACATCAAGACCGCGAAGGCCAAGGGACTTTCCACCGCCCAGGTCACGATCAAGCACGCGATCCGCAACGCCATCCTGCCGGTCGTCACCGTGCTCGGCTGGATGATCGCGGCCATCCTGACCGGTACCTTCATCATCGAGCAGATATTCGCCATCCCGGGGCTCGGGAAATTCTTCGTCCAGAGCGTGCAGATGTACGACTACACGATGATCATGGGACTGACGATCTTCTACGCGTCCTTCCTCATCCTCATGAACTTCCTGGTGGACCTCACCTACGGTCTGGTCGACCCGCGCATCCGCCTCGCGAAAGGCAAGGTGTAACAGATGGAACTCACGAAAGAAAGCTTCGCGCCGGTCTCCAAGGACCTGGCCCAGGCGCAGGCCATCCTCCGTCCCAGCCTTTCCTACTGGCAGGACGCGTGGCGCCGCCTCAAGAAGAACAAGGTGTCCATGGTCTGCATGTGCTTCCTCCTCTTCATCGTCGGGCTGTCCATCATCGGACCGATGGTCGTGCCGCAGTACCGGGAGCAGAACCTCGAGCAGACTTTGAAAGGCCCGAGTTCCGAGCACTGGTTCGGCACGGATGACCTCGGGCGCGACCAGGTGGCGCGCGTGCTGCGCGGCGGCCGCGTGTCGCTGTTCATCGGCATCACCGTGTCGCTCATCACGGTGGTCATCGGCATCATCTACGGCGGCATCGCCGGCTACTTCGGCGGCATCGTCGACGACCTCATGATGCGCCTCATCGACATCCTGATCACGATACCGGACATGATCATCCTGATCCTGCTCCTCGTGGTCCTGGAGCCGGGCATCCCGACGCTGATCCTGGCCATGTCGCTCACCGGCTGGACGGGCATGGCGCGCCTCGTGCGCGGCCAGATCCTCCAGATCAAGGAAGCGGATTTCGTGCTCGTGGCCCGCGTCATCGGCACGAGCGCCTGGCGCATCATCACCCGGCACCTGATCCCGAACACGATCGGCATCATCATCGTCCGCCTGACCATGATGATCCCCGGCGTCATCTTCGAGGAAGCGTTCCTCTCCTTCATCGGACTGGGCGTGCGCGTCCCCGAGGCGAGCTGGGGCAACCTGGCCCAGGGCGGTACGGTCTTCTTCCCGAACAACCTCTACCTGTTCTGGATTCCGGCCATCTTCATCTGTCTGACGATGCTGGCCTTCAACATGTTCGGCGACGGCCTCCGCGACGCCCTCGATCCCAAGATGAGGAAGTGACCAGATGTTTCTCGAAGTAAAGGATCTATCCGTGTCCTTCGACACGTACGCGGGGGAAGTGCAGGCCGTTCGCGGCGTCAGCTTCAACCTGGACAAGGGCGGCGTGCTCGCCATCGTCGGCGAATCGGGCTGCGGCAAATCGGTCACCGCGCAGACCATCATGGGGCTTCTCCAGAAGCCCGCCGGCCGCATCAAGAGCGGTTCCATCATGCTGGACGGCCAGGACATCACGAAGCTGAGCGAGCGTCAGCTCCAGGACATCCGCGGCTACAAGGCCGGCATGATCTTCCAGGACCCGATGACCTCGCTCAACCCGACGATGACCATCGGCAAGCAGATCGCCGAGGGCCTCGTCAAGCACCAGAAGATGAAGATGAAGGACGCGCTCAAGCGCGCCGAGGAAATGCTCACGCTCGTCGAGATTCCCAACGTGCATGAACGCATCCACCAATACCCGCACGAGTTCTCGGGCGGCATGCGCCAGAGGGCGATGATCGCCATCGCCCTCGCGTGCCGTCCCGGCCTCCTCATCGCCGACGAGCCGACCACCGCCCTCGACGTGACGATCCAGGCCCAGGTGCTCGACCTCATGAAGCACCTGCAGGAAAAGCTCGGCACGGCCATCATCATGATCACGCACGACCTCGGCGTCGTGGCCAACATCGCCCAGCGCGTGATGGTCATGTACGGCGGCAAGGCCGTCGAAATGGGCACCCTCGACGACGTGTACTACCGCTCGCGGCACCCGTACACGTGGGGCCTCATGAAGTCGATCCCGCGCCTGGACCGCAACAAGGACCAGCACCTGTCGTCCATCGAAGGAACGCCGCCCGACCTCTTCTCGCCGCCGCCCGGATGCCCCTTCGCGGACCGCTGCGACTACGCGATGAAGGTATGCCGCGAGGCGATGCCCGATTACTTCGACATCGCCGACGGCCACAGGAGCGCCTGCTGGCTGAACCATCCCGACGCGCCGAAAGTCGCGACGCCGATCAACGGGGGAGCGTGACCATGTCCGATATCCTCGAGGTCAACGACCTCAAGAAGTATTTCCACCTGTCGGGCGGCCGCGTCCTCAAGGCCATAGACGGGGTGTCGTTCAGCATCAAGGAAGGCGAGACCTTCGGCCTCGTGGGCGAATCCGGTTGCGGAAAGACCACGACGGGCCGCACCATCGTCCGGCTCTACAATCCGACCCACGGCGTCGTCCGCTACCAGGGCGCCGACGTCACGAAGCTCCGGGGAAACGATTCGCGGAATTTCCACCGCGACGTGCAGATGATCTTCCAGGATCCGTACGCTTCGCTCGACCCGCGCATCACGGTCGAGGGCATCATCGCGGAAGGCATCGACGTCCACCGGATCTTCACGGGCGCCGCGCGCAAGAAGTTCGTCCACGAGCTCCTCGAGCTCGTCGGCCTCAACCGCGAGCACGCGGGACGCTTCCCCCACGAGTTCTCGGGCGGCCAGCGGCAGCGCATCGGCATCGCGCGGGCTCTCGCCTGCAAGCCCAAGTTCCTCGTGTGCGACGAGCCGATCTCCGCGCTCGACGTGTCCATCCAGGCTCAGATCGTCAACCTGCTCATCAAGCTCCAGAAGGAGCTCAAGCTGACGTACCTCTTCATCGCGCACGACCTGTCGATGGTGAAGTACATCTCAGACCGCGTCGGCGTCATGTACCTCGGCTCGCTCGTGGAAGTGGCCCCGTCCGGCGACCTGTACGCGAAGCCGATGCACCCGTACACGCAGGCCCTCCTGTCCGCCATCCCCATCCCCGATCCGAACCTGGAGCGGGCGAGGAAGCGGCAGATCCTGCAGGGCGAAGTGCCGAGCCCCATCAACACGCCCCCGGGCTGCAAGTTCGCCAAACGCTGCCCCAAGGCGATGGACGTGTGCCGCAAAGAGATGCCCAAGCTCATCGAATACGAAACGGGCCACTCCTGCGCGTGCCACCTCTTCCCGCAGGTGAAGTAAAAGACCGTCACCGACCTTCAAGCCCGCCGGCCACGGCGGGCTTTTTCATGCTCGAGTCGAAACAAGAAAATTTACCACGAAGGTCACGAAGGTGTGACCACGAAGATCACGAAGGAGGAAGTAAAAAGGTTTGAAGAGTTGGCTTCGGATGCACGGAGCGAAACTTGGCGAGTACTCGAGCCTTAGGACACGAAGTTGTGCAACGAAAGACACGAAAGAAGGGTGAAAGAGATGTTTCCCTCTTCCGTTATTCGTGCCTTTCGTGTTTTTCGTGGTTCAATTAGAACGGGCGAATGCGCGGAGTCAGGGGCGGAAGGAGCGGAGCGTGTCGGCGAGGTCGTCGTGGCGGCCTTCGCGCGGATCGTAGCCGCCGATACGGAACGCCGCCTGGACCGAGAGGCCGACGAGACCGGCGATGGCGAGCGTGCCGATGCCGACGGGGCCGCCCATGAACCAGCCGGCCGCGAGCACGGTCGCCTCTATGGCGAGGCGGATGGTCCAGACGGGCAAACGGCTTTTCCGGACGAGACCTTCCATGAGGCTGTCGCGCGGCCCGGCCCCGAGACGGACGCGCAGGTAAAAGAAGCTCGCCCAACCGATGACGACGAGGCCCCCGAATAGCATGAGCAGGCGCAAGGGCATCGCGGCCGGGGTGGAGATGATTCCTGTGCCGGCGATCAGGTCGAGGAAGAGGCCGATGAAGATCATGTTGAAGACGCTGGCGACGCCGGGGACGAGCCCGAGGAACACCGAGAGCCCGATGATGACGAAACCCGTGACCTGGGACGCCTGGCCGAGCGAGAGCGGCGTGTGCTTCGTGAGGCCGATGTGGAAGACGTCCCAGGGGCTGACCCCGAGGTTCGCCTTGATCGTGAGCAGGATTCCGACGGCGTAGAGGAACAGCCCCAGAAAGAGCGATGGCATCTTGCCGAGCAGTCCCAAGCCGACCTTCAGGGTGGATCGTTTTCCTTCCATATATAAGCATTCTACCATATAAATAGGCCGAACGTGTCGCCCCCTTTACAGGGGGGGGCGTTTTCCGTATACTCCGACAAGCGGTCGGGTTTTTCAAAATACCGTTAAAAAGCGCACGACTTTCGTCCATGGTCGAGGCGGCGGGAAGCCCAGAATCCTTCCAGATAAAGAACCGCCCCGTTATGCATGAAGCGTGAACCGACGGCGAAAAGCCGCGCGGCTCACGATCGACGGAACGGCAAGAATCAAGAACCGGGAACCGCGATCGCGCGATTCCCCGAATCCACCTTCCCCCGACGGGGGACACGCGAGGAAGAGCATGGCCTTCGACATCACGAAGATGCGGAACATCGGCATCAGCGCGCATATCGACTCCGGCAAGACGACGTTGTCGGAACGCATTCTGTACTACTGCAACAAGATCCACGCCATCCACGAAGTGAAGGGCAAGGACGGCGCGGGCGCCACCATGGACTCCATGGACCTCGAGCGCGAGCGCGGCATCACGATCCAGTCCGCGGCCACGAACGTCCAGTGGAAGGACACGGTCGTCAACCTCATCGACACGCCGGGCCACGTCGACTTCACCATCGAGGTGGAGCGCAGCCTCCGCGTGCTCGACGGCGCCATCCTCGTGCTGTGCTCCGTCGGCGGCGTCCAGTCGCAGTCGATCACGGTGGACCGCCAGCTCAAGCGCTACCACGTCCCGCGCCTCGCGTTCATCAACAAGTGCGACCGCACCGGCGCCAACCCCTTCAGGGTCAAGGCGCAGCTCAAGGAGAAGCTCGGGCTCAATCCCGTGTTCCTCACGTTGCCCATCGGCCTCGAAGACAAGCTCGAGGGCGTGATCGACCTGGTCGACATGAAGGCCGTGTACTTCGACGGCCCGAACGGCGACGACATCCGCGTCGCCGAGATCCCCGCGCACCTCAAGGCAGACGCGGACAAATACCGCGAGGAGCTCCTCGACACGGCGTCCATGTTCTCCGACGAGCTGGCCGAAGCCTTCCTCGAGGGCACCGCGACCAACGAGATGCTCATCGCGGCGATCCGCACGGGCTGCATCGCCGAGCAGGTGGTGCCGGTCTTCGTCGGCTCCGCGTACAAGAACAAGGGCGTGCAGGTGCTGCTCGACGGCGTCGTGCGCTACCTGCCGGACCCGTCCGAGATCAAGAACACCGCGCTCGACCTGGACAAGGACGAGGCTCCCGTCGTGCTCAAGGCCGACGAGGCCGAAAAGACCGTGGCCCTCGGCTTCAAGCTCGAGGACGGCCAGTACGGCCAGCTCACCTACGTCCGCATCT
>CAYZZW010000060.1:0-21521 GCA_964482955.1 uncultured Treponemataceae bacterium | reverse complement strand
CGATGTTGCGGCGGGCGGCGTGGATGAAGTGGTTGCCGCCGATGGCGGTGCAGTCGCCGTCGCCCGTGAGCACGATCACCTTGAGCTCGGGCTTCGCCACCTTGATGCCGGTGGCGAACGCGATGGCGCGGCCGTGCGCCGTGTGGAGCGTGTCGAAGTCGAGGTAGCCGGGCGCGCGGCTCGAGCAGCCGATGCCGGAGACGATCACCGTCTTGTTCTTGTCCAGCTTGAGGCGCGCGATGGCGCGGGTGAGCGCGCCGGTCACGGTGCCGTGGCCGCAGCCGGGGCACCAGATGTGCGGCAGGCGGGCCTGCCGGAAGTACTTCATGGCTTCGCTCATTTCGAACCCTCCTGGCAGCAGGCGCGCTTCGCGGGCCCGTTCATGATGGCCGAGAGGACTTCCTCGGGGCGGAAGAGCTCGCCGTTCACCTTGCCGAGGCGTTCCACCGGCGCGCGGCAGCCGACGACGCGCTCCACTTCGTAGCAGAGCTGGCCGAGGTTCATCTCGGGGACGATGACGCGCTTGACCTTTCCGGCGAGCTCGGCGAACACGGTTTCGGGGAAGGGCCAGATCGTCTTGAGGCGGAGGAAGCCCGCCTTGACGCCCGCCTTGCGGGCCTGGCGCACCGCGGAAAGCGCGGACATGGCCGAGGAGCCGAAGCTGACGACGAGGGTGTCGCAGTCGTCGACGCTCTCGGTGACGAAGTCGCGCATGTCGGGTTCGTGCTTCGTGATCTTGCGGTCGAGGCGTCGGAGCGAGGCGTCGGCAACGTCTCCCTTGTTCGTGGGAAATCCGGTTTCGTCGTGGAAAAGGCCCGTGACGTGCCAGCGGTAACCTTCGCCGAAGGGCGCCATCTCGGGAACGCCGCCGTCCGGATCGGCCTTGTAGGGAACGTAGCCGCCCACCGATTTCGGCGCGGCCCGGTTCACGACCTTCACGTCGCGGGTATCGGGCAGGATCACCTTTTCGCGCATGTGGCCGATGACTTCGTCCGTGAGGACGATGACGGGCACGCGGTATTTTTCGGCGATGTTGAACGCCTTGACGGTCAGGTCGAAGCATTCCTTGACGTTGCCCGGCGCGAGGACGACCACCGGGTGGTCGCCGTGGGTGCCCCAGCGCGCCTGCATCACGTCGCCCTGCGACACCGACGTGGGCATGCCGGTGGACGGCCCCATGCGCTGGACGTTGACGATGACGATGGGGATCTCGCAGAGGCTCGCGTACCCGAGGCACTCCTGCATGAGCGAAAAGCCCGGGCCGCTCGTCGCGGTCATCACTTTCTTGCCGGTCAGGGACGCGCCGATGATCGCGGCGATCGATCCGATCTCGTCTTCCATCTGGATGAACTTGCCGCCGATTTTCGGGAGCTCCTCGGCGCAGAGTTCGGCGATCTCCGTGGACGGCGTGATCGGGTAGCCGGCGAAGAATTCGAGGCCCGCGGTGAGCGCGCCGATGGTGCAGGCTTCGTTGCCCTGCATGAGCTTGGCGTTAGTCATGGTCGGCCTCCGGGGGGACGCCGAAGTCCATCGCGGACGCGTCCCGTTGGTTGGAACCGTTGCCGTCGTCCTCGACGATCTCGATCGCGAAATCGGGGCAGCGGAATTCGCACAGGTGGCATCCGATGCAGAGCTCGGGCCGCTCCGCGAACACCTTCCCGTTTTTCAGGATCAAGACCTGTTTCGGGCAGAAGGCGACGCAGATGTTGCAACCCTTGCACCACTTCTCTCGGATGACGTGGGAGAATTTTTTCTTTTGCTCGCTCATACGCTTCTCTCTCGAGCATGGTAGCCGGCCATGCGGCTCGGCGGGTGGTGGGCGTGCTTGGAAGCGGTTCGCATTCCATCAGGTGGAAATGACGATTTCCTCTTCCATCAGTCGGGATTATATACTATCATACCGAACTGTCAACCCGTTTTCGGCTCATGCCCTATTTGCGATCGATTTTGCATCGATCCGCATGTGGGTTTTGAGCGCGGAAGCAGGTCCGCCACGCGGCTTTTCCGTCAGGCGGAAACCGTTTCCATTTGGGGTCGCACATGACCGAAAAAGAAGCCTCCGTCCGCTCGGTGGAACGCGCGCTCGACATCCTCGACAGTTTTTCGCCGGGGCGCCTCGAACTCAGCCTGACCGACATCTCGAAACACATCAATCTGGCGATGAGCACGACGGCGCGCCTCGTCACCACGCTCGAAAAGCGCGGCTACCTCTGGCGCAACGGCGACACCCAACGTTACACGCTGGGGCCCCGGCTCTCGGAAGTGGGCGCCCTCGGCTTCGCCAGCGTTGACATCCGGAACCTCGCACTGCCCTTCATGCGCGAACTCAACGCCATCTACGACGAGGGCGTGAGTGTCTACGTCATCCGGAACGACGAGCGCGTCTGCGTCGAGTGCGTCGAGAGCACGCGTCCCTTGCGGCGCGTCATCAACGTCGGAGACCGCCTGCCGCTCACCCGCGGCGCCGCCGGCAGGGTGCTGCTCGCGTCGCTGCCGAAAGAACGGCGCGACGTGTTCCTCGAGCGCGACCCGTTCACGTCCGACGAATCGCTGAACGAACTCAGGCGCTCCGGCTACGCCGTGTCACTCGGTGAGCGGGAAGAAGGCGTCACGTCCATCGCCGCGCCCATACAGGACGCGCGGCACGAAGTCGTCGCGGCGTTGTCCATGTCGGGTCCCTCGGTCCGCTTCGAGGGGCCGGGTTTCGAGGAAAAGGTGGCGCGCGTGAAAAAGTACGCCGAGCTCATTTCAGAAGCGCTCGGAAAACGCGAAGGCTGACCGCTTTCCGGGGCCGGACCGGCGTCCCCTCGAATCCTCGGTTTTTGCGGTTCACAGCGGCGGAAAAAACGCATATACTCCTCCCGGCGGCGAGTCCGTTTTTCGGCCTTGCGAATCCGAACGCGCCGCGTACCGTATCTTTTGGAGGAAAACGTGAATAAAACCCTTAAAATCCGCGATCTGACCCTGCGCGACGGTCAGCAATCCCAGTTCGCCACCCGCATGAACCAGGCGCAGGTCGACCGCGTTCTTCCTTTATATAAACAAGCGCGCTTCTACGCGATGGAAGTCTGGGGCGGCGCCGTGCCCGATTCGGTCATGCGTTACCTGAACGAGAATCCCTGGTATCGCCTCGAATCCATCAAGGCCGGAGTCGGCGATTCCTCCAAACTGACCGCCCTGTCGCGCGGGCGCAACCTGTTCGGTTACACGCCCTACCCCGAATCCGTCATCGAGGGGTTCTGCAAGAACGCCGTGAAGAGCGGCATCGACATCATGCGCATCTTCGACGCCTTGAACGACGTCGACAACATGACGAGTTCGATGCGCTACGTGAAGGAAGCGGGCGGCATGGCCGACTGCGCGGTCTGCTACACGGTCGATCCGAAGTTCACCGCGGGCGAACGCGTGTCCGCCTTCTTCAAAGGCACGAAACTGCCGAAGAACCTCTTCACCATCCGCTACTTCGTCGACAAGGCGAAGGAACTCGAGCGTCACGGCGCCGACATGATCTCCATCAAGGACATGGCCGGCCTCATCGATCCCGAGACGAGCGGGAAGCTCATCCGCGCCCTCAAGGACGAAGTCGGCGTGCCGATCGACCTCCACACGCACTGCACGCCCGGCTTCGGCACCGCCAGCATCCTCATGGCGATCGTGAACGGCGTCGACATCGTGGACACGGCCGTGCTTTCGTTCTCGGGCGGTCCCGCGGCGCCCGGCTTCGAGATCGTCCAGGTGTTCGCGAACAAGCTCGGCATCGATACCGGCGTCGACCTTCCGTCCGTCGTCGCCATCGAGCGCGAGCTCAGGCAGGTTCGCGGCGAGCTCGACAAGTTCGACCAGTACAAGCGCTTGCCGCCCGACTTCGACGTGTCGAAGCCCGAGTTGCCGGCCGAGGTCGGCCGGCTCTTCGACGAGGCCATCGCCGCAGCGCAGTCCGGCAAGACGAAGGACGTCCTCTCGCGTTGCCAGGGGATCGAAGCCTGGTTCAACTATCCCGAACCGGACGAGATCGTGCGGGTGGCGCAGATTCCGGGCGGCATGTACACGAACATGATGGCCCAGCTCAAGGAAGCCAAGCTCGAGCACCACCTCAAGGAAGTGCTCCACGCGGTGCCCGAAGTGCGGCTCGCCGCCGGCGTACCGCCGCTGGTCACGCCGACGAGCCAGATCGTCGGCGTGCAGGCCGTCAACTGCGTCGTCGACAGGACGCAGGGCAAACCGTTCTACACGAACGTGTCGAAGAATTTCATGGAGCTCGTGAAGGGCACCTACGGCCGCACGCCGTGGCCGGTCGACCCGAATTTCCGCGAGCGTATCGCAGGCGTGCGCGACGAGACGCCCTACGACACGTCGAAATACCAAAAGCAGAAGAACGAGCCCCTGCCGGAATTCGGCGGAAAACGCCTGGCGGAAAACGAAAAGGACGAACTCCTCCTCGAGCTCTTCCCGAACGTGGCGGACAAGTTCCTCCGCGGCGTCCTCGAGGCGACGGTCGGCAAGAAAGCCGTTCCTCAGGCGGCCGCGGCGACTTGCGCGGCGTGCGGTCCGGATTTCGGCCCGTACCCCGACGGATTCTGGGAGTCGCTTCCGCTCGCCATCGAAGCCTGAAAAACCTTCCGCGCGGCGTCTTGCGCGCCGCGCGGAACTTGCAGTTTCCGCGGCAAGGATTACAATGGGATCCGTATGAATTCCGAACCTTCGGCCTTTGGAAAACGCGTCATCTTCCTGTACCCGCATCCGGTCCTCGACGAAGTCATCGAGAGCCTCGCGAACCGCGAGTTCGAAACCTACATCACGAAGGATCACGATCGCCTGGCGTTTTTCCTCAAGAAGGACACGCGCAGCATCGTCTTCGTGAACATCGACGACGGCCTCAAGGAACCTGAGTGGGCCGACTGGATCAAGACCCGCATCGCCGAGAATCCCGCGGTCGAATACGGGGTCCTGACGCTCAACGACGCGGCCGCGCTTCCCCAAAAATACATCATGGAAGTCGGCACGAGCTGCGGCTTCGTCACCCTCAAGAACGGCGCGGCCAAGGCCACTGACACGCTGCTCAAGACGCTCGAGGCGAACGAAGCGCGCGGCCAACGGAAGTTCATCCGGGCGCCGTGCCTGCCGGGGGCGGCCAGCCTCAATCTGAACCACAACGGCGAGCTCCTTCGCGGGAACATCCTCGACATCAGCTCCGCCGGCATGGCGATCCATTTCGACGACAACCGCATGTTCCGCCCCGGCACCCTGCTCTCGGACGTCCAGCTCACGCTCAAGGGCACGCGGCTCACGCTGTCCGGCGTCGTGATGGGCGGTCGGAACGACCCGGAGCGCGGCGAGATCGGGCTCGTCATGTTCGCGCCGCAGACCATGGACGACGTCAAGCGCCTCAAGGTCCGCACCTTCGTCCGCCGCATGCTGCAGGAAGAATTCGACCAGAGGCTCAAGTCGCTCTGCTGATTCCGTTCCGTCGGATCGCGGAGCGCGATTCGAATCCCGACTATCGATTATGCCATCTTCACGGTACGCGCCGCTTCGTCGATGACGATCCGGCACGCGGCGCCCTTCCCCCTGGACGGTCCGTAACCCGCGACGAGTTCGTCGAGCGAGAGGCGCTGGCCGGGATACGCCGGGAACAGGCTGGCGCCGAAGGCCGCGGGCACGCCGTGCGGCATGCCGTCCGAACCGAAGATCAAGTCTCGACCCGGAACGAAGCCTACTTCGTCGATCAGCATGCGGAAGGGATTGTTCGATCGCCTGAGCCCGTCGGACAGCCGGTCCGCGTAATCGTCCGAATCGGGCGAAAAATTCGGCTGCATCGAAAGAACGACGCCGAGATCGCGGCAGGCGCGCGCCTGGGCCGGCGTGACGAACTGCGCGTGCTCGAAACGGATGAGCCCGGTAAAGCCGTCCGCGCGCACCGTTTTGGCGGCGCGAAGCGCCTGGTCGACGGCCAGGTCGCCGATGGCGTGGATGGACAACGCGCCGACCGACATCGCCGCGCGCGCCTTTTCGAACAGCCCCGCGTCGTCGTGGCAGGTCACGGCCTTCCACGCGCCGATCCAACCGCCCGACAACGCCGCCGTCCGCGCGCCCAGCGCGCCGTCGAGGAAGAACTTGACGCCCGCGACGCCGCGGAGCGAGCGGAAACGCGGCAGATCGTCATACGCCACCCAGACGGGCAGCTTTTCGGCGTATTCCGACGCGAGGATGCGCTCGAGCGCTTCGGGGCACGAGATCGCCATGTCCTCGGCGGAGCCGATGCCCACCGCCTCGAGTCCGTCCATGTAGCGCTCGAGTTTGGCTTCGTCGAGTCCCGCGAATTCGCCGTACATCGACAGGAGCGACGGCAAATGCTCCTCGCACCACTGCCGGTCGAAGCGCCGCTCGCCGATGCCGGGCATGCGCGGGGCGACGAAGGGAACGCCCGCGTCCGACAGCGTGAAGCCGTGGAATGAAAAGTTGATGACGAGGACGGGCGGCAAGACGGCGAGGTCCTCGCGAGTAAAATCGAATTCGTTCGTCCGGTGACCGCGCGCCACGCTGAGGCGGTCGGCGGGACAGGCCTTCAGGATGTCCATCGCCTCGTCCTTGCGGAGTCCGGTCAGGTTCGGGCAGTCGTCGAGCGCGGCGTAGATGCTCGGGTGCGTATGATTGTCGTGGAGAAGCGGCAGTTCGATCGTCTTCGCGCTCATGATTACCTCCGTCGTCGATGAAGGGTACCACGTACCCGGCGGAGTGGAAAGTCGATCATGCGATCGACTCCCTTGGAATGCGGCCACCCGGTGGGCGCATTCCTTCGCACGGAACGCGATACCGGCTTCCAGTTCATGACGAATCCTGTTATGCTCGCGCGACACGGCGGTAGAACCCGCATCGGGAACACGGAACCCGGCGCGCCGCACCCGCCTCACCAAAACAAGGAGTCTTGTTCTATGGAAGAAAAGACCACGCTCCCGTCGGGACCGAGCTATCGGTATCTCGACATCGTCATGGCGTCGTTCGTCGCGGTCCTCGTCGTGAGCAACGTCGCGTCGTCGGCGAAGATCGTCGACCTCGGCTTTTCGCTGTTCGGCGTGCGCATGGCGTACGACGCCGGCACCCTGCTCTTTCCGGTCAGCTACATCTTCGGCGACATCCTCACCGAAGTCTACGGCTACAAGGCGTCGCGCCGCGTCATTTGGACCGGATTCGCCGCGCTTGCCGTGGCGTCGCTCGTGTTCTACGCGGTCAAGCGGCTGCCGGGCGATCCGTCTTGGGAAGGCTACGCCGGACAGAAGGCCTATGACGCCATCCTCGGCGGCATGAGTTCGGGCGGCATAGCGCTCGCGAGTCTCCTCGGCTACTGGTCGGGCGAATTCACGAATTCGTTCACGCTCGCGAAGCTCAAGGTGGCGACGAACGGCCGCATGCTCTGGCTGCGCACGATCGGCAGCACGATCGTCGGCGAGCTCGTCGACACGCTCGTGTTCGTGCTCGTCGCCTCGGCCTTCGGCGTCTTCGGATGGGAGCTCTTCGCCGCGCTCGTGCTCACGAACTATCTCTGGAAGTGCGGCGTCGAGGCGGCGTTCACGCCAATCACGTACCGCGTGGTGGCGTTCCTCAAGAAGCGCGAAGGCGTCGATCACTACGATCGCGGCACGGACTTCAATCCCTTCGCGTTCGGGCGGAAGGACGCCGGCGCGAAGCGCTCATGACGGCGTCTCGAACAGCCAGGTGACGCAATCGTCCACGAGGACGACATAGCGGCGCTTTCCGCCGGCGAGCGCGCGCGTCCACGTCGGACGACGGCGGGGCGTGCCGCAGTCGGCGCACGGCGCGTCGTCGTGCTCGCGGAAACAGCCCTTGCTCGCGAACAGGGGCGGAGAAAACGCTTCATCGACCATGGCGATCCGCGCGAGTTCCGTACCGCGCGGATCGCCGTTTTTTTCCGCGGCGAGCGCGCATAATGCCGTGTTCGTTTCGTTGAATGCGTCGGGCGGCACGTCCGCGAGCGTCCGCGCTTCCACGAAAAAATACGCGTATGAAATGCCGCCAGCGAGTTCGTCCCACGCCGCGTACGCGCGGGCGTTCGCGACATACGCGTACACGTCCGCGAACGCGCCTACCCGGAAACCGTCCGAACGGAGGCGGGCTACGAGCCCCGCGTGATGGAGCGCGTTGATTCCGAGCATGACGGCGGTTTCAGGGCGTTCGCGCCGCGCCCGTTCGAGAAAAGCGCGGAGCGCCGTTTCGTACGCCACCGTGTCAGAGCAGAGCGGCGACAGCGGAACGTACAGCATGCCGTCGATGTCCGGATGCGCGGCAATATCTCCGTCGAGCGCCGAGCGCGTCGCGAAGGGAAAGTCAACGCCCGCAGTTGCGTAGACGAGGGCGGAGCGGGAAGGTGCTTTCGCCATTCGGGGCGCGGTGACGGACGACGCTACCGTTCCAGCACCGATCGAAGGTGCCGGGGGCAGAGCCCGGGCGATGAAGGTGTCGAGCGCTTTGCGCCACGCGGCGGAAGCCGTTTCGTACGCCGCGTTCTTCGCCTTTTTCAAGACCGACGGCGGCACGAAGGCGTCCGCGAGCGAAATCGACTCGCCATCCGCGATCGTCGCGGTCGACGTGTCCATCTCGATGAGCTCGAGTTCGAACGGCGCGTCGCCGCGTTCCGAGAACAAACGGGCCGCTTTGAGGAAACCGCCCGCTTCCTTCGCCCGCGCGACGGGCTCTTCAAGTAGCAGTGGTACGCTCGTCCGCGTCGTCGTGCCGTCGGGCAATACGAAGTCGAGCTCGAGCGCGGCGCCCGGGGCGCCGACGCCGCGCAGGCGGCAGGGAACGCGGAAGACGAAGGGCTTCCACGCGGCCGGATTCGGTTCGCTCCGATCCTGGTCGCGCGACGAGATTTTCGAAACGGGCGATCCGGCGGCCGCGACGCCGTCGAAGGCGACGTCGACGAGAGCGCCCGCCCCGGCTTGGCGGACCGTGCTTCCGCTCCGCGGATCGCGCAGGTCGCGCGCGGAAAACGCCGTCGGTTCCGCCCTGTCGCCGCGGCCGAAAACGAGGAGACCGTCCCGCTCGCGGAGCGCGCGCGACAGCCGGATCGTCAACTTTCCCGCGCCGGACCGAACTACCGATCCGCAGCTCACGCCGCGGTGCCCGGGATACGCCGAATCGATGAGGCCGTCTCCCGACTCGGAAAACGCGTAGCCCGTCGTGGGAGTGCGCGCGAACGCGACGCGCGCCTCGTCGAGCAGTTCGATGCGGTCGCGCTCGTCGAGACGCGTCCCCTCGCGCGCGGCGTCGATGAGGCGACGGTACAGGCGCGACACCGCGAACACGTATTCGGGCGCTTTCATGCGTCCCTCGATCTTGAGGGACGCGACGCCCGTCGCGACCAGTACCTCGACGTGGGCGGAGAGGTCGAGGTCGCCGCAGGAAAAGAACGAGCCGCGGCCGCGTCCGTCGAGATCGTAGCGGGAACGGCAGGGTTGGGCGCAGTCGCCGCGGTTTCCGGATCGACCCGCGACCCTTCCCGACGCGAGACAGAGTCCCGAAAAGGAATAGCAGAGCGCGCCGTGCACGAACGCTTCGAACTCGATGCCCGGATTCGACGCGACGTGGCGGCCCATCGTCGCGAAGCCCGTCTCGCGCGGGAGGACGACACGTTTCGCGCCGAGAGCCTCGAGCGCGCGGAAGGCGTCGTCGTTTTGAGCCGCGGTCTGCGTGGACGCGTGGACGCGGAGACCGGGGAACTTTTCGCGCGCGAGCGTCATGAGGCCGAGGTCCTGCATGATGACGGCGTCCGCGCGATTGACGGCCAGAAAAGCGAGCGCCTCCATGGCCGCGGGCAGTTCGCGCTCGAGGACGAGGGTGTTCATCGCGACGTAGACCCGCTTGCCCGCGTCGAGCGACGCTCGGCGGAGGCGGAGGAATTCGTCGCGGTCCAGGTTGCGCGCCTGCCTGCGGGCGCTGAACTCGGGCAAGCCCAGATAGACGGCGTCGGCGCCGCCGTCGAACGCGGCGAGCGCGGCGGCGAAGCTCCCGGCCGGCGCGAGCAGTTCGGGAATGGTCGTGTTCACGCGCGGATCATAGCCCGTTTCGAGCCAGGAGGGAAAGCGCCGTACGACGCTTCCCCTTGTATTCCACGCTGTTTTCGTGCGAAATTGGACCCGTTCCACCACGACATCACGGCGTCCGCCCACCGATCGTCTTCGATCCTCCGGGCGACGCGCCGCACAACCACCAATCGGTCTGGAGGCCGCCAGCGTGATCACCGTCACCGACCTTCGTCTCGCCTTCGGGGAGCGCGTGCTCTTCAAAGACGTCAACCTCAAATTCACGCCGGGCAACTGCTACGGAATCATCGGCGCGAACGGCGCCGGCAAGTCGACTTTCCTCAACATCCTCTCGGGCAAGATCGAGCAGGACAAGGGCGAGGTGATCATCCCGAACAACCAGCGCCTCGCCGTCCTGTCGCAGGACCACTTCGCGTTCGAGGAGCACCGCGTGCTCGACACCGTCATGATGGGCTGGCCGAAGCTGTACTCGACGATGAAGGAACGCGAGGCCATCTACGCCAAGGCGGACTTCACCGAGGCCGACGGCCTGCGCGCAAGCGAACTCGAGGGCGAGTTCGCCGAGCTCGGCGGCTGGGAAGCCGAGGCGCAGGCCGCGACGCTCCTCTCCGGGCTGGGCGTCTCCGAAGCCGACCACGACAAGCTCATGAAGGAAGTCGACGAAAGCCGCAAGGTGCGCGTCCTGCTCGCGCAGGCGCTCTTCGGCAATCCCGACATCCTCCTCCTCGACGAGCCGACGAACGGCCTCGACCTCGACTCCATCTCGTGGCTCGAGGAATTCCTCATCGAATTCCCCAACGTCGTCGTCGTCGTGTCGCACGACCGCCACTTCCTGAACGCCGTGTGCACGCACGTCTGCGACATCGACTTCGGCGCCATCCGCCAGTATCCGGGCAACTACGATTTCTGGTACCGCATGAGCCGCATGCTCATGCAGCAGTCCAAGGACGAGAAGAAGCGCCGCGAGGACAAGATCAAGGACCTCAAGGAATTCATCCAGCGCTTCGCCTCGAACGCCGCCAAGAGCCGCCAGGCGACCAGCCGCAAGAAGATCCTCGACAAGCTGGAGGTCGACGACCTCCAGCCGACGAGCCGTCGCTTCCCCTTCGTAGGTTTCAAGCCGGAGCGCGAACCGGGCAACAACGTGCTCCGCATCCAGAATCTTTCGAAGACCGACGGCGGCACGAAGCTGTTTTCCGGGCTCGAACTCATCGTCAACCGAGAGGACAAGATCGCCTTCGTCGGCCGCGAACACCTGGCCAAGACCGCCCTCTTCGGCGTGCTCGCGGGCGAGGACAAGGACTACGAGGGCGAGTTCTACTGGGGCCAGACGATGAGCGCCTCGTACTTCCCCAAGGAGAACTCGCACCTCTTCGCCACCGACCTCTCCATCGTCGACTGGCTCAAGCAGTACACGTCGAGCGACGACGACACCTACATCCGCTCCTTCCTCGGGCGCATGCTCTTTTCAGGCGACGAGGCTTTGAAGCCCGTCCGCGTCCTTTCGGGCGGCGAGAAAGTCCGCTGCATGCTATCGCGTCTCATGCTCTCGGGCGCCAACGCGCTCATCCTCGACGAGCCGACGAACCACCTCGACCTCGAGGCGATCACCGCGCTCAACACCGGCCTCATGGAATTCTCGGGCGTCATTCTCTTCACGAGCCACGACCACGAGTTCGTCAACTCGATCGCGAACCGCATCGTCGAGATCTGCCCGGGCGGCGTCATCGACCGCATGATGCCCTTCGACGACTACCTCGTCGACAAGCAGGTGCGGGAACTCCGCGACGAGTACTACCACGGCCACGTGATCACGGAGATTTAGGCACGATTCAAGCACGTTGCCGTCATAGATGTTGGTACTAACGCTTAATTGCTTGCTATAAAAGGAATAATCTAGTAATAGGATGCCTGGCCAAGGTACGAGTTTTCCCGTTGAGCCAGATCGTATCGAAAATCAGAAAAATTATTGACATGGCGAAGCATGGGTTGACAAATTACAAAACCGGTTTACTATTCGATTTGCGATGTGACCACTCATCGATTACACTTTTTCGGGTGAGTGGTATTCTTCCACCATAAACCGGTTTTGCATCGAACCGGCACGTTCCAGGAGGCACCATGAAACGTTCGCTTAAAATCGTGGCGGCGCTGTTCGCGCTGATCGCGGTCGGCACGCTCGCCGCGGAGCCGGTCCAGCTGACCATGAGCTTCTACAAGCAGGAAATCACCCAGACCCTGCCCAAGCTCCTCGAAGCCTTCTCGAAGGCCAATCCCGACATCGTCATCACGACCGAGATCCACCCGAACGACGGCGGCGCCACGAACGCCGCGGCCGCGGCCGCCGGAAAGCTGCCCGACATCATGCAGCAGCCCGCCTACTCCGCCATCGTCGAGAACGCCAAGAACGGCTACATCCTCGACCTGTCGAAGCAGCCGATCATGGCCAAGGTGATCGACGGCGCCAAGCCCTCGGTGACGTACAACGGGAAGCTGTACGCCCTCCCGATGGACTTCGCCGGCATCGGCATCATCTACAACAAGGACATCTTCGCGAAGTACAAGCTGACCCCGCCCACGACCTACCTCGAGCTCCAGAAGGTCGCCGACACCCTCAAGAAGAACGGCGTCACGCCCTTCGCGGGCCTCCTCAAGGAAAACTGGTCGATCGGCCACTTCATCGAGATGATCCACAGCTCCATGCTCGGCTCCAAGGTGAAGAACGAGGGCATCTTCAAGTTCGTCGCGGACATGAACGTCGGCGCCACGAGCTGGGACAAGAACGTCGACATCAAGGCGCTCTTCAAGATCATGGACTGGTACAAGGCGAACATGGCCGCCAACGCGGTCGAGATGTCCTGGGACCAGCAGCAGGCCGCCTACATCAAGGGCGAGGCCGCGATGATGGTCCAGGGTCTCTGGGCCCTCCCGAACGCGAAGGACAATCCCAACCTGAAGAGCGGATTCATCCCGTTCCCGTGGAGCAACAAGGCCGCCGAAAACCGGTTCTTCGCCGACGTCGATTCCACGTTCACGGTCTCCGCGCAGTCCTCCCCGGCCAAGCAGGCCGCCGCGCTCAAGTTCATCAACTGGCTCTCGAGTCCCGAGGCGATCAAGATCTGGACCACCGACATCCAGCTGACCTCCACCTTCAAGGGCGCCGACGTGTCCGCCATGCCCTCTCCCTTCGTCGAACTCATGACCTCGGTCAACAAGCTCGGCTCGTACCCGTGGGTCTTCTCGATGATGCCGACCCCCACGTGGGAACAGGCCATCAAGAACGGCGCGCACGGCTACATCCTCGGCACCATGAAGCCGGCCGACATCGTCGCCGAGATCAACAATTCCTGGAAGACGAACTACAAGAAATGACCTGATGGAACCACGATCGCCGCGCTCCGTGGGCGGCGATCGGTCTCTGTCGACGGCCGCTGGCGGATGCATCCGCCAGCGGCCTGATTCAATTTCCAGGAAATCCCGCTGCCGGAGGAACGACGGATGATCCTTTCTGGTGTGAAGAAAAAGGCCGTGTTCGCCGCGTTCCTGGTGCCGGCCCTCGTCCTGTACCTGTTTTTCGCCATCGTGCCCCTCCTGCAGGGCGTCTGGCTGTCGACGACGAACTGGGACGGCACCGCCCCCTGGACGCCGGCGCAGATGGAAATCGCGGAGTTCGAATCGAAGATCCTCGACAAGATACGCGCCAAAGGCGACCGGGAGTTCCTCCTCAAATTCTACGTGAAGGACGAGGAACAGGGCACCTACCGCAAGCTGGAGCTGTACGGCCTCGACCGCTACCGCGTCCAGGGCATCATCAACGCCACGGGCTACGTCAATCCGGACTTCAAGAACGTGGGCCTTGGCAATTACCGGGACATCTTCACGGGGAAGATCGACAAGCGCTTTTTCCCCGAGCGATATACGGAAACCCGCTTCAACATGGGCGATCCGCTCGACGCGATCCTCGAGATCCCGAAGGCCGAATTCGAGAAAAACCTGCTTCCGCACGTGCAATCGGCGGAGGATCGGGAATACGTCTCGGGCATTTACGCTCGGGCGGGGGACACGTACCGGCTCGACCGCGACCGCGTGAAAAACGGCGAACTCGACATCCAGATCGCGTTGTCCGGCATAATCGGGCTGGAGGACGACTGGGAGACGCTGTTCAACGCCGCGCTCGACCTGGGCGCCGCTAACAAGCGTTCCGAACTGGAAACGCTCCTGACCGAAAGCCCCGCCGTCGCCTCCGGCCTCGTGGCCGAAGCGGATCTGCCGGCCGCACGCGCCTCGCTCGACGAGGCGTGGGAACTGGGGCGGCTCAAGGGCATCCTCTCGCGCGACTGGTACCTCGAGCGGCGCAAGCCCGGCGTGCTCCTCTTCACCGCGCTCTTCGTCGTGGTGAACGTGGCGGCCGTGAACGTCCTCGCCCTGCTCCTCGCGCTCGCGCTCGACCTCAAGATGAAGGCGCGCGACGCGCTCCGGTCCGTCTTCTTCATCCCCAACGTGCTGTCCATGATCATCGTGGCGTTCATCTGGCAGCTCGTGTTCACCCAGCTCCTGCCCGCGATCACCGGGATCGACGAATGGATGATGAACCCCGACCTGGCGCCGTGGCTCACGATCCTCGTGGCCGTCTGGCAGGGCGTCGGCTATTACACGGTCATCTACCTGGCGGGCTTGCAGGGCATTCCGCAGGACATCCTGGAGAGCGCCGCCATCGACGGCGCGTCCGCCGCGGAGCGCTTCTGGAAGATCACCCTGCCGCTCATCGTGCCGGCCGTCACCATCAGCCTGTTCCTGAGCATCTCGGGCGCGCTCAAGACCTTCGACATCATCTTCGCGCTCTATCCGAGCAACTCCACGTCCATGGGCGTCGACAACATCACCGTCAACATCTTCTACGACGCGTTCCGCGACAAGCACGCGGGCCTGGCGACGGCGAAGGCGATCCTCCTCCTCGTCGTCATCATGATCATCACGGGCACGCAGCTGGTGCTCACCAAGCGCAAGGAGGTCGAGCTGTGAACGGCATCGACATCGTCCGGCCCGGAAAATCGCGACGGAACGCTTGGATCGCCGCGATCGAGATCGTCATGATCCTCGTCGCGGTCGTGTTCATCTACCCGGCCATCTACGTCGTCATCAACGCCTTCAAGACCACGGGCGAGATCCAGCTGAATCCCGCGGGATTCCCGAAGGCGGCCACCGTCGAGAATTTCGCCAAGGTCTACCTGACCGAAGGCTCCGGCGGCGTGAGCTTCGTCGAGGCGCTCGTGAACACCGTGTTCCTGACCCTCGGCTCGGTGACCGGCGTCATCCTCTTCAGCTCGATGGCCGCCTACGCGCTCGTGCGAACGAAGACGCGGACGAGCGCCTTCCTGTACTTCCTGTTCGCGTTCTTCCTCGTGATCCCGTTCCAGACCATCATGGTGTCGCTCGTGGTGCTCGCCACCGACCTGCGCTTCACGAACGTCTTCGGGCTCATCGTGATGTACGTCGGGCTCGGCGCGCCCACCGCGGTGTTCATGTTCCACGGCTTCATCAAGGGCGTGCCGTTGTCGCTCGAGGAATCGGCGGCCATCGACGGCGCGGGCCCATTCCGGATCTTCTTCCAGATCGTGTTCCCGCTCCTCACGCCGATCACCGCCACCATCGCCATCCTCGACGTGCTCTGGGTGTGGAACGACTTCCTCCTGCCCTTCATCATTCTTAGGAAGGGTACGCTGGTCCTCTTCCAGTTCAACTTCTTCGGGACCTTCACGAAGGATTACGGCGCGTTGACCGCCTCGCTCGTGATGAGCGCGACGCCCGTCGTGATCCTCTACCTCTGCCTCCAGCGCTACATCATCAAGGGAATCGCCGCCGGCGCAGTGAAGGGTTAATGTCCACTCGATGATCTTTCAACTTGCGGGGAGTAAGCGGCGATTCCCCGGAATTGCGGCAGGCGCGGTGAAGGGATAAAAGATACGGCTCGTCAAGCCGCGGTCGAGTCGGCCGCGGCTTTTTTTCGGGATGAGGATCGGATCTATTTACCGAGCTTGAAGGTGGAGCGGAGCAGCGCGACGAGCTCGGCCATTTTGGGATCGGACGGACCGCCGATCTCCAGGTCGCCGAAGGCGTCGCGGCGTTCGCGGTCGAGCCAGCGATACAGACGGACGGCCACCTCGCCGACCGGATCGGGCACCGCGGCGATCTTGACGAGCGCCGTCATCTCGCTCCGCGTGAACATCTTCCATTTGTCGTTCGACACGACGTGGAACGAACCGCCGTCCGACGAGCGCTCGATGCGCATGGGGACGGCGGTTTTTTCCGCCGCTGGGGCGGATTTCGACTTGCCCTTCCCCTTCGCGGGCGGTTTTTCGGCCGTCGCCTCGAGGGCGCGTTCCTGCTCGACGAGCGCGCGGGAACCCTGGAAGATGCGCGCCTGGTTGAGGAGGAATTCGAGTTCCTCCTCGCCGAGATCCTTCGCCACGCCGAGCAGTTCGGCGATCAAGTCCGTGAGCTTCGCGTCGGCGGCGCTGGCCGGTTTCGAGCCTGCGACCGATTTCTTCGCCGCGGCCGCCTTCGACGAGCGCGCGGATTTCTTTTCGGAGACCGACTTCGCTTTATCGTTTCCAGCCATGTCGAGAGCCTCCCTCGGGTTTGCCTTATTCGGCGATAAGCCTGAACACGCGCTTCTTGCCGGCGCGGAGAAGGAGCGCTCCGTCCGAGTCGAGCCACGATGCGTCGATCGTCGTCTTTTCGTCGTCGATCTTCCTGTCGTTCACGACGGCGCCGCCCTGCTGGACGAGGCGGCGGGCTTCGCTCTTCGACGGAGCGAGTCCCGCGAGCACGAAGAGGTCGAGGACCCCGACGCCCATCGAGAGGGTCGCGCGCTCGATCGCCTTCGAGGGGATCTGGCCGACGTCGCCCGAGCCGCCGAACGCGGCCCGCGCGGCTTCGAGCGCCTTGTCGGCCTCTTCCTTGCCGTGGATGATCGCGGTGACCTCCCACGCGAGGCGTTCCTTGGACTTGTTGATCTCCGCGTCCCTGGCCGCGCCGAGGCGCTTGCATTCGTCGACCGGCAGGAACGTGAACATGAGGAGGAAGCGTTCGACGTCGGAGTCGGTCACGTTGCGCCAGTACTGGAAGAAATCGTAGGGGCTCGTTAGCGCGGGATCGAGGAAGAGCGCGCCTTTTTCCGTCTTGCCCATTTTCTTCCCGTCGCTCGTCATCACGAGGGGGAACGTGAGGCCGAAGCACTCCGCCCCTTCGACGCGGCGGATGAGCTCGATGCCCGCGACGATGTTGCCCCACTGGTCGTCGCCGCCGATCTGGAGGCGGCACCCGTGGCGCTTGTAGAGCTGGAGGAAGTCGTAGCTCTGGAGGAGCTGGTAGTTGAACTCGATGAAGGAGAGGCCGGTCTCCATGCGGATCTTGTAGGCCTCGAAGGAGAGCATGCGGTTGACCGAGAAGTGGCGGCCGATGTCGCGGAGGAAGTCGATGTAGTTGAGGTCGGCGAGCCAGTTCTTGTTGTTCTCGGAGTACATGGTCTTGCCGTCGAGCGCGAGGAACTTGTCGATCTGCGCGAGGAAGCGGTTCGTGTTCGCGTCGATCTCGTCGTAGGAGATGATCTGGCGCATGGTCGTCTTTCCCGAGGGATCGCCGATGCGCGCGGTTCCGCCGCCCATGAGGACGATGACGTTGTGGCCGGCGCCGTGGAGATGCCGCATCGCGAAGTACGGGACCATGTGGCCGATGTGGAGCGAGGGACCGGTCGGGTCGCATCCTTCGTAGAGGGTGATGGGACCTTCGTCCATCACCTTGGAGAGTCCCTCGATGTCGGTGCACTGCTGGATGAAGCCGCGGGCTTCCAGGATTTCGAGCGCCTTGTTCATGATTCTCCGTCCTCGGTGCGATGTCTCCGGCGCGTACCGGATCGACATGATTATACCGAGTCGGCCGTCAGCACGTCCACGACCGAATGCCGCTTGAATGGCGATTCGGTCGTGGCCACCGCGCGGCCTCCGCGTCCGATGCGTTCAGGAAGGCGTGTCCGCGTAACGCGCTGCGATGGCTTCCACGAGGGCGGATGCGAAGTCGAAGCCGGTGGCGCCTTCGTAGCCTTCGAAACCGGGCGCCGCGTTCGTTTCGCAGGCGATGGGTTCGCCGTCGTGGTCGAACAGGAAATCGACGGTGCCGTAGAAGAGCCCCGCCGCCGCCCGGACGCGTTCGGCGACCGGAAGCCACCCGGGCGGAAGTTCGGCCGGCTTCATGACGGCGCCCTGGCTCCAGTTGGCCAGGAATCCGCCGGACACGCGTTCGACCGCGGGCAGGAAGCGCGTACCGACGAACGGGAGGCGGAGATCGCGGCCGCGGCTCGACGAGACGTATTCCTGCGCGATGAGGTCTTCGTCCCCTTCGTCCGCGAGCGCGTCGAGCTCGGCTTTCGTTTCGACGAGGCGCACTCCCCGTCCGCGAAGGCCATAGCGCGGCTTGACGACGAGCGGCAAACGCCGCGCGAGGCAATCGAGATCGAAGTCGCGCGGGCGCCCGGCCGAAAGGACGTGCGGATACCGGACGCCAAGCTCGTCGAACAGGAGGTACGAACGGAGCTTGTCGTCTGCGAGTTCGGATGCGGGCAGCTGGTTCACGAGCTCGAAGCCGTCGTAATGCAGGCGGAAGCGCAGTTCGGACGGCACCGTGCCGCGCAGCAGCACGACCGTATCGCGCAACGCGCCGCTGCGGGCTTCGTAGCCGGCGAGCAGTCTCCCGGCCAGGACGGGCGCGCACGGTATCCCGAGCCGCTCGCCCGCTTCGACGAGGCGCCTGGCCGGGTAGAACGACGCGAGGTAGCCTTCGTCGTCGGTCTTGAGACCGTAGACGAGCGAGATACCGCGCGTGCGGCGTTCCGAAGCGTTCGACATCGGACGTGGGGGCCTTCGGACGCGTCGGCGCCGCTAGCGCACGTTCGCGGCGAACGCGGACAGAAGCTCCACGAGTTCGCGCAGTTCCGCGAGTTCCGGTTTCGCGTTGGCCCGTTCCCGGACGGCGGCGGTCGAATCCGCGAACGTTTCCGGGAAGCGCTGGACGAGCTTCAGGAACGATCCATACACCGACGGATTCCCGAACAGGGTGCGGGCCGCCGCGTCGTCGTCCGCGTTCACGCGGACCGCGTCGTCGAATTCCGGCACGCCGATCTCCACGTCCTTGAGGCCGAAGAGCCCCTTCCCGATTTTCGTGAAAATGCCCTCTTTCGCGGCCTTGAGCTTCCAGTTCAGGGGCGTCGGATAGTACGCCTTGCCGACGATGTACGTGACCGACGATTTGCCGGAGCTGCGCCGTTCCTCGTAGACGGAGACGCGTACGCCGTTTTTCTCGCCGTCGAGGCGCCAGGGCGCCATGCTTTCCATCATTTTCTTGAGGAAGGACGGCATCTTTTCGTAGGCGTCCAGGGACACCGGACCGGGATGTTCCGCGTAAAAGCGCTTGAGCGCCTCCCAGCCGTCGGAATACGCGAGTCCGAGTTCCATACCGATCGATTTCGCCAGTTCCTTGCGCTTGGCCGTGTACTTCGACATGCCGAAGACGATGGCGACGGTCATGGCGATCGACGCGATGATGAAAAAGAGGACGATGCCGACGGTTTCCATACGCGACCTCCGGAACGGTATATTGATGGCGAATTGATCCTACTCCATGGGAAGCCGGCTTTCCATACGGACTGCGGGAAACCGGTTGCGCCGGAATCGGCTCAACGCACGTTCGCCGCGAACGTCGACAGGAGTCCGACGAGTTCGCGGATCTCCTCCAGCACCGGCTTGGCATTCGGACGCGCGCAGACGACCGCGTTCGAATCGGCCACGGTCCGCGGAAAGCGCCGGACGAGTCCGAGGAAGGCTTCGTACGTCGACGGATTCGAAAAGAGGTTCCTCGCCGCGGCGTCGTCGTCCGTCTTGATGCGCACCGCGTCGTCGAATTCCGGCACGCCGATCTCGACGTCCTTGAGGCCGAACAAGCCCTTCCCGATCTTCGTGAAGACGCCTTCCTTGGCCGCCTTGAGCTTGTACGGAAGCGGCGCCGGATACTGGGCTGCCGCGACGATGTACGTGACGGACGATTTGCCCGAACGCCGCTCCTCTTCGTGGACCGACACGGCGATGCCGTTCCGCTCGCCTTCGAGGCGCCAGTGCGAGAGATCGTCGAACATGTCGCCGATGAAGCCTCGCGGCTTTTCGGGCGACGCGCCGGGAGTCATCGCGTTCAAGTCCCGCCGATCATCGCGTCTGTCCCGATACGTCAAGCCGAGTTCGGCGGCGATCGCCCGCGCCGCTTCCTGCCGCTTGGCGCCGAAGCGCGCCGATACGAGCATGAGAATCAACGTGATGACGAGCGTGGCGGCGACGGTGATCGCGACTATGATGGCGGTTTCCATGATCGACTCCTTTCTGTTCAGGTCGAACCAGTCGGCCGGCGACAACGCTAGTGTAATCGAAGCGGCGTTTTTTTCCAGGAGTGACGGCCGAAGACGACGTGCGCGAGGGAGCGAAGCGAATATCCTCCGACCCGTTCAGCAAGACAAAGAGCCCGGGCTTCCGTGAGGAAGCCCGGGCTTCATAGTCGGTAACGCGGGGCGGAGATTGGAGCGGAGCGCCCGGTCCGGCGGGCAAGCCCGCCGGACGCGCCCAAAACGCAAACGTCCTTACTTCCGGACGTATGACTTGATCTTGCCGCGGATGAAGTCGTGCAACGCGTCCTTGTGCACGCGCTCCTGCTCCATGCTGTCGCGGTCGCGGACGGTGACGGTGCCGTCTTCCTTGGTCTGGTAGTCGATGGTGACGCAGTACGGCGTGCCGGCTTCGTCCTGGCGGCGGTAGCGGCGGCCGATGGCGCCGGCCTGGTCATAGTCGGTGGCGTAGTCTTCCTTGAGGTCGGCGCGGATGTCCTTGGCGAGCTCGGCGAGGCCGTCCTTCTTCATGAGGGGGAGCACGGCCACGGTGACGGGCGCGAGCGACGGGTGGAAGTGGAGCACGGTGCGCCAGTCGTCGTCGTTGCCCTTGTCCGCGACCTTCTGCTCCTCGTAGGCGTCGCAGAGGACCATGAGGAGCTGGCGGGTGAGGCCTGCGCTGGTCTCGATGATATAGGGGATGTAGCGCTCGTTGCCGGCATCCTGGTCAATGTACTGCATGTCTTTCCCGGAGAACTGCTGGTGGCGGGTAAGGTCGTAGTCGGTCCTGTTGTGGACGCCTTCCAGCTCCTTGAAGCCCATCGGGAACTCGTATTCGATGTCGTAGGCATCCTTCGCGTAGTGCGCCAATTCGCCCTCGCCGTGGCGGTGCCAGCGGAGCTTGTCCATGCGCACGCCGAGCTTTTCGTAGTAGTGCCAGCGCTGCTCGCGCCAGTAGTCGAAGAACTTCTCGTCATCGCCTGGCTTCACGAAATACTGCATTTCCATCTGCTCGAATTCGCAGGTGCGGAAGATGAAGT